>CAWCNF010000006.1:0-184284 GCA_963796815.1 uncultured Solirubrobacterales bacterium
AATCAGAATCAATTATAAATTTTTAATTCTTGCAACTGTAATTGTGATCCTTTCATTAATAGCGGGGAGGAGCGGGTTTATATTAGTGTTCACCATTTTATCATTTGCATTTATTTGCTATCAGCGCAAGCTCTTTTACTTCTTAAATGTAATAACTCTAATTATTCTTGGGGTGATCTTTGCGGTGGCTATTATGGGGACGGAACAATTTGGTGTATTTACCCATTTTGTTTTTGAACCTATCTATAATTTCATTGATACAGGGTCTTTCCAAACAGCATCAACAAATGAACTTATTGATAGCTATTTATTTATACCTTGGAACGACCCCCTCTTACTGGTTTCGGGTTTTGGGCGCAACCTAGTCTCAGTGAACCCTATCAGTTTATGTATAAAACTGATTCGGGAATATTGCTAAGTTTTATTGCTTTTGGTACTGCGGGATTGATATATATAATTAGCTATACAATTCATTTTGTAAAAGCTTATCTGTCATTGATTGATACTAACAGTGATTTTTCCAAGTCGTATCTATATATATTGTTCACAATGTTAATTTTTAGTTTTATTTTGAAGGGGCCAATTTTTTTCTCTGAAAAGATAATGACATCCTTCTTTATTTGGTTGGTGTACAACTGTCCTCAAAGTAAAAACAAGTGAATCAAATGAAAAATATAGTCCTTGTCGTTTTATATAACGAAATAATAACAAAATCTGAAACTTTCAAAGCATTAGTATCTTCCTTTGAAAGAAAAGATGCGAGAGTAAAGGATTACCGTGTCGTATTTTGGGATAATAGCAACAAAGATTATAATAAGAATTATATTGGAAACGCGCAACTGACTTTAGAAAATCTCGGTTTGGAGTCTGTTTATATTGAAACTCCCGATAATATCGCGTTATCAAAAATTTATAATACCATTATTGAACAAAGTACTGATGAAGACTATCTAATGATATTCGATCAAGACTCTAGTTTTAATGGTGATTATTTCAATGTTTTCGAAGAATCAATTAAACAAACTCTTCCCGACATAATATTGCATGCAGTTATTCAAAAACAAAATAATAAGCCCCATTAAAATTATATACCTCAAAGGTTTTTATTATGATACCCCGCCAAAAGGGCTGGTGTCGAACAAACATATTTCAGCAATAAACAGTGGAATGATAATCTCGTTGAATTTTATAAAGAAAAACAACTTCCGGTATAATAATAAACTCAGGAATTACTGTACTGATGACGATATTATGAAGTTTGTGAGAAATAAAGATGCAACTGTTTTTGTCATGGACTATTCATTTGAACATGATTTAAGCCTATCAACCCTGAACTCGAACTCAGAAAGCTTAAGAACAAGATATAATGAGATGATTAACTCTAAAAAAATTGTTTATTCAAGTTCTATTTTTGAAAAAAGTTTCGTTGCATTATATTTCGGTCTACACCGTTTCTATATGTGTCTGAGATTTCGCGATTTAAAATATTTGAAAGGTTAACTTAAGTGACTATTTATATCGCGATTCCAAGATTTGCTCTATCAGGAGGCAATCTTGTTTCTCTTGAATTTGGCAAAATATTTCGAGTCTCAGGGGTATCTGGTGTATTGCATATCTGGTTTTCGGAGTGTAAAACCCAGTAGCGTTATTTTGAGAAAACCGCGCCGGGGTAAAATAAATTCATTTGCAAATATATACGATTATTTAATTACTTCATTTCGGGCTTTGTTCTATAAAAATTACATTGCAACCCATCATTTGACATCAGTCTTCAATTTTATAAAAAAAAGTAAATTTTCCCTTGTCCAGGACGTAGAGGTTGATTTCTATCCGGCAAGAATTAAATTTATAGGTAAGCTTTTTTGGAAGAATTACCTGCTATCGAAAAACCTAATATTTACGAATCAAATTCTTTGTTCAAGAATCATTCCTGAGCATAATACCGACATTGAAGGGTTGTCATTTGTTCCCTTTACGATGGATAGCAATCATGACACATCTAAAACCATCGACGTTTTAGGTATTATCAGAGATGGACAATATAAAGATCCCCAAAAAACATTAGAAGTGATGAATCTGATTGAGAGAAAAGGTTGGAAC
Organism: uncultured Solirubrobacterales bacterium; assembly: GCA_963796815.1. Lineage (GTDB taxonomy): Bacteria > Actinomycetota > Thermoleophilia > Solirubrobacterales > 70-9 > WHSW01. Next base: position 2,101 of record CAWCNF010000006.1, read on the forward strand.
GTGAAAGTCATCAATGCCTCTCGACAACAGATTACAAATAATAATACCATCAATAATTGTAATAGAGAGCAATTCTTAAAATTACTGAATAGAACAAAAGTATTTATATGTCTTTCTAAATGGGAAGGGTTAGGGCTCCCTTAATTTGGAAGCATTTGTCGCTGGTTGTGAAATTGTATCAACACCAATACCATCGGCAGTAACATTAAAAGCAGTAATGTCAGAAAGCATAGTAATAGTGAACGACGCTAATAGTAATGAATCGATTGTCGATGTGGTTACTATGCTACTGTCTGGCTATGCTAATAACTCTATCAATACTACTGAACGTATGCGATTGTTGCATGAACAATATTCCAAATGGCTCAACTATGCAGAAAGAGCAATAAATAAAGGGATTAGCAAGTGAGTATAGTAATATCCGTTGTGTCACATAATCATTTTGATCTTATAAAAAAGTTAAAAAGTCTCCAACAACTATCCAAAATCTTTAAAGTTTATTTGATAGATAATGTAAAAGAGGATGGATTCAAAGAGTGGTGTGATACCCACGATATATACTATATTGCAAATGATAAAAAATTAGGGTTTGGTGAGAACAATAATATTGTTTTCCAAGCTGCTTTTAATAATTCACCTTCAGAAGATGACTGGTTCTTAGTACTGAATCCTGACGTCATAGTTGATCCTGAATCTATTTATAATCTTGTAGAAAAGATGAAACTAGATAAAACACATCTTTCTACGGTCAATTTATACAAAAATGCTGAATGCAATGAATATGATAATGCGGTTAGAAATTTCCCGACCCTCACTGATTTTGTTAAATCATACATAACTGGAAAAAATCCAAGCATTCTGGATAAGTCTAAAATCATTAGAGCAACAGCTGTGGACTGGGCTTCAGGTTCTTTTTTGATGTTCAACGCAAAATTGTATGATGAAATAAATGGTTTTGATAGCAATTACTTCATGTACTGTGAAGATATTGATATATGTTTACGCGCAAAGGTTTTGTGTAAACATAGTGTAGTGTATTACCCAGATATCAAAGCTGTCCATTTAGCAGCGCATTCGAACCGTAAATTATTTTCGAAGAGTTTTTTTTGGCATGTTAGAAGTATGATTCGTTATCTCACGCTAAAAAATAATTATAAACTTTAAAAGTGAGGGTAAAGAATTGGATCGATTGCTGATTAAGAATATATTCTCATTGTTTAGTATTCAGGCTGTAAATTATATATTGCCACTTTTAATTATTCCATATTTAGTTAGAGTGTTAGGGGTTGAAGTATTTGGCGTGTATATTCTTATTTTAACTGTGTCACAATATTTTATAATCTTAACTGAATACGGTTTCAATCTTTCTGCTACAAGAAAAATTGCAGTCAATTTAGATAGTTTTAATTATGTGTCAAAAACATTTAGCTCGGTATTAGCAGCTAAAACCTTTTTAGCTCTAATTGGTATTGTTCTGTTGAACCTAGCGCTCTTATGTATTCCAAAATACCAGGACTACACTGGGTATTTAAATGTTGCATATTTAAGTGTTTGGGGAAGTGTTTTTTTTCCTATCTGGTTATATCAGGCATACGAAAAAATGGTATGGATAGCTGTTTGTAACTTTGTTTCTAGAATTGCAGGCATCATACTTGTTTTTTTATTTGTAAAGTCATCTGAAGATTTATATCTGGCAATTTTAATTCAAGGTTTAATACCTGTAATCGCTGCTGTTATAGCAATGTGCCATAGTCAGATTAAAGGCCTGGCAGATTTTAAAAAAATTGATAAGTTTGACGTTTTGCACGAATTAAAAGACAGTTGGGACATTTTCATATCAACATCATTTGTCAGTTTATATACTACAAGTATTCCAATAATTTTGGGAATGACTTCTGGGGTTGCCAGTGTTGGTATTTTTTCTGCAGCCGATAAAATAAGGCTTGCTCTACAATCTTTAATTAACCCTGTTTCTCAGGCATTATACCCGCGATTAAGCAAACTTATGCAATCAGAGGAAAATGCCGCATTGGCACTAATAAAAAAGACGTTTCAATATTTTGTAATTCCCTTATTTATCCTTAGTCTAGGTGTGATGATTTTTTCTGATAAAATCATCACAATATTTTATGGACAGAATATGCATGACGTTTCCAACTTGCTTAAAATATTGGTATGGATCCCACCCATTGTGGCGATAGCTAACTTATTAGGGATACAAATCATGCTTCCCAAAGGCATGTCCCGACAATTTAGCATAACCTACATTATTTCTGGAATTGTAGGATTTCCAGTGCTCTTTATAAGTTCTGCGGCTTTCTCAATATGGGGTGTATCAGTTGCTTCAATTTTAATAGAAGTCATGGTTGTTACTCTATTTTTCTATTTTATATCTAAATCCAAAAAAACCATTAAAACTTTGTCATAAATAATATGAATCCTCTAATATCAATTTGTATACCCACTAAAGATCGTCTGAAGCATTTAACTGCAACTGTCGAATCAATAATTAATGACGGTGTCGATGTGTCATTGTATGAAATAGTTATCTCTGATAATTCAGACAATGATAATATCAAAAGTTATTGTGAGAGTTTGCAAGCTAATGGGTACAGAGTTAAACATGTAAAAAATCCTTTATTAGGATTTTACAACTCTATTGTATCTCTGAGGGAAGCTTCTGGAAGTTTATTAAAATTACACAATGACTATAGCTGTTTTGTTAAAGGGCAGTTCTCATTTATGATTAAATTAGTACAAGAGAATATAAATGATATGCCTACCATTTTTTTCTCAAATGGCACGCTTGGATTTAATGTAAATAAGCTTTGCACTAGTAAAGATGATTTTTTCTCAAAAACGCATTTCCAAAATACATGGAGTTCAGCATTTAGCATTTGGAAAAAAGATTTTGATTTAGTTCCGCATGAACGAGAAAATTTAGACTCCATGTTCCCTCACACCTCTATACTGCTAAATTGTATAAAGGAAAATTATTTGATTTGCGATTATGTAATTTTTGAAAATATTTCTGTATCAGGGAAGGGGGGTTATAACCTCTTCGATTGTTTTTGTAATCGATATCTCAATATGTTGAGAGCAAAAGTTAAATCTTCTGAGTTGACCAATAAAACATTTCGTAGAATCAAATGGAAAATGTTTCTTGACTTCGTAACGCCTTGGTACTACAAGACTGTTTCAACGGATCAAGGCTTTACGTTTGATGTTACCAATGCTGATGGCATCATTAAAAAAAACTATGGTATTTTGCCTTATTACGTGATGCTTACCGTTTGTAAAATAAAAAAAATAATTTCCAGGAGATGAATTAAGTGAATTCACTTTTACGTGAACGGCCAATGATTTTTTTATTAAAATTAGTCTTTTATGTGTATTTAAAAATGAGGAACAAATTTTATAGTGCTGCTTTCTCAACTCGTGGTCTTGTTGTAGGTAGAAATATCTCGATTGTAGGAACTAAAAATATTTCCATAGGTAATCATGTAATTTTAGGGAATCAGACTTGGTTAGATTGTATAGACCATGCTACTCTTATTATAGGAGATGATGTGTCATTAAGCCAAAATGTACATGTTTCAGCGATGGTTGAGGTTCGCATCGGCAATGGATGCCTAATTGGAAGTGATGTGTTAGTTACCGACCATGACCATTCATTTGGTTCACAGTACAATGAGGTTTTACCTAAAAATAGACCCTTAATGACAAGAGGAAAAACCATATTAGGTCGTAATGTATGGCTTGGAGACAATGTCAAAGTACTGTCAGGTGTTTCTCTGGGTGATAATGTAGTTGTTGCTTCAAATTCGGTTGTGAATCGGTCCTTTCCTGATAATGTAGTGATCGGTGGTATTCCTGCAAAAATATTAAAAGCATTTTAACGTTATAGATATAACGGCATTTCGATTGAATAATAATTAGGTGTCATTTTCGTTGAGGTTGTGATGGATAAGAGAGTATTAATATTTGGTGGCTCAAGTTTTATTGCCCTCAATTTGATCGAAAAATTTCTGATGGAATCTTATGATGTTGTTGTATATGGCCGAACTAAGCCCCATCTTGAATCACCAAAACTGACATTTATTCAGGGTGAGTTATCCAATTTAGAAGATAAAATAGATATTTTAAAAACATACAATATCCAATCGGCAATATATCTAATAAATAATATCCCTGTAAACACGCCGACTGAAAATTATGATTTACTCATAGAGGAGAATAAAAGTGCATTAAAATTAATTTTCTCTGCAGTGGAACGAGTTATATATTTTTCTTCCGGTGGTCGGGTTTACGAAAATAGCGACCTTCCGCATAAAGAAAGTGATCGATTGAGCCCTGTCTGTTCTTATGGGAAAAGTAAAGTTGAATTAGAAAGGTTCATTTCTCAATATGGGAAGAGTATCAATAAAGAACATCTTATTATTAGGCCTTCCAACCCTTTCGGAAAGTACCAAAAAATACATTCGAATCAAGGATTGATTGCAGTTTTAATTGGCAAGATTAGAGAAAATAAAAAAGTCCAAGTCTGGGGAACTGGAAAAGAGATCCGAGATTATATTTACATAGATGATTTTGTTAATTTATTTTTTCGTTTATTCCAGTTCCGTGATGTTAATTATACCGTTTTTAATATTGGTTCTGGTTCTGGTGTTGCAACAATAGATGTGATTAATGCAGTATTCAAAGAAATGAAAACTGACATGTGTTTAGAGTATTTGAATGTTCAAAGAGAAATTATTCTGACAAATATCTTAGACAATAGTCGGTTATTTTCTGTAATAGGGGGCTATGAAATAACTTCACTCGAAGATGGTTTAAGAATCTTCATTTCTCAAGTCAAAAATGCAAAACATATTGACTAATTAGTAGTATCTTGGCGTGTTTTTTTAAAAATTTCTTTATCTGACTATTCATTTAATTGTGTTAAAGATGCAGCCAGGAGCTTTCATTCAGGTTGCTCAGAGCACTTTCTGAATGTAGCAATAGGTTCACCCGTCGCCATTCTCATGTACAATGCTTGTGTTCATTTGTATGGCCCGGTGCAGTTAAACTCACTGTTAACAGGGGTTTAGACTAAAAACTGGGCGATCAACTATTTCAGACAGGAGTTGCTAATGTCCAAACAACAGATCGGCGTTGTCGGTATGGCGGTCATGGGCCGTAACCTCGCGCTTAACATCGAAAGCCGTGGTTATTCCGTTTCCATTTTTAACCGTTCTGGCGACAAGACTGATGAAGTCATCGCTGAAAATCCGGGTAAAAATCTGGTCCCGCACTACACCGTCGAAGAGTTTGTTGACTCACTGGAAAAACCTCGTCGTATCTTGCTGATGGTGAAAGCCGGTGAAGCAACTGATAAAACCATCGCATCCCTGACTCCGCACCTGGATAAAGGCGACATCCTGATCGATGGCGGCAACACCTATTATAAAGACACCATTCGTCGTAACCGCGAACTGTCTGAGCAAGGTTTTAACTTCATCGGTACCGGTGTTTCCGGTGGTGAAGAGGGCGCACTGAAAGGCCCATCCATCATGCCTGGCGGTCAGAAAGAAGCGTACGCACTGGTGGCTCCGATTCTTGAGAAAATCGCAGCGCGTGCTGAAGATGGCGACGCTTGCGTAGCTTACATCGGTGCAGATGGTGCTGGTCATTACGTTAAGATGGTTCATAACGGTATCGAATACGGCGACATGCAACTTATCGCAGAAGCGTATTCTCTGCTGAAACAGTCCCTGAATCTGAGCAACGAAGAGCTGGCAACCACCTTCGCTGACTGGAACAAAGGCGAGCTGAGCAGCTACCTGATCGACATCACCAAAGATATCTTCACTAAGAAAGACGAAGAAGGTAAATATCTGGTTGATGTGATCCTCGACGAAGCAGCGAACAAAGGCACCGGTAAATGGACCAGCCAGAGCTCGCTGGATCTGGGCGAACCACTGACCCTGATCACTGAGTCCGTATTTGCCCGTTATCTTTCTTCCCTGAAAGATCAGCGCGTTGCGGCCTCTAAAGTATTGTCTGGCCCGGCGGTTAAACCTTTCTCTGGCGACAAAGCTGAGTTCATCGAGAAAGTACGTCGTGCTCTGTATCTGGGTAAACTGGTTTCTTACGCTCAGGGCTTCTCACAGCTTAAAGCTGCTTCAGATGAGAACAACTGGGATCTGAACTACGGCGAAATCGCGAAGATCTTCCGTGCTGGTTGTATCATCCGCGCGCAGTTCCTGCAGAAAATCACCGATGCGTATGCTGAAAATGCATCTATCGCTAACCTGCTGCTGGCTCCGTACTTCAAAAACATTGCTGACGAATATCAGCAAGCGCTGCGTGACGTTGTGTCTTATGCCGTTCAGAACGGTATCCCGACACCAACCTTCTCTGCTGCGATCAACTACTATGACAGCTACCGCTCAGCGGTTCTGCCAGCTAACCTGATCCAGGCACAGCGTGACTACTTCGGTGCGCATACTTACAAGCGTACCGACAAAGATGGCGTATTCCATACCGAATGGTTGGATTAATTTAAGCTAACTAAAATTTTGACGCCCCGGTATCAGGGGCGTTTTTTTTGATAGCGAACCTTTCCCTAAAAACCTGAGTATATTTTTCGGGTGAATTCTTACGAAAAACATTGTTTTTAATACCAATTATTTCTATGAAACCTGTCTATATGATTGGCTAAACATTTAATTACTGACCAAATGTGATTGTTTTTCTCTAGGGTAATCATGAATCAAGATAATAAAATGACAAATAACCTGTCTTCGAAACAAAATGAAGAAATTGATCTTATCGACGTTCTTATGCAGTTGTGGCGTGGTAAAATAATAATCTTTTCAATTATGGTTTTGACAATTATTTTAGCGATAGTTTATTTGTTTGTTGCTAAAGCAGAAATGGACTTCAGAATGCAATTGTCACCTATCCAGATTCAGGACAAATTGCAAACTACAATAACGCCATGAGCGTATTGTATAGCCAGAACCCCGCAAATGCCCCAACAGTTAGTAGATGTTCAACAACGTTTTTTTGGTCGATTCAATGCATCAATTTCTGCCTTATCGGAACAACTTGATAATCAGGCTGGATCCCGGAAAAGCTCATGATTGCTCCAGCAGTTAAAGATCAGACCAGTCCCACTAAAAATAAGTTATACCGCAAAAACAGCTGGCGAGGCGCAAAAAACTCTCACTACTTACATTCAGCAAATTAACAAGCGGGTAGTCACTGAACTTGATAATGACTTGCAAATTAGTATCAACTCTAAAATTGAAGACCTTAAAGAGGATTTAACGACTCAGGAGAAGGTTGCTCAGGAGAAGAAAGATCCTCCGTTTGAAAATGTTAAACCAAGCATTACTGGTTGCCCAACAGGCAAAAATTAAAGATACTCTGGTTCAGCAGGCTGAAACGCTCTCTGAAGATACTCTTTTTGTTCTGGGTAGCGATGCTCTCTCTGCTACTATTAAAGAATGAAGCAACACGACCATTGCCATTTGATGCTTCTTATTATCAGGCACGTCAGACATTGTTAGCAATTAGTGCATTAAAATCTAAACCTGATTCAACTTATGCGCTTCGCTATGTAATGAAACCTGATCTGCCAATACATAGAGATAGCCCTAAGAAAGTGTTTAATTCTACTGCTTGGTGCGATTGATGGGTATTATTGTGGGTTCAGTCGATTGTACTTGGTCGTAACATGGTTAAATCCTAATACGCTACGGTAACTAATAAATGCCAATAAAAAGCCGCCAATGCTCTTCAGCAAAGGCGGCTTTTTTACGTCTGGACTTTTTTAGCGTTAAAGCCTGCTGTTATTTCTTATGGCGCTGACGCAGATTCTCAATCACTGCACTGAGGTTCAGATCCTGATCCTGCAGTAATACCAGCAGGTGATAAATCAGATCAGAGGCTTCGTTTTTCAGTTCGAAGCGGTCATTGACGGTGGCGGCCAGCGCAGTTTCCACGCCTTCTTCACCGACTTTCTGCGCGATACGTTTGGTCCCGCTGGCGTACAGTTTGGCGGTATAAGAGCTTTCCGGATCGGCGGTTTTGCGCGATGCCAGCAGTTCTTCCAGCTGATACAAAAACGCCCAGTCGGTTTCGGCAGGGTGGAAGCAGCTGTTATTGCCTTTGTGGCAGGTCGGACCCACCGGATTAACCAGAACCAGCAACGTGTCGTTGTCACAATCTGGCGTGATGCTGACCACATTCAGATAGTTTTCTGACGTTTCGCCTTTTGTCCAAAGACGTTCTTTGGTGCGGGAATAAAAGGTGACTTTACCGGAGGACTGGGTAACGCTCAGCGCTTCCTGATTCATATAACCGAGCATCAGTACTTCACCCGACACCGCGTGCTGTATGATGGCCGGCATCAGGTTATCCACTTTTGCCCAGTCGAGCTGGCTGATCTGTTCACCGGTTAACAGACCGGTTTTTACGTCCTGATTACTCACAAGCGGATCTCCACGCCATTTTCGGCTAAGTAGCTTTTCAGCTCACCAATATTAATAATTTGTTTGTGGAACACGGAGGCGGCCAGTGCGCCGTCAACCTGTGCTTCGCGGAAGGCATCGAGGAAGTGTGGCATGGTGCCGGCACCGCCGGAGGCGATCAGCGGAACGTGACACACTTCGCGGATCATCTTAAGTTGCGCAAGGTCGTAACCGTTACGCACGCCGTCCTGATTCATCATATTCAGTACAATTTCACCTGCGCCGCGTTCCTGAACTTCTTTCACCCAGTCAACCGTCTGCCAGGTAGTGACTTTAGTACGCGCTTCGTCGCCGGTAAACTGATGCACCTGATAGGTACCGGTCGCTGCATCGTGCCACGTATCGATACCGACAACGATACACTGTACACCATAGCGGTCGGCGAGGCGGCTGATCAATGTCGGGTCAGCCAGTGCGGGTGAATTAATGGAAATCTTGTCTGCACCAAACTGCAAAATCTGGCCTGCATCTTCCAGGCTCTTAATGCCGCCCGCGACACAGAAGGGGATATCGATGACTTCCGCCACGCGTGATACCCAGCTTTTGTCTACCACGCGACCGTCGCTGGACGCCGTAATGTCGTAAAACACCAGTTCGTCTGCGCCTTCCTCAGCATAACGCTGCGCTAAAGGCACGATGTCGCCGATAATTTCGTGATTGCGGAACTGCACGCCTTTCACAACCTGACCGTCTTTAACGTCGAGGCAGGGGATTATCCGTTTTGCCAGCATGAAATTGCCTCCGTCGCAGTAAATTTACCGTCGAGCAATGCGCGCCCGACAATGACACCTTTTACGCCGCTGTCGCGTAATGCCGCAATATCATCAAGCGAGCCGATGCCGCCGGATGCCTGAAATGCTACCTGCGGATAACGTGCGGTCACTTCACGATAAAGTTCAACGTTAGAACCCGCCAGCGTGCCGTCACGGGAAATATCGGTGCAAAGTACATGTTTCAGGCCGAACGGCAGATATCGCTCGACGACCTGTTCCAGCGTGGCGTTGGAGTTTTCCTGCCAGCCGCTGATGGCGACATTTTTAGTGCCTTCTGCATCGATGCGGACATCAAGTGCCAGCACCAGCGCATCTGCGCCGAAACGGGTGAACCAGCCCTGTACGGTCTGCGGATCTTTTACCGCTGTCGAGCCGACCACCACGCGGGTTGCCCCGGCGCTGAGCAAAGCCTCAACGTCTTGTTCGGTGCGGATGCCGCCGCCGACCTGCACCGGCACGGAAACACCGGCCAGCAGTTTGGTCAGCAAAGGGATCTGACGCGCTGCCGGATCCTTTGCGCCAGTCAGATCCACCAGATGCAGAACCTGCGCGCCTTGTTGCTGATAATCCTGCAATGATGCGCCGGGCCACCGCCGCCGCCCCCGGCCTGAAGCAGCTGCTCGACATCCTGCGGCCCGGGTCAGGACATTCTCGACAAGCGAGTGCTCCCGGCGATGCTGCGCAAGTCGCGCCTTGGACAGCCGACCTATCTGCAGTTGCTCTCCGGCTTCGGCGGGGGCGATGCCGCGCTGCGGCCGTACCAGACGGCCAGCACGGGGAACCTGGGAACGGGTCACGCGATCCGCCTCGGCGCGTATTTCGATCAGGCTGGATCGACGCACCTAGCCGGGCTCCTGCCGTGCGATCAGATCGCACAGATCAGCCCCGACCTCGCCCACCAGCTCGAGGCAGGCGGGTACTGCCAATGAGGAAGGTGCTCGCGTTCCCGCTCGGCGTGCTGCGGACGATGGCCCGGTTCGTCTCGCCGCCGCGCAACGTGCACCGCGTGCCGCTCGGGCGTTTCCTGATCGTCCTGCAGCTGGATCGCGGCCCTGACCTTCCTCGGCTACACGCTCGCCAAGAAGTCGATCCGGCTGCCGTTCGCCACACCGCCGTATGTGGTCGAGGTCGAGTACGCTGACGCGAAGGGCCTCGACCGGGTCGACGAGCCCGGCGCCGCCGTGGCCGGGTCACTGGAGGGCCGGGTGACGGACGTGCGTTACGAGGACGGCAAGGCGATCGCGACGCTCACGCTCGAGCCCGACATGCGCGGCAAGATCTTCGCCGACGCCAGCGCCGAGCTGCGCCCCGCCAGCGCGATCCAGAACCTCATCCTCAACGTCGACCCCGGCACGCCGGCGCGGGGACCCCTGCCCGACGGCACCCCCATCCCGGTCGGTCGCACGACCGCCTTTGTCGCGATCGACGACCTCACCGGGATCCTCGACGCCGACACCCGCGCCTACGCGCAGATCGTGATCGGCGAGGCGGAGCGCAGCCTGCGAGGGCGACGGTGACCTCAACGCCGATCTGCAGCAGGTAGCCGACCTCACCGAAACCGGGCGCCCGGTCGCGCGCTCGCTCGCCGACCCGCCGACGCCTGCTCGCACGCTTCGTGGACGAGCTCGACGTCCTGTCGTCGACCCTCGCCGACCGCTCCCAGCAGCTCGGCAACGCCGTCGCCGCGGGCAGCGAAACGCTCTCGGTCACGGCCAACCGCGAGACCGAGCTCGCGGCGGCTACTCGTGACCTTGCTCCGGCGCTCGAGGAGGCGGGGCGCGCGCTTACGGCGACCGCGGATCTGGCGGAGATCCTCAACCCGGCCCTTGACCGGCTGCTTCCGGTCGCGGGCGGCCTGGCCGACGCGGCCGGCAAGCTGCGCGCGCTGTTGCCGCAGACGGGCTCGCTGGTCGATGAGTTCAGCTCGCTCACGAAGGAGGCCGCGGAGCCGTCCAGCTCATGCTCGAGGGCACGCGCGGCCTGCAGGCCAAGATCAGGGGGCTGACCCCGACGGCGCGCGACCTCGTCTCGCTCGCGCGCGTTCTCGAAAGTACCGCAACGGCTTCGCCCAGCTCGGCGACACGCTCAGCGGCGCGACCTCGGTCAACGACCGCGGGGGCGCCTACGGCCAGGTCGACGTCCTTGGCTTCGCCGACCCGAAGCCCGAGAACCTCGGCCTGCCGCCTCCGCCGCGAAGAGCAGCGACGGTGGCCCGTCGGTTCTGGAGCGCAAGCTCGCGCTGGCGCTCGAGCGACCTGCGACACCAACCCGATCGCCTGCATCATGCGCTTCGAGATCCCCGGGCTGCCGCCCGAGCCCGTCGGTGGGGGAGGCAGCTAATGGACCATCGCGTCCCCAAGGTGGGCCTCGCGCTCGCGTTCGTGTGCTCCGTGCTCGCGGTGATCAGCTTCATCGCTCTCAACGAGGCGTTTGAGGGCCGAGCCCGATCCGGGCAATCGAGGGCCAGCCGTACGAGCTGAAGGCCAGCTTCAAGGACAGCGAGGGGCTGCCGACCAACAGCCCGTGCTCGTCCACGGTGTCGAGGTCGGCAAGGTCACGGCGATCGACTTCGACCACGACACCTCGAAGGCGACGGTCACGTTCACCGTCGACAACGACGAGCTCGGGGCCGTGCACTCCGACGCCACGGTGTCCATCGGCGAGCGCACGCTGCTCGGCGACCCGTTCCTCGATCTCGACCCCGGCAGCCCGACAGCGCCGGCGCTCCCTCCGGGGCGCCGGTGCGCGCGCTCGCCAGCGTCGACTTCGACGAGGCGCTGGATTTCCTCGACGCCAGCGGACGCCGGCACCTCGGCTCGACCCTGTCCACCCTCGGCGACGCCAGCGCCGCGCCGACGCAGGTGGCGATCTCAACGCCACGACGGCGAGCTCGCCCGCACGTTCTCCGAGCTGCGCGACCTCACCGATGCCCTGCACGGACAGGAGGACGAGATCAGCGGCCTCGTGAGCGACTCCGCGACCGTGGTCAGCGAGCTGGGCAGCCGCGAGGACGCGATCAGGCGGATCGTTGCCTCCGGCCCGCGACGCTCGACGCGCTCGCCACGAACACCGACTCGATCTCGAGCGCGGTCGATCAGCTTCCGGGCGTGCTCGACGCGGGGACCCGGGCGCTGCGCGGCGGCCGGCCGCTGCTGCGCGAGGCCCAGCCGCTGCTCGCCGAACTGCGCGATGCCGCCCCCGACCTCGCCCCGGCGATCTCAGACCTCGGCCCCCTCGCCTCGGACACCATCGAGGTGGTCAAGCAGGTGTCCGGGCTGCCGACGCTGCGCAAGCTGTTGCGCGTGGTCGTCCTCGGCGGGCCGTCGGTTCCCGGCCTCGAGGCGGCCGTGCGCAACCTCGTACCGCTGCTGCGCTACGCCGCGCCGCGCAGCCGGGGCATCGTCTCCTTCTTCTCCAACGTCGACTCGGTCACCGCGCACGGAGACGCCGACGGGGCCTGGGCGCGCTTCGCGATCCTCTTCGACCCGGGCGAGCTGCAGCGACAACCCCGAGCCCGCCACGTGTTACCCGGAGGACGACGTCCCGGTCAACACCGGCCTCTGCCAGAACGCCTACCCGAAGCCGGGTGACGCTGCCGACCCGGAGCCATACGAGCCGGGGTCCTATCCGCACCTGAAGCCGTTCAACCCGCCGCCGCCGGACACGAGTCCGTAGTGCTGGGGCAGGGCATTGGCAGTGAGGCGTCCTTATTGGCATATTGCCAACAAGGCTGATACGGTCTGCGCGTGCAAGCCACCGCGACGCCTCCACGGTTCAGTCGCCTCGACACCTCCGAGCGTCGACGGCAGATCCTGTCCGCCGCGCGGCGGCTGTTCAGCGACCGTCATTACGGGGCGGTCTCGACGGCCGAGATCGCGGCCGAGGCCGGGGTCACGCGGGGGCTCGTCCATCACTACTTCGGTGGCAAGCGCGAGCTGTACCTCGAGGTCGTGCGCTCGCTGCTCGAACTGCCGCCCGACGTGTTTGCCGAGGAGATCGCCAGTGGCGATCCGGCGACGGCGCTCGGGGCGGCGGTTGACCGCTGGCTCGACGTCAGCGAGCGCAGCCGCGGCGTCCTGCTTGCCGCGCACGGCGCCCAGGGCTTCGGGCGCGATGCCGAGATCGAGGCGGTCTTCGACGCGGCGCGCGAGCGGACCGCCGACGCCGTCATCGCGATCCTGCGCCCGCAGGCGCCGGTGGAAGCGGCGCCGGTCGAGTTGCGCGCGGCCGTGCGCGCATACGCCGGCTTCGTCGAGTCCGCGACGTTTGACTGGCTGCGCGGCGGCCCGCTCAATCGCGCCCAGCTTCGCGAGCTGCTCGTCGGTGGGCTGCTCGCCCTCGACCGCGACGTGATCCCGGCGGTGGCGGCGAGACGATGAGCAAACGCGGACCGCTGCTCCCGGACGACGAGGAGGTCGAGCAGATCGTCCTCGGGCCCGATTCGCTGGTCTGGCAGACGTTTGGCGACGCCCGCCTTTTCTTCGGCGCCGGCTACGCGCTGATGCTGCAGGTGGCCCACCCGACCGTCGGCAGCGGTGTTCGCGACCACTCGACCTTCGAGCAGGACCCGTGGGGGCGCCTGCTGCGAACCATGGACTACCTCTACCTCCTCGTCTACGGGGGCCGCGATGCCGCCGCGATGGGGAGGCGGTTGCGCAACCTTCACAAGCAGATCAAGGGCACCAACGCGGACGGCAGTCGCTATCACGCGCTCGAGCCCGAGGCCTACGCCTGGGTTCACGCGACGCTGATGGAGTCGGGGTTTGCCGCCGGTGAGCGCTTCGTCGGCGGGATCAGCCCGGCCGACCGCGACCGCCTCTACGCCGAGTACCTGCCGCTCGGACGCTTCGTGGGCGTGCGCCCCGGCGATCTGCCCGAAAGCCGGGCGGAGTTCCGCGACTACGTCGACACGATGATCGACGAGCGCCTCGAACACACGGAGAGCGTGGACACCGTCCTGCGCGCCCTCGACAGCCCCGCGCCGCCGGGCCTGCCCGTGATCGACCGGCTCTGGCCGCTGCTGAAGATCGCGCCGACGCGGGCAACGCGGGTCGCGACCGTCGGATTGATGCCCGCCAGCCTGCGGAACAAGCTCGGCCTGGCCTGGACGCCGTCTCAGCAGACCGAGCTGCGGGCGCTCGGGGCCGCGGCGCGCGCGCTCACGCCGGTGCTGCCCGCGCCGCTGCGCAACATGGGTCCGGAGTTCCTGCGTGTGCGCCGCGAGTCGATCGCGCGAGGGCCGCTCGGCCCCGCCGCGGACGCCGCGCCCGCTGGGGCGGAGCCGGCCGCCGTTTGACATTTATCAAACGGTCGGATAAGAATTCGGGGCAACCCCTGCCCAGCGGCGACCCCCGGAGGATCCATGGCGATCATCGACACCCGCACCGACGAAGGCTCCGACGACCTCAGCGCCCTCGACGTCCTGCTCGACGGCGACATCGACAAGGTGATGGCGAACCTCGATCGGATCGTCGAGGCGGCGCCGTCGTATCGCAAGCTGATCTCGCGCTGGGAGAACCAGGGCTGGAGCTCGGAGAGCTTCGACTTCACGGCCGACGCCGAGGAGTGGGCAGTCGGACCTGTGGACCGACGATGAGCGCCGATACCTGAACTGGATCCTCTCGTCGTTCTTCATCGGCGAGGAGCGGGTCACGACCGAGCTGCTGCCGTTCGCGATCGCCGCGCCGACCGATGACCAGCGCATCTTCCTCGCCGCGCAGATCGCCGACGAGGCGCGCCACTGCGTCTTCTTCGATCGCTTCTACCGCGAGGTTCTGGGCTCCGGCACGTCGCACGATCGCCGAGAACCTCGCCGCCGAGCGCCCGAAGATGCACAACGAGTACCTCGAGCTCTTCGACGGGATCCTCCATGAGGCCGCCGAGACGCTGCGCAAGGACCCGTCGGACATGGAGGCGCTGGTCCGCGGCGTAACGATCTACATGATCGTCATCGAGGGAACGCTGGCGTTGACCGGAGCCCGTTTCATCCTCCGCTTCCTGAAGGAGTCCGACCGGCTGCCCGGCTTCCGCGACGGCTTCACCCACGTCAACCGCGACGAGTCGCGTCACGTCGGCTTCGGGGTCAAGTTCCTCAACGACGCGATCAAGGAGGACGTCCGCTACCGGCAGGTGATCCAGGACACGCTGTCGGAGACGCTGCCGACGGCGGTGCTGGCGTTCTCGCCGGGCTGGGTCGAGGATCGTTACGACTTCGACACGCCGTTCGGATATCACTCCTCGGAGATGTTCGAGTACGCGATGAAGTCGCTGTCGAAGAAGCTGGCGGCGATGGGCATGGAGCCGACCGCGGCCGGGGCGCCCGCTTGAGCGGGGGCACAGCCGCACGCCGACCGCGAGCGGGTGCAGAGGCGCGCCGGCCCGGGCGCCCGGCCTCCGACGCCCCTGAGCGGATCCTCAACGCGGCCTACGAGGTCCTGCGCGACGAGGGCTACGTGGGCCTGACCACGGCCAAGGTTGCCGCCGAGTCGGGCCAGAACAAGGCGATGATCTCCTACTACTACGGCTCCAAGCAGGGGCTCGTGGCTGCCGACCGCGAGGCGGGTCTCCGAGACCCTGACGAAGGAGATCCTCGCCGAGGTCGGTCGGCGCGCCACGCCCGCGAGCTGGTCACCGCGATGACCGACGCGCTCTGGGACTGTCATGGACCGTGATCCGGGGCTCCAGCGCGTGTACTTCGATCTCTCCTCGAACGCCGGGTCGATCGACAAGAGGTCGGCGGCATCATGCTCGAGATGAAGGAGGGCCACCGCGCGATCCTGCGCGAGGTCCTGCGCGGCCTCGACGGGGAGATCGCGGCCGACGAGCTCGACGCGATCGCGATCTTCATCATCTCCGGACTCGAGGGGCTCTCCCTCGAACGCCTCGATCGCGGCGACAGCCAGGCTCTGCGGCGCGCCCGCGAGATCTTCATCTCGCTCCGCGATCGACGCGATCGAAGCGGGTCACACGGGCTGAACCCGTGCTGGAGCTTTTCGCAAGGCGGTCACGCTGCGACATGCCGTGGCGCCTGCACGTCCGCCTCTGGCGCTGGATCGCGCGCTCGGCGGTGCGCGAGTTCCCGTGGGCGTGGGCTTACTGGTCAACGCGGTCGCGATCGCGGTCATGGTCGGCGCTCGGCGCGCTCGGCTCGACCGTCGGGACCATCGTCGTGGCGGCTTTGCTCGGGCGTCGGAGCTCGTCCTCGCGCGCTTTGCCGCGCAGGCGCTGCTCGACGGCGGCGACGCTGCGCGAGGCGCTCGCCGAGCTGGAGGCGGACTGGGGTGAAGAGCGCGGCGCGCTTTCCGCTCAGCCACATCGTCTTCCCGCCGTTGATGCTGTGGCTCGCCAGCGGGTGTGCAGGCGCATTCGCGGCGTCGAGTTCGCCCGTTACGGCAACTTCAAGCTGCGCCTCGACGTCTACATGCCCGAGCGCGAAGGCCGAGCGCGCCGCGCCCGGCGGTGATCCAGGTCCACGGCGGTGGCTGGATCGTCGGCAGCCGGGTCGAGCAGGGGATCCCGCTGCTCAATCACCTCGCCGAGCTGCGGCTGGGTCGGCTTCAACATCGACTATCGGCTGAGCCCGAAGCGCGACCTTTCCCGACCACATCATCGACGTCAAGCGGGCGATCGCATGGGTGCGCGAGCACGCCGAGGAGTACGGCGCCGATCCGGACTTCATCTGCATCACGGGCGGCTCGGCGGGAGGCCATCTGCACGGCGCTCGCCGCGTTGACCGCGAACGACCCGGCCTTTCAGCCCGGATTCGAGGACGCGGACACCTCCGTGGCCGCCGCGGTCCCGTTCTACGGCGTCTACGACCTCACCAACGCCGACGGCGTCTACTACCCGGAGCTGCGCGACAACGTGCTCGAGCCCTACGTGTTCAAGGCGCGCTTCGCTGACGCGCCCGAGCGCTTCCGCGATGCGTCGCCGACGTTTCGCATCGGCCCGGACGCGCCGCCCTTTCTCGATGCTGCACGGCGACAGCGACACCCTCGTTCCGGTCCCCGACGCGCGCAGCTTCGTGGAGCGCCTGCGCGCGGTCTCTGAGAACCCGGTCCTCTACGCGGAGCTCGCCGGGGCCGAGCATGCGTTCGACATCGCTCCCGAGCGTGCGCACCGCCCGCGTGGTCGAGACGATCGAGTTGTTCCTCGAGACGATCCGTGAACGTCGTCACACGCCGGTTGTTACCGCCGCTTCCGCCGAGTCGATCAGTTAGGTTCCCGACGACGATCCCGAGCGGAGGAGACCCGTGGACGTAAGCTCGCTGAAGAACACCCCACTGTTCGCAGATGTGGACGACGACAAGCTGTCGAAGGTCGCGACCTTCGCCACCCTCGAGTCGGCTGCAGAGGGGAAGACGATCATCCGCGAGGGCGGGTACTCCAACGACTTCTACGTGATCGAGGACGGCACCGTGAAGGTCGAGCGCGAGGGCGAGCAGGTCGCCGAGCTCGGCCCCGGCGACTTCTTCGGGGAGCAGGGCCTGCTCGAAAAGCAGGCGCGTGGGGCGTCGGTGATCGCGACCTCGCCCGTGCGGCTGATCAAGATCGAGCACTGGGAGCTCTCGCGGATGAAGCAGGCGATGCCCGAGGTCGTCGAGGAGCTGCGCCGGAAGGTCGAAGAGCGCTCTAGCTAGTGCCGAGGCGCCGTATTAGACTGCGCCTCGACATACGGCCCGTGGTTTAGGGAAGTCCGGTGAGAAACCGGCGCGGTCCCGCCACTGTGAACGGGCAACACGGCATCGCATGACGTAAGTCGGCCACTGAGCTGCGAAACGCAGCTCGGGAAGGCGCGGTGACCGGCCCGCAAGCCAGGAGACCTGCCACGAGCCAGCCAATCGATCCCTCGAAGGAAGGGTGGCTCTCATGACCAGACGTACCTCGTTCGCGCTCTGCGTGGTTCTCGCGCTTGCGCTCATCCCGGCCTCGGCCGCGTTCGGCGCGACCACTCCCGCGAAGCTGCGAGTGCTCACGCCAAAGCACGTCATCGACCCGGGGACCACGTATTACGTCCCGGACGACGTCACCGTGAGCACGACGCCTGACGCGAACTGCTTCGGCCCTCCCGGCGGCTCGGGCGCCGACGTCTCGTACACCAGCCCGAACGCGCTCAGCCTGCTCGCCAGCGCCGCGAGCGCGGACAAGCACATCGCGCCCCTGTTGCTCACCGACCAGTTCGGCTTCGGGCTCGGAATCTGTGGAATCGGCGGCCAGGAGGCCACGTCCGCGAGCTTCTGGTACTTCAAGCTCAACCACGAGGAGGCCGCGACCGGCGCCGACGAGACGCCGATCTCCAAGGGCGACGAGGTGCTGTTCTACCTCGCACCCGACGACTTCCCGAACCCGAACCCGGCGGAGCTCGAGCTCAAGGCGCCGGCCGGCGTGAAGGCGGGATCGCCGTTCTCGGTGAAGGTGACCGAGCACAAGTGCGTGACCGACCAGGACACGTTCGAGACCACATGCACGAGCGGCCCGGCCGGCGACGTCACGGTGAAGGGCGGCGACGAAGACGCGACGACCGATGCCTACGGCAGGGCGACGCTCACCGTCAAGAAGGTGGGGGTCACGACACTCGTGGCCACCCGGGGGACCGACATTCCCTCGGAGGCGCTCGACACCTGCGTCGGCCCCCAGGCGAACTCGTGCCCGAAGGAGCGCGGGGAGCGCATCGTCGGCAGCGCCGAGGGCGACAAGATCAAGGGCACCGCGGGCCTCGACGAGATCCGCTCCCTCGCGGGCGACGACAGGATCGACGCGCGCGCGGGCGGTGCCGACACGATCAACTGCGGCGCCGGCAAGGACACGGTCCAGGTCAAGCGCGCCACGGCAAGCGACGGCCTCGTCATCAAGAAGAACTGCGAGAAGGTCAAGCACTGACGCTCGCGCTTTGGAACCG
The DNA here is from genome assembly GCA_963796815.1 of uncultured Solirubrobacterales bacterium. GTDB lineage: Bacteria > Actinomycetota > Thermoleophilia > Solirubrobacterales > 70-9 > WHSW01. Next base: position 21,291 of record CAWCNF010000006.1, read on the forward strand.
CAGTGTGGTCGCGGCGACGACGTGTTTCGCCGTCGCCGCGACCGCCGGCTGCGGGCTTGGACCCGGCGCGTCGAGCGAGGGGACGGCTTCGATCAGGATCACCCGCGACTACGGCGCCGAGCCGATCGCGGCCGCGACCGTCACCGATCCGTCAGCCTCGGAGACGGTGCTGCGAGCGCTCGACAGCAACGCCGACATCACGACTCGCTACGGCGGCAAGTTCGTGCAGTCGATCAACGGGATCGAGGGCAGCGACGCGGGCGGGCGGGTCAGCGACTGGTTCTTCTTCGTCAATGGCATCGAGTCCTCGACCGGGGCCGCTGACGTCAACGTGCGCACCGGCGACCGGATCTGGTGGGATTACCGCGACTGGACGGCCGCCTTGCGGGCCCCGGCGGTAGTCGGTTCATGGCCCGAGCCGTTCCTGCAGGCTTTCGCCGGCACCGATCGACTTCCGGTCGAGGTCGTGTGCTTCGGCGCGCGTCCACCCTGTGCGACTGCCGCGGAACATCTGACTGAAGCCGGCGTCGACCCGCGCATCACCACACCCGCCAAGAGCGATGCGACCGGAGCGGTTCGCATGCTCGTCGGCCCCTGGGAAGACGTTCGCGCGGATGAGCTCGCGGCGAGCATCGAGGACGGCCCGGCCACGAGCGGCGTCTTCGCGAGGTTCGAGAGGATGGATGGCGGATGGCGTGTGGTGGCGCTCGACGACCACGGCGACACGCGACTCGGGTACGACGACGATGCCGGTCTCGTCGCCGCGCTCCGCGATGGCGACGATCCGCCGACCTGGGTCGCCACCGGGGCCGATGCCCGGGGCGTGGATCGCGCCGTCCAGGCGCTCTCATCCGAAGCCCTCGCGGACCGCTACGCCGTGGCGCTTTCCGGCGGCACGGTCACCCCCGTTCCCGTGCAATGAGGTCACCGCTCGCCTACAGCCCGCGCCCGCTGCCGCTGTCCAACGCCTCGGCCGGCGCCGCGAGCCTCTACATCGGTGCCCTCGTCGCCTGCGCCTTCGCCTACTCGAACCCGATCGTTCTTGCGGGCGTGGCCGCGGCGGTCATCATCGCCGGGCTGCTCGCCGACGCCGGGGCAGCCCTGCGTCTCGCGGCGCGGTGGGCGCTGGCACTGGGGATCCTCGTCGTCGCGGTCAACGCGATCGCGTCGCAGCGGGGCGACACCATCCTCGTGCGGGGCTTCGACCTCCCCGTCCTCGGACAGGTGGACGTGAGCCTCGAGGCGATCGTCGAGGGCGCCGTGCTGGCGCTTCGCATCGGGGTGGTGTTCGCCGCCTTCGCCGTCTACTCCGCCTGTGTGGACCCCGACCGGGTGATGCGGATGATCCGGCCGCTCGCGCCGCATTCCGCGCTCACAGCCACCCTGATCACCCGGCTGGTGCCACTCGCCGCCGCCGACCAGGCCCGCCTGCGCGAGGCCGCCGCGCTCCGGGGGCCCGCCGCCGCGCCGGTCGGCCGCGTCGAGCTCGCGCGGCGGTTGCTTGCCGGGTCGCTCGACCGGGCGGTCGACATCGCCGCGACGCTCGAGCTGCGCGGCTACGCCCGGGGCGTCCCGCGGGGCGGCGCCAAGCGGCGAAGCTCACGCCACAGCTGGCGCTTTGCGATGGCGGGGGCGGGGATGGTCGCCGTCGCCGTCCTGGCGCGGGTCGCCGGCGCCGGGGGCTTTGACCCGTATCCGACGATCAGCATCGACGCCGACGCGCCGACACTCGTGCTCGCGGTGGCGCTGCCCCTGCTCGCCGGCGCGCCGTACATCGGCATCCCGCACCACAGCCTTGGGGGCGGCGATGACTGAGCTCGTCACGATGCGCGGCCTCACCTACACCTACCCGGACGCGGCCGAGCCCGCCCTGCGAGATCTCGACCTCGACCTCAGCGAGGGCGAGTTCGTCGTCGTCGCCGGGCGCTCGGGCTCGGGAAAGTCGAGCCTGCTGCGCGCGTGCTGCGGGCTGATCCCGCACTACCACGGGGGCGACGTGTCGGGCTCGCTCGAGGTCTGCGGGCTCGACGTCCGCGATGCCGGGCCGGCCGAGCTGGGCGGCCTGGTCGGGCTCGTCGGCCAGGACCCCGAGACCCAGGTCGTCTCGGCGACGGTTCGGGGGGAGCTCGAGCTCGCGCTCGAGCTGCGTGGCGAGGCCGTCACGGCTTCAGCGCGCGCGATCGAGGAGGTGACGCTCGCGCTCGGGATCGCCGAGCTCGTCGACCGACCGGTCGAGACGCTCTCGGGCGGCGAGCTTCAGCGCGTCGCGCTGGCCGCGGCGCTCGTTCTGCGGCCGCGCCTGGTGCTCCTCGACGAGCCCACCTCGCAGCTCGACCCGGTTGCCGGCGAGGAGCTGATCGGGCTGTTGCGCCGGCTCAACGAGGAGTGGGGGATGGGTGTCGTGCTCGCCGAGCACCGGCTTGATCGCTGCCTCGCCGCCGCGGATCGCGTCCTCGCCTTCGACTGCGGCGCCCTCGCCCACGACGGCTCCCCGCAGAGCTTCTGCGACTGGATCGCCGAGGCAGATCCGGCTCTCGCGCCGCCCGGCGTGCGGCTCTTTCAGCTGGCGGGCCTGCGGCCGCTGCCCGTCTCAGCGAAGGCGGCGAGGAAGAGCCTGGCGGGCTCGTTCCTGGTTCCTCGTTCCTCACCGCCCGAGCCACGAGCAACGAGGAGCAGGCAACCGCGGCGACGCGACGACCTCGCCCTCAGCGCCCGCGATCTCTGGGTCGAGCTCGATGCCGGGTCGGGACCTCGCGAGGTTCTTCGGGAGCTGGAGCTGTCCGTGGCGCCCGGGGAACGGGTCGCGTTGATGGGCCGAAACGGCGCGGGCAAGAGCACGCTTCTGCGTGCCGCGGCGGGACTGGTCGGGCCCGTTCGCGGCTCGATCGCCGCCCCGCGCGGCTGCGCGCTCCTGCCGCAGAGCCCGGCGGACGTTCTCGTGCGCGAGCGGGTCGGCGACGAGCTGCCCGGGGAGGCCGGCCTGCGCGCGCTCACCGGTGTCGGCCTCGAGGGAGCGCTTGATGCCGACCCCCGGGATCTCTCAGGAGGAGAGCGGGAGCGGCTCGCGCTCGCGGTCGTGATGGCGGGCCGCGAGAACGGCAGCGTCCCGGGGCTCGTCTGCCTCGACGAGCCGACCCGTGGCATGGACGGCGCCCGCAAGGCCGACCTCGCCACCTGGCTCGCTGACCTCGCCTCCGCCGGCGCCGCGGTGGTGGTCGCCACCCATGACGTCGAGTTCGCCGCCACGATGGCAACGCGCGTCGTGCTCCTCGGCGACGGCGTCCTGATCGCCGACGGCGAGGTCGACGAGATTCTCGCGGGCGGCTGGTACTTCGCAACCGAGGTTGCCCGAATCCTGGGCGCCCCTGGCGCGGTGACCCCAGAACAGGGCGCCCTGCTGCTGATCGAGGGAAGAGGTGTTCCAGCGTGAGCTGGCAGGTCGTGACGTTCGCGGGCCTCGCGGCTGTCCTCATCGCCGGCTTTGCCTGGTACGAGCGTTCGCGTCCGACCGCGCGGCTGATCGCGCTGGTTGCGGCGCTCGCGGCGCTGGCGGTCGCCGGCCGGCTGGTCTTCGCGCCGATCCCGAACGTCGTCGCAACGACGGACATCGTCCTCATCACCGGCTTCGCGCTGGGCGCCGCGCCGGGGTTCGCGGTCGGCGCGCTGGCGGCGCCGATCTCCAACATCTGGCTCGGCCAGGGCCCGTGGACCGCGTGGCAGATGGCGGGGTGGGGACTGGTAGGGCTCGGCGGCGCGCTGTTCGCGGTGCTATCCGGCGGCGCGTCAACCGGCTCGGCCTCGCCGGCGTCTGCGCGCTGCGCCGGCTCTCGCCTACGGCGCGCTGCTCGACTTCTCGACGATGGTCACCTACGGCGGCGAGCAGTCGCTCGATCGTTATCTCGAGCTCTCCGCGCGGGGGCTGCCCTTCAACGTCGCCCACGCCGCCGGCAACTTCGCGATCGCGCTCGCCGCCGGACCGGCGCTGGTGCGGATGATCTCGCGCTTTCGCACGCGGCTTGAGTTCAACTGGCCGGTCGCCGAGATCGTGCCGGTGCTCCTGGTCGCCGTCGCTCAGCGCCGCCATGCTCGGGCTGGTCGCCCGCAGCCGGCCACGGCCGCGTCCGGCGCTGTCGCCTGGCTGCGCGCGCGCGCAGGACTCGGACGGCGGCTACGCCGCGACGCGCGGGTCAGGCGTCGAGCCCGGCGATGACGGGCTGGGCGATGCTGGGCCTCGAGGCGGCGGGCAATCAACCCGCTCGATCTGCGCGCCGGTGGCGAGACGCCGGTTTCGTACCTGCGCGGCCAGGCCGGCCGGCTGCGCTCGGTCGGCGATCTCGAGCGCACGATCCTGGCTCTGGCCGGGGCCGGCGTCGAACCCCGCACCGCTTCGCCGGCGAGCGACCTCGTCGCCGACCTGCGCGCCAAGCGCGACGGCGACGGTTCGGTCGACGGCCAGGTCAACCTCACCGCGTTCTACGCGCTGGCGATGCGCGTCGGCGGGCGCGGACCCGGGTCGCTGAAGCGCTCGGCGAAGTGGCTGCGCTCCGCCCAGAACTCCGACGGGGGCTGGGGGATCCAGCCGAAGGCGCCCTCGGAGTCCGATTCGACCGGCGCCGCGCTCCAGGGGCTGATCGCGGCGGGCGCGGGCGGCAAGGCGGCGGGCAGCGGCGCGCGCTGGTTGCGCCGAGCCCAGCAGCACGGGGGTGGCTGGGCGCTCGGCTCGAGCGGCGTCGTCAACTCGCAGTCGACCGCGTGGGCGGTCCAGGGGCTGGTCGCGGCCGGCTCGGGCGCTGGCGAGGTCGACGCCGCGCAGCGCTACCTGGCGGGGCTCAGGCGCCCGACGGCCATTACCGCTACTCGGCCTCCAGCGACCAGACGCCGATCTGGGTCACGCGCAGGTCCTGCTCGCGACCGAGCGCAAGGCGTTTCCACTTGCGCCGTCGCCCGCAAGCCGAAGCCGCAACAGCAGTCAGACTCGGGCGCGGCAGCCAGGGCGGTCGGCGGCGCGTCTGGCTCGGGCGGGGGAGGGACCGGCGGATCGACCCTGGCTCAACCGAGCGGGCGCCGGCGGCCAGGCCGGCGGTGGCAACGGCGGCAACTCAACGAGCCAGGACGGGGACCGCGGGCGGTGGCGGCCCCGCTATCCGCCTCGGCCAGTACCGAGGCGCCGGACGCGTCGACGACCACCAGCGACGCGACCCCGGCCGTTCCCCTCGCGCCGACGCGAGCTCCGTGCGCCGACGCCGCAGGAACACCACGACGACTCGACGTCATCTGGCTGATCGTCGGCTTCACAGCGCTCGCGGCGGCGCTCGTTGGCGGCTTTCCTGGTATCGCCGCCGTCTGCCGTGACCCCGTACCCTCGCCCCGATGCCAGAGAACGAAATCAGCGCTGAGGGCAAGGCCGAGGCGGAGGCCGAGCTCAAGCATCGCGTCGAGGTCCGCCGCCGCGAGATCGTCGCCGCGATCAAGGTCGCCCGCGAGTTCGGCGACCTCAAGGAGAACGCCGAGTACCACGCCGCGCGCGAGGCGCAGGGCCACAACGAGGCCCGGATCCGCGTGCTCGAACACCACCTGGCGAGCGCGACGGTCACCGAGTCGGCCGGCTCGGCCGACGGGTCGGTGGCGGTCGGCTCGAAGGTGAGCTACCGCGACACGGCCGCGGACGGTCAAGCGAGGTGACCTCGTGCATCCGCTCGAGGCCGACGTCGCCGCGGGGAAGCTCTCATCCGAGAGCCCGGTCGGGCTGGCGTTGCTCGGTGCGGGGCCAAGGGCGACAAGGTCGAGCTCGAGCACCGCGCGCGGCTCGAAGCAACTCGAGATCCTCGACGTCGGCTAGCGGATGCGCGTCGACGACGCGATCCGTACGCGGCGGACCCACAAGGCCTACGCATCCGAGCCGGTCGACGCGCGAGGTGCTCGACGAGCTGTTCGAGCTCGCGCGCTGGGCGCCCAATCACCACCTCACCAATCCGTGGCGCTTTCGGGTGATCGGCCGCGGGCGCTCGAGCGCGCTGAAGGTGGCGGCCGGGCCCGAGGCGGCGACGAAGCTCGATCGGGCGCCGACGCTGGTGGTCTGCTCGTGCGTGCACGGCGGGCGAGGACCGGTCGCCGGACGAGGAGGATCTGCACGCGACCGCGGTGGCGGCCTACATCGTCCTGCTCGCCGCGCACGCCCGCGGGCTCGTCGGCTACTGGCGCACGCCCGGGGTGCATGCGTACGCCCGAGGGCCGCGCCGCGGTGGGCCTCGGCGACGCACGAGCGCTTCGTCGCGCTGCTCTACCTCGGCCACCCGGTGCAGGACAAAGCCCGCGCCCGAGCGCGAGCCGGTCGAAGCGGTCGTCACCTACCTCGATAGACTGATCGATGCTGAGCCGCGCCGACGCACTCAAGGCGGTCACCTCCGAGCGATTCGACGTGGTCGTGATCGGCGGCGGCATCACCGGCGCCGGCGTGGCGCTCGACGCCGCGTCGCGCGGCTACACCGTGGCGCTGGTCGAGCGCGACGACTACGCGATCGGGACCTCGAGCCGCTCGTCGAAGATGGTCCACGGCGGCCTTCGCTACCTGCAGAACTTCGACCTCGGCCTCGTCCGCGAGGCGCTGCTCGAGCGCCAGCTGATGGTCCAGCTCGCGCCGCACCTCGTCTATCCGACGCCCTTCCTGGTGCCGACGCTCGGTGACGACAGGCGCAACCGGCTGATCGGCATCGGGCTCAACATGTACGACGTGATGGCGACGACGCGGGTCGGGATCTCGCGGCCGCGAGCGCGCCGAGCGCAGCCGCCGGCGAGGACTACTGGGCGCCGAACCGCCACCGCACGATCCCCGGCGACGAGGTCGCCGAGCTGATCCCGGCGCTCGCGGGCCGCGATCCGCGCGAGGCCTATCTCTTCTACGACTGCCAGACCGACGACGTCCGTCTCGTGCTCACGATCCTCGGCGAGGCCGAGCGCTACGGCGCTGTCACGCCTGAACGGCGCCGAGGTCACCGGGTCTGCGCGACGAGGAAGGCCGAGCCGCCGGGCGTCGTCTGCATCGACGGCGAGAGCGGCGAGCGCTTCGAGGTCGAGGCCGACAACGTGATCAACGCGACGGGCGTCTGGGCCGACCGCATCCGCCCCGAGGAGATCCACGACGAGGCCGAGGTGCCGCGGATCGCGCCGAGCCGCGGCACCCATGTGACCGTCGCGATGGAGAAGCTCGCGGTCAGAGCGCCGCCTGCATCGTCCCGGCGGGCGAGGATCGCACGATCTTCGCCCTGCCCTGGTACGGGCGGGCGCTGATCGGCACCACCGACAACGACTACAGCGGCGACATCGCCCACGTCCAGCCCGGCGACGACGACATCAGATACCTGCTCGACGCGGTCAACGCCTTCTTCGGCGACCGACTCGGCCGCGGCGACCTGACCGGCGCGTACGCCGGGGTGCGCCCGCTGATCTCGACCGGCGATCCGCGCAAGTCGGTCGACATCTCGCGCAAGGCCGAGCTCTACGAGACCTCGTCGGGGATGCTGACGATCACCGGCGGCAAGCTGACGACCTGGCGGCGCATGGCCAAGCAGGTCGTCGACCGCCTGGTCGAGCGCGACGGGCCGCGTCGCGCCGTGTCGGACCGACGACCTCCCGCTCGGAATGGCGGCGGCCGACGGGCGACCTCGCCCCGCCGGAGGGGGTCGCCGAGTCCGACCTCCCGGACGGATACGCGCGAGCTGCTGCGCTTTCGCTACGGGCATGCGGCGCGCAACGTCCTGCGTCTGATCGGCGAGCGCAACGAGCTCGCGGCGCCGATCGTGGAGGGCCAGCCGGACATGCTCGCCGAGGTCGTGATCGCCGCCCGCCTCGAGCAGGCGCGCTCGGTCGCCGACGTCCTGCTGCGCCGCACCCGGCTCGGCCTGCTGCCGCGGCGCCAGCTGCGCGGCGCCGACTTCGGTGCGCCCGGTCGCCGACGGTGCTGGGCGCCGAGCTCGGCTGGGATGACGGAGCGGATCGACGCGCGAGGCGGAGCGGTGGGTTGCCGACGCGGCGGCCGAGGGGATCGACCCCGCCGCGGCGGCCTGAGTCGGCGCCCGGGCGTCGTTCGTTAGCCTCGCGCGCGATGGCTTCAGAACTGAGTGAGATGCATCTGGCCGACCTCCACGAGCGTGCCGCGGCAGCCGGGGTCGCTGGTTACCGGCTGCATGCGCCGCGAAGATCTCGTCTCCGCGCTCGAGGGGGCGGAGCTCCAACGGCGCCGAGAGCGCGACGGCGGCGAGCCGCGGCGGAGCGCCGAGGCCGAGCGCGCGGAGCGCCCGTCTGCGACCGCGCCGCGGCGACGTGGTCGGCCGAGGCCGCCGAGCGCCGGAGGAGCCGGCCGAACGCGAGCCCGCGGCCGACGAGGGCCCGGAGGTGGATACCGACGAGATCGTCGTCGTGGCGACCGTCCTCGACGACGGCGACGAGGCGGCAGTCGAGCTCGGCCCCGGCGATGCCGAGGAGGGCGACGAGCGTGGCGTCGAGGCCGCGACCGAGGACGTCCACGGCGTCCTCGAGATGACTCGCCAGCGGTACGGGTTCCTGCGTCTCGGCGGGCTGAACCAGACTGACGGCGACGTCTACATCTCGGCCGCCCAGGTCAGGCGGTGCGAGCTGCGCCCCGGCGACGAGGTCGCGGGCCTGCGCGCGAACCGCGGCGCGGCGAGCGCCATCGCGCGCTCGTCCACGTCGACACGGTCAACGGCGCGGAGCCGCAGGTCGAGGAGGGGCGTCCCGGACTTCGATGCGCTGGCGCCGGTCCTGCCCGAGCGGCGGGTCGGCCTCGAGGCGGCGTCCGGGCGACGTGCTCACCCGAGCCGCGACCTGCTCGCGCCCTTCGCCTTCGGCCAGCGGGTGCTGGTGCGCGCTGCGGCGCGCTCCGGGCCGGACGACCCTGCTGCGCTCGTTCGCCCATGCCGCCGCCACGTCCGACAACGCCCGCGTGATCATCCTGCTGCTGGACGAGCGCCCCGAGGAGGCGACGGCCTGGCGCGAGGCGATCCCGACCGCAGAGTTCGCGATCGCGACCGGCGATCAGGCCCCCGATGGAGCAGGTGCGGACCGCGGAGCTCGCGCTCGAGCGCTCGCGCCGGCTCGCCGAGTCGGGCCTCGACGCCGTGCTGGTCTGCGATTCGCTCTCGCGGCTGACCGTCGCCGCCGGCGACGTCTCGGAGGTCAAGCGCCTGTTCGGCTCCGGCCGCAACCTCGCGGGTGGCGGATCGCTGACCGTGGTCGCGACTGTGCTCGACGACGGGCGCGACGAGGGCGAGACCGAGCGCGCGGTGATCACCACCGAGAGCTCGTCGATCGTGCTCGATCCCGACCTCGCGGCGGCCGGCATCACCCCTGCGATCAGCGTCTTCGGCTGTCGCGTCTCCAACGAGGAGTCGATCCGCAGTCCCGAGGAGCTCGCGGCCGTGCGCAGCCTGCGCGAGCAGCTCGCCGACCTCGACCCGAAGGCCGCAGCCGAATTCCTGCGCGAGAAGATCGAGGCGACCGCCTCGAACGCCGAGCTGCTGGCTAACACCTAGCTGACCCGCCCACACACGTTCTGAACAGCTAAAAGCCATCCGGGCCCGCCAAGAGGCTGGAGGTGTCTTACGCCACCACCCTCGAGGAGGACCCGGATGAAGGTTCACGCTAACGCTGCTCTCGGACCCGCAGGCCGACTCGCGCTCTGTCGTCAGATCGAGGCCGGGGCGACGATGAGGGCGGCCGCGGCCGCCCTCGGCGTCGCCCCGGCGACAGCCCATCGCTGGTGGCATCGCTGGCTTGAAGCGACCGAGACCGAGCGCGAGCTGGAAGCTGGCTGTTGGACCGCGCCAGCCGCCCGAAGCGCTCGCCTCGGTTGCTCGCAGCGGGCGAGCAAGAGCGCATCTGCGAATGTCGGCGGCGCACAGGCTGGGGCCCGCGGCTGGTCGCCGGCGCCACCGGACACGCCCATTCGACGGTCTCAAAGGTGCTCGCCCGCCACGGCATCTCGCGCCCGCCGAAGGTCCCGCGAGAGCCCGCCCGGCGCTATGAATGGCCATGCCCCGGCGATCTGCTTCACATGGACACGGCGCGCTATGCGCGCTTTGAGCGCCCCGGCCATCGCGTCACCGGCGATCGCTCCCAGCGCTCGCGCCGCTGGATGGACGACGCCACCCGCGTCGGCGAGGACTTCGCCCACGCGATCGTCGACGACCACTCGCGCCTGGCCTATGTCGAGCTGCTCGAAGACGAGAGGGCCCAGACGGTGACCGGCTTTGTCGAGCGGGCGCTGGCGTGGTTTTCAAAGCGCGGGATCACGGCGCGGCGGCTGATGACCGACAACGCCTTCACCTACGTCAAGAACCGCTCCTTGCGAGAGCTCTTGGCGACACGCCAGATCAAGCACCTGACCACCGCCCCCTATCGTCCGCAGACCAACGGCAAGGTCGAGCGCTTTCACCAGACGATGGGCCGAGAGTGGGCCTACGGGATGGTCTATCGCTCACACCGCCACCGAAACCGCGCCTTGGCACACTGGCTCGAGCACTACAACCAGGCAAGACCCCACAGCGCTCTAGGTGGCCGGCCGCCGATCAGCCGTGTTCACAACGTGCTTGGGCAGGACACCTAGCTAGGGGCGATACGCCAGGGAAGCCCAAGAGGGCTCCCTGCTGAGCTCGATCGGCTCCGAGTCGCGATCGGGCTGTACGTAGCCGAAGGTGTGCGTGTCGTCGTCGAAGACGATGTCGAGCTCACCCTCCTTGACCCGCTGGTCGAGCCAGGCGCCGCGGAAGACGAGGCGGCGGATCCAGTGCACGAGGCTGCGGTTCGCGGGGCCGACCAATTCGGCCCAGTGCTCGTTGATGTGCTCGCCGAGCTGCGAGGTGGGCTCGCGGATCTCGCCATTGACGGCGAGCTCGAGCAGATCGTGGAGTTCGTCGGGGCCGAGACCGCCGTCGACGAAGTCGAGCTTTACGGCCGCCTGCTCCACACGCTGGCCGAAGTCCTGTTCGTTGAACGAGAAGCGCAGCTCGCCGTACTCGAGGACGTAGTCGGAGCCCGACTCATAGTTCCCTCTGCGAGTTGCCTTCTCCACTTTCTCCGTGCTCCATGCCCCGATCGAGTTGACCCACCGGGAGGGGGCGTCCCGGTGCGTGCATCTAAGCGGACGGCCACCGTCGATGTGCGGGAGGCCACTCACCTGAAAGAGGGTTTGCACCTCCGGGGTCGAATACCGCGCGTCGGGCACATGGAACTCGAGGTAGCCAACAACCCCGCCACTCACCGTTACGAGATCCACGCCGACGGCGAGCTCGCCGGTTTCGTCACCTATCGCGAGCGCCCGGACGCGATCGAGCTCGTCCACACCGAGATCCACAACGAGTTCGAGGGCCACGGCCTCGGCTCGAAGTTGATCCAGCGCACGCTCGATGACATCCGCGCGCGCGGTCTCGCGGTGATCCCGAGCTGCCCGTTCGTCAAGTCCTTCCTCGAGCGCCACGCCGAGTATCAGGACCTCGTGGCCGGCTGACCGGGGGGCGCGGTTTCGGGCCGCGGGTTTGTAGGGCGCGTGCCCGTCACCGCCCACCCGCATCGCTTCCGCCGGCTCCCCACCGCGGAGGTCGCTTCTCATCGGGTTCCGGTGGCGGTCACCCTCCTCTCCCGCCTGCTCGGCCTGGCTCTGCTGAGGCCCGAGCGGGCGGGGGAGGGTCTGCTCATCCCGAGGTGTCGGAGCGTCCATACGTTCGGGATGCGCTTCGCGCTCGATCTCACCTTCCTTGACGCCCGTGGCCACGCGGTCGCCGTCCACCAGGCGGTTCCGCGCCGGCGTGTGGTCCGCGCGACGGGCGCCGACTCGGTGCTCGAGGTTCCGGCCAGGGCGAAGGGCCGAGCCTGATGCTGCCGCGCACGGAGACCCAGGCCACCGTCGTCGTCTGCGAGGACGACCCGCCCACGCTCGAGCTCCTCTGCGACAACCTCGAGGCCGGCCAGTACCGCCCGCTGCCCGCGCCGACGGCCTCAGACGCGCTGCGACTGTGCAGCTACAACGCGCCCGACCTCCTCCTGCTCGACCTCAACCTGCCCGACGCCCACGGCCTCGACGTCCTGCGAGAGATCCGCGCCGCCGAGGGAGCCACCGGCCGCTTCGATCCCGAGCTGCCCATCATCGTCCTCACCGGCCGGTCCAGCGACGCCGATCGCGTGCGGGGCCTCGAGTGCGGCGCCGACGACTACGTCGTCAAGCCCTTCTACGTGCCCGAGATCGAGGCGCGGATCGCGGCGGTCATGCGCCGCCGCGCGCGCAGGCGCTCGGGGCCGCTGCGGGTCGGGGAGATCTTCGTCGACGCCGTCCGCCGCGAGGTCCGCGTCGGGGACCGCGTGGTCACGCTCGCCAACAAGGAGTTCAGCCTCCTGCGCGCGCTCGCCGGCGACCCGACCCGCGTCTTCACCAAGCAGGAGCTGCTTCGCGACGTGTGGGGGTTTCAGGCAATGGGGCGGACGCGCACGCTCGACTCACACGCGAGCCGGCTGCGGCGCAAGCTCGACCCCGAGACCGGGCGTTACGTCGTCAACTGCTGGGGCGTCGGTTATCGCCTCATCGACGCCCCGGAGGACGATTGATGCTGGAGAACATCGCGACGAGCTCGCTCCTCGCGTGGCCGCTGGCACTGACGCTCGCGACGGTGGTGGTGACCGATCGAGCGCGCGGGCGGCGGCGGCGTGAGCTCCTCAACCGCGGCCTGCACGAGCTGCGTCGGCCGCTTCAGGCCCTCACCCTCGCCTGGCCGCAGCCCGCAAGCGGCGGCCGCGATCACCTGGGGCTCGCGCTCGACGCCCTCGGAGATCTCGACCGCCGGGTCAACGGCGCGCCGCGTTCGGACCGCCCGCAGGTCGCGCTGATCGACGCGCACACCCTGGCCGCCGACGCCCTGCGCCGGTGGCGTGGACCGGCAACGGCGCAGGGTCGCGGGATCGAGCTGAGCTGGCGCGCGAACGGGTCGCGCCTCGTGTGCGATCCGAGCGCGGTCGCGCGGGCCCTCGACAACCTGATCGCGAACGCGCTCGAGCACGGCAGCGGACCGATCCTCCTCGATGGGAGCGTCCGCGCCGGGCGGCTTCGACTCGCGGTCGCCGACGGCAGCCGCGCTCCGCGCGCCGGCGGGGTCGCGGTTCCGCGGAGCCGCGGCGTTCGCCGGGGCCACGGCCTGCGGATCGTTGCGGAGATTGCCGCCGACCATGGCGGGCGCTTCGCGGCATGCGCCCACGGCGACGGTGCGCGGGCGGTGATCGAGTTGCCGCTCGCTGACGGGGCCCGCGCGGCGGCGGGGTGAGCAGGCGGGCACGCGCGGCGGCCTTCACGGGGGCCGCGGCCGTCTGCGCGGCGCTGGCTGCCGCGTCGGCGGGGGGCGGGGGAGACGAGACCGACCTCGGCAGCCTGCGCGACGTCGTCGTCACAACCAAGCCGCTGGCGGCGCGGCGCGTGCTCGACCGCGAGCGCATCGCTCACGCGGTGGAGATCAGGCGCATCCCGGTCGCGTTCACAGCCCCGGACGCGCTGACCAACCCGGCGCAGGCGCTGGGGCGGCGGCCGGCGGCGCCGATCCCAGCCGGCTCTTACCTCGTCGGCTCGCAGCTCATCGAGGCGCGCGGCGCCGGTCCCACCGGATCGGGGGCCCCCGAGCTTGACGAAGGCGTTCGACCGGTTGAGATCACGGTGAGCGCGGCGGGTCCCCTGGCCGGCGAGGTCCACGGGCGCGTGGACGTAGTCGTCACGAGCGAGCGGACGACGGGCGCGGGCGGCGGCCGCACGTACGTCGGCGCGCGCGCCGTCGAGCTCCTCGACCTGGCGCCCGCGCCGGAGGCGTCCAGCGCGCCGGATGACCCGCTCGGTGCGGCGCTGTCGGTGGCGACGCTCGGGCTCACCCACGCCCAGGCATTGCGGCTGATCCACGCAGAGAGCTTCGCTCGCGAGGTCAGGCTGATCGCAAGCTGACACTCCTTACGCTGCGACGATGAGATTCGCTGCGGCGATCACCCTCACGCTGGCATTCGCCCTGGGATCGAGCGGCTGCGGCGAGCGCACCGAGACGATTCCGGAGCGTCCGACCGGGGCCTTTGCGGCAGCGCTTGCCACCGTCTCGGGCTCACCCGCCAACACCGGGATCGGCGTCGGCTGGCTCGACCAGGCGGCGCTGCGCGACCTCGGGGGCGAGCAGGGCGCGATCAGCGAGGCCCTCGCCCCCAACGCCTCGGCCGTCTACGCGGCGTCACCGGCTCTGGCGCGGCGCTTCGGATTCGACCCGCGCCGCGCCGAGCGCCTCCTGTCCGTCGGCGGCTCGTACGCGTTCGGGCTGCGCATGGATGGCGTCGCCGCGCCGCGCCTCGAGCGGATCCTCATCCGCGACGGCGCCAAGCACCGGCTCGAGGGCAGCGCCACGCTGGTTGATGCCGCGCCGTACGCGTCGGTGCCCCAGCCGCTGCTCGACGCCGGCGTGCGGGGGCTCGGGGCCCGCGACGCCTTCACCGCCGATGCCACCGTCCTGGCGATCTCCGACACCGCCCGGGCGACCCTCGCGGGCGGTGGGCAACGGCTCGTCGACAACCCGACGTACGCCGCGGCCGCGGACTGCCTCGGCGACGTCGTCGCGGCGCGCGTGATCCCGGCGAAGCTCGTGCGCTCGGCCGAGCTCGGCGTGGACCTGATCGCGCTCGGGATCGAGCGACCTCCGCCCGGCGGTTCCTTCGGCCACGAGGTGATCTGCACCGTCGGCAGCTCCGCGGAGGTCGCCGACCGCAGCGCCGAGGCCCTGCGCAGCGCCCTCGCCCCCGGGGCCGCCGATCCGATCACCGACGATGCCATCAGCGGGGCGGTGGCATCCGCGGACGTGCAGCGGCTTCAGGCTCGCGGCCTCGAGCTCGTCCGCGGCCGGATCGATCTCGCCGCCGGCCAGGCAGCCCGGCTACGTGTTCGAGGCATACGCGCGCGGCAGCGTCGCCGCGTTCCTCGGCTTCGGCACGCCGGACGCAAACCCGAACGCCTAGCAAGATCGTGTACGGTATACCCCGATGGGGTATACGCCGACAACCACCACAACGCCCGACGGGGCGGCGTCCGCAGAGGCTGCGCACGCTCACCACGACCACGCCATCCCGGCGTCGGGTCCCGAGCTGACCTCGGTCGCCGTCAGCGCGACGCTTCACTGCCTTACGGGTTGTGCGATCGGCGAGATCGCGGGGATGGCGTATCGCAACGGCGCTCGCTCTCAGTAACGGTGCCAGCGTCGCACTCGCGATTGCGCTCGCCTTCGTCTTCGGCTACGGGCTTACGAGTCTGCCGCTGCTGCGCGGCGGGTCTGCCGCCACGGCGGGTCGCTTCGGTGGCCTTCGCCTCCGACACGCTCAGCATCACGACGATGGAGATCGTCGACAACGCTGTCGTTCTCGCGATCCCCGGCGCGATCGCGGCCGGCCTTGACACCCTGCTGTTCTGGGGGAGCCTGGCCTTCGCGCTGCCGATCGCGGGGATGTTCGCGGTTCCCGTCAACAGGTGGCTGCTCGCGCGCGGCAAGGGTCATGCGGCCGTTCACGAGACCGGAATCCACGGCGGCCCCCCGATCCGGCTGGTTGCGATCGCCGCCGCCATCTCGTTCGCCTTCGGCGCTGCGGTCCTCATCGCCGAAGCGATTAGCTAACAAGCCCGGACCAAACAATCGTCCAGCGAAAGTTACTCAGGTTACGTCAACCGTAACTCTGACCGTAACCTTGAAGTGAACTTGTTTCCTTCAGCTTCACGATAAAGGAGTAACCGTGGCTTCAGAGGCCGTACAACAGGCAAAGGAATTGCTCGAAAAACGGCTCGCTGAGCTCGATGCCGAGCGCAAGCAGGTCCAGCACGCGCTGAGCAGCCTCGGCACGCGGCTTGGGCGGCGCTCGGGCAGCGCGGGGTCGACTCGTCGCACCACGGCACGACGCCGCTCGGGCGGCAAGCGGGCCCGGCGCGGCCAGCGCGAGGCGGAGTTTCTCGAGCAGGTGAAGGACGCCCCCGGCGCAAAGATCAGCGAGATCGCGAAGACGATGGGAGTTGCGCCGCAGCAGCTGTATCCGATCGCGCGCCGGTTGAGCGACAGCGGTCAGGTCTCGCGCCAGGGCGACGGTTTTCACGTCGCGTCTAAGTAACTAACGCCCCCGCGCCCAAGAAAAAAGGGGGGAGGGGAGAGAACTCGTCGCGGCGGGCCTCTTGTGAGGCATCGCC
Source organism: uncultured Solirubrobacterales bacterium (assembly GCA_963796815.1). Classification (GTDB taxonomy): domain Bacteria; phylum Actinomycetota; class Thermoleophilia; order Solirubrobacterales; family 70-9; genus WHSW01. The sequence continues at coordinate 37,534 of CAWCNF010000006.1, forward strand.
AGCGTCGATGAACACACGCGTACGCTCGCCGCCGAGCTGCGGTTGCGGCTGGTCGAGCGCCGACGGGCCGAGGCCGCCGCCGGCGAGGAGACCCCGGTTCTGTCGGACTCCGTCCGCGAGCTGGTGAACGGCGCCGCCGCGGTCCTGTCCGAGGCGCGGCGAGATCAGCTCATCGAGCTCATTCTCCGCGACACCGTCGGGCTCGGGCCACTCGAAGAGCTCCTCGGCGACGACGACGTCGAGGAGGTGATGGTCAACGGCCATGAGTCCGTCTACGTCGAGCGCAACGGGCGGATCGAGGCGACCGATGTGCGCTTTGAGTCCGAGCAGGCGCTGCGCGACGCGATCGAGCGCATCCTGGCGCCCGTCGGCCGGCGGGTGGACGAGCTCAACCCGATGGCCGACGCGCGCCTGGCCGACGGCTCGCGCGTGAACGTCGTCATCCCGCCGCTGGCCGTCGATGGCCCCGCGGTGTCCGTACGACGCTTCGCCGCCGTGCGACCTGGGCCCGATGAGCTCGTCGCCAACGACACGCTCACGCCACAGCTGCGCGAGCTGCTCGAGGCCGCCGTCGCCGACCGGCGCAGCTTGCTCGATCTCCGGCGGGACCGGTTCGGGCAAGACGACCCTGCTCAACGCGCTCTCGGCATCCGATCGCCGAGGGCGAGCGCGTCGTGACGATCGAGGATGCTGCCGAGCTGCGCCTGCGCCTGCCGCACGTCGTGCGCCTCGAGAGCCGGCCGGCGTCAGTCGAGGGCCGCGGCGCTGTGACCATCCGCGACCTCCTGCGAAACGCGCTGCGGATGCGCCCGGACCGGATCATCATTGGCGAGGTTCGCGGGTGCGGAGGCGCTGGATCTGCTGACGGCGCTCAACACGGGCCACGACGGCGCGCTGTGCACCGTGCACGCGAACTCACCGGGCGACGCGCTGCGTCGGATCGAGACGCTGGCGCTGATGGCCGGGTGTCGGCCTCCCGCACTCCGCGATCCGCGAGCAGGTCGCTCGCGGCATCGACCTCGTCGTGCACATGGTCCGCGGCGAGGATGGGCGACGCCGTGTCTCGGAGGCCGGGGAGGTCACCGACGCTGCCTCCGGTGTCGGCGTTCGCGAGGTCTGGCGCCGGTGAGCGCGCAGCAGGCGCTTGCCGTGGTGCTCGCCGCGCTGGCCGGCGGGCTTGGGGCGGTCGCGCTGCGCGAGCTGGCGAGGGCCGCTCCCGGCGCCGTGCGATGGCTGGCGGCAGCGGTGGAGCCGTTGCGGCGTGCCGGCCGCGAGGGGAGGGCGCCAACCGAGGCCGAGCGGGTCCGCCTGGCGTTCGTCGGCGCGGTTGCTGCTGGACTCATCGCCCTAGCGGTCCTCGGTCCTGGAATCGCACCGATCGCGGCTGCGGCCGGGCCAGCGCTTGCGAGCTGGGCCGTGGGGAAGCGCACGGCGGGGTACCGGCGCGCGGTCGAACGCGGGCTGGCCGAGATCGCCCGCGCGGTGGCCGACGCGCTCACGGCGGGTAGATCCGCGCGTGCGGCCCTCGCCGCGGCGCCGGGGTCGCTGTCGGGCCCGCCGGCCCGCGAGATGGCGCGGCTACGGGCGGATCTCGCGCTCGGGACGTCGACGCGCGAAGCCCTCGCCGAGCTGCGCCGGCGCGTCGACTCGCCGCGTGTGGACGCCTTCGCCGCGGCGATCCTCTCCCAGCGGCTGACGGGTGGGGATCTCGCGGTCTTGTTGCGACGCTTCGCGGCAGCCTCCGCCGATCGGGAGCGAACCGAGGCCGACGCGCGCTCGGCGACCGCGCAGGCTCGCTTCACCGGGCCTGCTCGTCGTCGCGATGCCGGTTGCCGCCGGGCTGCTCGCGGAATTGCTCGATCACGGTTTCGTGGCCGGCCTGCTTGCGAACCCCGCCTCGGCGACGCTGCTGTGCGTGGCCGCCGGCCTTCAGATCGCGGGCTTCGCGGCGATCAGGCGCCTGTGCCGGATTGACGCCTGGTGAGCGCGGCGCTGGCGGCGATCTCGGTGCTGGCGGTCTTCGCCGCTGGCTGGGAGCTCGCCGGCAGCCTCTCCGAACAGCTCGGCGCGGGAACGCGCGGCGCGATCGCGAGGCTCTCCGGAGGCGCCGGCTCGCTCGCCGACGTGGCCGAACAGGATGCGGCTACCGGAGCGGATCGATCGCGCCGGGCTCGCCGGTCGGCTGGACCCGCGGGCGGTGGTGGGGGCGAAGCTCGCCGGCGCCTGCATGGGCGCTCTCGTCGCCGCCGCTGGCCGCCCCGGCCGTATCGGGGCGCCTGGCGATCGTGGTCGGCGCCGGGCTCGTCGCCGCGGGTTTCGTCGCGCCCGATGCCCTGATCGAGCGGGCCACGCGTCGCCGGCGGTCGCGGATGGTGGCGGCGCTGCCCGACGCGCTCGACATGCTCGCGGTCGGTGCCGCCTCGGGTCGCGACCCGGTCTCCGGGTTCGGTGAGATCGCGAGCGAATCGGGAGGCGCGCTCGCCGTCGAGCTCGCGCGCACCGTGGCCGAAATCGAGTCGGGCGAATGCGACCGGAGCCGCGATCGAGCGGCTTCGCGAACGGGCCGGCGCGCCGGAGATCGGAGCGCTCGCCGCAGCACTCGAGCGCTCGCGGATCTACGGCTCGCCGCTTGCCGACCAGCTGCACGCGCTGGCGACCTCGCTGCGTCGCGACGCGCGCCGGCGACATCGAGGAGGGCGCCGCGCGCGCGGCGCCGAAGATCCAGCTGGTCGTTGCGCTGATGCTCGTGCCGTCGGTGCTGCTGACGATCGTCGCCGCGATCATCGCCCACTCGGGCGAGCTCTTCGCGCACCTCTGAGCGCTCGCGCGGCCTAGACTCGGCATGTGGCCAAAGAGCAGGCGCTTCGCGGGGGAATCGATCTCGGCGGAACGAAGATCCAGGCGGCGATCGTCGCATCCGACGGCGAGGTCGCCGGACAGGCGCGTCACCCGACGCCCACGCAGGGCGGCCCGGAGGATGTGGCTGAGGCGATGGTCGGCGCACTCAACGAGGCCGCCGAAGCCGCGGGTGTGAAGCCGTCGGACCTTGCGGGCGTGGGCGTCGGCTCGCCCGGCGACACCAACGAGGAGACCGGGGTCGTCACGAACGCCGGCAACCTCCCCGATTGGTCGGGCAGCTACCCGCTCGGCGAGACGCTGGCAAGGGCTTTCGGGACCGACGTCCGTGTCGGCAACGACGTCGACGTCGCGACCAACGCGGAGTTCGAGCTCGGCGCCGGGCGGCCGTTTAGGACCATCCTCGGCGTCTTCTGGGGCACCGGCGTGGGCGGCGGTCTCATTCTCGAGCGGAGAGCGGTGGCTCGGGCGCGGCGCGGCGGGCGAGATCGGCCACGTCGTCGTCGTCCGCGGCGGCGCCCGCTGTCCGTGCGGGCGCAAGGGCTGCATGGAGGCCTACGCCGGTCGCGGGGCAATGGAGGCCGAGGCGCGACGCGAGCACGAGAGCGGGACGAAGACCAAGCTGTTCGAGCTCATGGAGGAGCACGGGCGCGACCGCCTCACGAGCGGCATCTGGGAGCGCGCGTTGGACCGCGACGACGAGCTCGCGAAGAAGCTGATCGAGCGCGCCTACAAGGCGCTTGGCGCCGGCGTCGGCTCGGCGGTCAACCTCTTCGACCCCGAGGCGATCATCTTCGGTGGCGGACTCGGGACGCGGTTCGGCGAGGCGGGTGCCCAGCGGCTCGCCAAGAGCATGCAAAAGCACCTCTTCGTCGATGACCGTCCGCCCGAGATCAGGGTCGCCGAGCTCGGCGACCTCGGCGGCGCGATCGGCGCCTCGCTGCTTTTCAGGTCCGACTGACCCCGTCACCCCCGGAGGCGAAGCCGAGGAGGTGGCCGGATTTACTCAGGCAGCCAGGGCTCGCGCCAGCCGCCGTGCGCCTTGACGAGGTCGTCGGCCGACGGCGGTCCCCAGGTGCCCTTCTCATAGGTCTCGAGCGGACACGGGTCGTCGAGCAGCGGTTGCACGATCCGCCAGGTCTCGTCGATCGCCTGGAAGTCCGGGAACAGGCTTGAGTCGCCGCGAAGCGCGTCGTGCAGCAGTCGCTCGTAGGCCTCGGGCTGTTCGCCGACCTGGGCCCCGAAGAGCATGTCGAGATGGACGCGCTGGAGCTCGTCGACGCCGCCCTTCTTCGCGAGCAGGCAGATCTCGGCGCCCGGCTCGGGCTTGATGCGCATGATCATCTCGTCCGGATCCGGGAGCATCCGGCCGCCGATCCCGAGCCGCGGCGGCCGCTTGAAGACCACGCGCACCTCGGTCGCCTCCACCGGCAGCGCCTTGCCGGCGCGGATGAAGAACGGCACGCCCGCCCAGCGCCAGTTGTCGACCTCGAACCGCACCGCCACGAAGGTCTCCGTCTTTGAGTCAGGCTTGACGCCCTTGATCTTGCGGTAGCCCTCGTACTGGCCGCGGACGTAATGACTGCAGGTCGCATCCGGCATCGCGCGAAAGAGGTCGTTCTTGCGATCGCGAATCGGGTCCTCGTCGGCGGGGCCGCCCGACGGCGGCTCCATCCCGACCAGCGCCAGGACCTGCAGCAGGTGGTTCTGGACGACATCGCGCAGGGCCCCGACAGGGTCGTAAAAGCTGCCGCGGTCCTCGACACCGAAGTCCTCGGCCATCGTGATCTGCACGCAGTCGACGAACTGGCGATTCCAGGTCGGCTCCAGCAGGACGTTCGCGAAGCGCAGATAGAGGATGTCCATGACCGGTTCCTTGCCGAGGAAGTGATCGATCCGCAGGATCTGGTCCTCTCCCAGCCACCGCGAGAGCTCTTGGTTGAGCTCCTGCGCCGACTCGCGGTCGTGGCCGAACGGCTTCTCGAAGATCACCCGCGCCTTCTCGGTCAGGCCGGCCTTGTGGAGTTGCTCGACGACGATCGCGAACAGCGATGGCGGGATCTCGAGGTAGAAGACGGCCTGCTCGTAATCGCCCATCTCCTTCTTGAGTCGCGCGTAGAGCTTCTCGTCGTCGAACTCGCCGCGCACGTAGTGCAGGCGTTCCTCGAGGCGCTCGAGCACCTCGTCGTCGGGCTTCTCGACGTTCTCGGTGATCGCCTTGCGCGCCTTGCCGTCGAGCTCCTCCTGACTCCAGTGGTTGCGCGCGACGCCCAGGACGCGACGGCATTGCAACTCCCGGCGCTCCTCCAGTTGGTAGAGGGCCCGGAAGGTCATCTTGTGTGCCAGGTCTCCGGTGATCCCGAAGATCACCATGATGTCCGCGTCGCGTTCCACTGGGCTCTTTAGTATCAGGCTCGTGCAGTTGGGGATGATCGGACTCGGGCGGATGGGCGCGAACATCGTGCGCCGTCTGATGGCGGACGGCCACGAGTGCGTCGTCTTCGACGTCAACCCCGACGCCGTCAAGGCCCTGGCCGACGAGGGCGCGACGGGCGCGGACTCGCTCGACGATTTCGTCGCAAAGCTCTCGGCGCCGCGCACCGCGTGGGTGATGGTGCCCGCCGGGGCGATCACCGAGCAGACGGTCACCGAGCTCGGCGCGAAGCTCGAGTCCGGCGACGCGATCATCGACGGCGGCAATTCCTATTACCGCGACGACATCCGCCGGGCGGGGCAGCTGGCCGAGCGCGGTGTCGAATACCTCGACTGCGGCACCTCCGGCGGTGTCTTCGGCCTGAAGCGCGGCTTCTGCCTCATGATCGGCGGACCCGACGACGCCTTCGCCCGCGCCGAGCCGATCTTCGCAACGCTCGCACCGGGGGTCGAGGCCGCCGACCGCACTCCAGGGCGCGAGGGCGAGCCGTCCATGGCCGAGCAGGGCTATCTGCACTGCGGCCCGACCGGCGCCGGCCATTTCGTGAAGATGGTCCACAACGGGATCGAGTACGGCGTGATGGCCGCCTACGCCGAGGGCCTGAACATCCTTCACAACGCCGACGCCGGCATGCACAAGCGTGAGGCCGACGCCGAGACGGCGCCGCTCACCGACCCGGAGTTCTACGAGTACGAGATCGACATCGCCGAGGTCGCGGAGGTCTGGCGCCGGGGGAGCGTGATCGGCTCATGGCTGCTCGACCTGACGGCCGCCTCCCTGGCCGAGTCGCCGACCCTCGCGGAGTACGAGGGCCGGGTCTCGGACTCCGGCGAGGGTCGGTGGACGTCGATCGCCGCGATCGAGGAGGGCGTGCCCTCGCCGGTGCTCACCTCGGCGCTCTACTCGCGCTTCGCCTCGCGCGACCTGGATGACTTCGCCAACAAGGTCCTGTCGGCGATGCGCAAGCAATTCGGCGGCCACGACGAGAAGAAGTAGGTAGGGCGGTGGAGGTCGAGGTGCTCCCCGATGCCGAGGCCTGCGCGCGTCGCTGTGCCGAGCTGGTCGCCGAGGCGGCGGCGGAGGCCGTCGAAGCGCGCGGCTCGTTCTCGGTTGCCCTGAGCGGCGGGCGTGGGCCGTGGCGCATGGTCGAGCTGCTCGGCGACTTCCCGATCGACTGGGACAGCACCGAGGTCTTTCAGGTCGATGAGCGGATCGCCCCCGAGGGCGATCCCGACCGCAACCTCACCGAGCTCGTCCGCCACGCCCCGGCGACCGCGCTGGGGCGCCTGCGCCCGATGCCCGTCAACGCCGACGACCTCGAGGCCGCCGCGGCCAGCTATGCAAAGGATCTGGGGCCGAAGCTCGACCTCGTCCACCTCGGCCTGGGTCCCGACGGCCACACCGCCTCCCTCGTCCCCGGCGACCCCGTGCTCGACGTCACCGACCGCGCGGTCGCGATCACAGCCAACCCGTACCAGGATCGGCGCCGGATGACGCTCACCTACCCGGCGCTCGCAGCCGCGCGGAAGGTCCTCTGGCTCGTCACCGGCGACGAGAAGCGCGACGCGCTGGCAAAGCTCGTGGCCGGCGACCCGTCGATTCCGGCCGGCCGGGTCGAGGCGCGTGACTCGGTGCTGGTTACCGATGTCGCCCAGGAACCGTCCGGCTAGAGCGGGTGCGCGGTGTGCTCGACCTCGTCGCCGCGGCCGACGAGGACGTCTGAGACGAGCGCCGGGCTGAAGAGGCCGTGGTCGACGACGCCGGGCGTGGCGCTCAGGCGGCTCGCGAGACCGGCCGGCCCCGGGACGTCGCCGAGGAAGTCTGCGATCACGCCGTCGTCCGGTGAGGGCGGGGCGCCCTCGCGGATCACCGCGTCACCGAGCTCGCTGAGGGTCGCGGCGAGGCCGAAGCGGTGCAGCTCGAGTGGGATCGGCGCCGAGATGCGGTCGACGGTCTTCGACGAGTCGGCGATGACGACGAAGCGCTCGGCTGCGGCCGCGACGATCTTCTCGCGCGTGTGGGCGCCGCCGCCGCCCTTGACCAGCCAGCCGTCGGGCGCGATCTGGTCGGCGCCGTCGATGGCGATGTCGAGGCGGTCGAGCTCGTCGAACGGCTCGATCGCGATCCCGAGCTGGCGGGCCTGCTCCTCGGTCGCGACCGAGGTGGCGACGCAGCGCAGGTTGAGGCCGCGTTCGGCAAGTGCGGGGAGGAGGAAGGCCACCGTTGACCCCGTCCCGAGGCCGACGGTCATCCCATCGGCGACGAACTCGGCCGCGGCCTCGGCCGCGATGCGCTTCTCAATGTCCTGCGAACCACTCACGCCTGCGGCATCTAAGCCGAGATCGCCGCTTCGCGCTGGGTAGGCTGAATACGTGGCGACCGACGATCGCGGATACGACGAGACCGACCAGCTCGCGATCAACACGATCCGGACGCTCGCGATCGACGCGATCGAGAAGGCCAACTCAGGCCATCCGGGCACGCCGATGGCGCTCGCGCCCGTGGCCTACGTCCTCTGGCAGCGGTTTCTGCGCTTCGACCCGGCCGAGCCGATCTGGCCGAATCGCGACCGGTTCGTGCTGTCGGCCGGGCACGCCTCGATGTTGCTGTACGCGCTGCTTCACCTGACGGGCGTACGCGCCGTCGATCCCGATTACGAGGTGGAGGGGTCGCCGGCGATCTCGCTCGACGACATCAAGTCGTTTCGCCAGCTCGACTCGAAGGCCGCCGGCCACCCCGAGTACCGCTGGACCTCCGGCGTCGAGGCGACCACCGGGCCGCTGGGCCAGGGCGTCGCCACATCGGTCGGGATGGCGATCGCCTCCAAGTGGCAGGCCGCGCATTTCAACCGCCCGGGCTTCGAGCTCTTCGACTTCGACACGTACGTGATCTGCGGCGACGGCGACCTGATGGAGGGCGTCTCGCACGAGGCCGCCTCGATGGCGGGACACCAGCAGCTCGACAACCTCTGCTGGATCTACGACAACAACCACATCTCGATCGACGGGCACACGAGCCTCACCTACGACGACGACGTGGCAGCGCGCTTCATGGGCTACGGCTGGAACGTCACCCGCGTCGGCGACGCCAACGATCTCGGACTCATCACCCGCGCCTTCGACACCTTCAAGGGCACCGAGGACCGGCCGACGCTGATCATCGTCGACAGCCACATCGGCTGGGGCTCGCCGAACAAGCAGGACACGGCCGCCGCCCACGGAGAGCCCCTCGGTGACGAGGAGGTCAAGGCGACCAAGCGCACCTACGGCTGGCCCGAGGACGCTCAGTTTCTCGTCCCCGACGAGGTTCCCAAGCGCTTCGCAGAGGTCATGGGCAAGCGGGGCCACGAGCTCTACATCGAATGGCAGCGCCTGCTCGTCTCCTACAAGCGCGAGCACGCGACGCTCGAGGATCAGATCGACCGCATGCAGCGGCGCGAGCTGCCCGACGGCTGGGACCGCGATATCCCGAGCTTCGAGGCCGACGAGAAGGGGATCGCCACCCGCAAGGCGTCGAACAAGGTCCAGAACGTGATCGCCGAGCAGATCCCCTGGTACATGAGCGGCTCCGCCGACCTCACGGATTCGACCTCGGTTCGCCTCACGTCCGAGGAGGACACCTCCGACGTCGACTTCGAGCCCGACGCAAGGCCCGGCCGCCAGCTCCACTACGGGATCCGCGAGCACGAGTCGGCGGCGATCTCGAACGGGCTCTCGCTGTCGAAGCTGCGCCCGTCGTGGTCGACCTACCTCGTCTTCTCCGACTACGCGCGCCCGGCGATCCGCCTGTCGGCGCTGATGGAGCTCCCGGTGATCCACATCTTCACCCACGACTCGATCGGCCTCGGCGAGGACGGCCCGACCCATCAGCCGGTGGAGCAGCTCGCATCCCTGCGGGCGATTCCCGGCCTGAACGTGATCAGGCCGTGCGACGCGAACGAGGTCGCCGAGGCCTGGCGGCTGACGGTCGAGCAGGACCATCAGCCCGTCGCGCTGGTGCTCACGCGTCAGGACGTCCCGGTCCTCGACCGCTCGAAGTACGCCAGCGCGGAGGGCCTGCGCCGCGGCGGCTACGTGCTCGCCGACGCCGAGGGGGAGGGGGACCCCGACCTGATCCTGATCGCGACCGGTAGCGATGTCGGGATCGCGGTGAAGGCGCATGAGCAGCTCGCCGCCGACGGCGTCCGCTCCCGCGTCGTGAGCCTGCCGTCCTGGTATCTCTTCGACCAGCAGTCGAGCGATTACCGCGAGTCGGTCCTGCCGTCCGCGGTCAAGGCGAGGATCTCGATCGAGGAGGCGTCGACGCTCGGCTGGGACCGGTACGTCGGACCGCAGGGCGAGATGATCGGAATGCACACGTTCGGCTCGTCGGCGCCCCTCAAGGACGTGCTCGGCAAGTTCGGCTTCACGCCGGAGAAGGTGGTCGAGCGCGCCAAGGCGATACTCGACGACGGAAAGGAAGCGACGAGATGACGAAGCCAACGCAGGAGCTGCACGACCTGGGCCAGAGCCTCTGGGTCGACAACATCACGCGGGACATGCTCGACGACGGCACCCTCGCCGGCTACATCGACGAGCTGTCGGTCACCGGCCTGACCTCCAACCCGACCATCTTCGACAAGGCCATCGGCGGCGGCAACACCTACGACGACCAGGTGGCCGAGCTCTCCGAGCAGGGAATCGAGGGCGAGGAGCTCTTCTTCGAGCTCGCGATCACCGACCTGCGCCGGGCGGCGGAGCTCTTCAGGCCCGTGTATGACCGCACCGACGGCGTTGACGGGCACGTCTCGCTCGAGGTCTCGCCGAAGCTCGCGGACGACGACCAGGCGACGATCAAGCAGGCCGCCGAGCTCTACGGGCGGGGCGAGGAGAACTTCTTCATCAAGATCCCGGGAACGATCGCCGGCGCCAAGGCGATCGAGGAGACGATCTTCGCCGGCATCCCCGTGAACGTCACGCTGCTGTTCTCGACCGACCAGTACGTGGCGGCGGCCGAGGCCTACATGCGCGGCATCGAGCGTCGCGTCGAGGCCGGCCTCAGCCCCGCCGTCCACTCGGTCGCGTCGCTGTTCATCAGCCGCTGGGACGCCGCCGTCGCCGACGAGGCGCCCTCAGAGCTCGTCAACAGGCTCGGCATCGCCGTCGCCAAGAAGACCTACGCCGCCTACCGCGAGCTGCTCGAGTCCGACCGGATGCTGCGCCTGCAGAACGAGGGCGCGCGCCCGCAGCGTCTGCTCTGGGCGTCGACCGGTACGAAGGACCCGAACGCCTCCGACGTGCTCTACATCGAGGGCCTGGCGTCGCCGTTCACGATCAACACGATGCCCGAGAAGGCGCTGAACGCCATGGCCGATCACGGCAAGGTCGGCGACACGCTCCCGCGTGACGGTGGCGACGCCGACGAGACGCTGAAGGCGTTCAACGACGCCGGCATCGACACCGACGCGCTCGCGCGCAAGCTCCAGGACGACGGGGCCGACGCCTTCGTGAGGTCCTGGGACGAACTGCTCAACACGATCTCGAAGCAGCGCTCGGCCGCCTGACTCGACGCCGGCAGAGGACAGATTGAGCGCACTTCGCGAGACCGAGGCCTGGAGGGCGCTCGAGGCGCATTACGCCGAGATCGCGCCGAAGCACCTGCGCGACCTGTTCGCCGACGACGCCGAGCGCGGCACCCGGATGACCGCCGAGGCCGCCGGCCTGCGCCTGGACTACTCAAAGAACCGGATCACGGACGAGACGCTGGAGCTCCTCGTCGCGCTCGCAGAGCAGCGCGGGCTGGCCGAACGCCGCGAGGCGATGTTCAAGGGCGAGCACATCAACTCCACCGAGGACCGACCGGTCCTGCACGTGGCATTGCGGATGCCGCGCGAGCGATCCCTGATCGTCGACGGGGTCGATGTCGTCAAGGAGGTCCACGAGACCCTCGACCGCATGGCGCAGTTCTGCGATCGCGTCCGGTCCGGTCTGTGGCGCGGCCATACGGGCGAGCCGATCCGCAACGTCGTCAACGTCGGCATCGGCGGCTCGGACCTCGGGCCGGTGATGGCCTTCGAGGCGCTGCGCCACTACGCGCGCCGCGACATGACCTTCCGGTTCGTCTCCAACGTGGACGGGACCGACTTCGTTGAAGCGACCCGCGATCTCGACCCGGCCGAGACGATGTTCGTGATCTCGTCGAAGACGTTCACGACGCTCGAGACGATGACCAATGCGCACACCGCCCGCGAGTGGTCGTTGAACGCGTTCGGTGGCGACGAGGCCGCCATCGCGCGCCATTTCGTCGCCGTCTCGACGAACGAGAAGGAGGTCGCGAAGTTCGGCATCGATACCCAGAACATGTTCGGCTTCTGGGAGTGGGTGGGAGGCCGCTACTCGATGGACTCTGCGATCGGCCTGTCCACGATGCTCGCGATCGGCCCCGAGTTCTTCGGCGAGATGCTCGCGGGCTTCCACGCCGTCGACGAGCACTTCCGCGAGGCGCCGACGGCCGAGAACCTGCCGGCGCTGATGGGACTGCTTGGCGTCTGGTACGGCGACTTCTTCGGCGCCCAGACGGTCGCGGTGCTGCCGTACGAGCAGTACCTCAAGCGGTTTCCCGCCTACCTGCAGCAGCTCACGATGGAGTCAAACGGCAAACACGTGACGCTCGCGGGCGAGCCGGTCGACTACGAGACGGGGGCCGTCTACTGGGGCGAGCCGGGGACCAACGGCCAGCACTCCTTCTACCAGCTGATCCACCAGGGCACGAAGCTGATTCCCTGCGACCTGATCGGCTTCTACGAGACGCTCAACCCGCTCGGCGAGCATCACGACCTGCTGATGGCAAACGTGTTCGCCCAGGGCGAGGCGCTCGCCTTCGGCGCCGACAACGACAACCCGCACCGCGTCTTCGAGGGCAACCGTCCGACGAACACGATTCTCGCCCGGATACTGGACCCGACGACGCTGGGTAGCCTCGTCGCCCTGTACGAGCACCTGGTCTTCACCCAGGGCGTGATCTGGGACGTCAACTCGTTCGACCAGTGGGGCGTCGAGCTCGGCAAGAAGCTGGCGCAGCGCATCGTGCCCGAGCTGCAGAGTGACGGCGAGCTCGAGCACGACAGCTCGACCAACGAGCTGATCCGCCGCTACCGCGAAAAGCGCACAGGTGGCTAAAACCAGCCCCGTTGCAGCGCTGCTGTTCGATATCGACGGCACGTTGATCAACACTGGCGGCGCCTCCGACCGCGCCTGGCACCGCGCGTTCCTCGAGCTCTACGCCGTCGATGTGAACGTCCCGGAATACACCGGCAAGGGCGTGCCCGATCCCGAGGTCGGGCTCGAGTGCTTCCGCGGCGCCCTCGGCCGCGAGCCGGCCGCGGAGGAGATGACGAAGCTCATGGCGCTGCGTCAGCGCTACCTGGCCGAGGAGGTCGAGGCCTCGCCCGGATACCGCGTGATGCCGGGCGTCGTTGCGGTGCTCGAGCGCCTGACCGCCGAGGGCCGTCTCGTCGGCCTGATCACCGGCAACACCGAGCCGGCGGCCCACATCAAGCTGGCGCGCGCCGACCTCAACAAGTACTTCGCCTTCGGCGGCTACGGATCCGACGCAAACGAGCGCGTCGACGTCTGCCGCAAGGCGCTCGACCGCGCCGAGCGGGCAGCCACGGGCGAGCTCGACCGCGCGGGCTCGATCGCCATCGGCGACACGCCGCTCGACGTCGCCGCGGGCCACGGTGCGGGGATCCGCGTGGTCGGCGTCGCCACCGGCGAGTACACCATCGAGCAGCTGCGAGAGGGGGGCGCCGACTGGGTGGTCGAGACGCTCTCCAGCCAGGCGCTGCCGTTCTGAACGGGGCCGCGCGCTAGTGCTTCTTGATCGGGGTGAAGACGAACTTCGCCGCGGTCTTTACGGTGGCGGTGGCGTTGAAGGTGATGCCGTCGCCGTTGCCGCAGGGCTCGACCAGCGTTGCGCAGCTCTCGAAACTCGAAACCTCGGATCGCCCCGACCAGATGGCCGGCTCCGCCTTGGTCGCGGCCAGCAGCTTCTTGACGTTGGCACCGGTGCCGATGACGTCGCGATACAGGTCGGTCGGCAGCGTGTTCCCCGGGGTGGACTCGTTGGACCCGCCGAAGTACGGGCAGTCGAACTCGGGAAGCAGTGGCGAATCCCATTCGAGGAGAACCTTCTTGCCGATCAGGTTCAGCGACGCGAAGTTCGGCCGGGCGGGCTGTGACCCGCAGCCGTCGACCGGCTCGGTTGTGGTGCTCTCGGGCCCGGCGCAATCGGAGCCCGGGTAGCTCGGTGTGCCGACGGTGTGGCTCATCGTGCCGACGCGAGTGTGGGTTCCCTCGGCGCCGAGGCTGGCGAAGCCCCGGCGCCCGGGCTGAAGGCCGAACGTCGCGGTGGCTGCGAGCCTGGCCACGTCCGAGCCGTTGCCCTGGTCGGTTCCCGAGCACTGATCGCCGACCTGCTCGTGGTCGTACGTCCAGTCGCGGGTCTGGATGTAGCTCATCTCGACCGTGAACGTGCGCGGCTTCGGCGTTGGCTTCGCTGTCGCCGCGCACGGCAGAAGCAGGGCGAGGACCACGATCGCGCTGAGCATCGTCGGAATCCTCACGTGGCTCACCCTACGCCCGTTCTCTGCGGACGCCTAATCTGGCGAGCATGCGGGGGTCGATCCCAGGGGCGGTGACGGCGGCGTTGGCCACCGCGACACTCGCCGGTTGCGGCGGGATCAATGTCGACGTTTCCGGCTTTCACACGCCGCACGACCACGTCACGTTCATCGTCAACGGCCAGCAGGAGACGGTGGCGATGTCCGGCTCGATCTCCGTTCAGATCGACGGCGTTCCCGAGGTCAGCTACAGCGGCGCGGCCGGTTGCCCCGGTCATTACTTCGCCGACGACGAGGCCGACGTCTACTTCCGCTACACCGCGCGCCGCGCGTACCTGTTGCGCGGCAACCAGCTCTACACGTTCAACGGCCCGCCGCGCCAGGGCGGCAAGGACATCATCTGGAACCACACCTTCGGCCCGGACAAGATCACGATTCTTGCCAACTGCCCGATGCCTTAGCGGGCGGCCGCTACCTTCATCCGCTCATGTCCGCTGAATACATCTTCACGATGCACCGCGTCTCGCGGCTGCATCCGCCCAACAAAGAGGTCCTGTCCGACATCTCGCTGAGCTTCTTTCACGGGGCCAAGATCGGCGTCCTCGGGCTCAACGGCTCCGGCAAGTCGACGCTGCTGCGGATCATGGCCGGGATCGACCAGGACTACCGCGGCGAGGCGCAGCTGAAGCCCGGGGCGACGGTCGGCCTGCTCGAACAGGAGCCCCAGCTCGACGAGTCAAAGGACGTCCGCGGCAACGTCGAGGACGGCGTGCGCGAGCTGCGCGATCTCGTCGACCGCTACAACGAGGTCGCCGCGAACTACTCCGACGAGACCGCCGACGAGTTCGCGCGCCTGCAGGAGCAGATCGACGCCCAGGATCTGTGGAACCTGGACACGATGCTCGACACGGCCATGGACGCCCTGCGCCTGCCACCCGCAGACGCGGACGTCACAAAGCTCTCCGGCGGCGAGCGCCGACGGGTCGCGCTCTGCCGCCTGCTGCTCAGCGCCCCCGACCTGCTGCTGCTCGACGAGCCCACGAACCACCTCGACGCCGAATCGGTCGCCTGGCTGGAGCGCCACCTCGCCGAGTACAAGGGCGCCGTCGTCGCCGTCACCCACGATCGCTACTTCCTCGACAACGTCGCCGGCTGGATCCTCGAGCTCGATCGCGGCCGCGGCATCCCGTTCCAGGGCAACTACTCCTCGTGGCTCGAGCAGAAGACGGCGCGCCTCGCGCAGGAGCAGCGCACCGACAAGGCGCGGGCGAAGACCCTCGCCGCCGAGCTGGAGTGGGTTCGCGAGAACCCGAAGGGCCGGCGCAAGAAGTCGAAGGCCCGCCTCGCCCGCTACGAGGCGCTGCTGGCAGAGGACCGCAACATGAAGCTCGACGAGGTCCAGATCCACATCCCCGCCGGGCCGCGCCTCGGCGGCAAGGTGATCGAGGCCGAGGGCCTGCGCAAGGGGTTCGGCGACAAGCTCCTGATCGACGACCTCTCGTTCTCGCTGCCGCCGGCAGGCATCGTCGGCGTGATCGGTCCGAACGGCGCCGGCAAGACGACGCTGTTTCGGATGATCGTCGGGGACGAGGAGCCCGACGCGGGCTAGCTTGCAGCTCGGCGAGACCGTCCAGCTCGCCTACGTCGATCAGTCGCGCGACGCTCTCGATCCGGAAAAGAACGTCTGGGAGGAGATCTCCGACGGCTACGACCAGATCAAGGTCGGCGATCAGGAGATGAACTCCCGCGCCTACACCTCGGGGTTCAACTTCAAGGGCTCAGATCAGCAGCGCAAGGTCGGGACGCTCTCGGGCGGCGAGCGCAACCGCGTCCACCTCGCGAAGCTCCTGCGCTCCGGCGGCAACCTTCTCCTGCTCGACGAGCCGACCAACGACCTCGACGTCGACACGCTGCGCGCCCTCGAGGAGGCGCTGCTGTCGTTCGCAGGCTGCGCCGTGATCATCTCGCACGACCGCTGGTTCCTCGACCGCATCGCGACCCACGTGCTGGCCTTCGAAGGCGATTCCGAGGTCGTCTGGTTCGAGGGCAACTTCGAGGCCTACGAGGAGAACCGCCACGAGCGCCTCGGCGCCGCCGCGGATCGCCCCCACCGGATCACCTACAAGAAGCTCGTCCGCGGCTAAAGCTCCAGCGTTCACCTGCCGAAAAAACGCAAACGTGTCCGTCAGTATCGGAGCATCGGCAAAGGGGGCCGAGGAGGGGTTCACCCTGGTCGAACTCCTTGTCGTGATGCTGATCCTCGGTGTCCTCGCCGCGATCGCGATCCCCGGGTTCTTCGATCAAACCGCAAAGGCGAAGGACGCAAACGCGAAGGCCCAGGTCCGAGAGCTCGTCGAGCTCGTGGAGCAATGCCGCGTCGGCGCGAGCAGCTACTCCGAGTGCGACGAGAAGTCGGAGCTCGAGGGAGCCAACGGTCTGACCTTCGGGACGGCAGAGGGGGATGTCGGCGTAATCGTCGACTCCAACGGCTACACCGCCTACGCAATCTCGAAGGCGAAGACCAACAACCTCAACCATGTCTACGCCTGGCAGAAAAGCGGCGCCACGGTGTCGCGAATCTGCGTCAATCTTGCGCTGCAGCCGCTCAATGGCGGCGGCTGCTCGAATTCGGGGTGGTAGCTACCCGCCTCCGGGCGGGTCGGCGGCGTAGGTCTTGCGAAGGCCGGCGATCAGATCCGCCTTCTCGCTGTCGGACAGGCGGGAGCTCGAGTGCAGGATCTTGTACTGAAGCGGCGGCATCTCGCCCTCGCTGACGGCGCTGGTTACCTGATCGACGCTGGGCTGACCCCGGTCCCACTCCGAGAAGTTCAGGGTTGTGCGGCCCTCGTCGACGTCGTGTTGGATCAGCCACGAGAACGGCGCGACGTTGCTCTCGACCGGCCAGCTGGTCAGGTTCGAATGGCAGGCGCCACAGGCCTGGTTGACCAGCTGCTCCGTGCGCTGGCTATCGAACGCGGCGGCACGGGTCACCGGTGGGTTGGCGTGGCCGCGACCGTAGGGCACGAGTTGGATGAGCAGGAAGGCTCCGACCAGCACGGCGATCACCAGTCGCACTCGCGACGCCGTCACCCAGGTGCGCAGCCGGCTCATCTCGCGATCAGCCTAACTCGGCACCGCATAGATCTTGCCGTCGTGCTCCAGGACTGTCTTAGGGGCAAGGCCCTGCGGGGCCGGGCCGCCGGTGACCGACCCCGTGGTTGGATCGTAGGTGGCACCGTGGCACGGGCAGACGATCTCGCCTGACTGGTAGCCGACCGTACAGCCGGCATGGGTGCAGACGGCGCTGAACGCGGTCAGGCTGCCGTCGGCCGAGCGGATGATGATGTCGGTGCCGCCATCGCCCGGGTCCGTGTAGGTGGCGCCCTGGCCGTCGGGCAGGCGTGACGAGCTCGCCAGCTCAACCGCGTTCGCGGGGAGACTGGAGCCGGCGCCCGAGCTGGAGCTGGCGCCAGAGCCGGGACTGGAGCTGGCGCCGGCATTTCCACCACCGCTGCCGCTCGTAGCACCGCTGCCGCTGGTACCACCGCTGCCGTTACCGCCACCACCACCGCTGTTGCTCGAAGTCGTCGACGCGACCGCGGGCGGCGCGTGATAGCTGCCCTTGAGGAGGCTGGCGATGCCGGCGGCCGCGAGCGCGAGAACGCCCACCTCGGCCAGCAGTCCGCGCCGAGTCAACACCGACTCGCGCTCCGGCGATGCCGGAGCGAGCGCAGCGCCGAGGGTCGCGGTGCGCACGAGCTCAGGGGATGGCCGCTCGAGCAGATTGTCGAGCGCCGGCTGCCCGGACGCGCCCGTGAGCACGAACGGCAGCCAGGCGAATGTGAAGACGATGTCGGGCCCGAGGAAATACGGGGTCGTGTGCCAGCTCGCGGTCAGAAACAGCAGCAGGCTGAGGCCGAGGCCGGCCGCGGCGACGACGCGGGTGAGCAGGCCGGCGATCGTCAGCAGGCCGATCGTGATCTCGACGATGGCGACGCCGACTCCCGCCAGCTCGGGATGCGGCAGGGCGAACGTGTGGAGGATGAAGCCGCCAGGCGTGCCATTGGCAAAGCCCTGCAGCTGGGTTCCTATGTAGGTCGGTGCGCCCTGATGCAGAAAGCCGGGGTCTGAGAGCTTCTGGATGCCGGCGTACGCGAACGTGAAGCCGAGGAACAGACGGAGCGGCAGGAGCGCCAGCCCGGGGTCGATCGGTCCCATGAATCGTCGCCCGGTGCGCATTGCGCGCAGCTTTCACGCCAGGGCTCAGCGGCAGCTAAGCCGCGCGTTAGAGATGTCTTACGCGCGTGCGCGGCTAATGCGTGACGCTGGTCTTGACCAGCCGGCGCTGCGACTCGCTCACGGGCCCGGTCTTCTCCAGGGACTCGATGGCTCCGGCGATGTCGCCACCCAGCGTGTCGACCAGGGACCGCGTCAGCGTGAGCTTCACGAGCGCGCGCATCATCTTCACCTTGTCGGCGTTCGGGGGCATCGTGTAGGCCGGCACCATCCAGCCACGCTCGGCGGCCAGCTGGAAGGCGATGTCGAACTCGTCGTAGGGCTGCTCCTCAGCGAGGTTGAACGCGACGAGCGGGAGGGTCTCGTCGTCGGCGCCGATGAGCGCGAACTTCCCGATCCCCGCGATGTCCTTGGCCAGGGTTGCGGCGTTGTCCTGCATCACCTCGAGGACCCGCTTATAGCCGGCCTTCCCGAAGCGGACGAAGTTGTAGTACTGCGCCAGCACCATCGACGAGCCCGTTGAGAAGTTGAGCGTGAACGTCGCGTCGGTCTTGCCGAGGTAGTTCTCATAGAAGACGAGGTCCGACGCAAGGTCCGACTCCTCGCGGAAGATCAGCCACCCGATGCCCGGATAGACGAGGCCGAACTTATGGCCCGAGGCGTTGATCGACCGGACCTGCTCGAGGCGGAAGTCCCACTTGGAGTCCGGGTAGAGGAACGGCCAGACGAACGCGCCGCTGGCTCCGTCGATGTGAAGAGGGACATCGAGGCCCTTCTCGTTCTTCAGGTCGACGAGGAAGTCGTTCATGCCGACGACATCGTCAGCGTGTCCGGTGAAGGTGGTGCCGACGACCGCCGCGACGCCGATCGTGTTCTCGTCGACGTGAGGCTCGATGTCCTCCGGGCCGATCGTGTACTTCCCGGGCTGCAGCGGAACGATCCGCGGCTCGACGTCGAAGTACCGGCAGAACTTCTCCCAGACCACATGCACGTCGCCGCCGAAGACGAGGTTCGGCGCGGACGTGTCCTTGCCGGCCTTCTCGCGACGCTCGCGCCACTTCCACTTCAGCGAGAGGGCGCCAAGCATGATCGCCTCGGAGGAGCCCTGGGTGCTCGTGCCCGTGGTCTCACCGGGCGCGTTGAAGAGCTCGGCCAGCATCCGGATGCACCGCTGCTGGATCTCGAATGTCCGCGGGTACTCGGCGTGGTCGATGAAGTTGCGGTGGAGGTTGGCGTCGATGACGACCCGAGCCTCCGGCTCCATCCAGGTGGTCACGAACGTGGCGAGGTTGCGCTCCGGGATCCCCTCGACGGCGAGCTCCTGGTTGACCAAACGCATCGCCGCGATCGGGTCCATCGGGTTGTCGGGGATCGCGTTGTCGGGCGGATCCTGGACAAGCCAGGCGCCCGTCGCCAGGGCCTCGTCGAACTCCGGAGTCATGTGAAACGCGTCCTCCTTCCCTCGCCCTGTTGGGCGAGCGTCGTCCATGAGCTGCCTCAGATCTAACCACGCGGGCAAACTGCGCATGGGGTGAGCGACCGCAGGCCATCAATCGAAGAGGCGGAGACGACGACCGGCCGCGCCGGCGCCGGGCCGTTTACGAGCCACGTCACCTGGAGGCTTCGCGACGGCGTCGAGGCGGTCTGGGACTCGCGCGCCGCCCGCCGCCGCGGTGCCATCAAGCTGCGCGACTCATCCGGGCATTCGCGGTTCACCACGCCGCCCGCGATCACCGCGAAGCGCCTGACGCGCCTCAACGTGGTGGCCTCCGTGGCGTTCGCGATCGGCGGCACCCTGTTCGCGCTCGGCGCCGCGGTGGCCCAGTTCGGCTCGGGCGATCCGGCGACCTGCGCGACGATCTATCTCCTCGGCGGCGTCTTCTTCACCACCGGCGGCTACGCCTCGGTCCTGCAGGCGGTCAACGCTCCGCGGCGATTCGGAGCCGGGGCGGACGAGCCCGAGCCGTGGCGCTGGTGGTCGTACGAGCCCAATCAGATCGGCTGGCTGAGCCCGTTCGTCCTCTTCGTCGGAACGCTCGCCTTCGGGATCAGCTTGATCGACAGCTTCCTGCAGGGGCTGACGACCCACCAGGAAAACCGCCTCATCTGGTCGCCCGAGATGGTCGGGTGCGTGCTCTTCCTGGTCTCCGGGCACCTCGCGTGGGCCGAGGTCTGTCACCGAACTCGCCCGTGCTTTCGGCGCCGGGACCTGGCCTGGTCGATCGTCGCGATCAACCAGCTGGGCTCGGTGCTGTTCTTCATCGGCGGCCTCGCCGCCTTCATCCGGCCCGAGACCTCCAGCGCCGTGGACCTCGCCGTCGCGAACTGGGGCACGCTGACGGGCGCGGTGTGCTTCGCCGTCGCCGGCGTGCTTCAGGCGTTCGAGCGACCCGCGTGAGCCGCTAGAGCCCCTCGAGCTCGGGGAAGTCGTTCGTTCGTCCAACGCTGTGGATGAGCACCTCGGGAGGGCGATCGATCAAGGGGCCGAGCTCCGCGCTGAAGCGCCTCACGCTCTCGGCGCCGAAGTGTGTGCGCAGCGCGTCGGCCGACTCCCACTCCTCCACGGCGATGAACTCGTCGGGGTTCTCGACGGCGGCGTAGAAGCCGTAGCGCAGGCAGCCCGGCTCGGCGCGCGAGGTCTCCTGCATCCAGCGCGCCAGGTCGATCAGCTCGTCGCGTTTGCCCTCGGCGCAGGCGACGCGCCCGATGACGATCAGCATCAGGCGGGGGCGGGCGGCGGCGTGGGCTGCTGGATCACTTCGCTCGCCTCTTCCTGCAGCCGGCGGCCAACTGCAGCAGAGGCCTGGCAGAGCTTGTCGAGCTCGGCCGACGACTTCTTGTGGCCCTTGACGTTGCACACCAGGGCGCCGGCGCAGAGCTCGAAGGCATAGCCCTCGGGCGAGTTCTGGTCGAGCCAGACGAGGAAGCTGGGGGAGAGGACCTGGCGGGCGCGGTTCATGTCGTCGTGCTCGCCGATGAAGATCTCGTAGGCCTTGTCGACGGCGTCGGACTCCTGTTCGACGCGCTGGCGCTTGCGGAAGACGTCCTCCATGCCGTCCATGAAGCGGAAGCCAACGCGGCGCTGGCAGAAGAGCTCCTGCAGGTACGGCGCTGTCGCCGGCAGCTCGCTCATCACCAGCGTGAAGTGGATGTAGGTCGTCTGCTTGTTGCCGTCTGAGTCGTGCGTCTCCTCCTCGTAGGTGTAGAGGACGAGGCTGCCGTCGATGCCGCCGGGCAGCACGCCGTTGAAGCGCTGGTCGGAGTAGCGCTCGTCACCCTTCTGGAGCAGGGGCGTGAGCGGAGGGAGATTCGAGCGCCCGGCGATCCGGGTGAGGCTCCGGCCCTTCGCGTAGGCGTTGTAGAAGTCCTCGCGCGCCTGGTTGTTGGCGATGACGAAGACGACGATCACGGCGAGCAGGATCACGACGCCGGCACCGGCGGCGCCGACGCCAAAACCGGCGCTCGAGGCGCCGACCGCCACGAGCACCACGACCGCGAGGATCACGGTGACGATCAGCGTGATCGGGTTGCCGAGCAACCGGCGCAGGTGGACGCCGCGCATGTCCCCGGTGTCGTCGGGGACGGGGGCCAGGTTCTCCGGCGGGGCGGGCTGGTAGGTGTCGCCGTCGCTCACGCGCGGGAGCCTATCTGCAAGGGCGGTTGCAGCAGGAGGGCGCATGATTTGCCGCGTCGGCCATGGCGGCTAGCAAGTCCGTCCGACGGATTCGATCCACTTCCAGGCGTCGATCGTGTTGCAAAGTGGGACACAGTGGGTTAGCGTGGCCCATCGAGTTGACCCAGGGACCGGGGTGGTGAGGCTCCTCCCACCTCGCCACTCCGGTCCAAATTTCTTCTCCCGCCGCGCCTTCGACTCCTGTGACTTCTTCCTTCCGCGGTCAGTACGACCACAACCTCGACGCCAAGGACCGCCTGACGGTCCCGGCGCGCTGGCGCGGCCCGCTCTCGGACGGGATCGTTCTCGTTGCGGGCCTCGACCCCTGCGTCGAGGTCTTCACGCCGCAGGGTTATGAAGACTGGAGCCAGCGCTGGCTCGCCAGCCTCAACCGCCTCGGCCGCAAGGGCCGGATGATGTACCGGCGCTTCAACGCCTCGGCCTCGGACGAGAACCTCGACTCCGCCGGGCGCGTGCGGATCGCGAAGCACCTGATCGACCACGCCGGCCTCGACGGCCCGTGCAAGGTCGTCGGCGTCGGCGACCACATCGAGCTCTGGAGCCCGGAGCGCTGGGCCGCCCAGGCCGCCGAGCTCGACGAGCACGCCGAGGCGATGGCCGAGGAGCTCTCCGGCCTCCCCGGCGTGGGGGAGTAGCCCGAGCGGATGGCCACACTGATCCGGATGCCCACCGAGCACCTACCAGTCCTCGCACCGGAGCTGATCGCGCTCACCGACCCCGGCGCCGGGCGATCTCGTCGTCGACGCCACCTTCGGCGGCGGTGGTCATGCGCGGCTGGCGGCCGACCGCATTGGACCGACCGGCACGCTCATCGCAATCGACCGCGACCCGGCGGCCGCCGAGCGTTTCGCCGAGCTCGAGCCCGGAGCTCGGCTGCAACGCGCGCTTCGAGCGCGGCGACTTCGCCGATGTTCTCGAGCGGCTGGTCGCCGATGGCATGCGCGCGGACGTGGTCTACATGGACCTCGGGGTGTCGTCCATGCAGCTCGATGAGGCAGACCGCGGCTTCTCCTACTCCACCGACGCGCCTCTCGACATGCGCATGGACACCGGCCAGCCGCTGAGTGCCCGCGAGATCGTCAACGAGTGGGCGACAAGTCGCCTGGCCACCGTTCTTCGGGAATTCGGGGAGGAGCGCCACGCGCGCTCGATCGCCTTCGAGATCGAGCGCCGGCGCCCGCTCGAGACCACATCCGAGCTGGTCGAGGCGATCCGCGCCGCGGTCCCGCCCGCCTATCGGTTCGGGCGCGGGCACCCCGCCAAGCGCAGCTTTCAGGCGATCCGGATCGCCGTCAACGGCGAGCTCGAGTCGCTCGACCGCGGCCTCGTCGCCGGCTGGGACCTCTCGGCGACGGCGGGCGCTTCGGCGCGATCGCCTTCCACTCGCTGGAGGACCGCCGGGTCAAGCGCTTCCTCGCAGAACGCGCGGTCGGGCTGCGTATGCCCGCCCGAGATCCCGGTCTGCGTCTGCGGTCACGAGCCCGAGGCCGAGCTGATCACGCGCCGCGCGGTCAAGCCTTCGGAGGACGAGATCGAGCGCAATCCGCGGTCGCGCTCGGCGCGCCTGCGCGTCGCCCGTAAGCTCGGCGATGCAGGAAGTCCCCGCTCAGAGGGCGAAAACGCGCGGAGGTAGTCATGGCGGCAACGGCAACGGCAAGAACAGCAGCACCCGCGCGACGCGCTCCGGCGCGCCGCGTGTCGACGCCCTCAAAGCGCACGACGGCTCCGTCACGGCGCGGGGCAGTCCCGGCGCGGCGCAGCGAGACCGCCACCCGCCGCGCGCCGAAGCGCCACACGCCGGTCACCGGGTTCGTTCCGGTCGCCGCCGCTGCGGGCGCGGTCAGCGGGATCGCCGACTCGGGCATCTTCGTCTGGCTCACGCGCGGACGCCTGTGGATCGGGCTCCTGGGGACGCTCCTGGTGGGGATCGTGGGTTTGAACGTCCTCGCCCTCGGCTTCAGCGCCTCGTCGTCGAACGCTGCCGGTGAGGCTGAGAACCTCGCCCGCCAGAACTCGGCGCTGCGCGCAAAGATCGCCTCGACCCTGTCGAGCGAGCAGGTCCAGTTGACGGCCAGCGATCTCGGCCTCGCGGTACCCGAGCCGGGCTCGATCCGCTACGTCGAGCCGTCGCCGGACGACGCCGCTCAGGCCGCCAAGCGCCTGCGCGATGGCGACTTCACGGTCGGCGCCTACGTGCCGCCGGCACCGGTGACGGATCACGACCGCGGTTGATCCGACCGTCACCGCGACGACGACCGATCCGGCGGTTGCTCCCACGGACGCCGGCGGCGACGGACACGACCGCAACCGACACGGCGACGACGCCGACGGCGACGACCACGGATCCGGCGACGACGACCACGACCACGCCGGCGACCGATCCGACATGCGACCGCGGCCACGCCGACCGCCACGGGTGCGGTAACGCCGTGAACTTGATCGATCGCCGCCTCGGCCTTCTGTTTGCGGCGTTCGTGGTCCTCTTGGCGTTGGTGATGGTCCGAGCGGCCTGGGTCCAGGGCGTCAACGGCGGCTCGCTGAGCGCCGAGGCGCAGAGCCAGCAGGTCCAGACAATCGAGGTGCCCGGATCGCGCGGGACGATCTACGACCGCAACGGCAACGAGCTCGCGGTCTCCGAGGACGCGGCGACCATGATCGCAACGCCGTACCAGGTGACGGACCCGCCGGCACCGCGCACAAGCTCGCGAAGATCCTCGATGTCTCCCAGGAGGACATCCTCAAGTCGATCGCCGACCGAAGCTCGGGCTTCGCCTACATCGAGCGCAAGGCGACGCTCGATCAGGCCGACCGCGATCGAGAAGCTTCAGCTGCCCGGGGATCGCGATCCTTCCGGACAGCCGCCGCACCTACCCGCAGGGTGAGCTCGCGAGCCAGGTGATCGGCACCGTCGGCATCGACAACCAGGGGCTCACCGGGCTCGAGGCATCCGAGGAGGACGTCCTTCACGGCACCAACGGCCAGCGCGAGGTCGTCAGCGACGCCCTCGGCGACGAACTCGAGCGCAACACGCTCAACGCCGCCCAGGCCGGGAGCCAACATCAAGCTCACGATCGACCACAACATCCAGGCCGAGACCGAGCACGTCCTCGCCGGAATCGGTCAGACCTACCACCCCGCGGGCGCGACGGCGATCGTCATGGACCCGCGCAGCTCGCAGATCCTGGCGATGGCCAATTACCCGACGTTCGACCCGGGCGATCCCGGCAGCGCGACACCCGCCGAGCTCAGCAACATGGCGACCGGCTTCAACTACGAGCCGGGCTCGACGTTCAAGGCGTTCACGGTCGCCGGCGCTCTCTCCGAGCACCTGGTCACGCCGGCGACGACGTTCGACATCCCGCCTGAGCTTCAGGTCGCCGACCGCACGATCACCGACGCCGAGGACCACGGCTACGAGACGCTGTCCGTCGCCGAGATCCTCAAGTACTCGTCCAACATCGGCGCGATCGAGATCGGGCATGAAGCTCGGCGCCGACGACTTCGACAAGTGGGTCCACGCCTTCGGCTTCGGCGCGCCGACCGGCGTCAGGTTCCCGGGCGAGGAGCAGGGCATCGTGATCCCGGTCAAGGACTACTCGGGCTCGACGATGGGCAACCTTCCGATGGGCCAGGGCCTCTCGGTGACGCCGATGCAGATGGCGGCCGCGTACTCGGCCATCGCCGACGGCGGCGTCATGCACACGCCGCAGCTGATCCGCTCCGAGAACGGCCAGCGGACCGCGACCGACCCTGGCCACCGAGTCATCACCGCCGACAACGCCGCGCAAGCTGCGCAACATGCTCAAGGGCGTGCTCGCTCCCGGCGGTACGGCCTCCGAGGTGCAGGTGCCCGGCTACACCCTCGCGGGCAAGACCGGTACCGCTCAGAAGGTCATCAACGGCACCTACTCCGATACCCAGTTCGTCGCCTCGTTCGTCGGCTTCGCGCCCGGCGGATGATCCGCAGTTGCTCGTCGCGGTCGTCGTCGACGACCCCAAGGGCGACTACTACGGCGGCACCGTTGCCGCGCCGGCGTTCGGCGAGATCGCCAAGTTCGCGCTCCCCTACCTCGGCATCCCGCCGGACCAGGGCTAGGCGCACGCGGTTACCTCGGGACCGGTTCCTAGACTTCTCCCCGATGGAGCTGCGCGAGCTACTCGCAGGCGCCGACGTGGTCGAGATCAACGGCGATCCCGCGACGGAGATCACCGACCTCGCCTACGACAGCCGCCGGGCGAGCCCCGGGGCGCTCTTCTTCTGCATTTCCGGCTTCACGGCGGACGGCCACGAGTTCGCGCCGCTACGCCGTCCAGGCGGGTGCGTCGGCCGTGGTCGTGGAACGGCCGCTCGACCTCGAGCCCCACGTCGTCCAGGTCCAGGTGGGCGACGCCCGCGCGGCGATGGCGCACGCCGCGGTGCGCTTCTACGGCGACCCGACTGCCGAGCTGCGCGTCGTCGGCGTCACCGGCACCAACGGCAAGACGACGACCGCCTTCCTCATCCGCCACATCCTCGAGCACCGGGGCATCCAGACCGGCCTCTGGGGACCGTCAAGCGGATCGTCGGCGGCGTCGACGAGCCGGTCGAGCGCACGACGCCGGAGGCGATCGAGCTGCAGCAGACCTTCCGGCGGATGGTCGACGGCGGCGACCGCGCCTGCGCGATGGAGGTCTCCTCGCACGCGCTCAGCCTCAACCGCGTCGACGGCGATCCGCTTCGCCGTCGGCGGCGTTCACGAACCTGACCCAGGACCACCTCGACTTCCATCACGACATGGAGGACTACTTCCTGGCCAAGCGCCGCCTGTTCACCGGCGAGCGCGCCGAGCGCGCCGTCGATCAACATCGACGACCCCTACGGCGACAAGCTCGCGGCCGAGTTCGACGGCGATCACCTTCTCCGCGACGGGCGACGAGCGCGCCGACCTGCGCGCGGTCGACCTCAGCTTCGACGCCGCCGGGCTCGCGCTTCCGGCTGCGTCGGGCTCGGACGCCGAGCTCGACGCCGCGGTGCCGCTGCCGGGCCGCTTCAACGTCGAGAACGCGCTCTGCGCGATCGGCGTCGTCGTCGCCCTCGGCGATCGAGCTCGCCGACGCGGTCGCGGCGCTTGCCGACGCCGAGCGCGTCCCCGGGCGCTTCGAGCCGGTCGACGAGGGCCAGCCGTTCGCGGTGCTCGTCGACTACGCCCACACGCCCGACTCGCTCGAGAACGTGCTCGTCTCGGCGCGCCAGATCACCCCCGACGGCACGGCTGATCTGCGTCTTCGGCTGCGGCGGCGATCGCGACCGCGACAAGCGCCCGCAGATGGGCGCGATCGCGGCGGCGCCTCGCCGACATCGCCGTCGTCACCTCGGACAACCCGCGCTCGGAGGATCCCGCCGCGATCGTCGCCGAGATCCGCGCGGGGATGCCGGCCGCGCGGCGCGGAGATCGAGGTCGAGGTCGACCGGCGAGGCGGCGATCGCCCTCGCGCTCGGCCTCGCGCGCGGCGCCGGCGACACCGTCGTCATCGCCGGCAAGGGTCACGAGCAGGGCCAGGAGTTCGAGCACGGCCGCAAGATCCCGTTCGACGACCGCGAGGTCGCCGGGAGAAGCTGCGGGCGCTCGCGCCGGCACCGGGCGCCCGCAGCGTGATCGAGCTCGCGCCGCGAACAGATCGCCGCCGAGGCGCTGGGCGCCGAGGTCGCCGCGGCGGGCGGCGACGGGCGGCCCGAGCGAGGCCGCGATCGACTCGCGCGCGGCCGACGCCCGGCGACCTCTTCTTCGGGCTCACGGCCGGGCGCGACCGACGGCGGCGAGCACGCCGCCGGCGCGATCGCGGCCGGCGCGTGGGGGGTCGTGGTCGAGCCGCGCCGCGCCACCGAGCTCGCCGGCCGCCGGCGGACGCCGGAGCGGCCTGGATCTTCGCCGCCGACGACCCGCTCGCCGCGCTGCAGGCGCTCGCCCGCGCCTGGCGGCGCGAGCTCGGCTGCCGCGTCGTCGGCGATCACCGGCTCGACCGGCAAGACCTCGGTCAAGGACATCACCCGGGCGCTGCTGCCGGCGCGCGTGCACGCCAGCCCGGAGAACTTCAACACCGAGATCGGCCTGCCGCTGACGATCCTCTCCGACGCCGCCCGAGACCGAGACCTGGTGCTGCGAGATGGCGATGCGCGGCATCGGCCAGATCGCCGAGCTGTGTGCGATCGCCGAGCCCGACGTCGGCGCGATCACCAACGTCGGGCCCGTGCATCTCGAGCTGCTCGGCACGCTCGAGGCGATCGCCGAGGCGAAGGCGGAGATCCTGCAGCGGGCTCGGCCCGGCGGGCGCGCCGTGATCCCGGCCGACGCCGAAGCGCTCGAGCCGCACATCTCGCCGCAGCTCGAGACGATCACGTTCGGCCCCGGCGGGCCTCGTCTTCGCCCGCGATCACGAGATCGACGGGCGACCGCATGCGGGCGCGAGATCGTCACCCCGCTCGGCGGAGGCCGAGTTCGAGCTCGGCTTCGGCGAGCTGCACAACCTCGCGAACACCGTTTGCGCGGTGGCGATCGGCGTCGCGCTCGGGGTGGAGCCCGCTGCGATGGCGGCGCGCACGGCGGCCATATCCTTCTCGCGCCTGCGCGGCGAGCTGATTCGGCTGCCAAGGGGCTCCGTGCTGGTCAACGACTGCTACAACGCCAATCCGATCTCGATGCGCGCGGCGCTCGACAGCCTCGCCGCCCGCGGCGGTCGCCGGCCGGCGGATCGCGGTCCTCGGTGGCATGGGCGAGCTCGGGCCCGGACGGCCCCGGCTATCACCGCGAGGTCGGCGCGCACGCGCGCGAGCTCGGCATCGACCCGCTCGTCGGCGTCGGCGAGCTTGCCCGCGACTACGCGCCCGACGAGTGGGCGCGGGACGCCCGGCCGATGCGGTGCCGCTGGTGCGCGAGCTGCTCGGCGACGGCGACGCGATCCTCGTCAAGGGCTCGCGCGCGGTCGGGCTCGAGGCGTTCACCGAGGCGTTCGTCGACGGCGGTCGGCGGCGCGGTGACGACGGTCGGCGCTCGTCCGCATCGGCGATATCGCGGCTCGAACCCGATCGATCGCGGCGAGGTGCTGATCGCCGGGATGGCGGCGATGCTGATCACGATCTTCCTCGGGCCGAAGTTCATCGAGTTCCTGCGAGTCAGGGAGTTCGGCCAGCAGATCCGCGAGGAGGGCCCGCAGGAGCACCACGCCAAGGCGGGCACGCCGACGATGGGCGGGCTGATCCTCTTTCTCGCGATCGCGGTGCCCTACCTGGTGCTCTCCGATCGCGACACCGCGAGCCTCGCCGTCTTCGGCGTCGCGCTCGGCTGCGCGCTGCTCGGGTTCGCCGACGACTTCATCAAGATCTCCAAGCGCCGCTCGCTCGGCCTTGGCGCCCGCTACAAGCTGCTCGGCCAGATCGCGATCGCGCTCGCGCTCTGGTGGGTCGCCTACGACACCCTCGGGCTCGACCCGGTGCTCGAGGCGCGGGTCTTCGACGCCCAGATCTACGTCGGCCCCGTCCTCTACTTCTTCTTCGTCTTCCTGGTGGTCGCCGGCGCCTCGAACGCCGTCAACCTCACCGACGGTCTCGACGGGCTCGCGGCCGGTTCCTGCGCGATCGTCCTCCTCGCCTACATGGCGATCACGATCACCAATGGCCAGGCCGACCTCGCGCTGCTCGCCGGGTGCTTCGTCGGGGCCTCGATCGGCTTCCTCTGGTTCAACGCCTTCCCGGCGTCGATATTCATGGGCGACACGGGCTCGCTCGGATTAGGGGGCGCCATCGCGCGGCTTCGCGGTGATGACTCAGACCGAGCTCCTGCTGATCATCCTCGGCGGGATCTTCGTGATCGAGGCGCTCTCGGTCGCGGTTCAGGTGATCAGCTTCAAGATGTTCCGCCGCCGCGTGCTGCTGATGGCGCCGATCCACCACCACTTCGAGCTCCTGGCCTGGTCGGAGACGAAGATCATGCTGCGCTTCTGGATCATCGCGGCGGTCTGCTCAGGGATCGGCTACGTGCTCTACCAGAACAGCATCGCCCTAGGCTCGGCTTGACAGTGTCGTCGAACGTCTCCGCCGTCTCGCGCAGGCGTTTGCGCCCGAGCATCACGGCCCAGAGGCCGCTCAGGGGGCCGTCGACGTAGAGGCGGTGAGTGACCTCGCAGCCGGGGCCCATCGGTTCGACGAGGTGCTCATGGCCGGCGCGGGCGCCCGGGAGCGCGTACTCGGTGACCAGGCGGCGGCCCGGCTCGAGCGCGACGACGACATGGCGGGTGCTGCCGCCCTTGCGCAGCTTCACGCGGACCTCGCTCCCGACGGCGAGCTCGCCCTCGGTGAGGACCTCGGCGGTCTGGAAACGCGCGTCCCACTCCGGCCAGCGCGCGGGCTTTGCCCATCGTGCCCAGACCGCGCTCGCCGGGATGCCCGCGCGCGTCGTATGGGTCGTCTCGAACAACCGAGTTACGTCGGCAACGGGCTGCCGGCGAAGGCGAAGAACCAGATCATCATCGCGACCGAGGCGACGATCGCGGTGCCGACGAAGACGGCCTCTACCGGGGTCAGCTTCTGCGTTCCGGGCGGTATGGCTCGTCGCGCATGCTGCGGTTCCATGGGTAGCGCGCCGGCGCCTGATCCTGGCGGCCTGGCCGCGCGCCTGGATCGCGCCCGCGATCATCAGGACGCCGACGTACGTGGCCAGGATCCCGACGAAGATGATCGCCGCCGTCGAGCCCTCGACGTGCTGTGCGCCGCGCGAGGTCTGGATCAGCGAGCCGATCCAGACCCATAGCAGCGGCACGCCCGCCCCGATGAGCGCTGCGGCGATGATCTCAACGACGAAACGGCCGGTCTTGCGCACTCAGGAAGGTAGCGACCACCGACCCCGCGAAACTAGCTCGGGTGAGCGCATTCTCGGCCCGCCCCGACCTGCCGCCCGGTCCGTATCTCGTCGTCGGCCTCGCGCGGTCGGGTCAGGCTGCCGTGCGTTTGCTCGCCCAGCGCGGCGCGAGCGTCATCGGAATCGATGCGGGGGCACCGCAGGCCGCGGAAGGGCTAGTGGGGGACAACGTCGAAATCCTCCTGGATGGGGATCGATCGGAAGAAGTCGTCGACCGCGTGCGCTGCGTAGTCAAGAGCCCCGGGGTTCCAAGCTCGGCGCCAGTCGTCGCGGCCGCCCGGAGCAAGGGCCTGCCGGTGATCGGCGAGGTTGAGCTCGCCTGGCGCCTGCTGCCCAACCGCTTCGTGGCGGTCACCGGGACCAACGGCAAGACCACGGTTTCCGAGCTGCTCGGTCACATCTGGCGCATCGCGGGCGAGCCGGTCGCGGTCGCGGGCAACGTCGGTACCGCCCTGACCACGCTCGTCGGCAAGGTCCCCGCCGAGGCGACGATCGTCTGCGAGGTCTCCAGCTTTCAGCTCGAGGACACCGAGGCTTTCGCGCCGGAGTGCCGGCGTCCTCCTCAACCTCACGCCCGACCATCTGGACCGCCACGGGAGCTTCGAGGCATACCGCGACGCCAAGCTGCGGATGTTCGCCAACCAGAGTTCGGGCGACGTGGCCGTCTACAACGGTGCGGACCCCGCGCTCGCGAATCTCGACCTGGGCGGTCTCGGGCGCAAGCTCGACTTCGCGGCGCGGGTGGGCGAGTTCGCGTTCGCGCTGCCCGGCCCGCATAACGCCGAGAACGCTGCCGCCGCGGGCGTCACCGCCGAGGCGATGGGCATCGAGCGCCGACGCCATCGACCAGGCGCTGCTCAGCTTCGAGGGCGTGCCGAACCGGCTCGAGCGCGTCGCGGAGATCGACGGCGTCATCTACGTCAACGACTCGAAGGCCACCAACGCGGCCGCCGCCGCGGCGGCGATCCGATCGTTCGAGGGCGGCGTGCGCGTGATCCTCGGCGGCTCGCTCAAGGGCGGGGACTTCACGGGCCTGGCCGAGCCGCTGGCCGAGCGGGCCGTTGCCGCCTATCTGATCGGCGAGGCCGCCGAGCGCCTCGACGCCGAGCTCGCGCCGGCGTGGGAGGCGGGGGTCGGGCACGGTCGCCACGGCGGGCTCGCCGAGGCGCTGCACGCCGCCGCCGCGCGACGCGACCGCCGGTGAGGTCGTCCTGCTCGCGCCCGCCTGCGCCAGCTTCGATGCCTATCGCGACTACGAGGAGCGCGGAGAGCACTTTCGCGCGCTGGTCGCGACTGCGGACTGATGGCCCCTCGAAGAACAGAAGAAGAAGCCGCGCCGCCGATCGAGTACTCGCTGCTGCTCACGGCGACGATGTGCCTGCTCGCTTTCGGCGTCGTCATGGTCTTCAGCGCGAGCTCGACGACGTCGCTGCTGGGCGGCTCCGGCGACCCCTACTACTACCTCAAGCGCACGGCGCTCTTCGGCGCCGTGGGCCTGGTCCTGCTGAAGGTCCTGTCGGGCGGCGGCGTGCAAGCTCGTTCGCGGCCTGACGCCGGCGATCCTCGCGACGTCCTTCTTCCTCTGCGTCGTCGTCCTCTGCCGGGCATGGGCGTCGAGGTCAACGGCGCGAAGCGCTGGATCGGCGCCGGCATGTTCCAGATCCAGCCGTCGGAGATCATGAAGGTCGCGCTGATCCTCTACGGCGCGCAGCTGCTGGCGACGCGCCCGAAGATGACGCGCGAGCTGCGGACGATGGTGCCGTATCTCGGCGTCGTCTGCGCTCGCGTGCGCGCTCGTGGTCGTCGAGCCGGATCTGGGGACGGCGATGGTCGCGTGCTTTGCCGCCGGCGCGATGCTGATTGCCGCCGGCGCCAGGCTCGCTGACATGGGCAAGCTCGTCCTCGTCATCGGCGTCGTCGTCGGCCGTGGCCGTGCTGCTCGAGCCCTATCGAATGGAGCGGCTCACCGGGTTCATCAACCCGGGCCACGACCCGAGCGGCGCCGGCTTCCAGGCGATTCAGGCAAAGATCGCCCTCGGGTCCGGCGGGATCTTCGGCGTCGGGCTCGGCGAGAGCCTCCAGAAGGCCTTCTACCTGCCGGAGGCCCACACCGACATGATCGCCGCCGTCATCGGCGAGGAGCTCGGCCTCTTCGGCATCGGCGGCCTGGTCGCCCTCTACGGGCTCTTCGGCTACGCCGGCCTGCGGATCGCCCAGAACGCCCGCGACCGCTACGGCAAGCTGCTGGCCGCCGGCCTCACCTCGTTGGTGCTGATCCAGGCGACCATCAACCTCTTCGCGGTACTCGGGCTGGCGCCGCTGACGGGCGTCCCCCTGCCGTTCGTGTCGTACGGCAATTCGAGCATGCTGATGATGCTCGCCGCCGTCGGGCTGCTCCTGAACATTTCGAAGTCACCCTCGAGTGGAACACTGCGCGTCGTCAATGGCGCAAGCACGAGTCGTAATAGCGGCGGGCGGAACCGCGGGACACGTCGTCCCAGCACTGGCGGTCGCCGACGCGCTGCGAGCTGAGGGCGCGACCGTCTCGTTCATCGGCGCGCGCGACCGCTCCGAGGCGGAGCTGGTGCCGGCGGCCGGCTATGAGATCGACCTGCTCGACCTCCGCGGCCTCGACCGCTCCAACCCCGTGCGCGCCGCGGGTGCCCTGCGACTGGCCGCCGCGGCCTTCCCCGCCGCGCGCGGGATCCTGCGCGACCGCGGCGCCGTGGCGGTGCTCGGTGGCGGCGGGTACGTCGCGGGCCCGGCCGGCCTCGCCGCGGTCTCGCTCGGCCTGCCGCTCGTCCTGACCGAGGCCGATCGCCACCTCGGCCTCGCCAACCGCCTGCTGGCGCGCCGCGCCCGCCGGGTCTGCCTCGCGTTTGCGATCGAAGGCCGCGACGACGAGCGCTACCTCGTGACCGGCCGCCCGGTGCCGGCGGCGATCACGGCGGCCGACCGCGGCGCCGCCCGCGAGCGCTTCGGGATCGCGACCGCCGACCATTGCCTGCTCGTGTTCGGCGGCAGCCAGGGCGCCCGCTCGATCAACCGCACGGCGCTCGCGGCCTTCGCCGGGCCCGGGTCGGCGGAGCGCGACTTCCACGTGCTTCACATCAGCGGCTCGCGCGACTATGAGGAGATCCGGTCGGGCCTCGCCGGGGGCTCCAACCCGAACCGCTACACGCTGCTCGAATACGAGCCCGGGCTCGCGGATGCGCTCGCGGCCTGTGACCTGGTCCTCGCCCGCTCGGGCGGCTCGATCTTCGAGATCGCCGCGGCCGCGCGCCCCGCGATCCTGGTTCCCTACCCCTATGCGGCGGCCGACCATCAGCGCGCAAACGCGGAGTGGATGGCGAGCGGCGGCGCGGCCGTGGTGATCGACGACGCCGAGCTCGAGCCGATGCATCTGCGCGACCTCGCCGCCGGCCTGCTCGCCGACGACGACCGCCTCGACGCGATGGCGGCGGCCTCGGCTCGGCTCGCTCGCCCGGACGCCGCGCAGCGAGTCGCCGACGAGGTTCTCGAGGCAGCCGCGAGTGCCGATGGCTGAGTCGGACTGGGCCGGTCGCCGGCTTCACTTCATCGCGATCGGCGGTGCCGGGATGAGCGGCCTGGCACTTGTGGCAAAGCGACTGGGCGCGGACGTCACCGGCAGCGACCGCGCGGAGAGCTCGTACATGCACGCGCTTCGCGAGGCTGGTGTCGAGCCGTACATCGGCCACGACGCCGGCCAGGTGCCTCCCGATGCCGACGTGATCGTGTCCACCGCGATCGCCGACGGACAATCCTGAACTGGCGGTGGCACGGGATCGCGGGCAGCGGGTGATCCACCGCGGCGAGCTGCTCGCCGAGTTCTGCTCGCTGCGCCGGTTGATCGCCGTCGCCGGCACCCACGGCAAGACCACGACGACGGGCATGCTCGTCCACGCGCTGGCGGCCCTGGGCGCCGATCCCGCCTACTTCATCGGCGGTGAACTGTCCGGCGCCGGAAACGCGGGCTGGGGGGCGGGGGAGTGGGTCGTCGCCGAGGCAGACGAGTCGGACGCCAGCTTCCTCGAGCTGCACCCCGAGATCGCGGTCATCACCAACCTCGAGCTCGACCACCATGCCCGCTGGCGCTCGCGAGCCGAGCTCGAGGCCGGGTTCGCGCGCTTCGCGGCCCCGGCGGCCGGGGTCGTGCTCGGCCCCGATGCCGCCCTCGATCGCCTCGCCGCGAGCGCGCCGCATCAGGCCTCGCTGCGTTTCGACGACGAAACGCCCGGCCCCGAGGCCCTCGCTCTCGCGGTGCCCGGCCGCCACAACCGGATCAACGCCCGCGGGGCTCTCGCCGCGCTCGAGCTCGCGGGGTTCGACACCGTCGCCGCGGCCGCGGCTCTCGAGAGCTTCCCGGGGATGCTGCGCCGCCAGCAGCGCAAGGGGGAGCGACACGGCGCCGAGATCTACGACGACTACGCCCATCACCCGACCGAGGTCGCGGCGACGCTCGAGGCGCTGCGCGAGCTCGGCCCGCGCCGACTGATCGCCGTCTTTCAGCCCCACCTCTACTCGCGCACCAAGGCGCTGGCCGAGCGCTTCGGCGCCGCGCTGGCGGCGGCCGACGCGATCGGCGTCCTCGACGTCTACGCCGCCCGCGAGGAGCCGGTTGGCGAGCTGGCCGGCGTCACCGGGCTCGACGTCGTCCGCGCCACCGCCGACCACGCCGGCGGGCGCCCGGTCTGGTGGCTGCGCGATGCCGACACGGCGGTCGCCACGCTTCCTCAACACCTGCGCGAGGGCGACCTGCTCGTCACGATCGGCGCGGGCGATGTATTCAGGGTGGGCGAGGCTCTGGTGGAGGCATGACCGAGCCCCCGGGCATCGAGCGCGATCACGCCCTCGCGCGGCTGACGACGGTGCGCACCGGTGGCTCCGCCGACTTCTTCGCGCGCCCGGAGACCGAGGACGAGCTGGTCGCGCTGCTCGCGTGGGCGGATGCGCAGAGCCTTGCCGTCGAGGTCGTCGGCTCGGGCTCGAACCTCCTGGTTGCCGACGACGGGGTGCGCGGACTCGTGCTCAAGCTGGCGGGGCAGCTCGCCGCCCTCGAGCGCGACGACACCCACCTGCTCTGCGGCGGCGGCGTCCGGCTGCCATCGGCCGCGGCGAAGGCGGCGGGGTGGGGGCTGACCGGCCTGGAGTTCGGGATCAACATCCCCGGCACCGTCGGCGGCGCGGTGCGGATGAACGCCAACGCCTACGGCGGCCAGCTCGCCGAGATCCTCGAGTGGGTCGAAGTCTGCACCGCGGCGGGCACCGACAGGCGCCTACCCGATGACCTCGGCTTCGCCTACCGGCGTTCGGCGCTGCGCAGCGGCGAGGTCGTCGCCCGCGCGTCGTTCGCGTTGGACGAGGCCGAGCCCGCCGGCGTCAAGGCGACCCTGGCCGAGATGCGGGGCAAACGGCGCGAGGCCCAGCCCTCGGGAATCAAGACCTTCGGCTCGACCTTCAAGAACCCGGATCCCGGCGCCCCGGGCGTCGAGGGCCGGACCGCCGGGCTGCTGCTCGCCGAGGCGGGCTGCCCAGGAGATCCAGATCGGGGGCGCGCGGCTGTCGCCGAAGCACGCGAACTTCGTCGAGAACACCGGCACCGCCACGACGGCCGACGTCCTCGCGGTGATGGCCGCAGCGCGCCGCCGCGTCCATGAGCGCTTCGGGGTCGAGCTCGAGCCCGAGGTGCAGGTCCTTGGCGACGCCGAGTGGCCGGAGGATTGGGAGCTCTAAGGAAGAACTCCTCCCTGATGAGCTCTTCCCGCGCCGCGACGCCCGCTGGGCGCACCCGTAAGACAGCG
The DNA here is from genome assembly GCA_963796815.1 of uncultured Solirubrobacterales bacterium. Lineage (GTDB taxonomy): Bacteria > Actinomycetota > Thermoleophilia > Solirubrobacterales > 70-9 > WHSW01. The sequence continues at coordinate 74,066 of CAWCNF010000006.1, forward strand.
CGCACTCGTGGGACCGCGACCAAGACGAAGACGAAGACGAAGGCCGCGCCACGGCCGAAGGCCGCCCCCAGGTCGAAGCCGAAGACGGCCGCCCGGCCGAAGCCGCGCCGCGCCACGCCGGCCCGCCGGCCCAGGGCTCGCCGGGCCGCACCCAAGCGCACCGCCCCGCGGCGCAGCCCGCTCGCCTGGACGCGCGATCAGATCAGCGGCGTCTCCTGGCGCTACCGCCTCGCGACGATCGCGATCCTCGCGGTCACCGCCGCGGCGGGGTACTTCTTCTGGCTGCGCGACTCGTCACTCGTCGCGATCGACAACGTGGACGTGGTCGGCGTCACCTCCGGCGACCGCTCGGAGATCATCGGCCAGCTCACCGACGCCTCGGAGTCGATGACGACACTGCACGTCGACCGGGCCAAGCTCGATTCCATCGCCGCGCAGTTCCCCACCGTCGCCTCGATCAACATCGACCCGAACTTCCCTCACGGGATGCGCATCGAGGTCACCGAGCGGCCCCCGACGATGATCATCGCCGCGGGCGACCACCAGGTTCCGGTGGCCGCCGACGGGACGCTGCTCACCGGGGTCGAGGTCTCCAAGGACGATCACCTGCCGGTGCTCAACGTCGACAAGGCGCCGACGGGCGCCACCCTCGCCGGCACCGAGCTCGACGAGGCGCTCGTCGCCGGCGCCGCGCCGGCCGAACTGCGGCCGCTCATCTCCAAGATCGAGTTGACCAAGGAGTTCGGGGTGCAGATCACCCTGCGTGGTGGGATTCCGGTGCGTTTCGGAGCCGGGGCGGCGGCGGATGAGAAGTGGTCGGCGGTCGCCGCCGTGCTCGCGGATCCGAAGCTGACCACGCTTTCCTACGTGGATGTGCGGGTTCCCGACCGGCCGGCGGTTGGCGGCGCCAACACGAGCGCGATTTCCACCGACCCTCAACTGTAGGTCGAGAGTTTAGAAACTATGTCAACCTTCCAGTTCGCATCGAGGGTTGGCCCGTTGCAGGATTCCATGCCGAGATTCGGGTCGGCGATTGACACGTATCCGGCGATGCCCTACCTTCGTCTTGACGTCTAGGCTGCACTTTGCGGAAAACGGTCGAGTTTCGCTTTAGCCTCGGACGGAACGTCAACTCAAGGTCAACTGGGATCAACTGGATCTAGGGAACGGGAGAAGATGGTCGAGTCGTCCTATCTCGCGGTAATCAAGGTCGTCGGCGCTGGCGGCGGCGGAACCAATGCGGTTAGCCGCATGGTCGACGCTGGCCTCAAGGGCGTCGAGTTCATCGCGATCAACACCGACGTGCAGGCGCTTCAGTCCTGTGAGGCGGATATCAAGCTTGCGGCTGGCCACAACCTGACCAACGGCCTCGGCGCCGGGGCGAACCCCGATGTGGGTGCGGGCGCCGCAGCCGAGTCGCGCGACGACATCAAGGAGGCGCTGAAGGGCGCTGACATGGTTTTCGTCACGGCCGGCGAGGGTGGCGGCACCGGCACCGGTGCGGCCCCCGTCATCGCCGAGATCGCCAAGGAGGAGATTGGCGCGCTCACCGTCGGCGTCGTCACGAAGCCGTTCGAGTTCGAGGGCAACCGCCGCATGCAGCAGGCGCTCGAGGGCATCGACAAGCTCCGCGCCAAGGTCGACACGCTGATCATCGTCCCGAACCAGAAGCTGCTCGAGGTCGTCGAGCGCCGGACCTCCGTCCAGGAGGCCTTCCGGATGGCTGACGACATCCTGCGCCAGGGCGTCCAGGGCATCACCGACCTGATCACCACGCCGGGCCAGATCAACCTCGACTTCGCCGACGTGCGCACGGTCATGGCCGACGCCGGCTCGGCGATGATGGGCATCGGCACCGCCGCCGGCGAGAACCGGGCCCAGGAGGCCGCGAAGATGGCGATCAACTCCCCGCTGATGGAGGAGTCGATCGAGGGCGCCACCGGGATGCTCCTCAACTTCACTGGCTCCGAGGACCTGAACCTCTTCGAGGTCAACGAGGCAGCGGACATCGTCGTCTCGACGGCCGACAAGGGCGCCAACATCATCTTCGGCACCGTGATCGATCCGGGCATTGGCGACGAGGTCCGCGTGACCGTTATCGCCACCGGGTTCGAGGGTCGCGAGACGCTGGCCCGCAAGCCGATGCAGGTGCGCGAGCGCAGCCGTCGCCGTCAGGTGTCGCCGCTGGCCGACCGCGAGCGGCGTGAGCTCCAGGTCTCCGACGACGACATCGACGTGCCGTCGTTCCTGCGCAGCAACTAGCCTCGCCCGCATCAAGCGGACTGCTCTTTACGACGCGCATGTAGCGGCGGGCGCGAAGCTCGTGCCGTTCGCGGGCTGGGAAATGCCCGTGCAGTACGAGGGCGTCCGCGCCGAGCACGTCGCGGTCAGGACCGGGTGCGGCGTCTTCGACGTCTCGCACATGGGCGAGATTGAGACCCGCGGCCCGGGCGCGCTCGAGCTGCTCCAGCGCCTGCTCTCCAACGACGTCGCCAGGCTCGAGGTCGGCGGCGCGCAGTACTCGTGCCTGTGCCAGGACGACGGCGGCATCCTCGACGACCTCTTCACCTACCGCGTCGGCGACGACCGCTACCTGACGGTCACCAACGCCGCCAACCACGAATCCGACCTCGAATGGTTCCAGCGCCACGCCACGGAGTTCGACGCCGAGGTCTCAGACCGCATCGACGACTACGCGATGCTCGCCGTGCAGGGCCCCAACGCCCGCGCGATCGTCGCGACACTGCTCAAAGGCGAGCTTCCACCGAGGATGCACACGGCCGAGCTGACACCCCGCACGCCCGGAGACGAAGCGGGAGTTGCTCTCGTCTGCGGTACCGGCTACACAGGCGAGGACGGGGTGGAGGTGCTGCTTTCGCCGGCCGACGCCCGGGCCTTCTGGGACGGCTTGCTCGACGGCGGCGCGATCCCCGCCGGCCTCGGCGCCCGGGACACCCTGCGGCTGGAGGTCTGCTTTCACCTCTACGGCAACGATCTCTCGACCGACCGCAACCCGATCGAGGCCGGCCTCGGGTGGTGCTGCAAGGAGGACACGGGCTTCATCGGCTCCGATGCGATCGCCGCCGCGCGTGCCGGGGCACGGCGGAGAAGCTCGCGCCCTTCAAGCTGACCGACCGCGGCATCCCGCGTCAGGGCAACGCAGTGCTCGACTCCGCGGGCGAGCGCGGCCGGCACGGTCACGAGCGGCACGCTGTCGCCGTGTCTCGACGAGGGCATCGGCATGGCCTACGTCCGCGCGGACCTCGCGGGCCCCGGCACCGAGGTCGAGATCGATGTCAGGGGCAAGCGCCGCCCGGCCCGCATAGAGTCAAGGCCCCTCTACGACCCGCACCCGAAGGAGAGCTGACTTGGCCGACGCGAGCTACCCCGACGACCTCAAGTACCACGCCGAGCACGACTGGGCGCGGATCGACGGCGACGAGGCCACGTTCGGCATCACCTGGTACGCCCAGGACGCGCTCGGCGAGGTCGTCTTCTACGAGCCCCCGGAGATCGGCGCGACGATCTCGAAGGACGCTGCGCTACGCCGAGGTCGAGTCGGTCAAGGCCGTGTCCGACGTGATCGCGCCGCTATCGGGCGAGATCACCGAGGTCAACGGGGCGCTCTCCGACGAGCCCGAGAAGATCAACGAGGATCCGTACGGCGACGGCTGGCTGGTGAAGGTGAAGCTCTCCGACCCGGCCGAGCTCGACTCGCTGATGGACGCGGCCGCGTACACGGAGCTGCTCGCCGACTGAGTTGCGATCGGGGGCGGTCGCTAGCCTCAATCGCGTGAGTCGCTACACGTCCGCAACCGACGCCGACCGCGCCGAGATGCTCGGCGGCGATCGGGGTCGAGTCGATCGACGAGCTGTTCGCCGACATCCCCGCCGCGCTGCGGCTCGACCGCCCGCTCGACCTGCCGGACGGGCTCTCCGAGGCCGGAGGTGCTTCGAGCGCTTCGCCAAGCTCGCGGCGCGCAACGCCGACGCCGACTCGGAGGCCTGCTTCCTCGGCGCCGGCATGTACGACCACTACGTGCCGGCGCTGGTCGAGGCGATCATCTCGCGCTCGGAGTTCCTGACCCCGTACACGCCCTACCAGCCCGAGGTCTCCCAGGGCGGCCTGCAGGTGATGTTCGAGTTCCAGACCGCGATCTCGGAGCTGACCGGCGCTGCCGGTCGCCAACGCCTCGCTGTACGAGGGGCCCATCGTCGGTTGCCTCGGCCGCCTATCTCGCGCTCGGCGCGAACAAGGGGCGGCGCAAGCTGGTCGTCTCGCGCGGCCTGCATCCGCACTCGCCGCGAGACGCTCGCGACCTACGCGCGCGGCTTCGGCGCCGAGGTGGTCGAGGTCGGGCTCGGAGGACGGGCGTCACCGACGCCGCGCGAGCTCGCCGCCGCCCTCGACGACGAGACGGCCGCCCTCTTCGTCCAGAACCCGAACTTCCTCGGCGCGATCGAGGACCTGGAGGCACTCGCCGACGCCGCGCACGAGGCCGGCGCGCTCTGCGTCGCGTCCGTCGACGCGATCACGCTCGGCGTCCTGCGGCCCGCCCGGCGAGTGCGGCGTCGACGTCGCGGTCGGCGAGGGCCAGCCGCTGGGCAACCGCCTCGACTTCGGCGGCCCGTCGTTCGGCTTCTTCGCCGCCACCGAGGAGCACCTGCGGCGGATGCCGGGCCGGATCGCCGGCGAGACCACCGACGCCGACGGCCGCCGCGGCTTCGTTCTCGCGCTGCAGACCCGCGAGCAGCACATCCGCCGCGAGAAGGCGACCCACAACATCTGCACCTCGCAGGCGCTCAACGCGCTGGCGGGGACGATCTACCTCGCCTGGCTCGGGCGCCGCGGCATCGTCGAGCTCGGCGAGCTGCTGGTCCGCCGCACCGCCTACGCGCGCGAGCACGCTCGCCGCGGTGGCGGGCGTGGAGCTGCTTCCACGACGCGCCCGTGGCGCGCGAGTTCGCCCTGAGGCTCGATGCGCCGGTCGACGCGGTGCTGGATCGGATCAGCGAGGAGGGCATCGCCGCCGGCTATCCGCTGGCGCGCGAGTACCCCGAGTACGCCGACGGCCTGCTGGTGGCGATCACCGAGCGCCGCTCGAAGGGCGACATCGACCGCCTCGCCGACGCGCTCGGGCGCGCGATTGGCGAGTTTGCGGTCGGATAGCGGCAACAAAGTCGCCAGTCGCCGAGGGGGCACGGGCATGACCCCCGCCACCCAGCCCGCCCGCGACCGCGGACAGACCGACGCCCCAGCAGCGCGACCGCGCCACGACGATCTACGAGCGCTCGGTCGAGGGCCGCCGCGCCGCGACGCTGCCGCCGGCCGGGCGTCCCCGAGACGCCGCTCGACGAGCTGATCCCGGAGAAGCTGCTGCGTCCAGCGGGCCCGCCGCTGCCCGAGGTCGTCCGAGCCCGAGATCGTCCGCCACTACAACCGCCTCTCGCGCCGCAACTTCGACCTCGACACGGGCCCGTACCCGCTCGGCTCGTGCACGATGAAGCACAACCCGCGCCTCAACGAGAAGGTCGCGGCGCTGCCCGGTCACGCCCGCCTGCACCCGGCCCAGAACCCCAAGCGCGCGCAGGGCGCGCTCGAGCTGATGTGGAACCTCGAGCGGGCGCTGAGCGAGATCTGCGGCCTGCCGCACGTGTCGCTGCAGCCATCGGCGGGCTCGCACGGCGAGCTCGCCGGGCTGCTGCTCACCCGCGCCTACCACGAGGACCGCGGCGAGGAGCGGACGCAAGGTGCTCACGCCCGACACCTCTCACGGCACCAACCCGGCGACGGTGACGATGGCCGGCTACGAGGTGGTCAAGGTCGCGACCAACGAGCGCGGCGGGGTCGATCTCGACGACCTGCGCGCCAAGGCCGAGGACGACGTCGCCTGCCTGATGCTCACCAACCCGAACACGCTCGGGCTCTTCGACGAGAACATCGCCGAGATCGCCGAGATCGTGCACGGCGTCGGGGGGACCCTCTACTACGACGGCGCCAACCTCAACGCGATCATGGGCTTCACGCCGCCCGGGCGACATGGGCTTCGACATCGTCCACGTCAACCTCCACAAGTCGTTCAGCCAGCCGCACGGCGGCGGCGGCCCGGGGGCGGGACCGATCGCCGTCTCCGACCGCATCGCGCCGTTCCTGCCGGTCCCGCGCATCGTCCGCAACGAGGCCGGCAACTCGAACAACGGCGCGGGCCCGAGCTTCGACCTCGACTACGATCGGCCAGAAGTCGATCGGGCGTCTGCGCGGCTTCCAGGGGAACTTCGGCGTCTTCGTTCGCTCCTACGCCTACATCTCGAGCCTCGGCGGGGACGGCCTGCACGAGGCGTCGGAGACGGCGGTCCTGAACGCCAACTACCTGCTCGCGAAGCTGCGCGAGGGCCGCGCCGGCAAGTACCTGCCGCTCGCCTTCGACCGCACCTGCATGCACGAGTTCGTCCTCTCGGGCGCGGCGGCCAAGCGCGACCTCGGCGTCACGCACTCTCGACATCGCCAAGCGGCTGCTCGACTACGGCTTTCACCCGCCGACGATCTACTTCCCGCTGCTCGTCGACGAGGCGCTCATGGTCGAGCCGACGGAGACCGAGACGCGCGAGGCGCTCGACGACGCTCGCCGACGCGATCGAGTCGATCCTGGCCGAGGCCGAGGAGGATCCGGAGATCCTGCGCGAGCGCGCCCTACACGACGCCGGTGCGCCGCCTCGACGAGGCGGCCGCCAGCCGCAAGCCAAAGATCCGGGCTTAGCCGCGGTCTAGGCGGGCTTCGTCCCCTGGGTGACCAGGTAGGCGCCGTCGAACTCGACGCCGCCGTCGGTCGCGGTGTTCACGTCCTGGTACATCGAGCTGAGGTCTGAGACCAGTTCGTCCCAGCGACCGTCCGCTTCCAGCTGAGGTCGCAGCAGCACGATCGGCCCGAACTTGTCCGTGTACTCGTCGACGGTCTCGTCAGCGGAGTCGAAGCGCCAGTGGGCACGCCGAGTCGGTGAACTGCAGAGTCGGCACCGGTTGGGCGCGAAGATCTCGGTGACGTGGTCGCGAACGCCCCACAGGGGCGGCGGCTGAAAGCCCTCCGGCGGGGGCGGGGCGTACTTCGCGATCGTCAGGAAGAAGCGACCGATGTTGCCCTCCGGGCGCCAGGCGACAACGCCAAAGCGCCCGCCCGGCTTCAGCACGCGCGACGATCTCGGCGGCCGTCTTGGCGTGGTCCGGCGCGAACATGCAGCCGAAGGTCGAGAGGACGACGTCGAACGTGTCGTCGTCGAACGGCAGGTCCTGGGCGTCGCCCTCGATCCACTCGACATCGACGCCGTACTTCTCGGCATTGCGCTTTGCGTCGGCGAGCAGCTGCGGGGTGATGTCGAGGCCGGTGACACTCGGCGCCCTTGGCCGCGGCGGGAATCGAGACGTTCCCGGTGCCGCAGGCCACGTCGAGCACGCGCTCGCCCTCGCTGATCCCCACGCTCTCGACGAGGTCGTCGCCGACCTTCCAGATGCGCTGCGCGATCGCGTCAAAGTCTCCGGCGGACCACGTTGCCCTGGCCCGGTCCTGCGCCTCGGTCATCTCGCCTCCTTTGGGAGCTTCTGTTTGAGCTCGAGTACCGGCGCAAACAGGTCCCCGTACTTTTTCACCCTCTTCAAGACCTCGGCGGCCTCGAACCGAACCGACTCGGGATCGCCATCGTTTGCGAGCTTGGTGACCTCGTCCCAGGTCAGCGGCGCCGACGCCGTCGGGCGCTCGCGACCGCGCAGCGAATAGACCGCGACCGTGGTCTTCGAGTAGTCGTTCTGGCTCCAGTCGACGAGGACCTTGCCCTTGCGCAGCTCCTTGGCCTGCTTGGAGACGACGAGGTCGGGCTCGGACTTCTCGAGCGCCTGGGCGATCGCCCGCGCGTACGGCTTGGTCTGCTCGTACGTGGCGGCGGTGTTGAGAGGAACGTAGACCTGGATGCCCTTCGAGCCCGAATGCTTCGGGAAAGCACTCGAGGTCGAGCCCGCCGAACAGCTCGCGCAGCCGCAGGGCGACCTGTGCGCACTCGACCGCGCTGGCCGGCGGCCCCGGGTCGAGGTCGAACGCCAGCACGGTTGGCCGCTCGGGCTTCTTGGCGCAGCGACAGCGACGGATGCAGCTCGATCGCGGCCAGCTGGGCGAGCCAGATCAACGTCGGTAGGTCATCGCAGACGATGAAGTCGAGGACGCCGGCGGTCCCCATCTCGATCGGCGCGGTCTTCACCCAGTCCGGCGTGTGCTTGGGTGCGCGCTTCTCGAAGAACCGCTGGCCCTCGACGCCGTCGGGGAAGCGAACGCGGGTGAGTGCTCGGCCGTTGAGGTGCGGCAGCAGGACCGGCGCGACCTTCGCGTAGTAGTCGAGCATGTCGGCCTTCGCAAACCCGGTCTCGGGCCACAGGACCTTGTCCAGGTTCGTGAGCGCGAGCTCGCGCCCGTCGACCTCTACTTGGCGGTTTTGGCCTTGCTTCGCGATGTGCTCTTGGACGAGCTGGCGGGCTTCTTGGCCTTGGTCTTACCGTTGCTCGACGACGACTTCGTCTCCTCGTCGCGCACCGCCGCGAGGCTCTCCTCGAGGGCGGCCATGAGGTCCGGAGCCTTCGTCGGCGTCGGTTCGTCGCTCGGCGCCGAGACGATGCTCTCGCCCTTCGCCTTGCGCTCGATCAGCGCCAGCAGCTCCTCGCGGTACTCGTCGCGGTAGCTGTCGGCATCGAAGTCATCGGCGAGGGAGTCGATCAGGGCCTTCGCCATGTCGAGCTCCTTCTTCTTCGGAGGCTCGACGTCGTCGGCAAAGAGCTCGGTGATCTCGTTTGGCGGGACGACCTCGTCGGCGAAGCGCATCGTCGCCATCGTCATCACGTCGCCCATCGGGCGCAGCGCCGCGAGGCTCTCGCGGTTGCGCAGGACGAAACGGGCGATCGCGACCTTCTTCGAGTCGGCCATCGCCTTGACCAGCAGCGCGTAGGCCCGTTCGGCGCCCTTGTCAGGGCCGAGGTAGTACGGATGGTCGAAGTAGATCGGGTCGATCTCGTCGAGATCGACGAAGTCTGAGATCTCGATCGCCCGGGTCTTCTTCGGGTCGAGCTCGTCGAGCTCGTCCTTCGTGATCACCACGTACTGCTCGGGGGCGATCTCATAGCCCTTGACGATGTCGCCGTACTCGACCTCCTCGCCATCCGCCTCGGCGACGCGCTTGTGGCGCACGCGAGACCCGTCCGACTCCCGGAGCTCGCGGAAGCTGACCGACTTCTTCGAGACGGCCGAGTAGAGCTTCACGGGCACGTTGAGGAGCCCGAAGCTGATTGAGCCTGACCAGATAGCGCGAGCCATGGGGTATCTGAGTACCTCAGACTACCCCGGCCTCCTTTCTAATCGGTCTGGACGAAAAATCGTGCCGACAGGATCCCCTGATCAGCTCTCGCGCACGACCTCGCGCGGGTCCTTGTCCGTCGCGCAAGCCCTTGAACGAGGGCTGGCGCAGCGTCCCCTCGTTGGTCCACTCGGTGAACTCGACCTCGGCGACGAGCTCCGGCTCGACCCAAACCGGGCCGGCGCCGCGATCGCGCGCTCGCTGCGCGTACTTGACCTTCGGGTCCTCGCCGAGCTCGAACGGCGAGTCCGGCGCGCTCGAGCGGCTTCAAGCAGCCTGGTGAGCTCGTCGAGCGTCGTCCTGCGTGAAGCCGGTGCCGACGCCGCCGGCGTAGGCGAAGCTGCCGTCGTCGTAGTAGCCGACCAGGAGCGAGCCGACCCGGCCGCCGCGGCTGCCCTCGCCCGGCATCCAGCCGCCGATCACGAGCTCCTGACCGCGGCGGTTGCGGACCTTCGCCCACTCGCGGCTGCGCTTGCCGGGCCGGTACGGCGAGCCGAGCCGCTTCGCGACGATCCCCTCGAGGTCGCGATCCTGGACCAGGTGCCAGAGCGCGGCGCCGTCGCCGACGTGGTTGCGCGGCGCCCGCCAGTGGTCGACCGTCGAGCGCGAGCCCGTCGAGCAGCTCGCGCCGGCGCTCGTACGGTTGCTCGATCAGCAGCTCGCCGTCGAGCCAGAGCACGTCGAAGGCGACGTAGGTCGCGGGCGTCTCGACCGCCCGGCGGCGGATCGTCGCCTCGGTCGACCAGGCCCATCCGCCGCTGCAGCAGCTGAAACCGCGGCCGGCCCTCGTCGTCGAAGGCGACGATCTCGCCGTCGAGGATCGCGTCGCGGCGGTCGAGCGCCTCGGCGAGCTCAGCGAGCTCCGGATAGCGCGGCGTGTGATCGGCGCCGCGCCGGGCCGACAGCTTCAGCCGCTCGCCGTCGAGATAGGCGAGCGCCCGGATCCCGTCCCACTTGATCTCATAGGCCCAGCCGTCACCCGTCGGGGGCGCCGGCAGGGGCGTCGCCAGCATCGGCTCGAGGCGGGTGGGAAGCTTCGCCTTCGCGGGCATCCGCGATGATCGCGACTCGCTTGGATGCGGGGCGTCAGCGCGGCGTCGACGCAGGCGCGGAGGTCCATCGGTTCGCCGCTCCCCGTGTGCAGCGGGCCCGGCCGCCGCTGGTGCGCGGTAGGGGCCGTTCGCGCCGCGCGGGAGGCACGCGCGGGATCTCGACGCCGTCCGGCCTTCGAACAGGAGCGTGCCATCGGGATCGCGGGCGAGCGAGTAACCGCCCTCGTGGACGCAGCGGTGGTGGTGGCGGCAGAGCAGGACGAGGTTGTCGAGCGCGTCTCGCCGCCATCTGCCCAGTGGAGGATGTGGTGGGCGTCAACAAACCGGCGACGCTCACAACCCGGGAACTGGCAGCGCCCGTCGCGTGCCACCAGCGCGCGCCGCATCGACGGCGGGATCGAGCGGGTTCTACGACCGACGCTGAGCGGCACGCCGCCGCGCTCGACGAGGGTGACGATGGACGCGTCACAGCCGAGGCGCTTTGCGGTCTCGGGCGCGATCCCGGGGCCATCCTCGATCGCGCAGACCTGCGAGCGGTGTCCACGTGAAGGAACACCTGGTAGCGCTCGCCGCCGGTCAGGCCCGAGGGCGGGCGCGTCAGCGTTGCCTCGGAAAGCAGCGTGAAGGACTCGGCGTTGGTTGGCGATGGGGGAGGGACGGCCGGCTCCGCGGTTCCGCGGAACCGCGGTCGGCGGCCGCCTCAGCGGCCTCGCCACGGCGAATTTCGTGAAGCGTGTCCCGCGCGGCCTCGAGCGCGCGGAGGAAGAGCGCGCCGTCGTCGGGCGGCAGCTTGGCGTCGACGCGAAGCGAGCCGTCCTCGTCCCAGAAAAAGCGGACGAAGCTGTCGCGCTGCTGCTGACCTGCCTCGGCGTCGGTCACGCGGCTGGTTGCGCGGACGATCCGCTCGAGCTGCGCAGCGGTTGCATGTCGCGCGAGTTCGAGCAGTTCGGTCTCGCTGCGCTGGTCCGCGATCCGCGTCAGCGCTCGGACCTTCGAGTAGCTCAGGCAGCCCGCGGCGAACTCGGCCTCGATCTCGGGCAGCCCGCCGAGCGCCTTGGCGACGCGCACGTGCTCGCGCGCCGAGCGCGGGTTGAGCGCACAGCGCCACGCGACCCACTCCGCGGTGGAACGACAGCCTGTGTTCGCCCAGCCCTCGCGCCGATCGAACTCGCGGACGAGCTCGAGCCAGCGCGCATGGGTGGCGTTCACCTGCGCCGCCATCGACTCGATCTCGCGCTCGATGAGCTCGAGCGGTACCTCGCGGAGCTTTCCCGATGAGACGAACATATGTTCGTACAGTAAGACTCCGATCGGACGGAATGCGGCTCAGCCCGACGATGGCACGATCCAACCCGAGACCCGTGGGAAGCGCCTGGAATTGAGCTGCTTCGAGATCCGGTCGAACGGGACGATCTGCTCGGGGTGGTCGGCGTTGACGAAGAGCCACTGGTCGGCCGCGGGCCAGCCGATGAGGATCCAGTGGCCGTCCGGCGACCAGGTCGGTCCGGTCAGACGCCCGTGTGCGAAGAAGAGGACCTCGCCGCCACCCCCTCGGTTGGTGACGATCAAGCGATCGCTGGCGCCGACGTGCTCGACGTTCGCGATCTGCTGGCCGTCGGGTGAAAGGGCGCGGTCAACGCGCGGGCTGGACGGTGCGGGGGAAAGGCGGCGGCGGTCGTTGCGCGTGGGTCGAACATGAGCACCCGTCTCGGCGTCGACGGCGCGAACGCCGCCCGCGGCGGTCACGTAGGCCAACACGAAGCGGTCGGGCCGCCAGGCCGGCGCAACGGGCGCGACGTCCCTCGCGATGAGTCGATCGGTCGCGGGGTTGCCGTCGCCGGCGATCACCCTTAGGTCGTGGCCGCTTCGGTAGGCGATGCGCGTGTCGGTTGAGCTACCCGCCCAGCGGGGGTCGCGCGCGACTCCCGGCGTTGGGAACGTCCAGCGCACGTCGCCGTCAGTCGTCAGCGCGCTCAGGATGCGGTCCTTGGCAGCGATCACGTACAGGCCGTGCGGCGACCAGGACGCCTCGTCAAAGCTGCCGAGCAACCGCTTCGAGCCATCGTCGCGGACGATCCACGGCCCAGCCCCGGAGTTGACCAGGAGATCCCCCGCAGCCGGGAGCGAACGCAGTTCCGGCTTCGCGTTGGGCTCCCCGGGCGAGTTCGAGAAGACGTCGCTGACGAGATCGCCCACCTTCGCGCCCGCGGGACTCAGGCCGATCGCCAGCGCGACCGCGGCGCACCCGGCCGCCACCCCGAGCCGACGCGTGCCCCGTGATGGGTGGAGTGGAACATGGTCGGCGTAGGCGGCGCGCACGACGTCGAGCGAGCGCTTCTCCGCCTCGGCTTCGTCGGGCGCGCGCAGCTCCCGTAGGCGCGCCTCCAAGTCGCGATCGCCGCGGCGGCCGGTCATACCGCCGGCCTCAGGTTGTCGAGCGCCCGCCGCAGACGCGAGTTGACGGTGCCGCGCGGGACGTCGAGCATCGTCGCGATCTCGCCGGGGGTGTAGTCGAGGACGTAGCGAAGGACGACCACGGCACGGTGGTCGGGCGCCAACGCGCGCAGGGCCGTGAGCAGCTCGGCGGAGATCTCGTCCATCTCCGGCGCCGCCGCGGCAAGGTCGTCGCCCTCACCTCATTGGGATTCGGCGCGCAGCGAGCGCGCTCGGGAGAAGTCGATGGCGCGGTTGACCGTGATGCGGTGCAGCCACGGGCCGAACGGACGGGTGCGGTCGAAGCGGTCGAGCGCGCGGATCGCGGCGAGGAATGCCTCTTGGGCGATGTCCTCGGCCGCGGCCGCATCACCCACCACCAGAAACGCGGCGCGGTGGGCGCGACGCCAGTGGCGTCGGAACAGCTCCTCGAACGCGTCGGCCGAGCCGCGCTGCGCTTCGCGGATCAGGGTCCGCTCGGAGCGCGGGCGTTTCGGGCCCGCGAGCAGGATCCGCGGCTTCGCCGATTCGGCATCCCGAGCGCGGAGGCTGAAGGCCGGAGCGGAGGTGCGCCGTTGTTGAGGCGCCTTGTTCATCGGACTCAGCCGCGATTGTCCCGCGAAAGCCGCCGCGGTCATCTCAACTGCCTCCGAGAGGCGCCAACAGCGTGGGGACGCCCATCGAGCGCGCCGGCGAGCTCGAACACCGCCTGCCCGTGGCGGTCGGCGTGGACAGGGCCTGCGGACGGGAGCTCGACGACGAACGACGCCGTCCCGGGAAAGGCGTGGTTCTGCCAGTTCGGGGCGGTGCCGTCCATCCATGGCATCGGCACGAAGCGATCGCCGGCAAGGCGCGCGTAGGTGCGTGCCGCGGGGATGCTCTGGCCCCAGGCGCGCACGAGCGGGTCGGCCTGCTGGTGAAACCAGATCGTGATGTCGGGATGCAGGGCGCGGATCAGGCGGCGGGCGATCTGGGTTTCCGGCTCGGAGAACGGGGCTGCACCGGAGTGCTCCGGGTCGCCCGGGACGCCGATCGGGCGCCAGTCGTAGCCGAAGTTGCGGTTGAGGTCGACGCCATCGGCGTTGAGGCGAGTGCCGAGCGCGAGGCCGTCGGGGTCGAGGTTGTCCACGGTGACGAGCCCGCCGCCGTACGGGGGGCAGCCGCGCCAGGAGCGCTTGACGGCGCGCATGCCGGCGCACTCGTCGCCGTGGATGCAGCCAAAGACGAGGATCACGGGACCGCCGCTGCGGTTGTCGCCGCCGCTGACCATCGTGCCGACGCCGTTCATCGCCGTGGCCGTGATCGATCGGCCGTTCACGGAGTGGCCCAGCGTGACCTCGGCTCGCCCTCCAAATGGCGCGCGCGGCGCGACCGCCGCAACCAGCTTTGCGACCGGGCCAACCGGCCCGGCAGGCGCGGACGGGCCGCCGGAACCGCCGCCGACGGCGAGAGCAATCGCTGCGAGCAGAGCCGTCAAGCCGTGAGCGCGCCGCGCGGTCGCCGGCGCAGCGCGAGGACCCCGATCAGCGCCGCGATGGCGAGCCCGGCGCCCACGGCGCCCACGCCGATCCAGGGCGTCGCGGCCGAGGGGCGGCTCGGGTTGGCGTCGCCGTCGGCGACCGCCGACGCGACCGCATCCGCCGGGACCCTCCCGACCGTGTGGGTGTGCGGGTCGACGGTGAGCAGCGGCGTCGCGCGTTGCCCGATCACCAGGTACGAGCCGCCGGCGCCGAGCCGTAGCCTCAGGCCCCAGATGTCCTGATTGCGACCGAGCTCGTCGACGTCGATGCAGTCTGCGGCGCCGGCCTTGGTGTCGAGCGCGTGGATGAACGGGTGCTCGCCGCCCCAGTAAAGGGTGTAGGCCCAGCGCCCGTCGGGACTCATCACCCGTGAGAGCGCGTAGCCATACATCTCCGCGTCGCCCTCGTCGGGGTCGGAGATCGTGCCGGGCCGCAGGAGGCCGGTCGCGAGATCGAACGCACGAACGTGATACTCGGTCGGGTCGTGCGGCGCGGTGTAGTTGATGAGGTACATCGTCCTGCCGGCTGGCGAGAGTGCGTCGAAGCTGAAGTCGCCGTCGAGCGTGAACGGATGCGGGTTGGTGAAGCGGTCGGTCTCGATGCGCACGAAGTCGGTCGTCTCGCGCGGGAACGAGGTGCGCGGGGAGATCAGGATCAGCGTCGAGCCGTCGACCGAGAGCCCACCCGGCGTCGCGTCCAGGGCCACCGCCGGGATCGTGTAGCGGCCCTTCAGGCGGACGGACTGCCTCACCTCACCGCGGGCGGTGTCGATGCGCTCGACGACCGTGTCGCCGCCGCTTTCGACGGTCACGTAGCGCGAGGCCCCATCCGGGCTCACAACGCCGCTCGGACCGACGTCCTCCACCGGTAGGGGCAGGCCGTCGGCGAGCGCCGCGGCCGGCGCCACGATCGCCGTGGCGAGGGCAGAGATAACGATCGCGGCCGTCGTGGCGGTTCTCATGCACGTATACGGGCTGCTGTGCTCCGGAGGTCCCTCTACATTGCTCGCGCATGAGGATCTTCAGCGGCATCCAGCCGACCGGGCGCAAGCACCTCGGCAACTACATCGGGGCGATTCGCCAGTACGTCGACGGTCAGGACCGCGAGGGGAGTCGTTGACGAGGCGATCTACTGCGTCGTCGACCTGCATGCGATCTCGGTCGCCTACGACCCGGCCGAGCTGCGCGAGCACGTCTACGACACGGCCGCGATCCTGATCGCCGCCGGCCTCGACCCCGAGCGCTGCATCCTCTTCCGCCAGTCCGACGTGCCCGAGCACACCGAGCTATGCTGGCTGCTCTCGGCGGTCACATCCCATGGCGACCTCAACCGGATGCACCCAGTTCAAGGAGAAGTCGGGCAGAGCAGCGCGAACTCGTTTCGGCGGCGCTGTTTCTATATCCGGTGCTGAGGCCGCGGACGTCCTCGCCTACAACGCCGATGAGGTCCCGGTCGGCGAGGACCAGCGCCAGCACATCGAGCTGATGCGCGAGGTTGCCCGCCGCTTCAACGAGCGCTTCGCGCCGAGCGAGGACAGGCCCATCTTCGTCGTGCCCGAGGTGCGCGTCCCGGAGGTCGGCGGGCGGATCATGGACCTCCAGGATCCGACGATGAAGATGTCAACCACGGCCGGCTCGGATCAGGGACGGATCCTCGTCCTCGACGAGGAGAAGCCCTGCGCAAGAAGGTGATGAGCGCGGTCACCGACTCCGGCTCGGAGGTCAAGCGAGGCCCGGGCAAGGAGGGCATCGCCAACCTCATCGAAATCCTCTCGGTGACGCGCGGCATCGAGCCGGAAGCGATCGAGCGCGAGTTCGAGGGGTCCGGCTACGGGGATTTCAAGAAGGCCGTCGCCGATGCCGTGGCCGAGTTGCTGGGACCCGTGCGCGAGCGCTACGCGGAGCTGCGGCCCGACGAGGCCGAGCTCGACCGGATGCTCAACCTGGGCGCGGAGAAGGCCGGCGCGATCGCGGGCCCGATCGTCGCCGAGGTGCGCGAGGCCATGGGATTCGGAGCACCAATCCGCTGAGATCCTCCGCTCCGCGTCCGGTCTCAGCGGGTCCGATGCAGGCCGTACGCTCCCATCGGGTGGGGGCCGCAGATCTAGATCTCGACCTCGACGTCTTTGCCGGGCCGTTCGACCTGCTGATGACGGTCGTGCTGCGCGAGGAGGTCGCGCTGGCCGAGGTGGAGCTCGGCGAGATCGTCATCGCCTACCTGGAGCACGTCGAGCGCCAGGGCGACCTCGACCTCGAGGCGGCGACCGAGTTCCTCGTCCTGATCGCCTCGCTGCTCGAACTCAAGTCGCGGCTGCTGTTGCCCGTCGACGAGGAGGAGCTCATCGAGCTCGGCCCGGAGGAGGCCGCCGAGGAACTGCTGGCGCGCATGCTCGAGTACCGCCGCTATCGCGGTGCGGCCGAGCACCTCGCGGAGCTGTTCGCCGACAACCGCGAGTACGGCTACCGCTCCGCGCCGCTGCCGGCTGAGCTGCGCCGCGTCGCGGTCGAGCGCGGCGCGGCCGCGTACGAGCCCGACCTGCTGGCGGCGTCGATCGGCGATCTGCTGCGGGTCCCGCCGAAGCCGGACACCAGCCACATCCGTCCGACCGTCTCGCTCGAGGGGCGGCTGCGGATCCTGCGCGAACTGCTTGCGGCAGCCGTCGGGCTCGATCGACTTCGACGAGACCTTCGGCGGTGAGGAGAAGCTGACCCAGGCGGTGACCCTGTTCGCGCTGCTGGAGATGCACAAGCGTGGCGAGGCGAGCTGGGAGCAGGGCGACGTCTTTGCGCCGATCACGGTGACATCAACGCTGGCCATGTTCTCGGCTAGCCTGCGGGCGTGCAGGGTCGAGCTCATGACTATGGAACAATCGTCGAGTCGCTGTTGTTCCTGGCGCCGGAGCCGGTGAGCACCGCCGAGCTTGCCGAGGCGTGCGAGGTGACCGAGGCGGAGATCGACCGCGCCCTCGACCTGCTGGGCACGGCGCTGGCGGAGCGCGGGTTGATCCTGCGCGAGGTCGCCGGGGGACACACGCTCGCGGCGCGGCCCGAGTCGGCCGACGCCGCGCGCCGGCTGCTCGCAAAGCCGAAGACGCCGCCGCTGACCCAGGCGCAGGCCGAGGTGCTCGCGATCATCGCCTACCTCCAGCCGGTCTCACGGCCCGAGATCGCGCGCATCCGCGGCGTCTCGTCGGAGTCGGCCGTGCAAACGCTCACCGAGCGCGGGCTGATCGAGGAGTCCGGGCGTTCGCGCTTTGGCGCCGTCATCCATCGCACCACCCCGCTTTTCGAGCGGCTTTTCGGCCTCGCCGGCCTCGACCAGCTCCCCGACCCGGCCGGGTTCGACCCGACGCCGGAGGACGAGCGCGAGCTGCGCGAGCGGCTGCTCAAGGCGGGGGAGCAGCGGGCGGAGTAAACGCGGGCGGTCGGCGCGGCTAGCCTCGCTCGCATGAGGCTGGCCAAGTTCCTCGCCCACTCGGGCGTCGCATCGCGCCGCCGCGCCGAGGAACTCGTCGCCGCCGGGCGCGTTCGCGTGGGCGGCAGGTCGTGCGCGATCCCGCCCGCGACGTGGAGTACGAGAGCGGGGTGGAGGTCGACGGGCGCCAGGTCGGTCCCGAGCCGCGCGAGGTCTGGATGCTCAACAAGCCGACGGGCGTCACCTCGACCGCGCGCGAGCCCGGCCGGCGGCGCGCGGTGACGGACCTCATCGACTCCAAGCCGCCGCCTCTATCCGGTCGGCCGCCTCGACGCCGAATCGACCGGCCTGATCCTGATCACGAACGACGGCGAGCTCGCCAACCGGCTGATGCACCCCCGCTACGAGGTCGAGCGCACCTACCGCGCGCGGCTGCGCCGGCCGCCGACCGACACCGACATCGGTCGCCTTCGCGACGGCGTGCAGCTCGAGGACGGCCCGACCGCCCGCGCCCGCGTGCGCCGGGTCTCGCCGCGCGTCCTCGAGATCACGATCCACGAGGGTCGCAACCGGCAGGTGCGCCGGATGGCGGAGGCGATCGGCAACGACGTGGTCGAGCTCGAGCGGATCGCCTTCGGCCCGCTCCGCCTGGGCGAGCTCCCGCGCGGGCAGGCGCGCCAGCTGAAGGCCGCCGAGCTCCGGCGGCTCTGGAAGGATTCGCCGCTGGTTGATCGACCGATGAGTCAGCCATCCCTAAGAGATCGCGTCTGGGCCGTGCGCGGCGCGGTCGTCGCCGCTGCCAATGACGAGGCATCGATCCTCGAGGCGACCAGCGAGCTGATGAGCGAGATCATGCGGCGCAACGACATCGGCGCCGACCACATGGTCTCCGTGATCTTCACCGCGACGACCGACCTCGACGCCGCCTTCCCGGCCGCGGCGGCGCGCGGCCTCGGCCTCAACCACGTGCCGCTGCTGTGCGCCCGTGAGATCGAGGTGCCGAACTCGATGACGCGGGTCATCCGGGTGCTCCTGCACTACTACGCCGCCGCCGAGGAGCTCCCCGAGCACGTCTACCTCGGCGAGGCGCAGGGCCTTCGCGCCGATCTCCACGACGCCCAATGAGCGTGGGCGCTGAATTCGCAAGCAGGCTCGCCGCGATCCCGGGGTACGTCGCCGGTGCACCGGCCGGCAAGGCGCCCGAGTCGCTCGCCGACGAGGGGATCGCCCAGCTCGCCTCGAACGAGTCGCCGCACGGCCCGCACCCGGCCGTCGCCGATGCGGTCGCACGCGCCGCCGCCGCCGCCAACCGCTACCCCGATCCGTCGGCGAGCCTCCTGCGGCGCCGCATCGCCGATCGCTACGAGGTCGACCAGGCCGGTGTCGCGCTCGCGAACGGTTCCTGCGAGATCCTCCTCGCCGCCGCGATGGCGCTGTGCGAGCCGGGCGCCGAGCTCGTCTATGCATGGCCTTCCTTCTCGATGTACCCGTACCTCGCGCCGCTCTCCGGCGCGCGCGAGATCCGGGTCAAGCTCGATGACGCCGATGAGCACGACCTCGACGCGATGCTCGCCGAGATCACGGTCGCGACGCGGTTGGTCCTCGTCTGCAACCCGAACAACCCGACGGCCACGCACCTGCCGGCTGCGCGCATCGCGGAGTTCCTCGAGGCCGTGCCCGACCACGTGACCGTGCTCGTCGACGAGGCGTACGTCGAGTTTCAGCTCGACGACGACCCGGACGACACCGTCGACCTGCGCGAGCGCTTCCCGAACCTCGTCCTGCTGCGGACCTTCAGCAAGGTCTACGGCCTCGCGGGGCTGCGGGTCGGCTACGCGCTCTGCTCGCCGCAGTTCCGGGCCGCGGTCGACGCGGTGCGCCAGCCCTTTTCCGTCAACGCGCTCGCACAGGCCGCCGCCGCCGAGGCCATGCGCCATCAGGACGACGTCCTCGATCGCGTGCAGGCCAATCTCGTCGCACGGGTGGCGGTGGAGGAGGGCGTCCGCGACCTCGGCCTGAGCACTCCCAACTCGCAGGCGAACTTCTCCTGGATCGATCTCGGCGACCACGACGAGGCCGAGGTCGTCGCCGCCCTCGGCGAGCGCGGGATCCTGGTTCGCGCCGGGACGCCGCTCGGCGGGCCGGGCCACATTCGCGTCTCCTACGGCACGCCGGCGGAAAACGACCGGTTCCTCAGCGCTCTAGGTGAGATCATCGGGACATGACAAAGCTCCTCACGCTCGCCTGCCTGCTCGTCCTCACTTCAACTGCGACCGCGCTCGCCGACACGCGCATCTACTTGAGCGCGCCATCACGGGTCCTTTCTCGTCGCCCCGGAGAAGCTGAAGTACAAGGCGGCGGAGGTCGGCGGCCAACAGGACTATGTCCTCAAGGATCTCGCCTGGATGGACTGGACGACCTCACACCCGACGGCGACGGGCACGCTGAAGTCATGCGTCCAGGGCGGCGAATGCTTCACCGTCGATGCGACCGCCAAGGCCGGGCGGCTCCTCTCGGACGGCGCCAACGGCTACTACAGGAAGCTGAAGCTGATCTCGGGCAGAACAAGGTCACGCTGCGTTTGCCGACGCCGAACGGCTAACGGGCTAGTCGCCCGTCGAGGAGAAGTGCTGGTAGTCGCGGATCGACTGCGGCCCATCGCCGAGCCACGCCCATCCGGCCTTCTTCGCGAACGCCTCGAAGACCTCGTCGCCCTCGTGGATCATTCCCGGCGCGTGGCGTGATCGATCGAGATAGGGCTCTCCGGCCGGAGGGGTGAAGTACGAGCCGGAGACGTAGGGGTTCTCGATCGGGTTGACGTCGATCGCGAGCCCGTAGGCGTGCATCGACCACCGCGTCGTGCCGGCGACGAACCGGCAGTTGAACGCGGAGGTGTTGTCGGCGCGGATGGAGCGATCATCGTTGGCGTCGAAGCGGTCCACCAGCTCCATGCGCCGGATTGGGTAGCGCAGGTGATAGAGGCGCTTCATCACCGCGATGATCTTGTCGTCGAAGCGCTTGCTGACGACGAGGCGACCGTTGTGTGGCCGGTCGTCGAACCCCCAGTAGGTGACGCGCAGCAGGCGCAGGTCGTGGAGGCCGACCGGGCAGCCGGGGTGCCAGGAGCTGCCGACGATGCGTTCCTTGACGTGGCCCTGGATGGGCTCCGAGCGGCCCTCAAAGGCCGGCTGGGCCGGCTGGGTGGGCTGGGCCGGCTGGCCGGACGCGGCAATCGACGTCGCCAGCATGGCGATGAATGCGGTGGGGGCGATCAAGCGATCGTGACAGGCGCGTCGATGAGGGCTCGCGCCTCCTCGGCCGGGACCGGCTTGGAGAAGTAGAAGCCCTGCGCGAAGTTGCAGCCGAGGCCGTAGACCAGCTCCAGCTGCGACTTGGTCTCGATGCCCTCGGCAACGACCGCCAACCCGAGCGCGTCGGCGATCGAGATGACCGAGCTGACGATCGCCGAGGTCGCCGGGTCGTCGAGGCCCTGCACGAACGACCGGTCGATCTTCAGCTGGTCGAAGGGGAAGCGCTGCAGGTAGCCGAGCGCCGAGAAGCCGGTGCCGAAGTCGTCGAGCACCAGTCGCAGGCCGAGTTCCTTCAGCGCGCGGATGGTGCCGAGGGCCTCCGCCTCGTCCACGAGCACCGACTCGGTGATCTCCAGGCTGAGCGCGAGCGGGTCGAGGTCGGTCTCACGCAGGATGCGACGAACCCGCTCGGCCATGCGCGGATCCGCCATCTGGCGCGGCGAGACGTTGACCGAGATCGTCACCGGCGGCGAGTCGGGCCGGGCGCGATTCCACTCGGCCGTCTGGCGGCAGGCGAGCTGAAGCACCCGCTCGCCGATGTCGACGATCAGGTCGCTCTCCTCCGCGAGCGGGATGAACTCGCCCGGCCCGAGCAGGCCACGCTCGGGATGCTGCCAGCGCACGAGCGCCTCGTAGCCCACGATGCGATGCGGGTGCAGCCAGATCAGCGGCTGGTAGTGGACGACGAACTCGTCGCGGCCGAGCGCTCGCCGCAGGTCGTTCTCGGTCCGCAGGTGATCGACGGCGTCCAGGCGCATGGCATGGTCGAAGATCTCGTAGCGCCCGCGCCCGCGCTCCTTGGCGCGGTACATCGCGAGATCGGCGTCGCGGATCAGGGCCTCGGGCGGCTCGCCGCCGCCGCCGATCGCGATGCCCACCGACGCGCTGACGAAGTACTCGCGGTCGCGCAGGACGAATGGTGTGGCGAGCGACGCCGCGACGCGCTCGGCGACGCGCGTGAGGTCGTGGATCGTGTCGGCCTCCGCGATGATGATCGCGAACTCGTCGCCGCCGAACCGGCCCACGGTGTCGCCGGCGCGAAGGACCGCGTCGAGGCGCGGCGCGACCATGCTGAGGAGCTCGTCGCCGGCCTCGTGGCCGAGGCTGTCATTGACGAGCTTGAACTGGTCGAGATCGCAGAAGAGGACGCCGACCTGCTTGCCCTCGCGCGTGGCCGAGGCGAGCGCCTGGTCGAGCCGGTCGTTGAAGAGGACGCGGTTGGGGAGGCCGGTCAGCGGATCGTGCAGGGAGCGGTGGCGCGTGTCGGCCTCCGCTTCGACGCGGGCGATCGCCGCCGACAGCAGGTTGGCGAGCGACTGCGCGAAGTTGACGGCGTCGGTGTCGAAGCGCTGCGGCTGGGGGCTGAGGATCCCGAACACTCCGAAGCTGCCCTCGCGGCGGCGAACGACAACGCTGACGCTGCTGCGCGACTGCGATCGCCGGATCACCTCCGACGGTTCGAAGCGTGTCTCGGTCTCCCAGTCCTCGACGACCAGCGGCTGGCTGCCCAGCAGGGTGGAGCCGGATTGCGTCCGGTTGCCCGCTGGGTAGTGGACGCCGAAAAGATCGCCGAGGCCAGCGTGTTCGACCACGGTGAGGCTCTCGCCGTCGGGCGCGAGCTCGGCGAGGAGCACCGTCTCGACGTCCAGGGCCTTCGCGGTGGTCGTCACGGCCTCGTGGAAGAGGCGCTCGAGGTCGGTTGCGCCCAGCGCGAGCTCGCCGAGCTCGGCGATGACGCGCTGCATCTCCGCGCGCCGCAACGCTTCGGTTCGAGCCGTTTCGCTCTCGGTCACATCCTGGCTGGTGCCGATCAGCCGGGCGGGCGCACCGTTGTCGAAGGCGACCTCAGCCCGCGTCTGGATCACCAACGTCCGCCCATCGGGGTGGTGGTAGCGCAGCTTGGTGTCGAACGGCACCCCCTCGGTAAGGGCGCGCTCCATCGCCGCATCGACGGCGGGCCGGTCGGCGTCGTCGACGTGATCGAAGTAGTACTCGCTCGTCTGCGTCGGGTCGTCGGCCGGGAGGCCGAGCAGCTTGATCAGCCCCGCCGTCACGGTGACGTCGCCGGTCGCGAGGTCGTACTCGTAGCCGCCCACCCTCGCGAGCTCCTGAGCGTCGGCCATTGAGCGTTCGTTCGCTCGCCCCAGCGCGTACGCGCGCTCCGTCTCGAGGCGTTCGTTCTCGTTCAGCCGCCAGACGACGATCGCCGCACACCCCGCCGCGAACACCAGGGCCGCGTGGATCGCCGCCCACTTGAGCGGGTGGGCGATCGCGTCCGGATGGTTGTAGACCGCCGCCGGATCCGTCAGGCCGATGTAGCCGTGGTGGACCAGCACGTAGCCGGCGGCGAACAGGAACGGCAGCCAGTCTTCATAGAGGGCCAGCAGGATGATCATCACGAAGAAGAGGAAGTGCGCCTCGATGTAGCCACCCGAGATGTGGATCGCGAGGGAGGCGCTTGTGATCAGGCCGACCGAGCAGAGCACGGAGGCGAGTCGCTGGCGATCGCGCGTGACCCAGGCGGCCACGGCGAACGCCTCCATGACTCCTCCCTCGGCCAGGGAGTGGGCGACCGAGAAGCCCTCGAACTGGGCGAACACGAAGATGCCGAGGCCGAGCGATGCGAGCAGGATCACCAGCCAGCGGTGGCGGATCAGCCAGACGTCGTGAGGCAGCGTGTTGCCGCGTGGCAGCCACGCGCGTGCGCGCGCGATGAAGCTTTGGCTCTCCACGCAGCTTTCATCGGCGTTCGCTTTCCAATGCTTGATTGCGCTCGACGCAGGGCTTTGCTACAACCTGCCGCGTGAACCGCGAGTCCGCACAGGCCTCTGAAAGCGCCCGCCCGGGTGCGCAGCCGTGCGCGTGGTTTACGTATTACTGGCGATTTAGCTAGGCGTCCGGCCGGCCGCGAGGCCCGTGAGCAGAAGAAATTTCGCCACCGGACGCCGTAGCAGCTGACCCTGTGCCAGTTTTTTTCATGGAAAGAGCAACAGATGATCGTGATGGAAGACGTGATTGACCCGAACAGAGACGGCGGTCCGCGACCGGCGAATCGACCGCATTGATCCGCTTGCGCGCCCCTCGGAGCTGATAGCCGAGCTGCCGCTTCCACAGGCGGGCGAGGACCTGGTCGTAGCCAGTCGCGAGGCGGTGAGCGCAGTCCTCGATCGCGCCGATGACCGACTGTGGTGATCGTTGGGCCCTGCAGCGTCCACGACGCCGAGGCCGCGCGCGAGTACGCGACTCGACTCGCTGAGAAAGCCAGCGAGCTTTCCGGCGAGCTCCTGATCGCAATGCGCGTCTACTTCGAGAAGCCGCGGACGACGACCGGGTGGAAAGGCCTGATCAACGACCCCCACCTGGACGACTCCGGTGATGTGAATACCGGCCTGCGGCGAGCGCGCGGCTTGCTTCTCGACGTACTTGAGCTCGGCCTTCCAGTCGGCTGCGAGTTCCTCGATCCGATCATCCCGCAGTACATCTCGGACACCGTCACCTGGGGTGCAATCGGTGCTCGAACCACCGAGAGTCAGGTCCACCGTCAGCTGGCCTCGGGTCTCTCGATGCCGGTCGGCTTCAAGAACGGGACGGATGGCAACGTCCAGATAGCCATCGACGCGGTTCGAGCGACTGCGGCCTCGCATGCGTTCACCGGTATCGACCCAACCGGTGCCGCGGCGATTCTGCGAACCACGGGGAACCCCGACGGCCACGTGATCCTGCGCGGGGGTCGCGACGCCCCGAACTACAGCGCCGACCAGGTCGATCGCGGTGGTTGGCCAGCTCGCCGCCGCCGGTCTGAAGGAGCGCCTCGTGATCGACGCATCGCACGACAACAGCGGTAAGGATCCCGACCGCCAGCGGCTCGTCGTGGACGACATCGCAGCGCAGGTTGCGGCCGGCAATACGGCGATCGTCGGCGTCATGCTGGAGTCCTTCCTCGTCCCCGGGCGCCAGGATCTTGGCTCGGGCGAGTTGACCTACGGGCAGTCGATCACCGATGCCTGCATGGGCTGGGAGACCACGGCAGAGGCCCTCGACGAGTTGGCCGGCTGCGTTCGCTCGCGGCGGGACGACTGAGCACGGCGTGAAGCTGGCGGTAGTTGGGGTCGGACTGATCGGCGGCTCGATCGGTCTCGCCGCCCGGCAGCGCCTCGGCGCCGTGGTCGCCGGCTTCGACCCCGAGCCGGCAAACCTGGAGCGAGCGCTTGAGCTCGAAGTGATCGACTCGGCGGCCGCTGATGTCGCCACCGCGGTGAAGGGGGCGGAGGTGGTCTTCTGTGCGGCCCCGGTGGGCGCCTTGCCGGCGGCCGTCACCGCGGCACTCGACGCGACCGACGAGGGCGCGGTGGTCACCGACGTCGGCTCAACCAAGCGCGAGCTTGTCGAGCGCCTTGCCGCGAGTGCGGCAGCGGAGCGTTACATCGGCGGGCACCCGCTGGCGGGCGCGGAGACCGCCGGCGTCGAGAATGCCCGTGCCGAGCTGCTGGAGGGCGCGCGCTGGTACCTGACGCCGACCGAGACGTCGAGCGGGATCCTCTACGACAGCCTGCAGCGCCTCATCGCTGGGCTGGGCGCGCGACCGCAGGCGATCGATCCCGCGACGCACGACCGAGTGATGGCCACGGTCAGCCACCTGCCGCACGTGATCGCGAACGCGCTCGTGCGCGAGGCGCGGCCGCGCTCGGCGGACTCGGCGCCGAGTCCGAGCGGCTGCCAGAGGTCGGTACGAGCTTTCGCGATACGACCCGCGTGGCGGGAGCCAACCCGGCGATCTGGGGCGACATCTTCGTCAGCAACCGCGCGGCCGTGGCCGAGGGGATCGACGCGGTGATCGAGCGCCTGGGCGAGGCCGCGGCGCTGATCCGCGCCGGCGACTCGACCAGCGGTTGCCGCCTGGCATGCCGAGCGCCGGCGAGGACCGCCGGCGGCTGCTCGAATCCGGCGGAGCGGGTGGCGAGCGCCGCGAGCTGCGGATCGTCGTCGAGAACCGGCCGGGGACGGTCGCCGAGATCGCGCTCGCGCTCGGTGAGCGAGCAGGTCAACATCGAGGACATGGCGCTGCAGACCGCTGCCGACATGCGGACCGGGGCGATCTCGGTCTGGATCGACGGTGACGCCGAGGCCGAGCGCGCCGCAGAGGTCGTTCGCGAGCTCGGCTACACGGTCACCCTCGTTCCAGGCGCCGGCGGATGACCCGGTTCGACCGCCGGCCCTCTGCGCGGGACGCTCCAGCCACCGCCCGACAAGTCGATCTCCCATCGCGCGGCGATCATCGCTGCGATGGGAGAGGGGGAGACGATGGTGCGAAACTACCTCGACTCCGCCGACACGAACTGCACGCTTCGGCGGTGCACGCGCTCGGCGCCGGCGTCGAGGAGCCGACCGCACGCAAACGGCGCGAGCAGCACGCGTTCCGCGGCGTCGGCCTGCGCGGGGCGCACTCGGCGAAGGTCGACGTCGGCAATGCCGGGACGCTGCTGCGGCTGCTGCCGGGGTGGCTTGCGGGTCAGCCGCGGGCCGGTGGAGATCACGGGGGACGAGTCGATCCGGCGTCGGCCGGTCGACCGCATCGCCGAGCCGCTGACGCAGATGGGCGCCGCCGTCTCATCCCGCGGCGGCCTGCCGCCGCTGGAATCGATGCCGCCCAGCCTGAGCGGCATCGAGTACCGAATGCCGGTCGCCAGCGCCCAGGTGAAGTCGTGCCTGCTGCTCGCGGGGCTGCAACGCGGAGGGCGAGACGAGCGTGATCGAGCAGCGGCCGACCCGTGATCACACCGAGCGAATGCTGCGCGCCGCGGGCGCCAGCGTGGACACGACCGACCATGGGACCTCGGTGACGATCCACGGCGAGCTTCCCGCGCAGCGCGTTGACGGTCGAGCCCGCCGAACGGCTCGAGCTCGGCGAGCTGACGGTTCCCGGCGACTTCTCCTCCGCGGCGTTCTTCATCGTCGGGGCGCTGCTCGTTCGTGGGAGCGAGGTCCGCCTCGAGCGGCGTCGGGATCAACCCGGGCCGGATCGGCCTACTCGGGATCCTGACCCGGATGGGGGCGGCGATCGACGTGGTCGAGACCGCGCCGGCCGGACGCGAGCCGATGGCGACGATCGTCGCGCGCTCCGGGCCGCTGCAGGCGCACCCGGATCGGCGCCGGCGAGGTCCCGCTCGCGATCGACGAGCTGCCGCTGGTCGCGCTCGCCGCCGCCTTTGCCGACGGCGAGACCGTCGTGTCCGGCGCCGAGGAGCTGCGCCACAAGGAGTCGGATCGGATCGACGACGGTCGTCGCCGGCCTCAGCGCGCTCGGCGCGAAGATCGAGGCGACCGAGGACGGCTTCGTCGTGAGCGGGACGGGCGAGCCTGCGTGGCGGCGTCGCTCGACGCCGCGGGCGACCATCGCCTGGCGATGCTCGGCGCGATCGCCGGGCGCGCGAGCGCCGAGGGCGTCGAGGTCGAGGGCTTCGAGGCGGCCGGGGTCAGCTACCCGGGCTTCGCGAGCGACCTGGCTCAGCTGACGCCTGGCGAGAGGTCAGGGATGGTCGGGTGGCCGACGCCGGGCCAGGGGGAGAGGACCAAGAGCAGGCGCGCGTCCTCGGTCGCGGCGACCTCATGGCGCTCGTTCGGCTCGAAGGCCGCCAGGAGGCCGGTCCGCCGGCGACGGTCGTCGCCGCTTCCCGCGGTGCGATCTCGACGCTTCCCGACTATCACCATGACCCAGGCGCGCTCGTGGACCCGATGATCGCCGAGCTTCTCGCCGGCCGGGAGCTGGATCGCGATGACGCGGCCCTCACCATCGGACGCGAGCACCTCGGGCTTGTGCGGCGCGACGTCGAGGTCGGTGATCTCCCATGACTCCATCCTCCGCCAGCCTATCCTCACCGCCGCCATGGTGATCGCCATCGACGGCCCCGCGGGCGCCGGAAAATCCACTGTCGCGCGCGGGGTCGCAGCCGCGCTCGGCGCGACCTACCTCGATTCCGGGGCGATGTACCGCGCCGTCGCGCTGGCCACGCTGCGCGCGCGGGGTCGACCCCGGCGACGCCCAGGCCGTCGAGGCGCTCGCCACAGGCGATCGACCTCGAGTTCGACGCGTGACCGCGTTCTGGCTCGACGGCGAGGACGTCAGCGCGCAGATCCGCAGCCCCGAGGTGACCCAGGCGGCATCGGTGGTCTCCGCGCATCCCGGCGTGCGCGAGGCGATGGTCGCCCGCCAGCGCGCGATGATCGCACGGGCTCCGACTACGTCGCCGAGGGCCGCGACATCGGCACCGTCGTCAGCCCGGATTCGCCGCTGAAGGTGTTCCTCGTCGCCAGCGACGCCGAGCGCGCCCGCCGCCGGGCGATGCAGACGGGTGAGGAGGAGGCGACCGTCTTCGCCGCCCAGTCAGAACGCGACCGTCGCGACCGCGAGCGTGCGCACGGCGCCCTGCGCGCGGCGCCCGACGCGGTCGAGCTCGACACGACGGGCCTCGATGTCGACGAGGTCGTCGCCCGCGATGGTCGGGCTCGCGCGCGAGCGGGGTCTCGGATGAGCGCCGACGCCAGCGCGGCGCCGCGACTCGCGCGGATCGCGGTCGTCGGGTTTCCGAACGTCGGCAAGTCGACCCTGGTGAATCGCCTCGCCGGCGGTCGTGAGGCCGTCGTGCACAAGGAGGCCGGCGTGACCCGCGACCGCAAGTCCCTGGAGTGTGAATGGAACGGGATCCGCTTCGAGCTGATCGATACGGGTGGCGTTGACCTCGAGGCCTCCGACTCGCTCTCGCGCGAGGTTCAGGCGCAGGCGCGCGCGGCGATTGCCGACGCCGACGCCGTCGCGCTCGTGCTGGACGCGCGCGCGGGGCTGCGCCAGGGCGATGCCGAGGTTGCCGAGATTCTCCGCCGCGCCGACGTTCCCGTCGTCGTCGTCGCCAACAAGGTCGACGGCGCCAAGGAGGAGCCGCTGGCGGCCGAGCTGAACGCGCTCGGGCTCGGCGAGCCGGTTGCGGTCTCGGCCAGTCACGGGCGCGGCACCGGCGACCTGCTCGACCGGCTGGCGGCGCTTGCGAAGGAGGCCGCCCTCGAGCTTCCAGACGTCGGCTCAGAGCCCGTTGCCGTCGCGGTGATCGGCAGGCCCAACGTCGGCAAGTCGTCGCTCGTCAACGCCTTCCTGGGCTCCAACCGCGTGATCGTCTCGGAGATGGCGGGGACGACGCGCGACTCGATCGACACGCAGCTTGTGTTCGGCGACCGGCCGGTGAAGCTGGTCGACACCGCCGGGATCCGCCGCCGCGCGAAGGTCGCCGGCACCGTCGACTACTACGCGCAGCTTCGCTCCGAGACCGCGGCCGAGCGGGCCGACGTCGCGATCGTCGTCTGCGATGCCACCGAGGGTGTCACGGCCGAGGACCTCCGGGTCGCCGAGCTGGCGATGCGCACCGGCTGCTCGACGCTGGTCGCGCTCAACAAATGGGACCAGCTCGACTCCGACGCCGGTGACTTCCTCGAGGACGCCAAGGCGCGGCTCGCGAAGCGCATCCGCCAGCGCCCGCCCGTGATCGCGTGCTCGGCGCTCAGTGGGCGCGCGGTGCCAAAGCTGCTCGAGCGCGCGATCGCGCTCGCCGACCGGCGCGCCGAGCGGATCCCCACGCCCGAGCTCAACCGCTTCGTCAACGAGGTGGTGGCGACGCATCCGCCGCCCCAGCGTCGCGGCAAGCGCATGCGCCTCTACTACTCTGCCCAGGTGGGCGTGCGCCCGCCCCGGATCGCGATCCAGGTCAACGACCGCCGCCTGATCACCCAGGACTGGGCCTACCACCTGGAGAACCGCATCCGCGAGCACTACGAGCTGCAGGGCGTGCCGCTGGTGATCGATTTCATCCCGAAGAAGCGTCGCTCGCGTCGCGACGATTAGAGCGCGCTATAACGGCGCCGTGATCGCGGAGCGAAGCGAAGCGGAGGTGCGCCGCTGTTGAGGCGCCTTATTCGGTGAAGGAGCGCCTGAAAAGCATCCGCTACGGACTCGGTGACGTCGGCCACGCGATCGTTGCCCCGTGGCGGAAGCTGTCCGTGCACGGGCGGCGACGCCTCGTCGCGCTTGTGGTGGTCGTCGTTGCGGTCGTCGTGATCGCGACCGTCGCCGTTCCGGCGCTGCCCTGCAGCTTCCCAGGAGGCGACGAGTGCGCGCCCTCAGACGATGCGATCGCGCTCGTCCCGAACGACGCTCTCGCCTACCTGCACGCCAACCTCGACACCGACACGCAGGAGTACTCCGACTTCGCTGACCTCGCGGCGAAGCTGCCCCTCTTCTCAGGCCAGATCTCGCAGCGGGCGCTGGCTGCGCTCGAGGGCGGCGACAGCAGCTCGATCGACTTCGACCACGACATCCGCCCGTGGTTCGGCGGCGAGGTCGCCCTCGTCGTCCTCGACGACTCCGGCAAGCCAGACCCCGTCGAGCTGATCGAGGTCTCCGACGCCGACGGCGCCGACAAGTTCGCTGCTCAGGTGAGCACCGGCACCACGACCACCAAGCAGGTGGGCGGCTTCCTCGCGGTCGGGTCGTCCTCCGGGGTCGGGGCCATCTCCGACACCGCCGACGGCGGCGACTCGCTCGCCGACGACTCCACTGCCACCGGCGTCATCGACGAGCTGCCCTCACATCACGTCATCGACGCCTGGATCTCGCCTGATGGAATCTCGAGCCTGATCGCGGGCTCGCGCTCGACGCTCAGCTCGCTGACGCCCCTGCTGGCGCCCGGGGCGAGCGAGGGAGCGGCCGTCTCCATCGGAACCAGCGACGGTGGCGACTCCTTCGAGCTGGCGGTGCGCAGCGCGCTCGATCCCAAGCGCGCCAAGAGCGCCCCCGGCTTCTTCGCGGCCTTCCCGGCGTTCGAGCCGAAGCTGCCCGACCAGCTGCCGGCGGGCTCGCTCGCCTACCTCGGCTTCGCGGCGCCCGGCGACACCGTGCGGGCGCTGCTCGAGCAGGCGGGCTCGGAGGCGCCGGGGATCGCCGATGCGTTCGACCAGCTCACCCACCAGCTGCACCACCAGTCGGGCCTTGACGTGACCGGTGATCTCGTCGACGCTCTCGGCGACGAGGCCGGGCTGACGCTGGGCGCGACCAGCTCCTCGGGATCGAGCTCCAGCGCGGGCCAGCCGTTCCCGTATCTGACATTCGTCTCGTCGGGGGTCGACGAGGACAAGCTCCGCGAGGCGCTCGCCGCGCTCCAGGCGCCCCTGGGCGATGTCTCGAGCGATCAGCAGATCGCCGGCGTCGACGCGCACACGGTGCAGATCTCAGAGACGGTCGCGATCACCTACGCGATCCTCGACGGGCTCGCCGTGGCGGCGACCTCGCCCGACGGCGTGGCCGCCGTCGCCGGCGAGGACGGGGGCGGGCTGGCCGACGATGATCGCTACAGGGGGGCGACCGATGGCTTTCCGGACGAGGTGTCGCTGCTCGGCTACGTCGACATCCACGACCTCGTCGGTCTCGCCGAGCAACTCGGTCTCGCCGAGGACCCGGTCTACGCGACCTTCGCCGGCGAGTTCCGCCGCCTCGACGCGCTCGCCTTCGAGGTCGGCACGACCGACAACGTCCTCTCGACCGATGCCCGTCTGAGCGTCGGCGACGCCCCGCCGGCCGACGCCGAGTCGAGCCTGGTTCCGGCACCCTCGGGCGACTGAGCCTCTACCCTGCCCGGAATGAATTCTGGGACTTTCGACAACCTCGCTGAGAACGAGTACCTGTTCACCTCCGAGTCGGTGACGGAGGGGCACCCCGACAAGATCGCCGACCAGATCTCCGACGGCGTCCTCGACGCCGTCCTGCGCGACGACCCGACGGGTCGCGTCGCCTGCGAGACGCTGGTCAACACGGGGCTCGTCGTCGTCAGCGGTGAGATCTCCACCGAGACCTACGTCGATATCCAGGACATCGCCCGCGGGACCATCGCGAAGATCGGCTACAACGACGCGACCCTCGGCTTCTCGGCCGATTCCTGCGCGGTGATCAACGCGATCGACAAGCAGTCGCCCGACATCGCCCAGGGCGTCGACCACGCGCTCGAGTCGCGCTCGGGGGGCAATGACGACGAGGCCGAGGTGGCCGGTGCCGGCGACCAGGGGATGATGTTCGGCTACGCCAGCACCGAGACCGACGAGCTCATGCCGCTCCCGATCTCGCTTGCGCACCGCCTCGCCGAGCGCCTCGCCGCCGTCCGCAAGGACGGCAGCCTCGCCTACCTTCGCCCCGACGGCAAGACCCAGGTCACCGTGCGCTACCGCGACTCCGTCCCGGTCGCGATCGAGAAGGTGCTCATCTCGACGCAGCACGCCGAGAGCGCGACGACCGAGGAGATCCGCCGCGACGTCTTCGAGCAGGTGATCAGCCCGATCCTGCCGGCCGACCTCTACGACCCGGGCGAGCTCAACACCGCCGAGAACTACTTCTGCAACCCGACCGGGCGCTTCGTCATCGGCGGCCCAGTTGGCGACGCCGGCCTCACCGGCCGCAAGATCATCGTCGACACCTACGGCGGCGCTGCCCGCCACGGTGGCGGGGCCTTCTCGGGCAAGGACCCGTCGAAGGTCGACCGCTCCGCCGCCTACGCCGCGCGCTGGGTCGCCAAGAACGTCGTGGCGGCAGGCCTGGCCGATCGCTGCGAGGTCCAGGTCGCCTACGCGATCGGCGTCTCGCACCCGGTCTCGGTGATGGTCGAGACCTTCGGGACGGAGGCGATCTCACGCGCCGAGATCGCGCGCTTGGTCGGCGAGAACTTCGATCTGCGCCCGGGCGCCTTCCGCAGGACGCTCGACCTGCACCGGCCGATCTACCAGCAGACCGCCGCCTACGGGCACTTCGGCCGCGAGCTCGACGACTTCACGTGGGAGCGCACGGACCGCGCGGACGCGCTTCGCGAGGCCGCCGGTCTCACCGCGGGCGCCGCGGCCTAGCGCGCATCTGACCTCTCAGCGATCGCGCCAGGCGAAAAGCTAAGCGGGGCGGGGTGCTTCCGGGGCGGGCGCGGAGCCCGCCTCGTCCGCGTCGTCGCCGAGGCCCTGCGTGCCACCGCGGCGCGTCGCCTCGTCGACCATGTGGACGACGTCGGCCGGGGTCGGCGACGCCGGCGAAGACGAAGTTGTAGTCGTCGCCCGCCGCGGTGTCGAAATCGACGTTGCCGATCTGCAGGATCCGCTGGAACACCGACTGCGAGTAGTTCACGTTCTGGACCCGCTCGAGCCGGGTCTCCTGGATCGTCCGCGAGACGATGCCGCGCTTGATGTGCAGGCGGCGGTCGGTGATCGTGTAGCTGGTCGAGACGCGCCTGATGAAGCCGACGAGGATCGTCAGCGCGACGCCCACCAGGGCGATGGCCGTGACCAGGCCGCTGTTCGCACCGCCGTCACCGAGGCCGCTGATGAAGCCGGCCGCGAGCGCGATGACCGCGGTCGCGAGGATCCCCTTGAGATAGAAGTCGAGAATCGCGCGCCAGGAGGGGTGACCCTCGTAGAGAATCTGCTCTCCCGCGTGCAGCTTCGGCGCCACGGGCGTGAGTGTATCCGCCGAGTCGGCACCTAGCCTGGCGCTCATGAGAGGGCCGATTGCCAGGGTTGAGCCGCTGACCACGGCGCGTGCGCTGCGTGGCCCGTACGACTACCGCCTGACCGAACGCCTCGGCGACGTCGGCATCGGCACCCTCCTCGAGGTTCCGTTCGGCCACCAGCGGCTGCTCGGCGTGGTCGTCGACATCGCCGATCGCAGCGCGGTGCCCGCGGCGCGACTTGTCGAGCCCATCTCCGCGCTCGAGGCGGGGGTGCCCAGAGAGCTTGTCGAGCTCGGCCTGTGGGTCGCGCGCGAATACTGCTCCACGCCCGCCCGCGGCCTCGAGCTCGTGCTCCCGCCGGGCACGCAGACGGCCCGCGGCCAGACCGCCGCCCGCACCGAGACGGTCGCCCGGGCGACCGGCGCCGCGGCCGAGGCGCTTGAGGCTGCGGCGCTCGGGCCGGTGCAGCGCCGGGCCCTCGAGCTGCTTGTCGCCGACGGCGGCGACGTGGGCGCGACCGCGCTGGCCGACGCCGACGTCGGCCGCGACGCGCTCCTGCGCCTCGAGCGCCGCGGCCTGGTCGAGGTGGGTGCGCGCGAGGTACAGCGCCGGCCTCGGATCGCCACGGTTGGGGCCCTGGGCGGCCGCGTTGCGCTCAACGCCGCTCAGCGCGCCGCCGCCGAGCGGATCATCGGAGCTCTTGATCAGGAGGGCAGGGAACTGCTGCTGCACGGAGTCACCGGATCGGGGAAGACCGAGGTCTATCTCGCCGCCGCCGAGGAGGCCCTGGCGCGCGGGCGCGGCGTGATCGTCCTGGTCCCCGAGATCGCGATGACGCCGCAGGCGCTCGCTCGCTTCACCGCCCGCTTCGGCGACGGCGTCGCGATCCTTCACTCAAAGCTCAGCGCCGGCGAGCGCCGCGACGAGTGGCACCGTCTGCGCAGCGGGGAGGCGCGGATCTGCGTCGGGCCGCGCTCGGCGATCTTCGCCCCGATCGACGCGCTCGGCCTCGTGATCGTCGACGAGGAGCACGACGGCTCCTACAAGCAGGAGGGCGACCCGAAGTACGACGCGCGCGAGGTCGCGCGTCGTCGGGCGGCCGCCGCCGGGGCCACCCTGGTCCTGGGGTCCGCGACCCCGCGGCCGGAGAGTTGGAGCGCCCTGGAGCGCCTCGAGCTGCCCGAGCGCGTCGACGGGCGCGCCCTCCCGCGGGTCGAGGTCGTCGACATGCGCGACGGCGAGCGGCGCGAGCGGCGCGCTCCACGCTCGAACACGCGGGCGGCGCTTGCCGAGCTCGGCGAAGATGCGGCGGCAAGGGCATCGTCCTGGTCAACCGCCGTGGCTGGGCGCCGCATCTGGCGTGCCGGTCGTGCGGCTGGGTCGCGCAGTGCCCGCAGTGCGACGTCTCGCTGGTCGTCCACCGCGCCGGCGAGCCGTGCCGCTGCCATCACTGCGGGCACGCCGAGCGGTTGCCGGCCGAGTGTCCGGAGTGCGGCTCCGTGACGCTGGCCCGGGCCGGGGCAGGCACCCAGCGCATCGAGGAGATGCTCGCCGAGGCGACCGGCGGCCTGCCGATCTTTCGCCTCGACGCCGACACCACATCGGCGCGGCGGGTCCCACGTCGAGATCCTTGCCGAGTTCGAGGCGGCCGCGTCGGGCGTCCTGGTCGGCACGCAGATGGTCGCCAAGGGCCACGACTTCCCCGACGTCGTCCTCGCGGTGGTCGTCGATGCCGATGCCACCCTTCGCTTCCCCGACTTCCGCGCCGAGGAGCGGACCTTTGCGCTGGTGGCCCAGCTCGCGGGTCGCAGCGGTCGCGGCGAGCGCGGCGGTCGCGTGATCGTCCAGACGCTCACGCCGGAAGCGGCCGCGATCCGCCACGCCGCCGGGCACGATGCCGCCGGATTCATCGAGGGCGAGCTCGGCCGCCGCCGCGAGCTCGGTTATCCGCCGTTCGCTCACGTGATCCGGATCGAGCTCGGCGCCGTCGACGGCAAGCGCCTCGAGGCCGCGGCCGCGGCGCTGCGGGAGGCGCTCGACCGCAGCCTCCCGGCGGACGCGCGCGCTCTCGGCCCGGCGCCGCGCTTTCGCCTGCGCGGTCGCGAACGCCGCCAGATCGTCGTCAAGGCCGCCGACCGCGCCGCCGCGGTGGCGGCGATTCGCGAGACGGTGCACGCCGAGGCTCGCGCCAAGCGCCTGCGCGAGATCCGGATTTCGGTCGACGTGGACGCTCAGTGATCGCCACGTAAAATCCAGCGCGATGTCAGACATCACCGAGGAGCAGCTTGAGGAGACCGCCGAGGCGGAGGAGCCCGCCGGCGACGGACTGAGCGAGGCAGAACGCGAGCAGCGCGCGCAGGCGCTGGCCAACGTCGTGCAGTACGGCGATCCCGTGCTGCGCTCGGAGGCGTCCGCGGTCACCGACTTCGGGCCGGAGCTCGAGCGCGAGGCCGAGCGCATGGTGGCGATCATGCACGGCGCGATGGGCGTCGGGCTCGCGGCGACGCAGCTGGGCGTCCTGCGCCGGATGCTCGTCTTCCAGGCGGGGCCGGATGCCGTCGCGACCGCGCTCGTCAACCCGGTGATCGAGTGGCTCTCCGAGGATCTCGAGACCGCCGAGGAGGGCTGCCTGTCGCTCCCGGGCATCGGGCTTGACGTCGAGCGGCCGCTGCACGCCCGGGTCAGCGGGGTCGACACCGGGGGTGAGCCGATGGTGCTCGAGGCATCCGGGCTCGAGGCTCGAGTCCTGCAGCACGAGATCGACCACCTAAACGGCGTCCTCATCCTCGACCGCAGCCCCCGCGACCAGCGCAAGGGCGCGCTGCGCGCCCTGCGCGAGGGAACCACCTACAGCCCCGAGCACGACTCGAACTCAGAACGATTCTGAAGACGAGTGAAGCTCGTCTACCTCGGCACCTCCGAGTTCGCCGCCGAGATCCTGCGCCGCCTCGCGGCGACCGCTGAGTAGCGGCCCACGCTCGTCGTGACCCCGCCCGATCGCCGCCGCGGGCGCGGGCGCAAGACGTCACCGACGCCGGTCGCCGAGCTGGCAGGCGAGCTGGAGATCGATGTGCTCAAGACCGAGGCGGCCAGCGACGCCGAGTCGCTTGAGCGAATTCGCGCGGCGCGAGCCGGAGATCGGCGTCGTCTGCGCGTTCGGGCAGCTGATCCGCGAGCCGCTGCTGTCCGAGCTCGAGCTGCTCAACGTGCACCCGTCGCTGCTGCCGCGCTGGCGCGGTGCGGCCCCGATCGAGCGCGCGATCATGGCCGGCGACGCCGAGACGGGGGTGTCGATCATGCGGCTGACCGAGGGCCTCGACTCCGGGCCGGTGGCGCTGCAGCGCGCGGTGTCGATCGACGAGGACGGCTTCGGCGCGCTCTCGCGCCGGCTGGAGGAGCTCGGCGGCGAGCTGCTGGTCGACGCACTCGAGCGCCGCGCGGCCGGCACGCTCGAGCTCACCGAGCAGGACGACGACGGTGTCACCTACGCGGAGAAGATCGAGCCTGCCGAGCGCCGGCTGGACCCGCATGAGGAGCCGGCCGTCCAGCTGGCACGACGGGTGCGCGCGCTGAACCCGCACGTCGGGACCTACCTCGAGGTCTCCGACGGCGAGCGGCTCGGCGTGGTCGCTGCGCGAGCCGCGAGCGGCCAGCTCGGCCCCGGCGCGGTTGGCGGCGAGGGCGAGCTGCGCATCGGGACGCCCGACGGCGACCTCGTCGTCAGCGAGGTGCGGCCTGCGGGGGGCAAGGCGATGACGGCCGACGCGTATCTGCGTGGCCACGAGCTGCCGCAGCGGTTGCCGTGAGCGAGGTCACCGCTGCGCGCCGGGTCGCGTACGAGATCCTGCGCCGGACTTTCGAGGAGGGCGCGTGGACCGACAGGGCGTTCACCGCGGCCGCGACGCGCGAGGGCCTCGATGGGCGCGATCGCGCGCAGGCGCGGCGGCTCACCTACGGCGCCGTCCAGCGGCGCGCCACGAGCGATCACATCGTTGGCGTCCTCGCGGGGCGCCGCGGCGGCAAGATCGACGATCCAGCGCTGGCCGCGCTCCGGCTTGGCCTCTACGAGTTGCTCTTCTCCGAGACGGCCGACCACGCCGCGGTCGACCAGGCCGTGGAGCTCGCCAAGGAGGGGACGCGGCGCGCGGGCATGGCGCACGGGCGCGCACGCGCCGCCTCCGGCTTCGTCAACGCGATCCTGCGTCGCGCGGCGGCCGAGCGCGAGGAGCTGCTCGCGACGCTCGACGACTCGACGCCGGACGCAGCGGCGGTCGCGCACTCCTACCCGCCCTGGCTTGCGGCGATGTGGTGGAACCAGCTGGGCGCCACCGAGGCGCGTCTGCTGATGGCGGCGATGAACGAGCCGGCCGAGACGGCCATGCGGGTCAACACGCTGCGCTCCGAGCCGGCGGCGGTCGCGGCCGAGCTTCGCGCCGCGGGCGTCGAGGTCACCGGGCCGGGCGACGGCTCGCTGCTCGCACCTGCCGCGGGCATCGTCGTCGACCTCGCCTCAGAGCCCGTCGGCGCCCGAATCACCACCGGCGAGCTCGTCCCGCAGTCCCGCGGATCGCAGGCCGTGGTCGCGCTACTGGACCCGCAGCCGGGCGATCGCGTGCTCGATCTCTGCGCCGGGCCGGGGATCAAGACGACGGCGATCGCCGCGCGCCTTGGCGAGTCGGGGTCGGTTGTCTCGATCGAGTCGGACCCCCGCCGCGCCGGCCAGATCGAGGAGCTGTGCGCGCGCACCGGGGCGGCCAACGTCCGCGTTGAGGTCGCCGATGCCGCCGAGGCCGACCTGGGTTCTGACTACGATCGAATCCTCTTGGATCCGCCGTGCACAGACCTCGGAACGCTTGCCTCACGGCCCGACGCGCGCTGGCGCCGCGGCCCGGAGGATCCCGAGCGCGTCGCGGCCCTACAGCGCCGGCTGGCCGTGCGCGCCGCCCGGGCGCTTGCCCCGGGAGGCACGCTCGTCTACTCGACGTGCACCATCTCGGAGGTGGAGAACGAGTCGGTGGCGGCAGCGGTCAGCGAATACGCGAGTGGGGTGGAGGCCGACGACCTCAGCGCCGCCCATCCGCGGCTGGCCTCGCGGTCCGACGCTCGCTTTCTGCAGCTGCTGCCGCAGCGCGACCACACGACCGGGTTCTTCTGCGCGCGGTTTCGGAGGGCGTGATGGCGTCCGAGCGCGCGATCAAGCGGCCGAACTGCCCGGGGTGTGGCGAGCCCTGGCTGCGACCGACGCAGCTGCCGGGCCGCTACCGCTGCGTGTACTGCCTGCGGCGCTACGAGCTCGTCTCGGGCTGTCCGAACTGCGGCGAGCACCAGACGATGGTGCGCATGTCGACCGACGAGGACATGCTCTGCCAGAGTTGCGGCCACTCGATGCTGCAGCCGGTTTGAGCCGCTCTATCTACAACCAGAACAGGGTCGCGCCGTCGATTCTCTCCGCCGACTTCTCCAAGCTCGGCGCGCAGGTTGGCGAGGTGATGGACGCCGGCGCGCGGGTGATCCACGTCGACGTGATGGACGGTCACTTCGTCCCGCCGATCACGATCGGCCCGCTCGTCGCGAGCTCGATTGCCGACCAGGTCCATGACGCCGGAGGGGTGATCGACGTGCACCTGATGATCGAGCGACCCGAGAACCACATCGCCGAGTTCGCCAAGGCCGGCGCCGACTCGATCACGATCCACGATGAGGCGACCCCGCACACCAACCGCACGCTGAACGCGATCCGCGAGGCGGGTTGCCTGGCCGGGCTCGCGCTCAATCCGGGCACCCCGGCGAGCGCGGTCACTGAGCTCGGCGGCGTCGCCGATCTCGTCCTCTGCATGACAGTCAACCCGGGCTGGGGCGGGCAGCCGTTCATCGCGTCGTCGCCCGACAAGGTCGCGCGCCTGCGCGAGCTCGTCCCCGAGGCGATCCTCGAGGTCGACGGCGGCATCGACACGAACACCGCCGGCTCGGTCGCCGACGCGGGCGCGACCCTCTTCGTCGCCGGCTCCGCGATCTTCGGCAAGCCGGACCCGGCCGAGGCCTACCGCGCGATCGCGGCGGCTGCGGGCGCGGAGTAACGCCCGTTCGGCGCGATCGGCGCTCGCCCTGGCACTCGCGGTTCCGCGGAACCGGGTTTTGCTGGGTGGGGAGGGGCGAGGTGTGACGTAAGTCCCGCTTCGCGACGATTCCGTGCGGGTTTCGGGGTGGCGGACTTGGCCTGTGTCGGGTTAGCGGTCTATACGACTAGAAACCTCACACAGCTCCCCGCGCCGGCGCCCTAGCCGCGCCCGGCGAAAGCACCCCAGCCCTACCGTCCGGATCGGCGAAGCCGAAGAAGGTGCCGCCGTAACTCGATCGAGCGGTCGATGTCGCTCACCGGCAGCACCACCACCTCCAGGCTCCAATCCATCATGCGCTCCTCTCGT
The DNA here is from genome assembly GCA_963796815.1 of uncultured Solirubrobacterales bacterium. Lineage (GTDB taxonomy): Bacteria > Actinomycetota > Thermoleophilia > Solirubrobacterales > 70-9 > WHSW01. The sequence continues at coordinate 114,126 of CAWCNF010000006.1, forward strand.
TATTTCCCTGATTCAGATCTCTCGGTGGGGCCGGGGCGCTGAGCGCGCCCGCGAGCTCCTGCCACCACGCTCGCTCCGCCGGGTTGAGGCCCGAACGGGTCACCCGCCGCGCGCACCATTCAGCCAGGCGACGGCGGCCGCCGACGGCGAGCAGATCGGCGCCGGTCGCCGCGTAGCGGCCGTCGGCGAGGGTGACGAGCGATCCCCCGCCGTCGCGGCGCACGCGCAGTCGCCCGGCGACCGGGACGCCCGCGATCTCGTCAGGGGCGCTCGGGTTGCCGTCCGCCTCGACCCAGGGCCGGACGGTGAAGACCTGCGAGGCGCCGCGCAGAGGCAGGTGCGGCACCGGCGGCTCGCCGAGCGGGCCGTCGCGCCAGCGGGCCGCCAGGCGCTGGACCTCCTCCAGCGCCTCGAGCCTGACCACGATGTGAAGCTCGTCGCCCGCCTGCAGCTCCGTCGATCCGCGCGGCGGCAGTGCCTCGCCGCCACGCACGATCAGGTTGACGAGCGCCTCCCGGGGGAGGTCGAGCTCCTTTGCCATCACCCCGTCGGCGGCGTCGCCCGGCCGGATCTTCCACACGATCGACTCGGCGCCGAGCTCGCGGATGATCCCCGTCTCGATCAGGGGCGGCGGCAGCGTGGCCTCGTCGCTGACGACGCCGAGGCGCCGCGCGAGCGGGTCGAAGGTCGTTCCCTGGATCAGCGTGGACGTGACGACCACGAAGAAGATCGAGTTGAAGATCAGCGTGTTGTCGCCGACGCCCGCGACAACCGGGAACGTCGCGAGCCAGATCGGGATCGCGCCGCGCAGCCCGGCCCAGCCGAGCATCAGGCGCTCGCGGCCGTTGAAGGGCGAGAAGGCGCTCGCGATGAAGGCCGCCAGCGGGCGCGCGACGAAGATCAACGCCGCCGACAACAGCAGGCCCTTGCCCGCGATGTCGCCGAGGCTGCTGGGGAACACGAGCAGGCCGAGCAGGCCGAAGAGCGAGATCTGCGCAACCCACGAGAGGCCCTGATGGAAGGCGATCACGGTCGGCTCGCGGGGACCGGGCCCGTGCCGAGGATCAGCGCCGTGATGTAGACGGACAGAAAGCCCGACCCATGCGCCAGCTCGGGCACGCCGTAGGCGAGCGCCACGGTGGCGATCGAGGCGACGGGATAGAGCCCGGGGTTCGGCAGATCGAGGTTGCGGAAGCACCAGCGGGCGCCGAAGCCGATCGCGATCCCAAGGCGACGCCGATCGCGAGCTTGCCGGCGAGCGCTTCCGACCATGTCGGCGAGCGCCGTAGTCCGGGGTCCTGGATCCAGCTGATGAACCCGGTGACCAGGAGCAGCGCGACCGGATCGTTCATCCCGGATTCGCCCTCCAGCGCGCGCGCCAGGGGCTTGCGCAGGTGCGAGCCTCGCAGGACGGCAAAGATCGCGGCGCTGTCGGTCGCGGCGACGGCGGCGCCGATGAGCAGCCCCTCGAGCGTCGAGAGGTCGAAGAGCCAGACGGCGGCGAAGCCGGTGATCAGCGGCGGTGACGACGGTGCCGATCGTCGCCAGCGAGATCGCGGTGCCCAGGACGGGCTGGATCTCGCCCCAGCCGGCGGTGAGCCCGCCCTCGAAGAGGATCAGGATCAGGCCGATCGTCCCGAGCGTCCGCGCGAGCTCGTAGTTGTCGAAGTCGATCCCGCCAGGTCCCTCCGAGCCGAGCAGCATCCCCAGGCCGAGGAACAGCAGCAGGCCCGGAACGCGGACGCGGTCGGCCGCCTTCGCCGCCAGCAGGCCCGCGGCGAGCAGCAGGCCGGCGACGAGGATCAGTTCATAGTCCGACAAGGAACGACCGTACCGATCGGGTCGCCCGCTCCCTAGCTCACCTCGTCGGCGCAGGACGAGCGCCGCTTCCAGCTCGTCGCGTCGAATCGAGCGCGCCCGCCTCGAAGTGGGCCCGGTAGAGCCGCAGGAGCAGGACGAAAAGCGCCGCCGCGGCAGCCAGGAAGCCGACCTCGATTCGGCGCGCGGGCGTCAGCATCGGCAGCAGGCTCCAGATCGAGAAAGCCGCGGCGCAGCCGATCCAGCACGCCGCCGCGCGCCGCGAGAGCCCGCGCGCAAGGGCAGCCTGGTTGAGCGTCGTCGAGGCCAGGTAGAGGCCCATCGCCGCCGTCACCGCGAGCAGACCCGGCGCGGTCGTAGGTGAAGCGATCCGAGAAGGCGATCTGCATCAGCTTCGGCCCGGCGATCGCGACGATCGCACCGACGAAGAGCGGTGAAGCCGCGATCGCGCGCAGGGTGAGCTCGACCGAGACCGAGAAGGCCTCCTCGGCGTCGGCGCGGCCACGCGAGCGCAGGCGGGTGAGGTGGGGGAGGAGGCTGATCGCGATTCCCTGGAAGACGAGCAGCGGCGCTCGCGCGAGCATCAGCACGTTGAAGATGTAGCCGGCCTGGGCGGAGCCCTCGATCGCGTGGACGAACAGCGGGCCGGCGTTGAGGAAGATCTGCTCGCTGAGCATGATCAGGAGCACGGCGCCCGCGAAGGCGCCGCCGCGCGCGAGGACGGCGCGCGAGCTCTCGTCGCCGGGCGCGGGGCCGGGCGCCGCGGCGGGTGCGCGGGCGGCGCGGCGGCCGAACGCGAGTGGCACGACCGAGAGCGAGAAGAGCGGCGCGGCGACGACGCCCGCGGCGACCGCGTTGCGACCAGCGGCGATGCCGACGGCGACCGCCAGCGAGAACGCCATCCGCGAGAACGACTCGCTCACCAGCAGCCCCGCAAGCAGCCCAAAATGTCCCTCGCCGGCGAGAAAGCCGCGGGCGAAGAAGCTCGCCGCGAAGGCGAGGACGGCGCCGACGTAGATCCAGTAGATCGTCGTCGAGCCCGAGAACAGGTCATCGCGCAGGGGGACGCGAAGCGCGAGCGCGACGGCGGCGAAGCCGAGCGCGACGACGCCCTGGATCTTCGCGGCGGCGCGCAGGACGGGGCCGATCGCGGCGCCGTGGGTGCGCCGCTCGGCGACGCTGCGCGAGATCAGCTGCTCGACCGGCCGGTGGAGGACCGAGATCGTCACGAACGTTGCCGACCAGAGGACGACGATCTCGCCGTAAGCGGTCGACGTCGAGGTTGTGCGAGGCGAGCGCGAAGTAGACGTAGGTGAGGAGCCCGGCGGCGCCGACGCCGGCCGACAGCGTGCCCGCCGAGCGCCCGAAACTGCGTGTTGCGCCGCTGGCCGCCATCGCAGGAGAGTAATCTGAGCTCATTGACTGATCAGTCAATCGACACGTCGTCAGCAAGGGTATTTCTGGCGATGACAGCGACGGCCACAGACCAGGATCGCGTTCACCTCCGCCGCGCCTGCGAGCTCGCCAACGCGGCATCGGCCGCGTCAGCCCGAATCCACCGGTTGGAGCCGTGGTCGTCGCCGCGGACGGAGAGGTGATCGGAGAGGGCTGGCACGCCGAGCTCGGCGACGTCCACGCCGAGGTTGCGGCGCTCGCCGACTGCCGCGAGCGCGGCGCCGACCCCGCCGGCGCGACGATCTACGTCTCACTCGAGCCGTGCGCCCATCAGGGCCGCCAGCCACCGTGCACCGATGCGATCCTCGCCGCCGGCATCGCCCGCGTCGTGATCGGCTGCGACGACCCGACCGAGAAGGCCTCCGGGCGCGGTCCGGGAATCCTTCGCGACGAGGGCGTCGAGGTCGTGTTCGCCGACGGCGCCGAGGCGGCGGCCGCGCGCATCGCAGTCCAGGCGTTTCGCAAGCACGCGATCACCGGCAGGCCGCTGGTGGTGCTCAAGTCGGCGCTCAGCCTCGACGGCTTCACCGCCACCGCCAGCGGCGACTCGAAGTGGATCTCGGGTCCCGAGAGCCGCGCTCTCGTCCACCGCTGGCGCGCCGAGGCCGACGCCGTCGCGGTCGGGATCGGCACGGCCCTCGCCGACGATCCGCTGCTGACCGCGCGCGACGTCGATGACGCCAGCACCGCGCGCCAGCCGGCGCGGGTGGTCTTCGACTCAACTCGGCGCGACTGCCGCTCGACTCCGCCCTGCTGGGCTCGACCGATCAGGCGCCGCTCTACGTGATCGCCTCGGTCGAGGCCGATCGCGAGCGGGTCGCTGCGCTGCGCGGCTGCCGGGGCCGAGGTGATCGAGCTCGCCGGCGAGCGCGACGCGCCGCCTCGCCGACGGCGCTCGACGCGCTCGGCGCGGCCGGGCTCACCTCGCTGCTGGTCGAGGGCGGCGCCGAGCTCGCCGGCTCGCTGCTGGCGACCGCGCAGGTCGACCAGCTGCGCGTCTTCGTCGCCCCGATCCTGCTCGGCTGCGGGCGGCCCGCTGGCGCTCGGCCCCGCGGCTGATACGGTCGCCGACGCGGTCGGCCCGCTGGCGGTCGAGTGGGACGCGAAGCGGCGCCGACATGCTCGCCAGCGCGCGGCTGCGGGAGTGGTGATGTTCACCGGGATCGTTGCAAGAGGTCGGGGTCGTCAGCGCCGTCTACACGGGCGACGCGGGTACCCGGCTCGGGATCACGACGGCTTTCGCCGGTGAGCTGCGACAGGGTGACTCGGTCTGCGTCGAGGGCGTGTGCCTGACCGCGACGACGCTCGAAGGCGACGGCTTCGACGCCGACGTCATGAACCAGACGCTGTCGCTGACCACGCTCGGCGAGCTCGAGGACGGGCTCGCGGTCAACCTCGAGCCCGCGCTGCGCGCGGGCGAGCCACTCGGCGGGCACATCGTCCAGGGCCACGTCGACGCCGTCGGCGAGGTGCGGTCGGTCGCCGAGGACGGCTTCGCGCGGCGGGTGCGCGTCGGCGTGCCCGGACGGGCTCGAGCGCTACCTGGTCGAGCACGGGTCGGTGACGGTCGCGGGCGTCAGCCTCACGGTCGCCGCGCTGGCTGCCGATTGGTTCGAGGTGTCGCTGATCCCCGAGACGCTGGAGCGGACGACCCTCGGCGCCGCGGCGAGCCGGGACCCGGGTGAACCTCGAGTTCGACGTCATCGCCCGCTACGTCGAGCGGCTTCTAGGCTTCAAGAAGAAGGGAGAGAAATGACGAAGCGACTACAGAGACACCGGCACCCCGGAGGCGAAGCCGAGGAGGTGGCCGGCAGGCCTCCGCCTTCGCGACGATCGAGGAGGCGATCGACGAGATCCGCCGCGGCCGGATGGTCGTCGTCTGCGACGACGAGACGCGCGAGAACGAGGGCGACCTGACAATGGCCGCGCAGTTCGCGACCCCGGAGGCGATCAACTTCATGGCGAAGGAGGGGAGGGGCCTGATCTGCCTCACCCTCACCGGCGAGCGCTGCGACGAGCTCGGCCTCAACCTGATGGCGGCCAAGAACGAGGCGCCGCTGCAGACGGCGTTCACCGTCTCCGTCGAGGCTCGCGAGGGCGTCACCACCGGGATCTCGGCCGCCGACCGCGCGCACACGATCCAGGTCGCGATCGACGCGCGCTCGACGCCGCACTCGCTGGTGCAGCCGGGCCACGTCTTCCCGCTGCGCGCCAAGGACGGCGGCGTCCTCGAGCGCGCCGGCCAGACCGAGGCTGCGGTCGACCTCGCCCGCCTCGCCGGCCTCAATCCGGCGGGCGTGATCTGCGAGATCATGAACGACGACGGGACGATGGCCCGCGTGCCCGACCTGGTCCCCTACTGCGAGCGCCACGGCCTGAAGATGATCACGGTCGCCGACCTGATCTCCTACCGCCGGCGCACCGAGCAGCTGGTCGAGCGCGTGGTCGCGACGAAGCTGCCGACAGCCTTCGGCGAGTTCACGGCCGTCGGCTATCGCTCGCTGCTCGACGACAAGCACCACGTCGCGATGGTCAAGGGCAGCGTCTCGGGGGCGGAGGACGTCCTTGGTCCGCGTCCACTCGGAGTGCCTCACCGGCGACGTCTTTCACTCCCTTCGCTGCGACTGCGGCGAGCAGCTCGAGGCGGCGATGGCGATGATCGAGAAGCAGGGCAGCGGCGTCCTGCTCTACCTCTCCCAGGAGGGCCGCGGGATCGGGCTGCTCAACAAGCTGCGCGCCTACAAGCTCCAGGAGGAGGGCCTCGACACCGTCGACGCGAACCTCAAGCTCGGCCTGCCCGCCGACCTGCGCGACTACGGGATCGGCGCCCAGATCCTCGTCGACCTCGGCCTCACCACCATCCGCATCCTCACCAACAACCCGAAGAAGATCCACGGCCTCGAGGGCTACGGCCTCTCGGTCACCGAGCAGGTGCCGATCGAGTCGGTCCCGAACCCGCACAACCAGAGCTACCTCGACGCCAAGCGCGACAGGATGGGCCACGTGCTCCATCACCAGGGACTGCCGCTCGACGAGGAGCTCATCCACGACGAGCAGGAAGCGGACGAGGCGTCCGGTGGCTGAGCCCACAGGCGAGTATGCGATTTGCGTCGCGACCTTCTACGAGGATCTCGCGCAGACGCTCGCCAACTCGGCGACCGAGGCGTTCGTGGAGAACGGCGTCAGCCCGACCTCGATCCACACCTTCGAGGTCCCGGGCGCGTTCGAGCTGCCCTACGCGGCAAAGCTCTGCGCGGAGTCCGGGCGCTTCGACGGCGTCGCCTGCCTCGGCGTCGTCATTCGCGGCGAGACCGAGCACTTCGACTTCGTCTGCGGCGAATGCGGCGCGCGGGATACCAGGACGTGCAGCTTGCGACAGGCGTGCCATGCGCGTTCGGCGTGATCACCTGTGACAACCGCGAGCAGGCGCTCGCGCGGGCGGGTGGCGACAAGCGCGACCAGGGCCGCAACGCGGCGCTCGCGGTCCTGCGCTCGGCCGAGCTGCGTTCGACGATTTAGCCGCTACTCTTCTCGGCCTCATGGCCAAGGTCTGCTTCAGCTGTGGCAAGAAGCCCGCGTTCGGGAACTCGCGCAGCCACTCGATGGTCGCCACCCGGCGGCGCTTCAACCCGAACCTCCAGAAGGTCCGGATTGACGATTCTGGCCGGCCCCGGCGCGTGTACGTATGCACGCGTTGCCTGAAGAGCAACAAGATCACCAAGCACGCCTGAGACGGGGGCATCGTCCCTGATCCGGCGGCCTGAGTAGGCTCTCCGGCCGTGCCGGACTCCTCAATAGTCCGATTTCGCCGCGTGGTGGGCGTCGCTCTCTCGCATCTCGAGGAGCGAAGGGAAGAGATCAACGATCTGAACGTCTTCCCGGTGGCCGACGGCGATACGGGCGACAACATGGCGCTGACGATGCGTCACGTACTCGATCAGCTCGACACGCTCGAGCAGCGCTCGAACGGTGATCCGCGCAGGCCCGAGATCGTTCGCGAGGTTGCCCGCGCCGCGCTGATGGGCGCCCGCGGGAACTCCGGGGTGATCCTCAGCCAGATCGTGCGCGGTGCGGCCGAGAAGGTCGCGACCCCGCCGGGCCGGCTGATCGACCCAGAGCTGATCGAGGCGGCCCTCACCAATGCCGCCGACCGCGCCTATCTCTCGGTCCGCGAGCCGGCGGAGGGAACGATGCTCACGGTGATCCGCTCGATGGCCGACGCCGTCGCCGAGCGTCGCGCGCAGTGGCAGCGCGAGCGCCTCGACCCGGAGGCCACCGCCGAGGAGCAGAACGCGCTGCTCGCCGAGATGCTGGCGACGGCCCTGTTTGCGGGCGAGGAGGCGGTGCGCCGGACCACCGATCAGCTCAAGGTCCTCGCCGACGCGGGCGTCGTTGACGCCGGCGCCCTCGGCCTCGTCGTGATCATCCGCGGGATGGTCGCGGGCCTGGCCGGTGAGCAGGCGCAGCTGCCGGAGATACCGCACTACGCCGCCGCCCGGCTCGACCAGGTTCACCACGTGGACTCGCCCTACCGCTTCTGCACGAACTTCATCGTCACGGGCGACGGCCTCGAGGGCGACTCCTACGTCGGCGTGCTCGAGGAGATCGGCGACTCCGTGCTGGTCGTCGGCGACGCCGCGACGCTCAAGATCCACGTCCACACCGACGACCCCGAGGCGGCGAAGGCGCTGTTTAACGGCGCGGGTGAGGTCACGCACGAGGACATCGCCGACATGCACGAGCAGGTGGCCGGGCAGCGCGCGAGGCTCGGCGGCGTCACCGGTGTCGTCGCGGTCGCGGGCGGCGACGGGATGAAGAGCATGTTCAAGGGACTCGGCGCGATCATCGTCGACGGCGGGCCGACGCTCAACCCCTCCACCCAGGACCTGCTCGCGGCGATCGAGAGCTGCCCGGCCGAACAGGTGCTGGTCCTGCCCAACTCGCGCAACGTGATCATGGCCGCCGAGGAGGCCGCCAGGTTGGCGGCGAAGGACGGGCGGACGGTGGTCGTCGTGCCATCGACCGCGCAGCAGGCCGCGCTCGCGGCACTGGTCGAGCTCGACCTCGCCGACGATGCCGCCGCCAACGCCGAGCGGCTCGGCTCCGGTCTCGCCGAGATTCGCACCGGAGCGGTCGCCCCGGCCGCTCGCGACGACGGCGACGGGCGCTTCATGCGCGGGGACGCGGTCGGCTTTGCCGGCGACGAGATCGTCGCGTGGGGCGGGCTCGGCTCGACCCTGGTCGAGACCGTCCGGGTGCTCACCGAGGGCGCCGAGATCGTCACCGTGATCGACGGCGCCGAGGCGCCCATCGGGGTCGACCTCGAGGCGCTGCTGCTGCCGCTGCCGGATGGCGTCGAGCTCGAGCACCAGGTCGGCGGCACCGCCAGCTACGCCTGGCTCATCGCCGTGCAGTAGCTAACGCAGCGCGACTATCGCCTCGACCTCAACGGGGACGTTGAACGGCAACGTCTCCACGCCGATGGCCGAGCGCGCGTGGCGGCCCGCGTCCGGTCCCCAGACCTCGAGGATGAGGTCGGTGAAGCCATTGATGACCGCGGGCGGCTTGTCGAAGCCGGGTGCGCACTGGACCAGGCCGAGCGCCTTGACCCACGACTCGACGCGGTCGAGATCGCCGAGCTCCTGCTCGAGCGAGGCGAAGATCGAGAGCCCGGTCAGCCGCGCGGCGTCGTAGCCGGCTTCGACGTCGAGCTCCCCGCCGACGCGGCCGGTCACCAGCACCTCGGCGCCGTCGACGGGCAGGTGGCCGGAGACATAGGCGAGGTCACCCTGCACATGAACGAGGTCGAATGGGAATTCGACCCCGGGCGGCGGCGCGAACGGTTGCGGGAGTTCGAGGCCGAGCGCCTTGAGCCTGTCGGCGATCGTTGCCATCCCAACCGCAGCCTAGAGCAGCGCCCGGGAACCACCGGACGCCGCTCTAGCCTTTGACACCGTGGACATCCCCCGCGCGATCGGTAGCGGCTCCGACCAGGATCGCGCGACGCTGCTCGAGGTTCCGCGGCGGGGGGCGCCGCACCCAGGTCGCCTCGCGGCGCCGATCACGACGCTGCGAGGAGCCGGTCCCAAGCTGGCGGAGGCCGCCGCCGCGATGGGCATCGAGACGATCGGCGACCTGCTCTGGCATGTGCCGCACGGCCACCGCGATCACGGCGACGTCACCCCGGTCGCCGAGCTGCCGTTCGGCGAGGACGCGACGATCCGGGTCCAGGTCCGCAGCGCGCGCCTGCGCCACACCAACCGGCGCAACCTGAAGATCGTCGAGGCGAACGTCGCCGACGACAGCGGGGCGGTGCAGGCGGTGTGGTTTAACCAGGCCTACCTGGCCGAGCGCCTACAGCCGGGGACCCGGCTCGTGCTGAACGGGCGGCTCGGCCGTAAGAACTTCGTGGTCAAGACCCATGAGATCGTCGCCGGGGGCAACGGTGCGCGGCCGACGGGGATCCACACGACCGGCGTCGTCCCGGTTCACAACGCAACCCGTGAGCTGTCGGCCACGCGCCTGCGCGAGTGGGCGTGGCAGGCCGTCGACCTGGCCGCCGATGCGGTCGAGCCACTGCCGGCCGAGCTGCGCGCGCGGCGCGGCCTGCCGGGCGAGGCCGACGCGCTGCGGGCCGCGCACTTCCCCGAGACCCAGGAGGAGGCGCTTGCGGCGCGTGACCGGCTCGCCTTCGAGGAGCTCTGCCTGCACCAGGCGGCGCTCGCGGTGCGTCGTGGCACCCGGCGCGAGTCGCGGCCCGGGATCGCGATCGGCCCGCCGGGTGAGTTGGTCGAGCGCTGGCTCGCGTCCCTTCCCTTCGAGCTGACGGGCGATCAGCGAGCCGCCTGCGAGCGGATCGACGCCGACCTCGCCTCGGGCAAGCCGATGCAGCGGCTCCTGATGGGCGAGGTGGGCTCCGGCAAGACCGCGGTGGCCGTCTACGCGATGCTGCGCGCGGTCGAGGCGGGCCACCAGGCGGCGCTGATGGCACCGACCGAGACGCTCGCCGAGCAGCACGCGGCGACTCTCGACGGCCTGCTGGCCGCGGATCAATTTGGCGCGATTCCGTTCGCGCTGCTGACCGGCGCCACCTCCGCCGCGCGCCGTCGGGAGACGCTTGCCCGCCTGGCGAGCGGCGAGCTCGGCCTGATCGTCGGCACGCACGCCCTGATCGAGCCCGATGTCGAGTTCGCGAGCCTGGCCGTGTGCATCGTCGACGAGCAACACCGCTTCGGCGTTCGCCAGCGGGCGGCGCTTGACGCCAAGGGCCCGGGCGCCTCGGCGCCCCACGTCCTGCACATGACCGCGACACCGATCCCGCGAACGCTTTCGCTGACCGCCTACGGCGACCTCGACACGACCACGATCCGCGAGCTGCCCGCCGGTCGCCGGCCGATCAAGACGTGGGTGGTGGGGGAGGACCGGCGCCCCGGCGCGTATGAGTTCATCCGGGAGCGCCTCTCGGCGGGCCGCCAGGCCTACGTCGTCTGCCCGCTCGTCGCCGACTCGGAGAAGCTGCGCGCGAAGGCCGCCGGTGCCGAGGCGGAGCGGCTGCGCAAGGGCGAGCTCGCCAGCTTCGAGGTCGAGCTGCTTCACGGCCAGATGTCCTCGCGGGAGAAGGCCGCGGCGATGGAGCGATTCGCGTCCGGCGAGGCCGACGTGCTGGTGGCGACGACCGTGATCGAGGTGGGCATCGACGTGCCGAACGCGACCGTGATGCTGATCGAGGGCGCCGAACGGTTCGGTCTCTCGCAGCTGCACCAGCTGCGCGGCCGGGTCGGGCGCGGCGAGCACTCCAGCCACTGCATCCTCTTCGCCGACGTCGAGTCTCAGTTCGCGAAGCGCCGGATGGAGGCGATCGCGAGCTCCGCGGATGGGTTCGAGCTCGCCGAGGTCGACCTGACCCTGCGCGGCGAGGGGGAGATCCTCGGCACCCTGCAGAGCGGGCTGCCGCGCTACCGGGTCGCCGAGCTGCCCGAGGACGCCGAGCTGCTTGCGGCCGCGCGCGCCGAGGTGCGCGAGCTGCTCGAGCGCCATGGCGGGCTCGACGTGCCGGAGCTGGCGCCGTTCCTCGACGCCGCCCGCCAGCGCTTCGGCGACGAACGCACCGAGGGAATCGCTGCATGAGAGTTACCGGCGGGCGCCTGGGAGGCCGCAAGCTCATCTCGCCTCCCGCAGGCTCGAAGGACGTGCGGCCGACGTCCGACCGGGCTCGCGAGACGCTGTTCGCGGTTCTGCCGCACCTCTCGGGGCTGAGCGTCCTCGACCTGTTCGCGGGCACCGGGGCGCTGGCGATCGAGGCGATCTCGCGCGGCGCCGACTCGGCCGTCCTCGTCGACAAGGCGCCGTCGCTGGCCCGCCGAAACGTCGAGGAGCTGGGGATCGCAAACCGCTGCGAGGTCGTGCGCGGCGACGCGATCCGATACCTCGAGCGAAGCGATGATCGCTTCGGCCTCGTCTTCTGCGATCCGCCGTATAGACTCGCGAATCGTCTTGAGCCGAAGCTCGAGGAACACCTGCCGCAACGCCTCGCGAAGCACGCCCGCGTCGTGCTCGAAAGCTCCGCGCGCGAACCGCTCACGATCGACGTGCCCAAGGTCGAGCTCGTCGACGAACGGCGGATCGGCGAGGCGCTGATCCGGATCTACGTCAAACGATGAACGGCGAGCGCATTGCCGTGTGTCCGGGCAGCTATGACCCGGTCACCAACGGCCATCTGGACATCATCACCCGTGCCTCGAAGATCTTCGACACGGTGATCGTCGGCGTCGTGGGCCAGGGGATCCGCAAGTCGAAATCGATGTTCACGTCGGAGGAGCGGCGCGACTTCATCGCCGAGGCGACCGCGCACCTCGAGAACGTCGAGGTTGAGATCTTCACCAACCTCGTCGTCGAGTTTGCCGCTGAGCGCGGTGCCTCGGTGATCCTCAAGGGGATCCGCGCGATCTCTGACTTCGAGTACGAGCTCGAGATGAATCAGCTCAACCGCAAGCTCGCCCCCGAGATCGAATCGGTCTACGTCTTCTCCTCCTCGGAGTACAGCTTCCTCTCTTCGACCGGGGTCAAGGAGATGGCCACTTTCGGCGGCAACGTGAGCGACCTCGTGCCGTCGCCCGTCGCCAAGGCGCTTGAGGAGAGGGCCAAGCGCACCTAACGCGCGACCCCTGATGGGCAGGAGCTTGCAGCGCAGCGCCGAAAACCGCGTCTAGCAGCCGTTCCTGGCGCCGCCCCGTATCCTGTCACGACCTCATGGACGTCCTCGTACTCATAGACAAGCTCGACGACCTGATCCACAACGCGCGGCCGGTGCCGCTCACGGATCAGGTGCGCGTCGACCGCGAAGAGGTCTACGACCTGCTTGACCAGATGCGCGCCACGATCCCCGAGGAGATCAAGCAGGCGCGCTGGATCGTCAAGGAGCGTCAGGAGATGCTCGCCGAGGCCAAGCGTGAGGCCGAGCGCGTGGTCAAGGAAGCGCGTGAGCAATCCGAGCGCCTGATCTCCGACGAGGAGGTCTACAAGCAGGCCGAGCGCGCGGCGGAGGAGATCATCGAGGACGCTCGCGAGACCGAGCGCCAGATCCGCCTCGGCGCCGAGGATTACGCGGACGAGATCCTCTCCACGCTCGAGGTCAACCTCGAGAAGTTCCTCTCGGCCGTGCAGCGTGGTCGTGACCGTCTGGCCGGTCGCGACGACGAGCCCGTCGAAGTCGGCTAGCCACCTCTCGATTTCCTTGCGGCCCGGCCCTCGCCTGGCTAGGATCGCGCCGGATGCGGTTTAGGCAGGTGTGCACCCTCGCAGTGGGATTGGCGCTGGCGAGCGCTGGCGTGGCCCACGCCGGCGCCGGCGACGACGCCCACTTCATCGTCCACCAGACCAACGCGGGCAACGCCGGACCGCCGACGAAGGACGTCGTCCCTTGTCCGTCTGGCGAGCGCGCGCTCGGCGGTGGCATGCGCTTCTTCAGCACCTCGAAGGAGTACCAGGTACGTGGTGACGGTCCCGTCTCCTCGGACGGCTCGATCCTCGATGACGGCGGAGTTCCTTCGTTCTGGCAAACGGTGGGAACTAACGCCAGTACTTCGGCCAAGGCGATGATCAGCTACGCGATGTGTTCGGCGAGCACCGACGCAACGGTCGTGAGGGCGACGAGATTCACCACGGCGACACCTCCAGGCGGTTTCAACAGCGGCAGCGGGACCGCGCTCTGTCCTTCGGGAACTCGCGCGATCGGCGGCGGCCTCGTGCCGGAGGCCGGTGCCGGCGGATTCGTCATGGCCGATGGGCCGGTCGACGAGACCGGGCAGCCGTCGAGCACCCTGAACGGAGATATCCCCGGAGGGTGGTTCGGCTCGGTCAATTCGATCACCTTCAACGACGGGCAGGCTTTCCGGGTATACGCGGTGTGCTCGCCCACGTCGACTGCCACCCTCACGCTCGCTTCCCTGATCGTGTCGGCGGGGCAGGGTCAGGGTTCGGGTGCCTACGGTTCGACGGGCGTGACCTGTCCGACCGGCCAGCGCGCTCTGTCCGGGGGCGTGATCGACAACGCTCCGTACGCATGGATGACCGCCAGCGCTCCCGGTGGCCCCGGTGCCTACAACTCGTCCGTCAACGGGGGCGTTGCCACCGGCTGGCGAGCCGCCTTCTGGAGCCAAGTCGGCAACAGCGTTGAGTTCAAGATCGCCGCGGTATGCGAGGGGCCGACGCCCCCCACTCCGGCGAATCCGACGCCGCCCCCCGGTGAGCCGATTCCGCCCGAGCCTCCCGCGCCGCCACCGGCTTCGGCCAATAACTTCGAGTTCGGAAAGTTCTACCGCCACAAAGACAGGGGAATCGGGGCTCTGGTCGTCAATCTCCCGGGGCCCGGAACGGTCTCGCTGCGGTCCGCGTTGCTGCGGTACCAGGAGAACGACACCACGACGGGTGGCGACGTCGGATTGAGCGTCCTTGCCCAGCGTGGTCAGGCGACGTCGAAGCTCCGCCGCACCGGCAAGCTGAAGGCGCGGGCGAGAATCACCTACACCCCGGACAACGGCACCCCGAACACCCAGAAGATCAAGCTCACGCTGAAGCTCAACCTCGACTGACGCCTCGGCGGGGATAACGTGCCTCCTCGTCGTCGAGCGAGGAGGTCTGGATGAGTGAGCGGTGGTTTTCAGAAGACGAGCTGGCCGAGATGTCGCGGCCGACGATGGAGCGCGCCATCGAGGCGATCGATGCTGGTGACCTCGAAGAGGCGAAGCAACTCTGCGAGGCCATGAAGTGGGAGTCGCAGTTCATGCACGACCTGCTGGTCGACGGCGTGGCCGGGCTCATCTCCTTCGTCAAGGAGAAGCTCGGCGACGACGGGGTCGAGGAGGCGTGGGAGTACTCGCTCGAGCGCAGCTGGAAAAAGCCCGTGGAGACGATCGACAAGCTCGACCGCCGGGTCGTCGCGGAGTCGCTGGCGGCGACGTGGCGCGCGCACTCCACCTCCGGCGTCGGCCCCAAGCCGGGCGCCTTCGTCATCTCCGAGGACGACGAGAAGCTCACCTTCACCATGAACCCATGTGGCTCGGGCCAGCGGCTGTGGCGCAACCGCCGCTACGGGCCCGACGGGTGGGGGGTTACCGACGAGGCGCACAGCTGGAGCTATGACCGCGAGGAGTTCCCGCTCTACTGCACGCACTGCGCGTTCATGAACGAGACGCTGCCGATCCGCTGGATCGGTCACCCGGTCTACCCGTCGGATCCGCCCGAGGACTTCGACCACGATCCGTGCACCTGGTACTGGTACAAGGACCCGGCCGATATCCCCGAGCGCCACTTCTCACGCCACGGGCTCAGCCGGGATAACGGTGACTGAGCCGGACGTCGATCCTGTCGCCGACGTTCTCGGCGTTGACGCCCTCGGCCTGAGAATCTCCGCGATCGAGGGCGGCGCCTCGCGCGAGGCCTGGCTCGTCGAGGCCGCTGACGGTGAGCGCTGGGTGCTGCGCCGGGATCCGCCGGGCGGCGAGTCATGGATCCCGCTCGCGGTCGAGTACGCGGTCATCGAGCTCGCCGCGGCGGGCGGGGTGACGGTGCCTCGACCGGTCGCCTTTGAGGAGGCGGGTGGAGCGTTCGGGACCGCCGGGTTTCTGATGGCGCACGTACCGGGGACCTCGGTCGCGCCGCGGATCCTGCGCCGCGAGGAATACGCGACCGCGCGTGAGCGCATGCCCGAGCAGATGGGGGCGGAGCTGGCGCGGATTCACGCCCTGGACCCCACCGGGGTCGACGGGCTGCGTGGCGGCGACGGCGATCCGGCCCTCGAAGCGTGTGAGTTCTGCGAAGGCGAGCTCGACGCGATCGGGGAGCCGCTGCCCGCGCTCGAGGCCGGGCTGCGCTGGTTGCGCCTGAACGCTCCCGAGCCGGTGAGCGAGCCCGTGCTCGTCCACGGCGACTTCCGGCTCGGCAACCTGATCGCCGACTCCGAGGGGCTCGCGGCCGTGATCGACTGGGAGCTCTGTCACCTCGGCGATCCGGCGGAGGATCTCGGCTGGCCGCTGATCCGGGCCTGGCGCTTCGGCAGCGACGACCTGCCGGTGGCCGGCATGGGGGAGGTCGAGCCTTTCCTCTCCGCCTATGAGGCCGCCGGTGGCGTGCGACCTTCGCCCGACCGCCTGCGCTGGTGGGAGGCGATGGGCAACGCCAAGTGGGCGGTTATCTGCGCGCGCCAGGCGCACGACCACCTCACCGGCGTCCGCCCGAGCGCGGAGCTCGCGTCGCTCGGCCGCCGCATCTGCGAGCCGGAGTGGGACTTGCTGGAGCTGGTCGGGGCAGCCTGATGCAGGATCGACCGACAGCGCCCGAGCTTCTGGATGCAATGGCGACGGACCTGTTCGCGAAGGTTCGCGAGTGGGTGCCGCGCGAGCGCCGGTTCCAGGTCCTGGTGCTCGCCAACCTCTGCGCCGTGATCGCCCGCGAGCTGCGCGCGGGTTCGGAGCCGTCGCTGGCGGATGTGCGGTTGTTCCGCGAGCTGCTGGGGCGCCCGACCGAGCCACACGTTCCGGCCCACGAGGCGGATGCGGCGGCGCGTGCCTGCGCTCACGACCTGGCGAGGGCAATAAGGGCGGGGGAGCTCGATGCGCGGTTGGGCGAGGCCATGGTTCGCCTGCGCGAGCACGTGAAGCGCAAGCTGGCCGTCGCCCGCCCGGGCTACGCGCCGTAAAGCTCGAACGTCGCGGAACCCGTCATATATGACGGTCTCCGCGACGTTCGGCCGGGGCGGGCACCGCCCACCTACCCTCACTGCAATGACCACAGCCCGCATCGCCACCCCCGCCGATGCCCACGACGTCGGCCGGCTGCTCGATCGCTTCAATGCCGAGTACGACGAGTTCACCCCGGGCGCCGGCGTGCTCGCCGAGCGCTGCGCGGCGCTCATCGCGGCCGACGAGATGACTGCGCTGCTGGCGGGCGATGGTCCCGACGGCGTCATCGTCGTGCGGTTCCGGCCGTCGTTTTGGACCGGGACGCCGGAGGGCTACATCGAGGAGCTCTATGTCGTGGCGGACCACCGAGGCAAGGGGCTCGGCCGCTCGCTACTCGATGGCGCGCTCGAACTCTGCCGGGAGCGGGGCGCGAAGTACGTCGGCCTCGGGACGAGCACCGACGACACCGCCGCCCTTGGCCTCTACGAGAGCGCCGGCTTCACCAACCTCGAGGGGCCGAACGGCCCGTCGATGCTCTGGTACGAGCTCGAGCTCTAGCCGCGCTGCTCGCGGGTGAGCGAGAATGTGTTGAGGAAGGCGCCGCCGTCGACGCCGATCTCCTGGCCGGTGACGTAGCCGGCCTGCTCGGAGGCGAGGAAGGCGACGAGCGCCGCAACCTCGTCCATCTCGCCGATCCGGCCCGAGGGCACGCTCGAGCGCAGCTTCTCGTAGAGATCCTCGGGGAGGCCCGCAACGCGCTCGGAGGCAATCAGGCCGGGGAGGACGGCGTTGGCGGTGATCCCGCGGCGCACGTTCTCGGCGGCGATGGTCTTGGTCATCCCGAGCAGACCGGCCTTCGAGGCGGCGTATGCGACCTGGCCCGGCAGCCCGTGCGAGGCGGCACTGGAGGAGACGACGACGATGCGGCCGTAACCGCGCTCGCGCATACCGGGCAGGCAGGCCTGGATGACGCGGAAGGCGCCGGTGAGGTTGACGTCGAGGTCGCGTTGCCACTGCTCCGGCGTCATCCGATGGGCGGGCGCGATCGTGTCGGTGATCGCCGCGTTGGAGACGCAGACGTCGATCTGGCCTTCGGTCAGCTCCGCGGGGACGGGATCGGCCGCGACGTCGAACCGCAGGTCGCAGCCCTCGTCGCGGTCGGCGGTGATGACCTCGAACCCGTCATCGCGCAGCCGCGTGGCGATCGCCGCGCCGATGCCGCGGGCGGCGCCGGTGACGAGCGCCCGCCTCACTGGTAGCGCCTCATTGGTTGTAGACGGCACGGATCACGGCGAGGTCCTCGACCGCCCAGACGACCTCGCCGCCGCACCATTCGGCCTGATCGGCCGCTGGCGACGGTCGGTCGAACTCGGGGGTCAGGGAGGCGACGCGCTTCTCGGGCGCGACCTCGACGACGTCGCCGATGACCAGCGAGCGCGACTGCTCGCGCACGCGCCGGAACAGGTCGCGCTTCTGGTCGGGATCGAGGTGGTGCACGGAGAGCACGGCGATGACGAGGTCCCAGGGCCCGTCGGGGAGCGGATCCTCCATCCGGCCGAGACGCATCTCCTCCCAGCCGAGCTCACGGGCGCGAAAGACCATCTCGGGCGACGAGTCGATGCCGGTGATCCGCGCCTTCGGGTAGCGCTCCCAGATTCGCCGGGTCGTCTCAGCCGTGCCGAAGCCGAGCTCGAGAACGCGGGCGGGCTCCAACGGGATCGCGGCGATCGCGGCCTCCTGCAGCTCGTCGTAGCGCGGCAGATCGGCGCGGATCATCTCCTCGTACGTTGCGGGGGTGAAGTGGTACTGGGCGGCTGGTTCGTCGGCTGGCGTCATTGGCTGCGTCGCTACTCTCGAATTCATCCTATGACCGGCGCTGAATCAATCGATCTGGCGCGACTTGCGTTGCACTCCGGCGAGGGGAGACGGCTCGACCTCGACCTGGTCGTCGACGGCCTCGAGCTTGGCGGCCAGGACTACGCCGTGGCGCCGAACCCGGTGCCCGCGCGGCTGGACGTCTCGCGCACCGCGTCGGGTCACGCGCTGCGCCTGGCCTTCACCGCCAGCGTCGAGGGTCCCTGCATGCGGTGTCTCGCGCCGGCCGTCATGACGGTCGACGTCGAGGCGCGGGAGGTCAACCAGCCGCGCACCGACGATGAGGAGCTGCGCAGCCCGTACGTCGACGAGGAGATCCTGGACGTCGCCGCCTGGGCGCACGACGCGCTGGCGCTCGCGCTGCCCGCCCAGGTGCTCTGCCGCGCCGACTGCGCCGGGCTCTGCCCCGTCTGCGGAGAGTCGCTCAACGACGCCGAGCCGGGCGCCCACGATCACCCCGCCGAGCCCGATCCGCGCTTTGCAAAGCTCCGCGAGCTCTTGGACTGAGCCGAAGCGAAGCGAAGGCGAGGTTGCGCCGCCGTTGAGGCGCCTGTTTGTCGCTACCATTCCGCGCCGCCATGGCCGTTCCCAAGAAAAGGCAGTCGTCCACTCGTCGCGACAAGCGTCGCGCCACGCACAAGGCCGCGAAGCCGCGCCTGAACGAGTGCCCGCGTTGCCACAGCCCTCGCCTTCCTCATCGGGTCTGCCCGACCTGCGGCACCTACGCAGGGCGCGAGGTGATCGCGCATGAGATCGGCGAGGACGAAGCCCTCTAGCCGGGTCTCGGTCCAGCCGTCATGACCACCGTCGCCCTGGACGGGCGCGGCGCCGAGCAGGGACCCGACGTGATCGTGGCGGGCGTCAAGGCCGCCGCCGCCGACGGCATCTCGGTCCGCGTCTTCGGCGACCCGGCTGCGCTCAGCGGCCTCAAGCGCGTTCGCGGCGCCGAGGTCATCGAGGCGACCGACGAGATCACGAACGACGACGATCCCGTCGCGTCGGTTCGCGGAACCCCCGAGGCATCCATCGTGCGGGCGGCGGCCGACGTTGCCGCCGGCAACTCCCAGGCGCTCGCCAGCGCCGGGCCGACGGGGGCGACGATGACCGCCGCGCTGTTCGCGCTGCGCCGCATGCACGGCGTGCGGCGACCCGCGCTGGCTCTCCAGCTGTCCGTGCCCGGCCGCAAGGGGCCACCGACGATCCTCCTCGACGTCGGCGCCAACACCGAGGCCCGCGCCGGTGACCTCGTCCAGTTCGCCTACCTCGGCGCCGCCTTCAGCGCCGCGGTGCTCGGGATCGAGCGCCCGCGGGTGGCGCTGCTGTCGGTTGGCGAGGAGGCCAAGAAGGGGTCGAACGACGTGGTGACGGCCCACTCTGAGCTCGCCGGCGCCGACGCGATCGACTTCCGCGGCAACGTCGAGGGCCGCGACCTGCTCGGCGACGCCGCCGACGTGATCGTCACCGACGGCTTCACCGGCAACGTCGTGCTGAAGACGCTCGAGGGGACGGCCAAGGCGGTCGCCGCCGCGGTTGGCGACGCCGCGCGCTCGAACCCGCTCGCAACCGTCGGCGGCCTGCTCCTGCGCCCGGCGCTCGGCGGCCTGCGCAGAGAGATGGACCCGGATACGACGGGCGGCGCAATCCTGCTCGGCCTGCGCGGCGTAGCCGTGGTCGGCCACGGCAGCTCGGGGCCGGAGGGCATCGCCAACGCGATCCGTCTCGCTGCACGGGCCGTAGATGTTGATGCGGTCGCGCGCACGGGTGAGTTGCTCGAGAAATCCGGCGCGACACGGGCGGCGATGCGTGATAGGAAGGAGGAGCGAATGACCCCAGATTTGAGCCTCGACCGTGACCAGGTGATGGCGAAGGTGCGCGAGCATCTTTCGTCGGAGCTCGAGGTCGATCCGGAGCGGATCGACGACTCGACCCGCTTCAAGGAGGACCTCGACGCCGACTCGCTCGACCTGTACGAGCTCGTCATGGAGCTCGAGGACTCCTACGGGATCACCGTGTCAGAGGCCGACGCCGCGCGAATCGAGACCGTCGGCGACGCCGTCGACTTCGTCGCCGGGAAGCTCCCGGCATAGGGACCGTGGCGCGTGGGATTCGCAGGCTCGGCAGGGGGAGCCGGAGCCGCCGCGCCGCGAAGCCCGATCTCGCCAGCGGGCCCGAGACCGCTGCGCGAGCTGCTCGACGCGCTGCCTGAGGATCTGCACCGCCAGGCGCTGACGCACTCGTCCTGGGTCGATCACCGCGCCGACTCCTACGGTCGCCTCGCATTCCTCGGCGACGGCGTGCTCGGCCTCGCGCTCGGCGAGTACCTCTTCCGCAACTACCCCCGCGCCGACATCGGCCGGCTGACGAAGATGCACGGCCAGGCGGTCAGCGGCCGCGCCTGCGCGGAGGTGGCGATCGAGCTCGGCATCCCAGACCTGCTCGCCGAGGTCGCCCCGAAGAAGCTCGAGGGCGGGATCGACGTCGATGCCCTGCTCGCATCCGAGCGTGCGCTCGCGTCCGTATGCGAGGCAGTGATCGGCGCCGCCTACCTGCACCATGGCTTCGAGGTCACCGCCGCCGCCACGATCGCCGCCTTCGCGACCGAGCTGGAGATCGCCTCCGAGCGCCTGCTCGACTTCAAGTCGGCTCTGCAGGAGCGCCTCGCGCGCAGCGGCTCGCGCGTGCGCTACGAGGTCACGGGCGAGTCCGGCCCGCCGCACGACCGCATCTTCGCGGTCCGCGCGAGCGTGAACGGCGAGTCGCTCGGCGAGGGCTCCGGACGGTCCAAGAAGGCCGCCGAGCAGGCCGCCGCCGAGCAGGCCCTGCGGTCGCTCAGCTAGCCCGTCCTGTGAGGCGTTAGCCGAGCCGCGCCGCCGTTGAGGCGCCTTTTTCTACGCTTCGTTTAGCCGTCCGAGGCGCACGGAAGTCTTTGCGCCGGAGAGAGGCCCGCACGCATGCACCTGAGCTCAATCACGATCAAGGGCTTCAAGTCCTTCGCCGAGCGCACCAAGCTCGAGTTTTCACCTGGCGTCAGCGTGATCGTCGGCCCGAACGGCTGCGGCAAGTCGAACGTCACCGACGCGGTGCTGTGGGCGCTGGGCGAGCAGAGCCCGCTCTCGGTGCGCGGCCAGACGATGCAGGACATGATCTACGCGGGCGGCGAGGGCGTGGGCCCGTCGCGCTACGCGGAGGTCGAGGTCGTGCTCGACGCCGACGGCGGCGACAACGCGGACTTCTCCGAAATCGCGATCACTCGTCGCCTCGAAAGAGGAGGGGAGGGCTCGTACCGGATCAACGGCGCCCGCGCCCGCCTCGCCGACGTGATCGAGATCCTCTCCGACGCCAACCTCGGCCGCGAGATGCACTCGGTGATCAGCCAGGGCCGCGTCGAGGAGATCGTGCTGTCGGCACCGCGCGACCGGCGCCTGCTCGTCGAGGAGGCCGCCGGCCTCGGCAAGCACCGCAAGCGCCGCCGCCGCGCCCAGTTAAAGCTCGAGCGCACCCAGGACAACCTCGACCGCGCGCTCGACGTCGAGCGCGAGGCGCGCAAGACGCTGCGCCCGCTCAAGCGCCAGGCCGAGGCGGCCGACATCCACGCCCGCCTCGAGCGCGAGGCGGCCGAGCTGCGAGCGAAGCTGCTCGCGGCCGAGCTCCATGGCCACGACGACGAGCTCGCCGCCGCCGAGAAGCACGCGCGCACCATGCGCGACGCGCGCGCCGAGCTCGACTCCAAGCTTGCCGTGGTCGCCGAGCGGCGCGGCACGATCGAGTCAGAGCTGGCCGAGCGCGAGAGCGAGCGCACCGAGGCCTGGGGCCGGCTGACCGCGGTTCGCGCCGCACACGAGCGGATCTCGGTTCGCGCCGAGGCGCTGGCCGCCCGGCGCGCGGACATGATCCGCGGCCTGGACCGCCGCCGGGCCGCGCTGGGCGCGCTCGCCGAGGAGCTCGCGAAGGCGACCGGCGCGAAGGCGGGTGACGACCCCGTCGCCGCCGGGATGGAGCGGGTCGGCGAGTCGCTCGCCGCGGCGCTCGAGGCGCTGGCCGAGGCACGGGAGGCCGATGCACGACGTCGCCCGCACGGCCGGGCTGGCGCGCGTGCGCGAGTCGGCCGAGCGCGCCGCGCAGATCGCCCGTCGGGTTGAGGACATGCTCGGCGACCGCCAGCAGGACTCGCTCGCCGGGCGGATCGAGCGCGAGGCCGATCTGATCGCCGCGCTCGAGGAGCTCTCGGGCGCCGCCGCCGATGCGCGCGACGCGGCCGGCGAGCGCGCCGACGCGCTCGAGCGCAAGATGCTCGGCGAGAGCGGGGAGGACACCGTCACCGCGCAGCTGCGCGCGTGCTCGCGCGAGGAGGCCGAGCTGCAGGCGAAGCTGCGTACGGCCGGCGAGCAGGTCACCGAGGCCGAGGTCCGGGTCGCGCATCTCGGGCGACCGCCGCGCGCGAGGCAGCCGCCGAGCTGGCGAAGATCGCGGCGACCCTCGGGCGCGAGATCGGGCCGGCGACCGAGGCGCTCGACGAGGACGAGCGCACCGAGATCGAGGTCAAGCTCGACCGCGTCGCCCGCCGGCGCGAGCAGCTCGGCCCGGTCAATCCCCTTGCCGAGCGCGAGTACGAGCAGGCGCTCGAGCACGTCGAAAGCCTCGAGACCCAGCGCGCCGACCTCGAGAGCGCCCTGTCCGAGCTCCAGGGCCTGATCCGCGAGACCGACCGCAAGATCCACGCCGCCTTCGAGGAGACGTTCGAGGCGACGGAGCGCAACTTCCAGGAGCTGATCGAGCACCTCTTTCCCGGCGGTCGCGGCCGCCTGCGGCTCGTCGACGACAGCCGCCAGCTGCGAGCCGTGCTTGGGCGGGGCCGAATCAGACGAATCCGATCGCCTCAGCAGACCCGGCCGCCCCCGGAGGCGAAGCCGAGGAGGCGGACGGCAGTGATTCGGGCGACGAGTTCTCGACCCAGGGCGTCGAGATCGAGGTCACCCCTGCCGGCAAGGCGATGCGGCGCCTGTCGCTGCTCTCCGGCGGCGAGAAGGCGCTCGTCGCGCTCGCGTTCGTCTTCAGCGTCTTCCTCGCGCGCCCGTCGCCCTTCTACATCCTCGACGAGGTCGAGGCCGCGCTCGACGACGCCAACATCGACCGCTTCCTGCAGCTCGTCAACCGCTTCTCCGATCGCGCCCAGTTCATCGTCGTCACCCACCAGAAGCGCACGATGGACGCCGCCGAGGTCCTCTACGGCGTCTCGATGGGCAAGGGCGGCGCGACGAAGATCGTCTCGCGCCGCTTCGAGGCCGAGCAGGCCCAGCTCGAAGCCGCGGCCGACGCGGCGTAACCTCTGTTCATCGCGCAGCAACGCGTGCATGACTGGGGCTTCTGGGCCTATGCGGCCAACGGCTTTCTGATCGCGTTCGGCTTCGTATCCGGCTCCTCGATCGGTATCCCGTTCGTGCTGCTCGGGTTGGCCCTGCTGCCGGTCACCCTCCGCAGGATACGACACGCCGGACGACCTCGGCCTGCTGCTCGGGTACGCGCCGGCGGCGCTTCTTGTCGCCGCCTCGGGCGCCGAGCAGGCGGAGATCTGGGCCGCGGGCCGGCATCACGCTCGCACTCGCCAGCATCTGCGCGTAGTGGTCGCTTCGTGCCTGTCCTGGAGTCGGTGTACGGCGTCGAGCGGTGGCGAATCGCCGAGATGATGCGCTCGGCACTCGACATGACCGCGATGTCCTTCTACGACGGCACGCAGACACGCGCGCTCGAGCTCTACGAGACCATCGGCCTCAGCTACGTCGATTGCTACGTCCTGGCCGCGGCGGAGTACGGCCACTACGAACCGGTCGTGACGTTCGATCGGGAGATGAAGCGGCGAGCGGAGTCTGTCGGCGTTCGGCTGCTCGGCGAATAACCTCCGGCCCCGATGGAGTGGGAGGAACTGATCGGGCGCGACGGCGCGCGGCGCGGCGGCCGAGCCAGAGCGCGAGCGCGGCGGCCGCTTCGCGCGCCTGCGCGAGCGCCTGTCGAAGAGCCGCCAGGCGCTGCGCGCCGAGCTCTCGGCGAGCCTGTTCGACAAGATCGACGTCGAGACCTGGGAGCGCCTCGAGGAGGCGCTGATCCTCGCCGACGTCGGCGTGCCGCGCGACCGCCGACGTCGTCGGCAAGCTCGAGACCGAGGTCGAGGCGGGGCAGGTGAGCGGGCCCGAGGCGATCCGCGCACGGCTGATCGAGCTGCTCGCCGAATGCTCGCCGGCTCGGCAGCCGCCGCGAATCGACCTCAGCGCAAACGCCGACGGTGATCATGGTCGTCGGCGTCAACGGGACCGGCAAGACGACCACGATCGGCAAGCTCGCGTCGGTGCTCAAGGAGCGCTTCGGGCTGCGAGGTGATCGTCGCCGCGGCCGACACCTACCGCGCCGCGGCGATCGAGCAGCTGGAGACCTGGGCCGAGCGCGCCGGAACGCGAGATCGTCAAGGGCAACGCCGGGCGGCGATCCGGGCGCTGTCGTTTTCGACGCGCTCGCGGCGGCCGAGGCGCGAGGCGCCGACGTGGTCATCGTCGACACCGCCGGGCGCCTGCACACTCACGGCAACCTGATGGAGGAGCTGACGAAGGTCCACCGCGTCGCCGGCAAGCGCCTCGAGGGCGCGCCGCACGAGACGCTGATCGTGATCGACTCGACGACCGGCCAGAACGGCCTGCGCCAGGCGCAGGCCTTCGCCGAGTGCGGTCGACATCTCGGGCATCGTCCTGACCAAGCTCGACGGCACCGCCAAGGGCGGGATCGCGCTCGCGATCGCCGGCGAGCTCGGGATCCCGGTGAAGCTGATCGGCGTCGGCGAGGGGATCGAGGACCTGCGCCCGTTCGACCCGACGGAGTTCGCCGAGGCACTCCTTGGCCGAGTAGCCTCACCGGGCTGTGTTCGACCAGCTCTCAGATCGCCTCCAGGAGACGCTCTCGGACGTTCGCACCGCGGCAAGCTGACCGAGGCCGACGTCGACAAGGCGATGCGCGAGATTCGCCTCGCGCTGCTCGAGGCCGACGTCAACTTCAAGGTCGTCAAGCAGTTCACCTCGCAGGTCAAGGAGCGCTGTCTCGGCTGCCGGCGTGCTCGACGCGCTCAACCCCGGCCAGCAGGTCGTCAAGATCGTCGACGAGGAGCTGGCCGCGCTGATGGGCGGCGCCGGGTCGCGACCTCGCGTTCGCGTCGAGCGGGACCGACCGTGATCCTGATGGCCGGCCTGCAGGGCTCGGGTAAGACGACCGCCTGCGCGAAGCTCGCCAAGCTGCTGCGGCGACGACGGCAAGAAGGTCGCCCTCGCCGCGTGCGACACGCAGCGCCCGGCCGCGGTCGAGCAGCTGGTGACGATGGGCAAGCGCTCCGGGGCGACCGTCTACGAGCAGGGCACCGAGCGCAGCCCGGTCGACATCGCCGAATGGGCGCTGGGTCAGGCGCGCTCCGCCGGCACGGACGTGCTGATCGTCGACACCGCCGGGCGCCTGCACGTCGACGAGGACCTGATGGACGAGCTGGCCGCGATCCGCAAGCGCGACCAAGCCGCACGACATCCTGCTGGTGCTCGACTGCGATGACCGGTCAGGACGCGGTCAACGTTGCCGAGAGCTTCGCCGAGCGGGTCGACTTCGACGGCGTCGTGCTCACCAAGCTCGACGGCGACGCCCGCGGCGGCGCCGCGCTCTCGGTCGAAGGCCGTCACCGGCAAGCCGATCATGTACGCGTCCACGGGCGAGCGGATCGAGCAGCTCGAGCGCTTCCACCCCGACCGCATGGCCCAGCGGATCCTCGGCATGGGCGACGTGCTCGGTCGCTGATCGAGAAGGCCGAGGCAGGTCCACGACGCCGAGCAGCGCCGCCGAGCTCGAGCGCAAGATCCGCAAGCAGCAGTTCACGCTCGAGGACTTCCTCACCCAGATGCGCCAGGTGCGCAAGATGGGCCCGCTGTCAGAACGTGCTCGGGATGATGCCCGGCATGGGCAAGGCGATGAAGCAGCTGCGCCAGGTCGACATGGACGACCGCGAGCTGGACCGCCTCGAGGCGATCATCCTCTCGATGACGCCGGCCGAGCGCGCGAACCCGACGATGATCGACGGCTCGCGGCGCAAGCGGATCGCGCAGGGCTCAGGGACGACGATCCAGGCCGTCAATCAGCTCGTCAAGCAGTTCGGCCAGATGCGCAAGATGATGTCCCAGCTCGCCAAGGGCAAGATGCCCGACCCCGCGCAGCTGATGCGGGGCATGCGCTACTCGGCGATCCCGCTAACCTTCCGCGCCGCAATGGTCCGAATCAGGCTTAGAAGGGTGGGTTCGCGCAAGAACCCGATCTGGCGCGTCGTCGTCGCCGATCAAGCGCTCGCCGCGCGACGGTCGCACGATCGAGACGATCGGCCACTACAACCCGCAGACCGACCCCTCGGTGATCGAGATCGACGAGGAGCGCGCGCGCCACTGGCTCGACCACGGCGCGCAGCCGACGCGCGACGGTCGCGACCCTGCTGCGCACCAAGGGCATCCAGGCGTCGGGCTCCTAGCCCACGGTCCGATGCGCGAACTGGTCGAGTTCCTGGTCAAGGCGCTCGTCTCCGATCCCGACGCCGTGCGCGTCGAGGAGCTCGACGAGAACGGCGACATCCTGCTCGAGGTCCACGTCGCCGACGACGACCTCGGTCGCGTGATCGGCCGCGAGGGTCGGGTCGCCAACGCGATCCGCACCGTCGCCAAGGCCGCCGCGACGGCCCACGACGAGGGCCGGGTCATGGTCGAGATCGTTGAAGATTGATGTCTTCACGCTCTTCCCCGAGTGGTTCGACTGGTTCCGCTCTCAGCGCCACGTAGCGCAACTGCGCTCGAGCTCGGCTCCGAGCTGCGCACCTTCAACTACCGCGACTCCTCGACGCTGAGCGGCCGCGTCGTCGACGACACCCCCTACGGCGGCGGCGCCGGGATGGTGCTGAGGGTCGACATCGTCGACCAGGCGCTCACCGATGCGTACGGGTCCGAGCGCCCGGGCCGCCGGATCCTGCTCGCGCCATCCGGCCGCCAGCTCGACGATGGCCTGGCGACCGAGCTCGCCGAGCGAGGAGCACCTCGCGTTGCTGTGCGGGCGCTACGAGGGCGTCGACCACCGCGTCCGTGAGCACCTCGTCGACGAGGCGATCTCGATCGGGCCCTACGTCCTGAGCGGGGGCGAGCTGGCGGCGATGGTCGTCGCCGACACGGTTCTGCGCAAGCTGCCGGGGGCGCTGGGGCACGCTGACAGCGCGGTGGAGGAGTCGTTCTCCGAGGCGCTCGAGGGCGGGCCGGAGTATCCGCAGTACACCCGGCCGGCCACCTATCGCGGCTGGGAGGTGCCGGAGATCCTGCTCTCCGGCGATCACGCGCGCATCCGCGAATGGCGCCTCGAGCGCAGCCGCGAGGCCCGCTTCGGACCCTTCTTAGGCAACGATTAGTGGCGAGTTGTCTACTATCTAACGCCCGCGCGGGCCCCCACCGAGGTGCCGCGCTTTTTCCTCGTTATGAGCACGATCATCGAGAGCATCGAGCAGCGTCAGCTGAAGAAGGTTCCGCGCTTTGCGGCGGGGGACCGGGTGCGCGTGCACTTTCAGGTGATCGAGGGCACGCGTCGGCGCACCCAGGTCTTCGAGGGCATCGTCATCGCCCGCCAGGGCAGCGGCGCGCGCGAGACCTTCACGGTGCGCAAGCAGTCGTTCGGCGTGGGTGTCGAGCGGACCTTCCCACTGCACTCGCCGAAGATCGAGCGCATCGAGGTCGCCGCGCGCGGTGCCGTGCGGCGGGCGAAGCTCTACTACCTGCGCGGCCGCGTCGGCAAGCGCGCTCGCGTCGCGGAGCGCCGCTGGGGCATCGAGGACGACCTGGTCATGGCGGAGGCTCCCGAGCCCGACGCGATCGACGCCGAGGGCGTCAGCCAGGAGGAGGCCGACGTGCACGCGAGCCCGGAGGATCCCGAGGCTGAGGGCGGCAGCGATGAGGGCGTCGAGGATGGCGAAGCCGATGCCCCTGCGGATGACAGCACCGCTGATCCCGAGCTGAGCGAAGCAACAGTCGACCCGGCCGCCCCCGGAGGCGAAGCCGAGGAGGCGGACGGTAGTTCTTCGGAAGCCGAGGATTCCAAGGACGACAACTGATCCCGAAGCCGACAACCGCCCTCGGCATGGTCGTCGAGGTCGTCGTCATCGTCGCCCTCGCGATCGGGCTCGCACTCGGAATCCAGGCCTTTCTCGTCAAGCCGTACCAGATCCCCTCGGAGTCGATGGAGCCGACGCTCGATGTCGGCCAACGAGTCCTCGTAAATCGAATCTTTACCCGGCTGGGCGACGATCCCGACCGAGGTGACGTCATCGTCTTCCATCCGCCCGCCGGCGCCGACAACAACCAGTGCGGCGCTCCGCAGAAGAAGGGCGAGGCTTGCGCGCTGCCGACGCCCGAGGAGGGCGACACCAACTTCATCAAGCGCGTGGTCGGGCTGCCCGGCGACCAGCTCGCCATCAAGGACGGCATTCCGATCGTCAACGGCAAGCCGTATGAGGGCGATTTCGAGATCCGCCCATGCCACGGGCTCGGGGGATTGCGACTTCCCGAAGCCGATCACGATCCCCCCGGATCACTACTTCATGATGGGCGATAACCGTGGGGCAAGCGATGACAGCCGATTCTGGGGGCCGGTGCCACGGGACTGGATCATCGGCCAGGCCTTCTTCACCTACTGGCCGCCGGACCGCATCGGCACGCTCTAGGCGGGGGCAGCAATGCCCGCCCTGATCCCGCGCCCGCAGAGCACCCTCGGTGCCGTCATGGAGATCGTCGTGATCGTCATCGCGGCGATCCTGCTTGCGCTCGGCATCCAGGCGCTCGCGGTCAAGCCGTACCAGATCCCGTCCGGCTCGATGGAGCCGACGCTCGACATCGGCCAGCGCGTGCTGGTCAACCGGATCTCACACCACCTCGGGTCTGATCCGTCGGTGGGCGACGTGGTCGTCTTTCACCCGCCGTTCTCAGCGACGGCCAACAGCGGGCCGAGCTGCACGGTGCCGCACAAAAACGATCAGGTCTGCCCGATGAACGATCCGCGGGAGGCCGACGACAGCTTCATCAAGCGCGTCGTCGCCGGCCCCGGGGACACGCTGGAGGTCGATGACGGGATCCCGATCGTCAACGGCCAGCCGGTCAATGGCGACTGGACGATCAGACCGTGCGCTCCGACGTCCGGCGTCGGCTGCAATTTCCGCGATCCCATCACCGTTCCGCCGGATCACTACTTCATGATGGGCGACAACCGTGGACACAGCGACGACAGCCGCTTCTGGGGACCCGTCCCCCGAGACTGGATCGTCGGGCAGGCCATCCTCACCTACTGGCCGCCCGACCGAATCGGCACCCTCTAAGCCCTCAGGGAATTCCGGCGCAGCCAGGAAGGCCGCCCAGCGCCGTCGCCGCCGCGCGGCGAAGCTCTTCAAGTTCGACCGCGAGCTCGGGTGTCGGTTCGTCGCCGGCGCCGACGAGGCGGGGCGGG
This sequence comes from uncultured Solirubrobacterales bacterium, assembly GCA_963796815.1. Lineage (GTDB taxonomy): Bacteria > Actinomycetota > Thermoleophilia > Solirubrobacterales > 70-9 > WHSW01. The sequence continues at coordinate 143,987 of CAWCNF010000006.1, forward strand.
GCTCGCTGGCCGGGCCGCTGGTCGCCGCCGGGGTGCTGCTCGACTACGAGAACCTCAGCATGCGCGATCGCCGGGCGCTGGGCGATCTCGACGACTCCAAGCAGCGCACCGCCGAGCAGCGCGAGACGCTCTACCCGATCGTGATCCGGGCCGCCGCGAAGGTGGCAGTGACGATCCGGTGTGTCCGCGGCCTCGACGCCCGCGGCCTGCACATCACCAACCTCGAGGCGCTCGGGCGCTCGCTCGAGCGCGTGGCGGTGCCGGGCGCGATCTGCCTCTCCGACGGCTTCCCCCTCGGCAAGCGCTGCGCGGTGGAGCACCGGCCCGTCGTCGACGGCGACGCCCGCAGCGCCGCGATTGCCGCCGCCTCCGTGATCGCCAAGGTCACGCGCGACCGCTACATGCATCGCATCGCCGCCGACTACCCGATCTACGAGTGGGACGGCAACGTCGGCTACTCGACCCCCGAGCATCGCGCCGCGATCATCGAACACGGCCCGTCGCCGCTTCACCGGCGCTCGTTCGCGTCGATCGCCTACTCGCAGCTGCGGCTGGGTTAACGGTCCCGCGGGACCGCTCGCGTTCAGAAAGCCGCGCGCAAATGCTCGTACTCGGTAACGCGACCTTGGCCGTCGAGGCGCAGGCCGACGACGTCGAAGCGCAGGTCTCGGTGGCGCGGGACGTCATAGCCGCGGTCGCGTAGCCACGCGGCGGCAAGGGCGCGGATCTTGGCCCGCTTGCGCGGACCAACCGCCATCGCCGGCAGCTCCGGGCCGAGCTCTGAGCCGGCGCGCCGTGCCTTGACCTCGACGAACACGAGCGCGTGGCGGTCGACGGCGATCAGGTCGAGCTCGCCGCGCAGGCCCGGCGGCCTCGCGTTGCGCTCGATGATGCGCCAGCCAGCGGCCTCGAGTCTGCGAGCGACCAGGACCTCGGCGTCGCGGCCGAGGGTTTGGCGGGCGGCTGTCATCGCGCTTGATCCTGTGCCCCGAGGCCGCGCGCGTGGTGCGCGAGATGTGGCGGATCTGTGCCGCGCGAAGTCGGCACAGGCCGCGCGCCATCTCGCCACTTTCTGCGCGCCATCCGCGCGCCGGCGCCGCTTACCGTCGTCCGATGCTCGCGGTGGCTCGCACATTCACCCTGCTCGGCGTCGACGCGCACGAGGTGCGCGTCGAGGCGGACGTGCGGATGGGGCTGCCGTCGTTCACGCTGGTGGGGTTGCCCGACGCCGCGGTGCGCGAGTCGCGCGAGCGGGTGCGGCCGGCGATCGTCAACAGCGGCTTCGAGTTCCCGCAGAAACGAATCACCGCGAACCTCGCGCCCGCCGACCTGCGCAAGGCGGGCCCGGGATTCGACCTCGCCCTCGCGGCGGCGGTGCTCGGGGCGACCGGGCAGGTCGAGCCCCACGTGCTCAATGACGTGGCGCTCGCGGGGGAGCTCGCGCTAGACGGCTCCTTACGGCCGGTGCCGGGCACGCTCGCGATGGCCGAGGCGGCCGTGCGCGCCGGCGTGCGGGCGATCGTCGTGCCCTCGGCGTCGGCGGCCGATGCGGCGTTGGTTGCGCAGGCCAAGGTGATCGGGATCGACCGCCTCGAAGAGCTGGTCCTCCTCGGCGGTTCCGCGGAACCGCGGGCGGCCGAACCATCGCCGTCTGCCGCCACGGGCAGGTCGGGTCCCGATCTCGCCGACCTGCGCGGCCAGCCCGGGTTGCGGCACGCACTCGAGCTCGCGGCGGCAGGTGGCCACAGCCTGTTGATCAGCGGGCCGCCTGGCGCCGGCAAGTCGATGGCGGCGCGGCGCCTGCCGTCGATCCTGCCGCCGCTCGACCCGGCGGAGCGCATCGAGGCGGCGCGGGTGGCAAGCGCCTGCGGCCTGGCCGTCGAGCCCGCGATCTCGGGGCGCCGCCCGTTCCGCGCTCCGCACCACACGATCTCGGCGGCCGGGCTGGTCGGTGGCGGCAATCCGCCGCGCCCGGGCGAGGTGACGCTCGCGCACCGAGGAGTGCTCTTCCTCGACGAGCTGCCCGAGTTCTCCCGGCCACCGCTCGAGGCGATGCGCCAGCCGCTCGAGGACGGATCGGTGCGCATCGCGCGTGCCCGCTACGCGGTCGAGCTGCCCGCGCGCTTTCAGCTGATCGCGGCCGCGAATCCGTGCCCGTGCGGCCGCGGCCCTGAGTCCGGCGAGTGTCGTTGCTACGACTGCGGCAACGCGCAGCTACGAGTCGCGGCTGACGGGAGCGCTCGCTGATCGCATCGACATCTCGCTGGTCGTCGCCCAGCCCGACCTGCGCGAGTTCACCGAGCCGGGCGAGAGCTCGGCGGTCGTCCAGGACCGCGTGCTCGCCGCGCGCGAGCGCCAGCTGCGCCGGGGAACGCCGGCGAATGCGCTCTGCCGCGCCGAGGAAATCGACGTGGCCGGCGACGCTGCGCGCCTGCTCGAGGAGGCCGGGATGGCGACCTGCCTCAGCGGGCGCGGGCGTGACCGCGTGATCCGCGTCGCCCGGACGCTGGCGGACCTTGCCGAACGCGCGACGGTCGAGGCCGAGGACATCGCCGGGGCGCTGTCGTTGCGCCGGCGTGACCTTCGACCGGCGGTGATGGCGTGAGCGCCGCCGCGAATCCAGCCGCAGGCGGGGTGTGGCGCTGCGGGCCGGGCGACGAGGGCTATCCGGACTGCCTCTCCGATCTCGAAGGCGACCTTCCGCGGCTGTTCGGCGTCGGCGACCGGCGCGCCCTGGCCGGATTCGATCACGACACGGCGGTGACGATCGTCGGCGCGCGACGGGCGAGCGCCTACGGGCTGCGCGTGGCTGAACAGCTTGCGTTCGACGTCGCCGCGGCGGGCCTCACGGTCGTGAGCGGGATGGCGCTCGGAATCGACGCGGCCGCGCATCGCGGCGCTCTGCGTGCCGGCGGAACGACGATCGCGGTGCTCGGCAACGGCCCCGACGTCGCCTACCCAAGCATCCACCGCCGCCTGCACGAGCAGATCCAGGCCTGCGGTGCGGTCATCTCCGAGTACCCGCCGGGCAGTCACGCGCGCAAGCACCACTTTCGCGAGCGCAACCGGCTGATGGCGGCGCTCGGGAAGATGGCTGTGATCGTCGAGGCGGCCCTGCCGTCCGGTTCGCTCATCACGGCGCGCGTCGCCTTGGACCTCGGCCGCAGCGTCGGCGCCGTGCCGGGGCACGTTGATGCCCGCATCGCCACGGGGACGAACCAGCTCCTGCGTGACGGCGCGGCGGTGATCCGCGACTACCGGGACGTTCTCGACGCGCTCCTGGGCGTTGGTGTCGAGCAGCGTGAGCCGGCGCGACCGGCGCTCGAGCCGTTGCTAGCGGAGATCCTCGACCTCGTCGAGGGCGGGACCGGGACGGTCGACCAGATCGCGGTGGCCTGCGGGATCGAGGCGGGCGAGGCGGCCGTGGCGCTGGCGCGGCTGGAGCTGCTCGGCCTGGTGAGCGCCGGCCCGGTCGGCGGGTTCGAGCCACGGGGGCGATGGGGATGACGGGAGGTGGGACATCGAGCGCCTAAATTGATCGACATATGAATCGAGTTCCCGTCTGCCTGTCGATCGCCGGCTCGGACTCCGGCGGCGGCGCCGGGATCCAGGCTGATCTCAAGGCGTTCGCTCGCTGTGGCGTCCACGGGGCGACGGCGATCACGGCGCTGACGGCGCAGAACACGGTCGGGGTCGAGATGGTCACCCCGGTGGCGCCGGAGATGATCGTCGCGCAGGTGCGGGCGGTCGCCTCGGATCTGGGCGTCGACGCGGTGAAGGTCGGCATGCTGGCCGACGAGACGACGATCGACGCCGTGCTGGAGAGCCTCGAGCTGGTCGGCGATGCGCCGGTGGTGGTCGACCCGGTGATGATCGCGTCGAGCGGCGCGACGCTCCTGGAGCCGGCGGCGAAGGCGGCGCTCATCGAGCGGGTGCTGCCGCGCGCGCGGGTGATCACGCCGAACCTTGCCGAGGCGCGGGCGCTGTCAGGGCTGGGCGAGGGGGCGAGCGCTCGGGAGCTCGGCGAGGCGCTGCTGGCGCACGGGCCGGGCGCCGTGATCATCACCGGCGGCCACGCCGACGACGGCGCGGACGTGCTCGTCGAGGCGGACGGCGCGATCAGTATCGAGGGTCCGCGTTACGCGGACGGCGCCTCGCACGGGTCGGGGTGTACGCACTCGTCGGCGCTGGCGGCCTTCCTCGCCCGCGGTGAGGAGCTGGCCGACGCAGCGCGGTGGGCCCGGGAGGTGGCGTCCGAGGCGGTCGGCAACGGCCTGCGCGAGCTGGGCGCGGGTACGGGCCCGGTCGACGTGTTCGGGATCGCTCGCGGCCGGAGCGGCGCGGCCCCCGCGCCATAATCCCTTGGGTGCGACTCGTGCGGATGAAGGCCGGTCATGGCGACCTCCTGCTTGCGGAGGGTGATCCCGAGCTCGCCTCCGACGAGGAGCGGCTGATCGCCGAGTTTCGCCGCCAGCTGGATCAGGGCCTAGTGGCGGCGGTGCCGACCGAGACCGGCGGGCGACGCGAGGCGACGATCGTGCGCGACTTCGCCGAGGTCCCGCGCGATGCCGAGCGGGTGATCTTCTTCCCGCCGGCCGCCGGCGGATGAGCGCCTCGATACCTGAGCAGAGGGCGCGCGAGCTGATGCGCTCGGTCCTCTCGGACGAGGACTTCCGCGCCTACGAGGAGCTCGGCTTCATCAGCGTCGCGGGTCGCGGCGACGCTGACAGCGGCTACGCGTACCTCGTCTATCCGCACCGGCCGCTCGTGGCCTACGAGACCGCAACGGGCCGCCTGCTGACGGAGTTCTGCGTGCGCTTCGAGGACGCCGGCGAGCGGTTGCCGGAGGCCGACGATGTGCTCGCGAAGTGGATCGCGATCAGCGGTGGCGAGCGCGAGCTGATGGCGACGGCGAACGTCGATCCGCCGGGCCACCAGATCGACCCCGAGCACGTGCGGCGCGACCTCGAACGCCTGAAGCGGTGGCGGGCTGCTTCTATTGCCGCATGAGCTCGAACGCCTCGCTACCACGCCCCCGATCCGCAGCGGTCTTCGACGGACCCGACCGCGCCGCCGCGCGCGCCTACATGAAGGGGATCGGCCACGACGACGAGTCGCTGAGCCGGCCGACGATCGGCATCGCCAACACGTGGACCGAGGCGATGCCCTGCAACTTCCACCTGCGCGGGCTGGCCGAGCACATCAAGGATGGCGTCCGGGCCGCCGGCGGGACGCCGATGGAGTTCAACACGGTCGCGATCTCCGACGGGATCACGATGGGGACGAAGGGGATGAAGGCCTCGCTGGTGAGCCGCGAGGTGATCGCCGATTCGATCGAGCTGATGGCGCGCGGCTACCAGTTCGACGCGATCGTCACGCTCGCGGCCTGCGACAAGACGATCCCCGGCGCCGTGATGGCGCTTGCCCGCCTCGACATTCCGGGCGTGCTGCTCTACGGAGGCTCGATTGCTCCGGGCCGCTGGCACGACAAGGACGTGACGATCGTCGACGTCTTCGAGGCGATCGGCGCGCACGCGGCGGGCAACATGACCGACGAGGAGCTGCGCTCGCTCGAGGACGTAGCCAGCCCGGGCCCCGGCGCCTGCGGCGGGCAGTTCACGGCGAACACGATGGCCTGCGCGTTCGAGGCGCTCGGCATCTCGCCCGGCGGCGCCGCGATGGTCCCGGCGGCGGACGACGAGAAGAACACCGTCGCCGAGAAGGTGGGGGAGATGGTCATGCGCGTGCTTGTCGACGACCTGCGCCCGAGCAAGGTGATCACGCACAACTCGCTCGAGAACGCGATCGCGTGCGTGACCGCGTCGGGCGGCTCGACCAACGGCGTGCTGCACCTGCTCGCGGTCGCGCGCGAGGCCGGTCTCGAGCTGACGATCGACGACTTCGAGCGGATCTCGTCGCAGACGCCGCTGCTGGCCGACCTCAAGCCGGGCGGGCGCTTCGTCGCCACCGACCTCTACCGCGCCGGCGGCGTGCCCGCTCATCCTCAAGCGCCTCGACGACCTCGGCCTGCTGCATCGCGACGAGATCACGGTCACCGGCCGCACGATCGGCGAGGAGGCCGACGACGCGCACGAGGCCGACGGCCAGGAGGTCGTGCTGCCGGCCGCCGCGCCGCTGAAGAAGCAGGGCGGCCTCGCGATCCTGCGCGGCAACCTCGCCCCCGAGGGCGCGGTGATCAAGGTCGCCGGGACCGAGCGCATGGGCCAGACCGGCCCGGCGAAGGTCTTCGAGGGCGAGGAGGAGTGCTTCAAGGCGCTCAAGGCCGGCGGGATCGAGGCGGGCGACATCGTCGTCATCCGCAACGAGGGCCCGGCCGGCGGGCCCGGGATGCGCGAGATGCTGCAGGTGACGGCGGCGATCGTGGGGGAGGGGCTCGGCGAGGAGGTCGCGCTGCTCACCGACGGGCGCTTCTCGGGCGCGACGCGCGGGCTGATGGTCGGCCACGTCGCTCCGGAGGCCGCCAAGGGCGGCCCGATCGCCGCGCTTCGCGACGGCGACACGGTGACGATCGACGTCGACAAGCGCGAGCTCTCGGTCGACCTCTCCGACGAGGAGATCGCCGAGCGCGTCGCGGCCTACGTCTCGCCAGAGCCCGAGTTCACGAGCGGCGTGCTCGCCAAGTACGCGAAGACCGTCGGCTCGGCGAGCCTCGGCGCGATCACGGGCTGACCTCACGGCCTCCCTTGACGGACCACCGAGGTCCGGATTAGGGTCGCGAAATGGGCATCGGTGTCTCGACCCGTGCAAGGGGGGTCGGTCTGTTCGTCGCGGCTGCGCTTGGCGTCGGCGTATCGTGCTCCACGGCTGCAGCGGCCACGCCCGACGAAATTCTCGCCGGTCGGCCGTTTGCGCCGACCGACCTGGCATTCATGGACTCGGGCTTCTACCCCAACGCGCCTGCGACGGCTACAGCCTCGGGCCCGGGGCCGGATGAGGCGCAGGCCGGACAGTTGCTCGACGCCTATCTGCTGGCGGAGTTTCCGAGCGACCCGGCGGCTCGCGCTGAAGCGCGAGCGGTCTACGACTCTGACGCTGCCAAGGCCAAGGTCGCGGCCCCCAGTGCCCGGGCGGCGCTCGCGGCGCTCACGGGCACCATCGGCGAGCCAGCGATCGCTCACATCCTCTCCGCGACGACCCCGGGCGGCCAGCCGATGGTGACGCGGGTCGTCTACGCGAATACGCCCACGACCGTCTACGGCTACGCGGCGACAACGAACTCCGGCCAGACCGAGATCGAGCTGAACGACGACTACACGGCCGACAATCCGTTCCTGTTCACGAGCGTGCTCGCTCACGAAGCGCTTCACCAGGACACGCAGAACGGATCCGCGTACGAGGAGGCGACCAACAACTCACTCGACAGCCTGGTCTACCTGCGCCAGCTCAATCGCCACCCTGAGCTTGCCCAGGCCGGCACCGGGCTCAGCCGCTTCATCAACACTCTTGCCACGGCTCGTCTGAACTCGGGTAGCGGCTCGCACCTCGGACTCTTTGCCAGCAACGGCAACGCCCCGGTGCTCCCGGGGAGCTCTAAGGACTACCGCAGCTTCTGGGACGCGTACGACCCGGTGCTGACCCCGACGCCCGGTAACGAGCTGCTCGGCACATACCTCGCCGCCATTCACCAGCCCGGCGCTCCCGAGTGCTCGTCGGCTGAGTTCTCGCGGGCTCTGCTGGATTGCATCGATGCGAACGGCAACGACGGGCTCACGTCTGACGAGCTCGTGGCCGCCGCCAATGCGCTGCGCCTCGATACGGGCGCCGCGGCCCCGGGAGAATCTCCCGCCTGCACAAATGCGCGCGACAAGCTCACGAAGGTCAAGGCGAAGCTCAAGAGGCTGAGACAGCACCACGCCTCCGACAAGGCGATCGCCAAGGCGAAGAACAAAGTCAAGAAGGCGAAGGACCAGGTCCGCTCCGCCTGCGCTACCTGAGGCGGCTAGGCCAGAAAGCCGTCGAGCAGCCGGTTGAAGCGCACCGGGCGCTCGGCCTGGAGGATGTGGCCGCAGTCGTCGAAGATCACGGTCTTCGAGTTGGGCAGGCGGCGGGAGTACTGGGCGGCGTCGGCAGGGGGGACGACGTAGTCGTTGCGGCCCCAGACGATGAGCGCCTGCAGCTCGACCTCCTCGAGGCGGTCGAGGATGTCGTAGCCGGCGAGGGAGGTGAGGGCATCGGCGAAGCCGTCGCCGCGAGTGCCGCCGTCGAAGAACTCCCAGAGGATCTCGGGACGCAGGAGGTGCGGATGGCGAGCGAGGCCGCGGAAGGCCAGGGCGCGTGCGCGCGGACGGCGGAACGAGCGCGTCTGCATGCTCATCACCAGGGGCGTCGCCGCCGTGGCCATGCGCGCGAACACCTCGGTCGGCTCGCGCCGCAGGCGCGCGCTCGAGACCCCGGCCGATGAGACGAGGCCGAGACGCTGGAAGCGCTCGGGCTCGTTGATGACCGCCTCGGCCGCGACGAACCCGCCCATCGAGTGGCCGAGGATGACCGCCTCGCCGAGGCCGATCTCGTCGCAGAAGTCGGTAATGAGCCGGCCGTAGTTGGGGATTGAGATCTCCCAGCTCGCCGGCATCGGGGAGGCGCCGAACCCGGGAAGGTCGAGGGCGACAACGCGGTGGCGGCGCGCCAGGTGCGGGATGTTCTCCAGCCAGTTCTGCCAGCAGCCCGAGAGTCCGTGTACGAGGAGGATCGCGGGGGCCTCCTCGGGCTCGATCGGGCCCGATTCGACGTAATGGACGCGTTCGCCCCCCACCTCGACGTCGTCGAGCAGCGCGCGCCAATCGATCGCCAGCCACTCGGGGTGGGGGTTGCCGTACGGGTCTGGGCCGTCGGCCTCGGAGGGGTCCGGCCTGGGCCCGAACGGCTCGAACCGGGGAAGTCGTGCGCTCCTAGCGCGCGCGTTCGCTGCTGATCGGCCGCGGCCTGGCATCGGCTCGCCATACTGCCACCTAATGGCCCGGCGAACTTCACTGACGGACCGCGATCAGACCCTGCCCGAGGGCGAGCAGCATGAGTCGCGCGCCGACCGTCTGCCCGCGCGCCGAAACGGCGAGGAGATGCGCGACCTGCTGCCGGCAATCGAGCCCGATCGCCAGCTCGACGACTGGGGCCGCTCGGAGCGGGTCGAGGGCTTCATGGACGCGACCCTGATCGAGTTCTTCTACCGCTACTGGTTTCGCGCCGAGATCGAGGGGATCGAGAACGTTCCGGCCGAGGGGGGTGCGCTGCTCGTGTCCAACCACTCGGGCGCGCTGCCGCCCGACGCGGCGATGATCGCCAAGGCGATCCGCGAGGAGCATCCGACCCCGAGGCCGCTGTACCTCACGGTCGAGCACTTCTTCAAGGGCTATCCGGGCTTCTCGATGCTGATCCCGAAGATCGGGGGCGTGGCCGCGCATCCGGCCAACGTCCACCGCCTGCTGTTCGACGAGCAGCAGCTCGTGCTCGTCTTTCCTGAGGGCCGCAAGGGCACGGAGAAGCTCTACAAGGACCGCTACCGCCTCCGTCGCTTCGGCCGCGGCGGCTTCGTGGAGGCGGCGATGCGCGCCGAGGCCAAGATCGTGCCGCTCTGCGTCGTCGGCGCCGAGGAGGCCGCGCCGATCTTCGCTCAGGTCCCGGCGCTGCAGAAGCTCACCGGCCTCATCTACTTCCCGCTGACGCCGACGTTCCCCTGGCTCGGGCCCCTCGGGATGCTCGGCTACCTGCCGGCCAAGTTCAAGATCCGCTTCCTGGAGCCCATCGACACCGTCGAGCTGGGCGGCGCCGAGGGCGTCAACGACAAGGCGCTCGTGCAGACCGTGGCGCAGGAAATCCGCGCGCGGATCCAGGAGAACGTCAACGACATGATCGCCAAGCGCAAGAGCGTGTGGTTCGGATGAGGGTTCTGATCACGGGTCTCTCCACGTACTGGGGCGGCCGTTTGGCGCAGGCGCTCGAGGGCTTCGAACAGGTCGAGGCGATCATCGGAGTCGACTCGCGCGAGCCCACGCTCGAGCTCGAGCGCACCGAGTTCGTGAAGGTCACCAACCAGCACTCGCTGCTGCAGCGCATCGTCCGCGCGGCGGAGATCGACACGGTCGTCGACACCCGCCTGTCGGTCAACGGGCTGCTCAGCTCCGAGCGCGATCTTCACGAGAACAACGTGATCGGGACGATGAACATCCTCGCCGGCTGCTCGGGGCCGGACTCGCCGGTGCGCAGGTTCGTCTTCAAGAGCTCCACGCACTACTACGGCTCCGAGCAGGACGACCCGGCCTTCTTCACTGAGCGCATGCGCCGCCCGCACCCGCCGGGCTCGCGGCTGGAGCGCGACATCGTCGAGGCCGAGTCGGCTGTCGCCGAGTTCGCCGCTAAGCAGCCGGACACGAGCGTCACCGTCCTGCGCTGCGCGAGCGTGCTCGGGCCCGACGTCGAAACAGCCTTCACGCGGATGTTCGCGCTGCCGGTCGTGCCGATGCTCCTGGGCTTCGACCCCCGCGTGCAGTTCGTGCACGAGGACGATGTCGTCCATGCGCTCGAGCACGCGGCGATCCAGGACATCCCCGGCACCTACAACGTCGCCGGCGACGGCGTCCTCGCCCTGTCGGAGGCGATCGACCTGCTCGGCAAGCGTGCGGCGCCGGTGCTGCCGCCCATCGGGCTCGGCCTGCTGATCGGCCCACTGCGCCGGCTCGGCCTGAGGATCCCCGTCGAGATGGAGCACCTCCTGCGCTTTGGCCGCGGCGTCGACAACCGGCAGTTCAAGGCGACCGGCTTTCGCTACGGCTTCACCTCGCGCGAGACCGTGATCCGCCTCGGCGAGCACCTGCGGCTGGCGCCGATCCTCCGCGCCCGCGCCGGCGACGACACCTATCGCTACGAGCGGGAGGTCGAGGAGTTCCTGCGCTGGAGCCCGCACGTGCGCCGCGAGCGCGAGAGCGGGGGCGTGGCCGCCGACTCAGAGCCGCTCGGCATCTGAGCTGAAGAACTCTTTGCAGGCGCAACGGCCGCGTGAATGGCAGGCGGGACGCTGCCTACACTCAGTGTCCCCTTGGTGCGCAAGCTTCAAATAGGCGTCGTTTTCTTGGTTGCGATCCTGCTGCTCGCTGCGGTTGGTGCGTACGCCTGGGACTCCACTCGCAACGACAAGATCGCCGAGGGGATCACGATCGGCGGGGTGGACGTCGGCGGTATGACCGCCGACGAGGCGCGCCAGGCGGTTGACAAGGAGCTCGTCGCGCCGCTTCGCCGCAAGGTCACCGTCACCTACGACGGCGTCAAGTACCAGCTCAGCTCGGAGAAGCTCGAGATCAGCTCGAACGTCGACGGCATGGTCGACGAGGCGCTCGCCAAGAGCCGCGAGGGCGGGATCCCGGGCCGCGTGTGGCGTTACGCCACCGGGGGCGAGGTGGATCTCGCGATCTCGCCGCAGACGACTTACTCAAACCACGCGATCGACGACTTCATCGACAAGGTCGCCGCCGAGGTGGACACCGAGCCGGCCAATGCGACGATCGAGCCGACGTCGGTCTCGCTCAACGGTGTGGCCGGCCATCCGGGGATCAGCGTGGACAAGGAGGCGCTGCGCCAGCGGATCGAGTCGGTGATCCAGCGCACCAGCCATCGCAGCGGTCACGGTTCCGGTCGACGAGGTGCAGCCGGAGGTCAGCAAGGCCGACCTCGCCGCGCAGTACCCGACCTACATCACCGTCGACCAATCGACCTTCACGGTGACGCTCTGGAAGGACCTCAAGCCGGTCAAGAAGTACACGGTCGCCGTCGGCCAGCCGGCTTACCCCACGCCGACGGGCCTCTTCGCGATCCAGGACAAGCAGGTCGATCCGGTATGGAGCGTCCCGAATTCGCCCTGGGCCGGCGAGCTCGGCGGCACGACCGTCGCAGGCGGCACCGCCGAGAACCCGCTTAAGGCCCGCTGGATGGGCGTCACCGACGGTGTCGGCTTCCACGGAACCTCGGAGGTCGACTCCCTCGGCTCCGCGGCGTCGCACGGTTGCATCCGCATGGACGTGCCCGACGTCGAGGACCTGTACGACCGGACTCCGGTCGGCACGCCTGTCTACATCGGCTAGCCGCGAAACCGCTTGCGTGAGCAGGCGACCGGGCTCAGGCGACGAAAGTGCCTTCCGATGACGGATCGGACCGCCCTGCAGGCGACGCCTGCCGACGAGCTCGAACTGAGCCCGCAGTGGGAGCGTGCGCTCGACGGCTACGCGTCGGAGCTGACCACCCGCGGCGCCTCCCAGGCGACGCTGCGCGCTTATCGCCGCGACCTGCTCGAGCTCGCCGACTGGGCGACCGCCCAGGGTCGCGAGCCGGGGGAGCTGGTCTACCGCGACCTTCGTCGCTTTGCCGCGGTGCTGTCCGAGCGCCGGCTGGCGCGCACGACGATCGCGCGCAAGCTCGCGGCGACGCGAGGTCTTCACGCGCACCTCGTCACGACCGGCCACGCGGATGCCAACCCGGCCGACCTGCTGCCGCCGACCAAGACCGATTCACGCCTGCCCCGGGTGCTCGCGCGCGACGAGGTCGCCGAACTGCTCGATCGGATTCCGGCGCGAACGCCGCTCGAGGTACGAGACCGAGCGCTGTTCGAGCTCGCCTACTCGAGCGGGTTGCGGGCGGAGGAGATGGTCTCGCTCGACCTCGACGGCATCGACTTCGAGTCGGAGATCGCGCGGGTGACCGGCAAGGGGCAGAAGACCCGCCTGGTGCCGATCGGCGAGCCCGCCCAGGCGGCGCTGCGGCGCTATCTGGACGTCGGGCGCCATGCGCTGGGTCCGCCACGCGATCAGCCGGCGCTCTTCGTGAGTCGCCGCGGGCGCCGTCTCAGCGCCTCCGACGTGCGCCGCAGGCTCAACAAGTGGGTGCGCGAGGCCGCGCTGGCGGGGCGGATCTCACCCCATACACTCCGCCATTCGTTCGCGACGCATCTGCTTGAAGGGGGAGCGGATCTGCGGGCGATTCAAGAGCTTCTCGGGCACTCGAGCGTCTCGACCACGCAGATCTACACGCGGGTTGAGCCCTCGCGGCTGAGGCAGGAGTACGCAAAGTCCCATCCACGCGCATGAGGATGGGATGGGTGTCCAGACTACGGGTAGCCTTCCACGGACGGGTATAGGAGTAATGGAGTAATGGAGACCAACGTCAAGGCGGTCGAGCTACGTGAGCTCTGGCGGCGATACAAGGTTGATGGTGACGACAAGGCACGCGAGCGCCTCGTCGTCGCGTACTCGCCGCTGGTCAAGTTCATCGCCGGCCGCATGGCCTCAGGGCTGCCCTCGCACGTCGAGGAGTCCGACCTCATCTCCTACGGCCTGCTCGGCCTGATCGGCGCGATCGAGCGCTTCGACACCGAGCGCGAGATCAAGTTCGAGACCTTCGCCGTCGCCCGGATCAAGGGCGCGATCATCGACGAGCTGCGTTCGCTCGACTGGGTGCCGCGCTCGGTACGCGCCCGCGCCCGCCAGGTCGAGAAGGCCCATTCGGCGCTCGAGGCCGAGCTGCTGCGCTCCCCGAGCGACGAGGAGATGGCGGTCAAGCTCGAGGTCACGGTCGAGGAGTTCCAGGGCATCCTGCTCGAGATCGCCAACTCGTCGGTGCTGGCGCTCGACGACCTCTGGACCTTCGCCGACCCGGAGGGCGGCAGCCAGGTCTCGATCCTCGACACGATTCAGGATCCGGGCGCTGTCGACCCCGAGTCCGAGGCCGCGGCGTCCGAGCTCAAGGATCGCCTGGCCGACGCGATCGAGTCGTTGCCCGAGCGCGAGCGGCTCGTGATCGCCCTCTACTACTACGAGAACCTGACCCTTCGCGAGATCGGCGAGGTCCTCGGCGTGACCGAGTCCCGTGTCTCCCAGCTGCACACCAAGGCCGTGATCGGCCTGAGGTCACGCTTCACGCTTTAAGGCTCGGTCGATAGGGTCCGTTTCATGCCGCACAAGGCCCCCGACCGCATCCGCAACGTCGCGCTTGTCGGTCATCGGGGCAGCGGTAAGACGAGTCTCGCGGAGGCGATCCTCTTCGAGTCGGGGGTGGTGAACCGCCTCGGGCGCGTTGAGGACGGCTCGACCGTCTGCGATTTCGAGAGCGATGAGCAGACCCGGGGGATGTCGATCGGAGCTGCGGTGACCTCGTTCGAGCACGACGGGCGCAAGGTCAACATGATCGACACCCCCGGCGAGCCGAGCTTCGTGGCGGACACGCTCGCCGCGTTGCGCGTGGTGGACGCAGCGGTCTTCGTCGTCAACGGCGTGATGGGCGTCGAGGTCCACACCGAGCGACTCTGGCGCCGCGCCAACACCGAGGGCCTGGCGCGGCTGGTCTTCGTGAACATGCTCGACCGCGAGCGCGCCGACTTCTTCCGCACGCTGGAATCGCTCAAGTCGGCGTTCGGTCCGCACGTCGTGGCGACCGAGATCCCGATCGGCTCCGAGCACGAGGTCCGCGGGGTGATCGACCTGATCGACATGACCGCCTTCGAGTACGAGGGCGAGGGGCGCAACAGCTCGAAGCAGATCGAGATTCCCGAAGAGCTTCAGGCACAGGCCGAGGAGTACCGCGAGAAGCTCATGGACGAGGTCGCCGAGAACTCCGACGCGCTGATGGAGCGCTACCTGGAGGGCGAGGACATCGACCACTCCGAGATCGTCGCGGCGCTGAAGAAGGGCGTCTGCGAGGGCCACCTGTTCCCGGTCACCTGCGGGGTCGCGACCAAGAACCTCGGCACGAACCGGCTGCTGCAGGCGCTGGTCGAGGACCTGCCCTCGCCCGCGATGCGCGGCGCGGTCACCGCCATCGGCGCCTCCGACGAGGCGGTCACGATCGAGCCGGACGAGTCGGGGGAGCTGCTCGCCTACGCCTTCAAGACCACCGCCGACCCTTACACGGGCCGGATCAACATGCTGCGCGTCTACTCAGGCGTGCTCGCCTCCGACTCGCACGCGCTCAACGTCACCCGCCACGAGAAGGAGCGCATCGGCCAGCTCGCCGCGCCCGAGGGCAAGGAGATGGCGCCGATCGCAGAGCTAGGCCCCGGCGACATCGGCGCGGTCCCGAAGCTTCGCGAGACCCGCGCCGGCGACATCCTGGCCGCCAAGGAGACGCCGGTGCACTTCCCGCCACTCGACCTGCCGGCGCCCGTGATGGCCTTCGCCTTCGAGCCGAAGAGCAAGGGCGACGACGAGAAGGCAGCCAGCGCGCTGCGGCGGCTCTCCGAGGAGGATCCCACCCTCGACGTCCACCGCGACCCCGAGACGGGCGAGCAGATCATCGCCGGGCTCACGCAGATCCACGTCGAAGTGATCGTCGACCGGATGAAGGAGCGCTTCGGCGCCGAGATCGTGCTGCACCCTCCGCAGGTGCCCTACATCGAGTCCATCCGACGGTCCGCCAAGGCCCACGGCCGCTACAAGAAGCAGACGGGCGGGCGCGGCCAGTTCGGCGACTGCCACATCGAGATCGAGCCCGCCGAGCACGGCGAGGGCTTCGAGTTCGTCAACGCGATCAAGGGCGGCGTCATCCCCGGCGGCTTTATCCCAGCGGTCGAGAAGGGGATCGTCGAGGCGATGACCGGCGGCGTTCTCGCGGGCTATCCGATGAAGGACGTCAAGGTCCGCCTCTACGACGGCCAGCACCACACCGTCGATTCCTCGGAGATGGCCTTCAAGATCGCCGGCTCGATGGCCTTCAAGCAGGCCGTCGCCGAGGCGGACGCGTACTTGCTGGAGCCGATCATGGAGATGACGATCTCGGTTCCCGAGGACGCGGTCGGCGACGTCATCGGCGACCTCAACTCACGCCGCGGCCACCCGCTGGGGATGGAGCCAAAGGGCACCGCGACCGAGATCAAGGCCGAGGTGCCGATGGCCGAGGTGTTGGACTACGCACCGGATCTGCGTGCGATCACCGGCGGTCGCGGTGACTACACGATGGACTTCCTCCGCTACGACGAGGTCCCGGGCCACATTGCCCAGAAGGTGATCGCCGAGGCGAAGGCCGAGGAGGAGGCAGCGGTCTAGCGGAACATGCGGCTGCGCTCGACGGCGTCGCCGCCCGCGAGCAGGCCGTACAGATCGCCGTCGCGCGCGAGCCACAGCGGGCCGGTGAAGCGCTCGCGGGCGTCCTTGAGGAAGATGTCCTCGAGCCCCTTGAGCGGCAGCGGCGGCACGATATGGGTGATCGCGAGGGCGCCAACCCCGGCGTCGCGGGCCGCGTCCGCGGCGTCTGGCGCGGTCGCGTGGTAGTCGGGCACGTCGGCGAGGATCTGGGCGCGGACGGTCTGGCCAGCCTCACGCGCCGCGTCGGAGACCATCATCAAGAGCTCGACCGAGAGCGCGTCATGGACGAGTAGGTCCGCGCCCTTGGACTCGCGGACGAGTGCCGGCGTGAGGATCGTGTCGCCGCTGATCACGGCGCTGCGGCCCCGGTAGTCGAAGCGGTAGCCGACCGCGGGGACGATCGGGGGATGCTCGACGACGAACGCGGTCACCTTCAGCCCGTCCTCCTCGAGCACCACCGCCGAGTCGGCGCCGTCGGGGAAGGAGAACGTCTCGGCGACCATCGCACCGGTGGCCGACGGGGTCATCTGCTCGCCGTGATGCGCGGTGCGGTAGCCCCGATCCAGGGCGTAGGCCTCGTTGAGGCCACCGACCACCCGGTCGACTCCGGGCGGACCGATGACCCGCATTGGGGTCGTCGCAGCGTCGGCGACCCAGCGCTGGAGGTTCACCGTCGCGATTCCGCCGATGTGATCGGAGTGAAAGTGGGTCAACAGCATCGCCGCGATCCTGTTCGGGGCGATCTGCATCCGGTTCATCGTCTCGCTGGAGCGCTCACCGGCGTCGACGACGTACACGCGCCCGCCCGCGATCACCGCGGCGCAGGGGTTTCCGCGCTTTGGGTCGGGGAGCGGCGAGCCGGACCCGACGATCGCTACGTGCAGCCCATCGGGCAGGTCGGCGACCGGGTCGGCGGCGACGAGCGACGGCAGCCGTCGCTTGACGATGGCCAGGGCAAGACGGGAGCGCAGAGAGTTCGCCACCGGGCCACCCTACCCAGGACCGAGCGCGGCGGCCCGCGCCCCTCGCACCGCCTCGCGTGCCTCCTCGCCCTCGACCCCGAGGGCGCCGAGCAGGTCGACGGAGATCGCGCGGACCTGCCCGACGATCACGTTTGCGGAGAGGTTGCCGGTGACCTCGAGCGCCGCGGTCGCGCTCGCGGCGGCATCGAGGACCACGCGCTCGACCTCCTCGATCGAGTCGGGGTCGGAGAGGTAGGAGGACAGCGACGGCGCGGCTTGTGCCAGCTTGCGAATCGCGACGAGCGCCGATTCCGGTACGCGATCACCGGTCTCGATCGCGCTGATGGCTCGCCGCGCGAGCACGCGGGTGTTGCGGATGGCGTAGTCGATCTGGTCGGCGGCGTTGCCGTACGGGCGCAGGAGGGCGCGGTCCGGTCGTCGGGTGGGGGCGAGGGCGGTCGTCTCGTGGCCGGCCGCGAGGGCCTCACGGAGCTCGCCGATCTGTGGCTCGAGCGAACGCGCCTGGCGCAGCGCGTCGCGACCGACCTCGAGGTCGTGGCGCTCGAGCGCGTCGGCGATCGTCTCCAGTGCCCGCGCGAGTCCGCGCAGCAGAGGATCGGATCGCTCCCGCACCATGCGCAGCGGGTTGGAGGGGATCAGGGCGTTGGCGAGCAGGGCGATCGCCGCGCCGATGAACGCGTCGAGCACACGCGTGCCGTTGAAGCCGTTCTGCGCTGCTAGCGCGACGACGAGTACGGCTGAGACGGCCGCCTGGTTGACGAGCAGGACACCTCCGCCGGCGAGGACGGCGGCCGACATCGCGAGGAGCACGATCACGCCGAGTTGCCATGTCCCGGCGCCGATCAGATAGACGAGCAGATCGGCAATCGCGATTCCGAGCGAGACGCCGATCGCGATCTCGGCGGCCCGGCGCCCTCGCTGGCCCACCGTGAGGCCGAGCGTGAGGATCGCGGCCACGGGCGCGAAGAAGGCGTTGCGGTCGCTGAACAGCTGCTTGGCGACCAGCCAGGAGATGGTCGCCGCAAGGGCGACGATGACGAGGTTGGGGGCCACGGAGCGCAGCTGCTCGAGGCGCGGGGTCAGCCAGGGACGGATTCGGGACACGACCGCTGGTACGTTGCCGCATCGTGGCTGCACGGGTGGTTGTCAATGTGGACGGGGGCGCCAGGGGCAATCCTGGGCCGGCGGCCGTGGCCGCCGTCGTCGCCACGCCGGATGGCGAGGTGATCGATCGCGCGGCGAAGGTCATCGGTCGCGCGACCAACAACGTCGCCGAGTACGAAGCGATGCTGCTGGGAATCGAGCGCGCCGCCGCCGCCGGCGCCTGCGAGGTCGACCTCGTCGGCGACTCGGAGCTGATCGTCAAGCAGGTCCTCGGCGAGTACCGCGTCAAGGACGCGAACCTCGCCGAGCTTCACAAGGAGGTGCGCGCCGCGCTGACGGCCTTCGACCGGTGGTCCATCCGTCACGTGCGCCGCGAGCAGAACGCCGAGGCCGACCGCCTCGTCAATCAGGCTCTCGACGAGGCGGCCGCCTAGCGAAAAAGCGGGCTCAGGCCCGCGTGCTGAAGGCGCCGTGAAAGTTGAACGGGATGTGATGAGGAACGGGCGCGCGGGCCACCTCTGAGAGATCACTCGCGTCGAGCACGAGCAGGAACGACGTGCCGCGTTCGGAGTCGAGGACGACCGACAGCACGACGCCGCCGTCCTCATCCTCGTTCCCGGGCTGGGCGACGAACACCGGCTCGCCCGGGTACATGCCCGGCTCAGACCACTCACTCTTGGTGCGCGCGTCGAGGTCGGCTCGCACGATCCGGTCGATCCATCCCCGGTCCGGCGACCCCACGCCCCAGCCGAAGCGATACGGGCGCTCGTTGCAGCGCGCGTAGTTGATTCGGCCAAGCTCGAAGTGGCCGTCGATGAGTCGCTCATGGCTGATCGTCTCGGCGCTCGGGTCGATCCGGAATCGGCGCAGCTCCGCCGTCGTGAGCGGGCCGCCGGCGCGAAGGTTGTCGAGGTAGAGCTGCTCGACCAGCGACGCGTCGTCATAGACCTGGATGTCGGCGACGATCGTTCCGTCGCTCTCCTCGTAGGCGTTCAGATGGTGGAAGGCGAAGAACGGATCGGTCTTGATCGGATCCGACACCCGTCCGGTCGCGCGGTCGATCAAGAAGAACCTGGTCCCGCGCTCGGGCTCCCATTTGTAGTTCTCCGCGTAGGGCCGCCCGCTGAGCAGGAGCTCGAGCGGGTTGACGACCCAGGGGAACTCGGCGAAGACGATGTGGCGTTCGGTCAGGCCGAACGAGTGCACGTAGCCGGGGCGCTTGACCGGGATCGAAGCGATTACCTCCGGCTTGTCCGAGTCGGGCGCGAGATGGAAGAACCGGTACTCGTTGCGCGGCCCGAGCTTGGCGGCGTAGTTGAGCATCCCCTTGGTCGCGCGATCGAGATGGGGATGGGCCGTGGTGATCATCCCCGGCGGTGAGAACGGCACCCCCGCGATCTCGAGCGTGTTGGGATCGAACTGGACCGAGATCGGCGCCTCGGTCATCGTCAGGAAGCGATCGCCGAGCCGGACGACGTTGATGTTCGCGTTATCGCCGAACTCAGGCGAGAACATGGTCTGCACGCGCTTGAAGACCGAGCGGCAGGGGTCGGTTGCGAACTCCGGATACGGGATCCTGCCGGTCTCCTCCGCCTTTCGCCACGTCTTGCCGCGCACATAGCGGTTGCCGTAGGAGACGGCGCCGTCGGCGAACGAGAACCGGTGGAGCATCGTCAGGCCGTCGAACCAGTGGCGGTAGCGCTGAGTGCCAACCTCGAACTTGGCGGGGCCCGTGCGCAGCAGCGACCCCGAAAGCCAGGCGGGCAGTTCGCCCTCAACCTCGAGCGCGTCAATCGTCGTCTCCTCGTCGAGCGTCTGGAAGCCCTTCGCGTATGCGGGCGCACTGGCGGCGAAGGCGGGCGGGGCGGAGGTGGATGCGGACATGGCTGCTCCTAATAGTTTGGGTCGAACCATACGGACCGTACGATAAGATGGGCCATGGTGTCAACCCCCCAACTGTCGTCCACGTCCTACGTCGTCCTTGGGCTCGTTGAGAAATGCCAGCCGGCGACGCCATATGACATCAAGCAGGTCGCCGAGGTCAGCACGGCGAACTTCTGGTCGGTCCCGCACACGCAGCTCTACACGGAGTGCGCGCGCCTGGCTGAGGCCGGATTGCTGGATGAAGATCGCGAGAACGGGGGCCGGCGCCGACGCGTCTACCGGCTCACGGATGCCGGCAGGTCAGCCCTGGACGAGTGGCGGCGCGAACCCGCCGAGCAGCTTCTCGAGACCCGAGACGTCGGAATCCTGAAGCTCTTCTTCGGCGCCGACCCCGCCGATCTCGCCGAGGGTCAGCTGCGCCTGCACGAGGCGAAGCTCGCCGAGTACGAGGCCACCGCGGCGGCGGAGATGCCCGAGGGGATGCGACTCGCGCTCGAGGCCGGGATCGGCCACGAGCGCGAGTTCATCCGCTTCTGGAAGCGCCTGCGGCGCTAGATGCGACGGGCTATTGCGTGGCGGCCTTGAGCAGGTTCACGCGACCGAAGCCGTAGCTCGTGTCGCGGCCTCCGGGACCGAGGTCGTCGACCGCGGCGTCGAGCTTGGCGACGATCTGCGCCGCCGTCGCGCTCGGGTAGCGATCGCGGATGATCGCCGTGACACCCGCAACGTGCGGTGTGGCCATCGACGTGCCCGAGATCGTGTTGTAGCCGCCGTCGTCCCAGGTCGACTCGATGTCGACGCCGGGAGCGGCGACCTCGACGTCCGCGTTCGCATTCGAGAAGCTCGCGCGCGCGTCGTTTTGGTCGGTGGCGGCCACGGAGACCACGTTCGGATACGCGGCCGGGTACTCGAGCGTCGAGTCGCCGTCGTTGCCCGCGGCAGCGACCAGGACCGTGCCATTGGCACCGCCGCCGGCCCAGGCGTAGTCGACCGCGCTCTTGAGCGTCGACGACGCACCGCCGCCGAGGCTCATCGAGATCACCTTGGCCCCCTTGTCGTGCAGCCAGGTGATGCAGTTCGCTACGTCGGCGGTCGAGCCCTGGCCGAGCGGCCCGCTCAGCGCCTTGCACATCGCCAGCGGCGAGTTGAAGGCGACGCCGGCGACGCCGATGCCGTTGTTGGCGTTCGCCGTGATCGTGCCGCTGACGTGCGTGCCGTGGCCGTTGTCATCGGCGCAGCTGCCTTCCTGAATCGTCCCGGACAGGATCGGCAGCGCCCCGGTCGAACGGGCGCAGTCGACGAGCTTGCCGGCCAGGTCCGGGTGCGTGGACTGAATGCCGGTGTCGACGATCCCGACCTTCACGCCACCGCTGGACGGGAACGAGCCGAGCCCGGCCGCGTCCCAGCCTGCCGGAGCCTGGATCTTCTGCATGCCGTAGAGGTCGCCGAAGAGCGGGTCGTTCGGCGTCGCCTGGATGCGGAGCGTCTTGTTCGGCTCGGCGTAGGCGACGAGCGGCGAGCGTGAGAGCTGCTTGGCCGTCGCGGCCGGATCGTCGGCGGCGAGCACGACCGCCCCGAGACGGCGGACGCTGCCCACCTGCTGGCCGAGGCCGAGCTTGGTGCCGAGCGCGCCGATCGCGGAGTCCGCCGCGGAGTTCTTGTACTTGACGATCACCGAGTCAGCGGCCTGAGCCGACGTGGCGAAAACGGCGACGAGTGCGAACGCGAGCACGGCCGCGCGCAGAATGCGCTTCATATCTATGAGGTCCCTTTCCCCTAATCCCGTACGAAACTGACGTTGGACGCTGCTTGACTACCCCTGTGGGCTCAGATCCCAAACCACCCATCGATCCCGGCGTCGACATCGGGCACGTCCACCTCAAGGTCTCCGATATCCAGCGCTCGCTCGACTTCTACTGCGGGGTCCTCGGCTTCGAGGTCATGCAGGAGTGGGGAGGGGACGCGGCGTTCATCTCCGCCGGTGGCTATCACCACCACATCGGGCTCAACACGTGGCAGTCGAAGGGCGGTCCGCCAGCGCCGCCGGGCACGACCGGCCTGTTTCACACCGCGATCCGTTACCCGACCCGCGCGACCCTCGCCGACGCGCTGCGCCGGGTGCTCGAGGCCGGCATCCATCTCGACGGCGCCTCCGATCACGGCGTCAGCGAGGCGCTCTATCTGCGCGACCCGGACCAGAACGGCGTCGAGCTGTACTGGGACCGCCCCCGCGAGCAGTGGCCACGTGATCCCTCGAACCCGGAGGGCGTCGCGATGTTCACGTCAGCGCTCGATCTGGACGACCTGCTCGCCGAGCTCGACGGCTAGACTTCCCCGCTCGCGCGGCTGTAGCTCAGTTGGCTAGAGCGTCTGCTTGCCATGCAGAAGGTCGTGGGTTCGAATCCCATCAGCCGCTTTTGTTGAGCGTCCCCGCCAGATCGCGTCAGATCGCGGCGGGGGCGCTATGCCCGCACCGGTCCCTAGGCTCAGGGCTGACGCGGCGAGTGGGCGCGGCAGAACTCGCGGACGGCCACGTTGAGCTGCAGGGGCCGTTCGAGGTTGCTGACGTGACCGGCGCCGGGGATCACGACGAGCTCCGTGTCCGGGATCGCCTCCTGGAACTGGTGGGCGACGCTCAGCGGCGAACGCGCGTCCAACTCGCCCCAGATCAGCAAGGTCGGCACGGCTATGCGCGGCAGAAGGTCGCGCTGGTCGGTATCGGCCATCAGGAACAGCTGCGTCCGCAGACTCTCAGGGCGAACGTCGGCGGCGATCTCCTCCAGCAGCGGCACGAAGGCGGCCGGTGGGTCGCCCGCGAATAGTCCGGGCAGGGTGGGATCGAACTCGTCGGCGGGCGCCGCGAGCATCTGACGAGCGCCCGCGACCCGGGCCCGCACCTCGTCGTCCGGCAGCGACCCTTTCCAGCCGGCGTAGCAGTCGATGAGGATCATGGTTGCTACGAGTCCCGGATGGTGGCGGTAGAGCTCCTGCACGATCGTGCCTCCCCAGGAGATGCCGGCGATGTGCGCAGGGCCGAGGGCGAGGGCCTCGATCAGCGCCGCGAGGCAGGCCGCATAGTCCGCCAGCTCGAAATCCGCACGCGTGGCTGAAGAGCGGCCGGCGCCCGGCTCGTCCCAGGCGACCACGGTGAACTCGTCCGCCAAGGCGTCGAGCTGGGGCCGCCAAACACGGCCGTCACCGGCGGCGCCGTGGACGAACACGATCGGCGGCCCCTCGCCGACGTGCTCGTAGGCGATCTCGAGCCCGTTCGCTCGCACGACGTTCACGGTCCAAACCTAGATCGTCCTAGCCGCGGCCCGCATCACGGCTCCGATGTGATTCGCGACGTACTTGGCGTCGCGCCCGGCGCCGCCGACCAGCATCGATGCGAATGCGTACTGCACCGGGAGCCCAAGGAAGTAGAGGCCCGGGGAGGACGCGACGACGCCGCGTTCCTGCTCGGGCCAGCCGTCCTCGCCGGCCACCGGGATCTGGATCCAGGAGACGTCCTTGTTGAATCCGGTGCACCAGATGACGTTGGTGACGTCCAGGGCCCGGCCGTCGCCGAGCACCGGCTTTCCGTCCTTGACGTTGGTCACCTTCTCTTCGGTGCGCTGGACGCCTGCCTCGTCGAGATGGGAGCGCTTCACGCGCAGCAGCGGGCCGCCCTCACCACGCACGTGGCCGCGCATCTTGCGGCCGAGCGGAGTTCGCATCGTCAGCACGTAGTTGGCGACGAACCACAGGCCTCGCACGATGACGCGGAAGGGGCGGCCCTCGATGTTGAAAGGGATCTCTCCGCGGACCGGCCCCGCGAGCGTCGTCTCGTGGTCACGTGACACCTCGAGCGCGATGTCCGAGCCTGAGTGGGCCGCTCCCACCACCAGCACGGGGCCGTGCTGGAGCTGCGCGGGGTTGCGGTAGTCGTTGGAGTGCAGTTGCGTGACCGACGGATCCAGCTCGGCGGCGAGCTCGGGGACGATCGGGGTGGTGAAGCCGCCGGAGGCCACGACGACGTTCCGAGCCTCCAGCCGGCGACCGTCGCACTCGATCAGGTAGCGGTCGCCGTCCCTGGCGAGGCTCTGGACCGACGTTCCGGTCAGCACCGGGAGCTCGAACCGCCCGGCGTACTCCTCGAGGTAGTCCCCGACCTCGTCCTTGGTGGGGAAATGCCACTGGTCCGCCGGGAACGCCATCCCGGGGAGACCGTCGTAGCGCGCGGGGCTGTATAGACGCAGCGAGTCGAAGCGCTTGCGCCAGACGTCGCCCACCCGCTCGTTGGCCTCGAGGATCACGAACGGCCGATCCTGTTTGGCGAGGTGATAGCCGAGCGCGAGGCCCGTCTGGCCGGCGCCGATGATCACGGTCTCGATCCGCTCCGTGCCGCCGTGCGAGTTGGTGGGGGGGTAGCTGGTCTCGCGTTCGTCGGCTGCTCATGGTCCCTCCTGGATCGTGTTTCGGCGACCCTACGAACGCGGCGAGCGCCCCGCATCGGCTGAACTACCCAACCTCGTGCGGCGCGTTGGTGGGTAGTTCCACCCAGCGGACGAGTGACCCCGATTGTCCGGCGTCAGAGGAGGTGGTGCTGGTACGCGAACGCTGTCGCCGCCGCCCGCGAGGAGACGCCGAGCTTGGCGAAGATGTTGCTGACGTGGCGGTCGACGGTTCGCTCGCTGACGACGAGCGCGGCCGCGATCGCCCGGTTGGTGTCGCCCGCGGCCACCAGGCGCAGCACCTCTTGCTCGCGAGGTGTGAGTGCGTGCGCGTCCCGCAGGCGTCTCGCCGCTGATCAGCGACTCGACCCGGGCCAGGTCGAGGCGGGCCGCGAGCTTCGCGAAAGCGGCGCGGGCAGCATCGAGCTCGATTGCCGCGGCGTCCTCGTCGTCGAGCGCGCGGCACGCCTGGCCGAGCAGCACCCGCGCCCGGGCGGTCTCGTACGGCGCGCCGAGCTCCTGCCAAACGTGCGCGGCCCGGCGCAGTGCCGCCAGCGCGGCCGGCGGGTCTCCCCGCGCGAGAGCGAGCGAGCCGCGGGCGCCCGCAGCCATCGCGCCGAGCATCCGCTCATCCTCACCAGCCGCGATCTCGTCGAGCTCGGCGACAGCAGCGCCCGCCTCCTCGTCGGAGCCGACCGCAAGCATGATCTCCACGCAGGCGGGGAGGAGGGCCGCGCGCGCAGGGCCCTCGCCCGTCTCGCTCAGCACCCGTCTGATCGCGGCCGCTGCCGTCTCGCGCTCCCCCTGCTCCAGGCGAAGCAGCGCCATTCCCGGCTGGGGCTCGTAGCCGCCACGGCCGGCGTCGACGTAGGCTGCCTCCGCCGCGGCGAGTTCGCCGCGGAGGCGGTGCACATCGCCGCGCCTGTAGAGGGCCCTCGCCGCCGCCCGGACGTTGCCCCCGGCGAGGCAGCGCTCGTGGGCTCGGAGCGCCTCCGCCACCGCATCCTTCCAGTCGCCGCGGAGCTGGAGGATCTCGGCGCGGTGGACGAGGCACTGGCCGCTGAAGCTCACCATCTCGGGCTGCGCGTCGCACCAATCACTCAGCGCCGCTGGTCCACTCCTGCGCCCGGCCGAGTTCGAACGCCTCCTGGCAGCCCTGGATCGTCCCGCAGTAGACGATCCCGGTGACGATCGGGGAGAGCTCGTTCGTCGTCGCGGGGACCATCGCCTCGTCGAGGAGACGCAGGCCCTCGGCTCTGCGCCCGGCCATCACGAGTATGTGACCGCGCTCATGGGTGGCGAGGGCGAACAAATCCATGTGGCCGTGTTTCGCCCCGATATCAGCGACTCGGCCGAGAGTTTCGGCTGCGCCGTCGAAATCGCCGTCGCCGGTCCGCTGGAAGGCGAGGGGGATCATCAGGTAGCCGTGCTCGATTGAGTCGGGTGGTCGGCCCTCGATCAGGCGTTGCCCGCGGCCAAGCCAGCCGCTCGCGGCACCCATCTCGCCGCGACGGGCACGGTTGAGGCCGATCCAGATCGCACACCGAGCGGCAAGCACGGGATCGCCCTCGGCCAGGTGCGCCTGGTGTTCGCGCTCCATGACCCCGAAGTACTCCTCCTCGTCGCCGAGCATGTAAGCCGCGGTTGCGAGCAGCCTCAGGTCGTCGGCTCCCAGCGGGGATTCCCGATCGGCAGCCGAGAGGCTCGCGTGGGCCGCCGGCCACCGAAGGCCCGCATACGCCTCTCGACCGCGATCGAGCTCGGTCACGCCCGCGATTGTTGCTCACGGCCAGGCCGAGCGCCGGTACCTGCGGCCCGCGGCGGCCCTCCGGGGAGCCGGCTTCATCTGGTGGTTGAGCGGATCGGCTTCGTCGTGCGACCAGCGATCGTTTGACCCGGCCACTTAGAAACTGGTAACCCGACTGGTAGCAGTGGGCCGACAACCCGCATGAACAAACCACTTGGCGGGGATTTCGCTCACATCAGCCGCTTTTTTCTGGACCTCCGTCAGATCGCAGTCCTTGACTCGCTCCGCGCGGGCTGAGAGGCTCGGGCACCAAGGCAGGCCACGGAAGGGCCCGATATGACGAGCGACAACCCCGAAACCGCGGTACTCGCGGGAGGATGTGCCTGGATCATGCAGCAGCTGCTGCGCCACCCCAACGGGGTGATCGCCACCCGCGTGGGATGGAGCGGCGGCGACGGCGACAACCCAACCGAGGACAATCCTGGCGGCCACGCCGAAGTGGTCGAAGTCGTCTTCGACCCGGAGCGGATCTCCTACCGGGTCCTACTCGAGTACTTCTTCCAGGTCCACCGACCGGATCTCGGCGAAGGCCTCGTCGGATCCATCTACCGCTCGGAGATCTTCTATACGAGCGAGGGGCAGCGCCAGGTGGCCGAGGAGACGATCCGCGACGTCGACGCCTCGGGCCATTGGCCGGGCAAGACCGTGACCAAGATCAGCGAGGCCGGTCGCTTCTGGGCGGACCCAGCCAAAGATCAGGACTACTTCTTGCGCTATCCGGACTACCCAGACGGCTCCAACCTGCCGTTCCCGCGGGTGGGCGCCGAGGCTGCCACGCGCTGAGCGCGGTCAGCTCTCGCAGCCGTGTGGGACCTGGCTGGCATCGACGGAAAGCGGACTCGGGCGCTGCTCGAAACCGAGAACGCCCGCTTCGTCGCTGAGCGCCCGAGATCGTCCGCGCTGCTCGAGCGCGCCCGCGGCTCGATGCCGCGCGGCGTTCCGATGTCTTGGATGGACGATCTCTATGAGCATCCCCCCGTCTGGGTGGCACATGGCGAAGGCGCCCACTTCACCGACGTCGACGGTCACCGGTATCTGGACATGTACATCGCGGACATGAGCGCATTCTGCGGGCACGCGCCCGCCGCGGTCGTCGAGGCTGTGAGCGCTCAGATCGCCCGCGGGAACCAGTTCCTGCTCCCAACCGAAGACGCGATCACCGTCGCCGAGCACCTGGCGACCCGCTACAGGCTGTCGCAGTGGCAGTTCACCTCCTCGGCTACGCAGGCGAACACCGAGGTGATCCGCATCGCTCGCGAGATGACCGGCCGGGCTAAGGTCCTGCTGTTCGACGGCAAGTATCACGGCGAGGGAGATGCCACCCTGGTCGTCTTGGAGGACGGCAAGGTCGTACCGGAAATGCGTGGGCTCCCCGCCTGGGTCACCGACCAAGCACGCGTGGTCTCGTTCAACGACGTCGCGGTGCTCGAAGCGGCGCTCTCGGCCGACGACGTTGCCCTCGTCCTCGCGGAACCGGCGATGACCAACGCTGGTCTCCTGCTCCCTGATGATGGGTTTCACCACGAGCTGCGGCGCCTGACCCGCGAGCACGGGACGCTGCTCGCGATCGACGAGACCCACTCCCTCGTATGCGCTTACGGTGGCCTCACTGGGAAGTGGGGCCTGGATCCGGACGTGCTAATCGTCGGCAAGTCAATCGCGGCCGGTGTGCCGCTCGCTGCCTATGGCATGCGCGATGAGATTGCCGCGCTGATCGCGCCTCCCGAGCAGTCCCGTGTTGTGTCCGGCGTGGCGATCGGCGAGGTCGCGACCGGCGGGACGCTGTTTGCGAACGCCCTGTCGATGGCCGCCGGGCGCGCTGCCCTCCTTGAGGTCCTGACCAAGGAGGCATTCGAGCACACGGCCGTGCTGGGCGAACGGATGGCGGCCGGGCTGCGGGGGGCGATCGCTCGGACCGGGCTTGAATGGAGCGTCGCGCAGGTTGGTGGCCACGCTTATTACTTCTTCGACCCGACGCCAGCAACCGACGCCGCTGCCTCGCGGGCGGCCGACGACCCGGCGCTGCGCTCCCTGATCCGAATCTTCATGGCAAACCGAGGGGTCTGGGAATCGGGATGGTGGCTGGGGCCGACGGTGTCGGTCGCTCACGACGAGTCGCAGGTCGACAGATACGTCGAGCTTTTCAGCGAGTTCCTAAGCGCGGTGACGTAGACCACGAACGTTGCCAGTGTCGGCAGCTACCAGCCGGTCACGGGAGAGCAATCCGGAAATCGGTAGTACGGCTGGTAGCAGGCTCCCGCTGAGCCGCTTGATCAAGCCGGTTGGCGGGGATTTTCAGCACATCAGCCGCTTTTTTCTGGACCTCCGTCAGATCGCGACAGGAGCGGTGGCCTTGACTCGCACCGCTGCGGCAGCGAGCATGTTGCGGTTGCCCCAGGACACGAGGGAGCGTCGCGATGCTGGACCGGATCAAGTCGCACCTGACGTACGCGAACGTGATGTCGTCGATTGCGGTGTTTGCGGTGCTGGCGGGTGGCGTCGCCTGGGCCAGCGGGAAAATAGGGACGAGGGATCTGAAGGCGAGTGCCGTGACGGGGCCGAAGATCGCGAAACGGGCCGTCGGCAGCACGAAGCTCAAGCAGGGCGCTGTGACGGAGGTGAATCTGGAGGACGGTGCGGTCACCGCGCAGAAGCTTGCGCCCAGCCTCGCCTCAGGCACCGCCAGCTACGCCGCGGCGGCGTTCGTGCCGGTCGAGGACTCAACCCATAACAACATGGGCAGCTCCGTATGCGGCAACTTCGTCCAAAGTCACCAGGGGGGTGAGAACAAGGGCGATTTGAACGCGAAGACCGGGAGCTTCCTCTCCAGCGTCCAGCTTCCCGAGGGCTCCACGATGAGCAGGCTGCGCATGTACGCGAACGACAACTCGGCCGAGGACGCGCACCTCTACCTAGTGCGCAAGCAGATAACCGACGGCCTGTCGCCGCAGTTCGACGGCTACCAGGTGATCGCAAACGCGAATACGAGCGGCGCCGCGAACAACGTGATGCGCACGTTCGATGCCCAGGTCGACCCGGCGGAGGTCGACAACGAGAACTACTACTACTACCTGGAGTTGGTCGTGTGCGACGCGATCGAGCCGTTCACAGCGCAGGTCGCATACAACGTCGCCGGATAGATGGAGCCCGCCACCGGGCTGCGGGAAGGGGGCCTACGCAGGCTGTTGACGGATTCGTCGGTGTCCATGCCGAGCATTGGCACCGTCTGCGTCGTCGCGACGCCGCGGATCTTGCGGACCTTCGCCTTCCGCAGCGCCTTCGTCTTCCCGGGCTCGATCGTGCCGCTGGCCACCGCGATTGAGGTGAGCTGATGGCGCCAAACGAGGGCGAGGGTCCCTCGATTCGGCTCGGAGTGATCGTCTCGCCCGCCATTGACCCCGATGTCGCCGAACAGCTGCTCGCCGACCTCGCGCTCGACCTCGGGGAGCGCTATCCGGGGTTTCACTGGGAGCTCGAGCCGGTCCACGAGTGGTTGGTCGAGCCGCCAGCGCACCTGACCGAGGTGCTCGACGCGACCCGCGCCCGGATGCTCGAGCGCGACTGGGACCTCGCCGTGTCCGTCACCGAGATCCCGTTGCGTTTGTCCCGCCGGCCGGTGCTGTCGCACGCGAGCCCGATCCATGGCGTCGCCCTGGTGTCGCTGCCCGCTCTCGGGGTTGTCCAGCGCAAACTGCGACTCCGCGTCGCCCTCGCCGACTCCGTCGGGGCGCTGATCGGCGACGACCCTCGAGAGCCTGGCGAGCGCCTGCGTCGGCCACATCGCCGCCGCGCCCGGCGCCGCCTGACCGAGCTCGCTACCAACATCGATGAGCGGGACGACTCGAGCGTCCTCTTCGTGGCGCGAGTGATCAGCGGCAACGTGCGCCTCCTCTTCGGGATGATCGCCGCCAACCACCCTTGGCGACTCGTGGTCACGCTTTCGAGGGCGCTGATCGGCGCGCTCGCCGCCGCCGCGTTCGCGATTGTCACCTCGGACGTCTGGCGGATCGCGGCCCACGTCGATGTCGCTGTGCTTTCGCTCCTCACCGTGGTCTCGATCGGTGCCGCCGTTGCGACGCTGATCGCCGCCCATGGGCTGTGGGAGCGCGCACCCGATCGCTGGGCACGTGAGCAGGTAGCTCTTTTCAACCTCGCGACCCTGATCACCGTCGTCCTCGGCATCGCAACGCTCTACGCCGCCGTATTCGCCGTCTGTCTGCTGAGCGGAGCGCTCATACTCGACCACTCCGTCCTCTCCAGCGCTCTCAGCCGCGACGCCGACGCGTGGGACTACGTGCGCCTGGCCTGGTTCGCAAGCTCCCTCGCCACCGTCGCCGGGGCCCTTGGCGCGACGTTGGAGACCGACGAGGCCGTGCGCGAGGCCGCGTACGCCTACAGACCCGAGTCCTAGTCGACTTCGTGCCGATACGAGCGCGATACATCCGCCGACCGGCGGATATCGCACCTCTTAATGGACGGCGATAGATGGGTAAACCGGGAGCCCCCGGGCTGGACCCATGGAAGTAGGCAGACCCCATGCGCCGTGCGCGGTATCGAAAGCTCGTTCTTCCCACGTTTCTTGTCTGCACCGCGGTTGCGCCACTCAGCCTGGCTTCCGCATCTTGTCCTCCTGGTGCGCCTCCGGCATGCACCCCGCAGTTCACCGGCAGGGCCCAGGCCGGCGATCCTCCCTGCGGTTCGCAGACCCAGTTCCTGTCAGAGTGAGCGTGGCCCGCGGGGCCCGCAAGGCGATCGCGGTCCACGCGGCCATCGCGGTCATCGCGGTTCGCGCGGCCTGCAAGGTGTCCAAGGCGATGCCGGTGCTGTCGGTTCAACCGGGGCGGCGGGCGTCGACGGAACGAACGGAATCGACGGGGCGACCGGAGCCACGGGCGCGGCGGGCCCGCGGGGCTTGCAGGGCGTCCAGGGTCAGGTCGGCGCCCCGGGCAGCGACGGGGCCGACGGAGCGAACGGCGTCGATGGCGTCGACGGAGCCACCGGCCCAACCGGTGCGAACGGCACCGACGGACTCAACGGAACGAACGGCACCGACGGAACGAACGGCACCGACGGAACGAACGGCGCCGATGGAGCGACCGGCCCGGCAGGACCTACGGGCCCGACGGGTTCGACAGCCCCACTCGAGTACGCGTACGTCTACAACACAAGCCCGGAGACCGTGGCGATCGGAGCCGCGGTCACCTTCGATTCCAACGGTGAGATGACTTCGGGAATCACCCACGGCGCCGGCACAGCACCGATCACCCTCACGGATGCCGGCACTTACAGAGTCTCGTTCTCTGCCTCCACGGTCGGACCGAGCCAGATGGGCCTGTTCATCGACGGAACTGCCGTGCTCGGCTCAACCTACGGCTCGGGCGCCGGTACGCAGCAGAACGCCGGCGAAGTGATCGTCAACACCACCACCACACCCGCAGCAGAATTGACGCTCAGAGACCATACGTCGAGTGGTGCCCTCGCCTTGGAGCCGCTGGCCGGAGGAACCGAGGCAAGTACGAACGCATCTGTCCTCGTCGAACAGCTTGCCGCGCCATGACGCAATGCCGCATCGTGATCGCCGTAGCCCTAACCGCAGGGAGCTTCGTCCTGGGCGCGTGCGGATCGTCGAAGTCGACCACGATCCTCAACACCGAGAAGGTCGAGTCGGCGATCGAGCACAGCATCCTCAACCAGCGCGGCCAGGCGGCCAGCGTCAGCTGTCCGTCCGGCGTACACCAAGAAGATGCTCTTGTGTTCACCTGTTGGGCCACGGTCGGCTCAAACGACACGCCATTCGTAGTCACCCAGACCGACGCCTCCGGTCATGTGCGCTACGCAGCTGATCCGCGCTAGCTGACCGCCTCCGGGTCACCCGTCTCGCTTGCGAGCAGCAGTGCCGCGGTGTCGCGCGCACCACGCGCGGCGTCGACCTCGCCCATGGACGCGACGACGATCGCACCCAACATGAGCATCTGCCACCGTTGCGCAAACGCGGCCGGGTCGCCAACTCCGGCCTCTTCGGCCAGAGCTTCGATCAGCGAGCGGATATCCGCCAGTCCGCCGACGGATGCGGAGCCGATCGTGCCGGCACGATCGTGGCTTTCGAGCAGGCAGTTGGTGAACATGCACCCCGAGTAGGCCTCGAGGTGAAACCAGTCGTCAAAGAGCTCGAAGATCGCCAGCAGCCGACTCTGGGCCGTGCCGCCGCGACGTTCCAGCTCATGTTGTAGCCAGTCTCTCGTCCAGAGCTCGGTTCGCCGCTCGAGCGCCGCGACCGCAAGATCGTCCTTCGAACGAAAGTGGCGATAGAGCGTCATCTTCGCCACCCCCGCCTCGGCGACAATCCTGTCGATTCCGATCGCGTTCACTCCGTGGTGCGCGAATAGGTCGTAGGCGGTGCCGAGGATGCGATCGTGGGGTCCGTCGTCGCCGGCGACCCGGCCGTCGGCCTCCGGTCCAACTGAGTCAGACATCTCTTCCCTTCTCCTGCGTACTGTTATACAGACCAGTCTGTATCATCACCGCTGTCCTTGGACTGACCAGCCTGTACCCCCATTGAAGGGGGGGATCTTTCCAGTTGGCGCGTTCACACACCGACCTGCCCTCCGCCGAAGCGCTGCTCGACGCCGCCCCAGACGCGGTGATCACGATCGATTCCGAAGGCACGGTCTTGCAGTTCAACCGCGCCGCCGAGATGACGTTCGGATATGCCCGTGGCGACGCCGTTGGAGGCGAACTCGCCGAGCTCGTGGTCCCGCCCGACCAACGCGACGCCGAGCGCTCCGCGCTTGCGCGGGTCGTGGCCGGCGAGCCGCCGAGAATTCTGAACACCCCGGTCCGGGTGCCGGCGCTGCGAGCAGACGGAAGTGAGATCCCGGTAGAGCTCACGGTGACCCAAACCGAGCGCGACCCGGTTCGTTTCACGGCTTGGGTTCGAGATCTAAGCCGCACGCGGGAGGCCGAGGCGGAGCGGTCTCGAATGGTGGGCGTGCGTGCCGCCGAGAGGATGACCGACGTCGGGACCTGGACCTGGAACACCGAGACCGACGAGCTGATCCTCTCCGAGAATGCGTATGTCCTAATGGGGCTCGAGCCCACCTTCGCCCTAAGCCTCGCGCTGACCGCGGAGTTGCGCCATCCCGAGGACCGTGAGCGGGTCGACCAAGCGCTCGAGCAAACACGCCATACCGGCGCTCTGTCGATCGAGTATCGGATCCTGAGGCCAGATGGACACGTCGTGTATGTGCGTCAAGGCACGTCGGTGCTCGAATGGGATGGCGTCCGGCCCGTACGGATCGTCGGAACGATGCAGGACATCACCGCGCGCCATCTTGCCGAGCGCGAGATCCTCGGCCACTGCGCCGTGGCGGAGGCGTTTGGGGCCTGGCACACATTCGACGAGGGAGCGCTGGCGCTGCTCAGCGGCCTCGGTACGGCGATGGAGTTTGGATCCGGTGGGATCTGGCTTGTCGACGGCGACGCGCTGAGCTGCCGCGTCTTTTGGCCTGGGACGAATTACCGGATCGAGCAATTCGAGGCGGTCAGCAGGGAGCTTCGCTTCTCACGCGGCCTGGGCCTGGTCGGCCGCGCCTGGGCGGCGGAAGAACCGATTGTGCTTGTCAATCCAAGCGAGGATCGGAGCTTTCGCAGGCGGGAGGTTGCTGAGCTCGCCGAGATCCGCGGCGCCGTGGCTTTTCCGGCGATCTGGGGCGAAGAGGTGCTCGCAGTGTGCGAGTTCCACACTCACGAGCCGCGACTGCCGACCGCTCACCTGACCCAGACCCTGGCCAAGTTTGGACGCGAGATCGGGCAGTTTCTTGACCGTCACCGCGGCCAGCTGACGCCAGCGAACCTGACACCACGAGAACTCGAGGTCCTACAGCTTGCGGCACGGGGACTACCGGGGCCTCAGATCGCCACGGAGCTCTTCGTCAGCCCGGCGACGGTGAAGACCCACTTGTCCCACATCTACGAGAAGCTCGGGGTCTCTGGTCGCTCGGAGGCGGTGGCGAAGGCGTTGCGCTTAGGTTTGATCGAGTAGCGCGTAGTCGAGTAGTTGCCCGATTCATCCCAAGATCGGCCGGTCGGCCGATAGGCACCGGGGGTCACTGCTGCTTGGGTGTCCCTAGGGCCGCATGGTTCGGCCGGTAGCCGGACCCACATCTCGAGTGGGAACGGTTATGAAAACGCGTTACGCCGATACCGATGCATCGCCGAGCGGTGGGCATGAGGGCAGTCGGCCGCCACCCGAGCGTGTCGTGCTGGATCAAGGCGAGCAACTCGCCCGGACCGGGAGCTGGGATTGGGACCTCGACGACAGACGTGCTCCTGTGGTCGGACAACATGTTCCGCCTGCTTGGTCTTGAGCCGGGAGAGATCACTCCCACCCCCGAGTACGTCCTCGGGCGAATACATCCTGAGGACCGCGAGCGTGTTGAGCGGGAGCTGGAGGCGGCGAGAGCCGTAGGAACGCTCCCCGACGTGACGTACCGAATCACCCTGCCCGACGGCAGCGAGCGGTCCGTACGCTCCTTTGCCGCCGTGGCGGAGTGAACGCGACGGCCGCCCGTCGCGGCTGATCGGCTCCGTTCAGGACGTCACGGAGCTCGCCGAGTCGCAGCGGCAGACAGCCGAGTCACTGACCCTCATGGAGACGCTCCAGTCGACCGCGCCGGTCGGCTTCGCGTTCGTCGATCGCGACTTTCGCATCGTTCGCATCAACCAGACGCTTGCCGAGGTGAACGGCGCTCCGCCTCGAGGACCAGCTCGGCCGCACCGTCGCCGAGGTGGTCCCGGACGTCTGGGCGCAGATGGAGTCCGTCTATCGCAGCGTGCTTGACACCGGTGAGCCCGTGGTCAACCTCGAGGTGGATCGTGAGCGGGGCGAGACAGGTGATGGCCGTCACTGGCTCGCGAGCTACTACCCGGTGATCATCGACGAAGAGGTCATCGGGGTCGGTGTTGTCGTGGTCGACATCACCGACCGCAAGGAGGCCGAGTATTTTCGCTCAGCCGTGATGGACACCATGGTGGAGGGGCTCTACGCGCTCGATGGCGAAGGCCGCCTGACGTTCATGAACTCCGCGGCCTCGAAGATTCTCGGCTGGAGCGAAGAGGAACTGCGCGGGAAGGACATGCACGCCGCCATCCATTTCCAGAACGCGGACGGATCGCCGCATCCTCAGGCGGACTGCGAGCTGCTGAAGGTCAGGACCGAGGGGCGGGCCTCCGCATGGACCACGAGGCCTTCACGCGCAAGGACGGCACGATCTGTCCCGTCGCCTACTCGGCCGCGCCTCTGCTGGACGGGCCGACGGTTCGTGGTGTCGTCGTCGTGTTTCGCGACACCAGTGCGGAGCAGGCCGAGCGAGGACCGGGTCAGGCGAGAGCTGGACACGCTCGCCTGGATCGGGCGGATCAGGGACGCACTCGATGAAGACAGGATGCTGCTGTACTCGCAGCCGATCGTCCCTCTGGCGGGTGGGCGGCCGAGCCAGGAACTGCTGCTGCGAATGGTCGGCACAAGGCGGCGAGATCATCCCGCCCGGGAGTTTTCTTCCCGTGGCTGAGAAGTACGGGCTGATCGGTGAGATCGATCGCTGGGTCATCGGCCAAGCGGTCCGCTTGGCCGCCACCGGTCAGCGCGTGGAAGCGAACCTGTCGGCGGAGTCCATCGGCAACCTCGATCTGCTTCCGCTGATCGAGCGGGAGCTGCGCGATGCGCGGCGCGGATCCATCGAAGTGGTCTTCGAGATCACCGAGACGGCCCTGATGCAGAATGTCGACGCGGGGGAGGCGTTTGCTCGCGGCCTGAGCGAGATCGGCTGCCCGTTCGCCCTCGACGACTTCGGCACCGGGTTCGGAACCTTCACCTACCTGAAGAACACTGCCGATCACCTATCTCAAGATCGACATCGAGTTCGTGCAGGGACCTGGTCACCAATCAGGCCAACCAGCACCTGGTGAAGGCGATCGTCGGCCTGGCGCAGGATTTCGGGTGCCAGACGATCGCCGAGGGCGTCGAGGACGCCCAAACATTGGCTCTTCTCAAGGATTACGGCGTGGACTTTGCGCAGGGGTTCCACCTAGGGCGCCCAGCGCCGGTTGCGGCTTTCCAAAGGGTCTGATGTCCGTCGCCGAACCGATTCCCTGCGGGTCGGGAGTCCGAGCGGACTCGACGACTTCGTCCTGGTCAAACTGAGCCTCGATCGTGGCGTCGAGCAGCGCGATTTGGCGGTCGAGCGGCGCCTGGCGATCCTCCGACGCCAAGGCCTTGAGGTCCTCCAAGGCGGCGCGCAGCCGGCGCGATACCTGGGGAACCGGCGCCCGCAACGCGGAGCTCCTCGAACCCGAGCAGCACGTATCCGCTCCATTGCAGGCTTCTGGTCTTCAGCCTTAGCTCACCGCGAGCATCGCGGTGCTCTCCAGACGGAATCTCCCGCACGGCGATCATCCACAGGATGTCGTGGATGCGGTCAAATGCCTGCCCGGTCGTGCTCGGGTCGTGAAAC
Source organism: uncultured Solirubrobacterales bacterium (assembly GCA_963796815.1). GTDB lineage: Bacteria > Actinomycetota > Thermoleophilia > Solirubrobacterales > 70-9 > WHSW01. The sequence goes on from CAWCNF010000006.1 coordinate 180,785, forward strand.
GGCTCGGCAAGACCGCGCTCGGCAACCGCCGTCGGTCCGGGCGAATGGTCGCTTGACAACGCCCTGGGCATCGACGCGAACGGCACCGGTTGGGCGCTCGCCGAGCTGGGCGCCGCGCTCGTCGCAGCGGACCGTCCGCCCGCTATGGCACCGCCTCAGTTCGAGGGCCAAAGCGACTGACCCCTTTGTCCACGGCATCGGCCGATCGGCCGATGTCGTATGCGTCCGCACCGCCCGATGATTCCTACATGTGGAGGATCGACCTCTCCGACCGGTTGACCAAAGGCCGGGCCGGATCCCACGCGCGGCGGATGTTGGGGCCTGGGATTGCGTCGCTCGCCGTTGCCATCTTCGCCCTCCAGGTCGCGGCTCGCCTGTTCGACCTCGGGTCGACGGTGACGGACTGGAGCTATGAGATCCTGATGGTCGCGGGCGCCGCCGCGGTAATTGTTCGGACGGTTTACATCCCGCGTCAGCGGCTCGCGTGGGGGCTGATCGGTGTTGGCCTCGCGTTCTGGGCCAGCGCCGATGCCTACTACTTCTTCGTTCAGCGGGGGAGCGCACTCGCATATCCGTCGCTCAGCGATGGGCTCTACCTGTCGCTTTACGTCGTATTCATCGTGGGCGTGCGGCTGCTCGGCGGTCGAGTTCGAGGGCCACACGTCGTATCACTCAGCCTTGCTGTCCTCGGCCTCGGCCTCGCCACGCTGTGGTCCTGGCTGGTGTTCGATGAGGTCGTGGGCAGCGCGAGCGGCGATACCGCCGCCGTCGCGACGACCATCGCCTACCCGCTGCTCGACCTCGCCCTGATCGCGGCAGCGCTCACGGCTGTGATCTCGCGCGGCTGGCGCGATCCAGCGATGCTCGCATTGGCAGCAGGGGTTTCGTTGATGGCGGTGGGGGATTCGATTTACGCGGCGCAGGTCGCGAACGGCACCTACGTCGATGGGACGCTCATCGAATCCTTCTGGCCGGCAGCTGCGCTCGCGATCGCGGCGGCGGCCTGGCTCGATCGCGACCCGGCGCCGCGCGGGATTAGCGGCGAGCGCACAGTCCCGTTGCTTGCCGCTACGGCGGTGGCCGCCGCGGTGGCGGTCCAGCTGGCCGATCACTTCGCGCCAGTGAACGAGCTCACCTTCATCCTCTCTGGCCTGACCCTGATCGCGGGGATCGCGCAGTTGGTCTTGCTGTTCCGCGACCGCACGCGGGCACAGGCGGCCGTGGCAGCCGCGAGGACCCTCCGCAGCGCCTCGATCGATGCGGCGCTTGAGTGCGTCATCAGCATCGATGGGGAGGGCAAGGTCCGCGAGTGGAACGACGCCGCGAGGCACACCTTCGGCTATCGCCCTGAATACGCGATCGGCCAGGATTTGGCCGAGCTGATAATCCCCCCAGAGCGGCGTGACGAGCACCGGTGTGGCCTCACCCGCTTAGTCGAAACAGGTGAGAGCAGGATGCTCGACCGCCGGTTTGAGGTGATGGGGATGCACGCCCACGGAGGAACGTTCCCGGTCGAGCTCACAATCACTCGGGTTAGCGCTGAGCCCCCGATGTTCACCGGGTTCCTTCGCGATCTGAGCGAGCAAAGGCGCCGAGAAGAAGAGAACGACCGACTCGCCGCGATCGTTCGCTCATCAGCGGATGCGATCCTCTCCAAGGACCTCCACGGAACTATCACCGCCTGGAACCGCGGCGCCGAATTGCTCTATGGCTACACGGCTGCGGAGGCGGTTGGTTCGCCGCTCGTCGAGCTCATCGTTCCTGACAATCGACGCGGCGAGATCGAAGAGGTCACGAACAGCGTTCAGTCCGGCATTCCGGCGGCGTTTGAGACCAGCGCGTCCGCAAGGACGGCCACTTGATCGACTCTCCCTGCGGCGTTTCCCATCCGCAATCTGGCCGGGGAGGTTGTCGGCGTCTCGACGAGTGCTCACGACATCACCGACCGCAAGCGACGCGAGGAGCTCGATCGCAAGGATCAAGAGGGTCGCCTCTGGCGGGGTCGGGTGGAGGCCGCCCTCGGGGAGGATCGGTTCATGTTCTGGGGCCAGCCCGTCGTTGACGTGCGGACCGGCGCCATTCATCACCACGAACTGCTTCTGCGCATGGATCTGAATGGGGACGTAATTACGCCCAATCACTTCTTGCCGCACGCGGAGAGCTGCGACCTAATCACGGAGATCGACCGCTGGGCGGTGCGGGAGGGGCTCGTGTTTGCGGAGAGGTGCCGGTTGCGATCAACCTCTCGGGCAGGAGCCTCGGCAACGCCGCGGTTATGCAAGAGATCCGGGCAGCTCTGAGCAGTCCGGAAACGGCGCGCAATGTGATCTTTGAGATCACTGAGACCGCAGCCGTGGCGGACATGGTTGCGGCGAAGAGCCTGGTGAACGAGTTGGCCGCGCTTGGCTGCGGCGTCGCGCTCGACGATTTCGGTACCGGGTACGGATCCTTTACCTACCTGGAGCACCTTCCTGTGACCGAGTTGAAGATCGACATGTCCTTCGTGCGCGCGCTCGCCAGCCAGCCGAACGACCAGCGGCTCGTGCGTTCGCTGATTGCCGTCGCGCGCAACTTCGAGATGAAGACCGTCGCCGAAGGAGTCGAGGACGCGCCACAGCAAACCTCCTCCGATCCCTGGGAGTCGACTTCGTGCAGGGCTACTACATCGGCTATCCCGCCCAGATGACCACCGCAGGCCGCTGGCCGTCGGCTACTCCGATCGCCGCGACAAATGGGCGGGTGCCCGTGACCTCGGTCCCACCGACTGCCTCGTGAGCGGTTACATCAGCCGCTCTTCTTGAGCGCCCCCTGTCAGTGCCACGATCGCGGCCGCGCGTGGTTCGAACGCGCCGAAACCGTGGTCGCGTGAGACTTCGAGCGCGCGGGAGGCATGCTCGCGGGCTCGATCGAGATCGCCTCGCTCGGCGAGTGCCTCCCGCCCATCCGAGCTGGACCGGGCCTCCCATGCGCACGCCGTTTCGGTTATGGAAGTCGCAGGCGAGCGCGAAGTCCTCGTCGGCTTGCTCATGGCGGCCAAGGGTGGCGGCGAGCATCGCGGAGTACGTGCGCGCGTGTCCGAAGGAGGGGCCACCGCTAAAGATGAACTGGTCGGCGAACGGCTCGATCAGCTCGTACAGCATCGCTTGCGGCCTCCACCGAGTGCGTCTGTGCGGCCGTGTCCGCGTAGATGGCCAGCCCGACCGAGCGATTCTGGTCCCAGTTGAGGTGTTCGAAGTGCTGTGCGGCGGCGCGCGCAAGTATCTCTGCGCCTTCGGTGCGGCGGTCGATGACGCAGTAGGTGTAGGCGAGCGCCGCCTCCCAGGCCGGCACGCCCGGGTTCTCGGTCACCATCCCCTCGATCAGGGCGACCACCTCCGCGCCTTTGCCCTGGATCTGGCGGACTTGGACGACCGCGCCTCCGTAGATCATCACGGCGTCTGGTTGACCTGCCTCCTGTCCGAGTTGGAACGCCTGTTCGGCCAGACGCTCGCTGGTCTCCA
>CAWCNF010000007.1:0-135473 GCA_963796815.1 uncultured Solirubrobacterales bacterium
GGACGTGCGGCACGATGAAAGCGAGGTCGGCGGCGGGGTAGGTGGACGGGGAGGATAGGAAACTGTTTGAGATAGAAATATGTCAACGAGGTTCCGCCGACCTTCTGGCGCGCGACGTAATCGAATGTTAGTGCCAGCCAGTTCGCAGGGAGAGCAGCCAATGCAGGAGAGTGTTCCACAAAGAAGACAGGGGTTTTATGATTTACGCCGATCCGCGGGACCGCGGTCGCTATCACGGTCCGCTCGTCTGTCGCGCGGCGATGTCGCGCCAGCCCATCAGCCAGCCGCGGGTCCAACCCTTCGCGGCGAGGCGGGCGTCGACCTCGCGGCCGGCACCCAGTAGCGCGGCGTTGGCTCGAAGCCGGGATCGGCTTCTCGGCCGGGGTGACATCGCGGCTGTCGGTGCCGTCGTAGGTCGCCCAGCGATGGTCGAACTGGTGGATCATCTTGGCTTCGTAGAGCGGCACGTAGCGCGCCGGGGTCGCGGGGCCGCCGCGCTCCGGTCGAATGGAGGTGCGTCGCGGCCGCCGCCGAGCGCCATCGCGGCCTGGCGCGGCGGGCGCCCTCGGCCAGCCAGTCGGCGCCGTCGCGGGCGAAGCCCGCCTCGCGAGCTGGGCGGCGGTGCGGAACAGGCCGCTGTCGTTGGACATGTGGAACATACGCCTGACGAAACTCGACGCCCCACGGGTTGCCGGCCGCGCCCTTGCTCTCGTCGATCAGCACCGGCACGCGGGCGTAGATCTTCGCGGTCAGTTCGGCGTCGGCGCGGGAGCGGAAGACTGGCGCGGTCTTGGTGTTCGGGTTGATGCGCGGCGATGTCGTCGGCGGAGAGCGTGAAGTGGCGCTCGGGCTCGGCCAGCTGCGCGGGTCGGTGAGGAAGAAGGCGAAGGCCGGCGCTTCGTCACCTCGCTGGCCGAGGGTCAGCAGGCAGAACTTGAGCTGCGGTGCGACCGCGGGGAAGAATCGCATCTGCGGTTCTCGAAGTCGATCAGACTGCGCGAGCCGCTTCTGATCGACGAGCGCGCGAAGAACGGCGCGGTGGTGGCGTCGGTGGCGATGCCGGTCGGCACGATCACGCCGGCGCGGCCCTTCGGGCCGGCGAGGCTGGCGAACAGCTCGGCGAACAGCGCATAGGTGTTGACGTCGCCGCGGCCGGTCAGCGGGAAGCGGCCGCCATCGTCCGCCGGGCACGCGGCGAACGCCGAGACGCCTCGGCCATGCGCTTCGCCTCTCGAACTCGTCGTAGAGGGCGCGCTCGCGCGTGCCGGCTCGGCGCTCGCCAGCGCCTCGATCAGCCGCTCGCGCGCGGCCGCGTTCGGCGCCTGGCGATCTCGGGCTCGCGGGCGGCGAAGAACTCCTGCTCCTGGAGCTTGATCCGCTCCCAGGGCGGGTTGCCGAGCACCACGTCGAAGCCGCCGCGCGCCATGATGTCGGGGAACTCCAGCGGCCAGTGGAAGGCGCGGGCGTCGCCGGCGAGGTCCTGCGCGCGGCCGACCAGCGGGCCGTAGACGCATGCTCGCCGCGCGAGCGCCTCCCAGACATCCGCGGTGGTCGGGATGCGTCACCGCGTTGCGGTTGGCCGGCACGCCGCCGGTCTTCGGCAGCAGGAAGGCCGCGACGTAGAGGTCTGCAGGCGATGCGGCCATGTGCCAGCCTGCGCGCTCGCGCGCGCGGCCTCGAAGCGTGCGCGCGCCTTGGCGGCGATCTGGTCGGGGTTGTCCTCGGGCATGGCGCGAAGGCGCTGAGCCTCGCCGGCGAGCGGCGCGCGGTCGGCAGCTGCCGAGCCGCCGCCGCCGAAGTCGAGGCTGCCCTGGCCGGCGCGTTCGGCGCTGGTTGCGCGTGCACGTAGTAGCTTGGCGGTGTCCTTGTCGTCGCCGGTCAGCGGCTTGTAGGCGGCGTCGGGGATGCCGTCGTCGAGCACCTTGAGGTCGAAGACGCCGAGCAGCGCGTCGCCGCAGCGGATGTTGGCGTCGAGGAAGCCGAGCGGCTGGCCGGGCTCGACCGTCTCGATCCAGAGCGCGACCTTGGTCAGCTCCACCGCCATCGGGTTGCGGTCGACGCCGTGGATGCAGGCGCGGGCGACGTCGCGCAGCGCATGGCGGTAGTCGGCGGCGCGAGGCGACGCCGCCGGCGCGGCGCGCGGGCGAGGCGCGTGGCGATGCGGCGGGCGGCGGCGAGCAGGAAGTGGCCGGAGCCGCAGGCGGGGTCGATGACGGTGACGGCGAGCAGCGCCTCGGCGGGATCGTCGGCCTCGGCCTCGATGCGGTCGAGCACCGGGTCGAGGGCGCTGTCGAGCAGCGCCTGCACCAGGCTGTCGGGCGTGTAGTAGCTGCCGGTGGTCTTGCGCTGGTTGCCCTTGGTCTCGCCGCCCTCGGCGAAGGCGAAGCCGCGGCCGTCGTCGGTCGAGCTGCGGGGTGAGTTCGAGCAGGCTCTCGTAGACCGAGCCCAGCTCTTCGGTCTCCATGTCGCGCCAGTTGACCGGCACCAGGCCGGTTGCTCGCGTGAGCCAGGAGAGGCGGTAGATCGCCTCCATCAGCGCGCGGTTGCGCGAGGCGGGCGGTTTCGAGATCGGGGCATGCTGGCCGGCGGCGAACAGGCCGCCGAGGGCCGGCAGGCCGAGCGCGGCTCGCCGCGGGCGAGCGCGCGGAAGGTGACGAGCAGGCCCTCCCAGCGGTCGTGGTGCTGGTCCCAGGCGGCGCGGCGGACGGCGCGGTCGCGCAGGCGGCCGAGCGGAGTAGCCGTCGGCGTAGAGCTGCGGCGGCTCGGCGGCGGCGTCGGGCGGGTGCAGCAGGTTGCGGTCCTCGGCCGACCAGCAGGAAGATCAGGCGATAGACGAGGCGCAGGAGCTCGCTGAACCACTCGGTGCAGCGGCAGCGTCGCCGCTATGCGAGGCGGTCGCGCAGCGCCGTTGTCGGCTGTGCGAGGAAGCCGGTGCCGAGGCTGAGCAGCGCGGCCTCGACGCCGTCGCGCAGGCGGTCGCGGGCGGTCACGCCCTCCTTGCGCGCCGGCCTCGCGCCAGCGTTCGAGCGCGCAGTCGGCGGCGGCGTGCCGGCGCGCGCCGAAGCGGCTGGCGATGGATGAGCAGCCAGAGGGCGGCGAAGTCGGCGAACGTCCTCGTCCTCGAAGATCTGCGCCGAGGTCGGCCTCGATATAGGCCGGGCGGGTCAGGCTGGCGTTGTCGCGCATCAGGCGGAGCTGGATGCCGTTGGTGGCAAGGCCCCAGAGCGCGTCGTCGCTCGGCGTTGAGCTAGTCCTGCAGGGCGCAGGCGGCCGAGCGCCGGCGGCCGTCGGTCGGCAGAGTGCGCGCTGCGGCGGTCGAGGTCGTCGGCGGGCGGGACGACGACGACGGGCACGCGCCCGCCGAGCGCTTCCAGCGTGACGCGTAGAGCCGGTCATCGAGCGTGCGCGTGCCGACGGGGCGAGGTCGGCGAAGCCGAAGACGTCGCGCAGAAGCGCCTCGACGAAGCGCGTCGTCGTCGCGGCGGTCGGCTGGCGCTCGGCGTCGCAGATCGGTCGAAATGCGCCTGGCCGATGCGGAAGAGCGGGCGATCTCGTCGCGCAGCGTCAGGCCCTTGCGGATGCCGTAGTCGGCTTCCGTCTGGCCGTCGGCCTTGCTGCTGCGGCGATGCGCGCGAGCATCGCCGGCGCGATCAGGCTGCCTTCGAGCGATGCGTCGAAGGCCAGGGCGGCGCTGCGGATCGTGCGGGCATTGCGCGCCATGGCTCAGATCCCGCCGGAACAGGACGAAGAGGCCGATGACGTCCGGCGGGCAGCACCGGCTCGACCGTGACCCGCGACGCGCCCGGCAGCAGCCGCGCGGACGCGGGCATGGTCCTCGCGCGAGTGTCGTCGCGCCCGCTCGCGCGCATAGGCGGCGATCGGCGCCGTCGAGCAGTCGCCGGCAGTCCGCTCGCGGGCCTGGGCGATGCAGCCGGTCGCGCGCGACTGGCGCGAGATCGCTGCCGGCCGGCGTGGTCAGCAGTTCCCGCGCCGCCTCGCCGATCAGCGATCGGTCGCGTCGCGCCGCGCTCGAAGGCGAGGGACGCCGCTTCCTCGGCGAGCAGCAGGCGCTCGCGCCGGCGCATGGACGGTCAGCTTGAACGCAGCCGCAGCAGCAGCGACGGTGGTCACGCGTCTTCACCGCGGTGGTCGGCCAGGCGCCGACGCGGCCGAGCGACGGACCGGGCTGGAGCTCGGGATCGAGCGCGCCTTCGAGCAGAGCTTCGGCGAGCGTCGCCGTCAGCGGATGGTTGCGGGTCGACACATCCGCGCCCGGCGGGGCCGGCTCGTCGAAGGCCAGACGAACGGAGCCGGTCGAGGCCGCGCGCGGCCAGCCGCTCGCGCAGCGCGGCCGGCAAGGCGCGCGAGATGGGCGCGAAGCCGCTCGGCCTTGCTCGGCTCCAGCGGCGCGTCGAAGCCGGCTCATCGCGCGCTCGACGAAGCGCCGCACCTCGTCGGGGCCGCCGAGCAGCGCCGCGCCAGCGCTGCCATTCCGGGGCGACTTCTTCGGGCTTGATCGCGTTCTGGGCGAAGCGGGCGCGGGAGCGCTTCTCGCTCTCCTCGGCGTCGCGCCAGCGCGTCTCCATTGCTGCGGCGTCCGTCGTCGAGGCCGAAGATCGAGGCTGAGCTGGCGTGGCCGCGCCCTTGCGCAGCAGCACGGCGTTCATCAGCGCGTCGGTGACCGCGCCGCGCTCGTCGGGCAGAGGAACGGTGACGCCGGTCGCCTTGCGGATCGCCTCGGCCTTGCGCAGGATGACATCGAGCACGGCGCCGTCGATGGCGCTGTCGGGCGAGAAGAGCAGGACCGAGCGGACCAAGTTCCGCCGGCTGGCCGAAGCGGTCGACCCGGCCTTCGCGCTGCTGGTGGCGCGTCGGGTTCCACGACAGATCGTAGTGGACGACGGTGTCGAAGAGACTGCTGAAGGTTGATGCCTTCGGACAGGCAGTCGGTGGCGACCAGCGATGCGCTGCTCTGCTTCGCCCATGTCGTCGACCCGCGCGCGGCGCTCCTCCGGCGTCAGCGCGCCGGTCACGGCCTCGATCCGCAGCTTCGGGAAGGCCTTGCGAAGGCCGTCGCGCGACATGATCGGCGGTGGCGATGAAGCGGCAGAAGACGACCGGGTTGGCGCCTTCGGCGACGAGCGGCTTCAGGATCTTGATCGTCGCGTCGAGCTTCGGATCGGGCGTCCGGCGTCAGGTCCTCGGCCTGCGCCACCAGGCTCGCGAGCGGTCCCGCTTCGTCCAAGCCGGGCGCCGGCTCGACATCGACCGCGTCCCCTCGTCGCCATCTTCGTCGAAGACCTGCTCTTCGAGCCGCTCGGGGTCGGCGGCAAGGCGGTTGCGAAGCGCGCTGAGCGCCGCCGCCGGCGAGGAGCCGACGCAGCGCATCAGCGCCAGCGTGCCCCAGAAGGCGAGCCGTCGCTCGACGCTGGTCCGGCCCGGCGCCTTCGACGACGCCGAGGCAGTAGTCGAGCACCGCCTCGTGGAATGCGCGGTGCTCCGGGTTCAAGTCGATAGGCGCGCTCGGTCGTCTCGTGGCGTGGGAAGGCTCGCTCCTCGCCCCAGTCTCGCCCGGTGATGTCGATCCGCCGGCGCTGCACGAAGTGGCGCGCGAGGCGGATGCGCGAGGCCTCGGTCGTCGAGCGCGGCGTCGGCGAAATCCGGCATCGAGCAGGCTGAGCAGCCGGTCGAACGCAGCCTCGTCGCCGCTGTGCGGCGTCGCGGTCAGAAGGATCATGTGCCGCTCCGGGTCCTCGGCCAGGCGCTTCAGCAGCTCGAAGCGCTGCTGCCGGCTTTGATGCGTGCCGACGCAGGCATGCGCCTCGTCGACCACGACGAGCCCTGGGCAGGCCCGCGCGAAACGTGTCGCGGCGCCTCTCGGCCTTGATGTAGTCGAGGCTGACGACGGTGTAGGGGTGGGCATCGAACAGCGTCTGCGACGGCGGCAGGCCGCGCTCAAGCCGTGCCGCCGAGGCGGCGGTGACCGCGACCGCATCGAGGTCGAACTTTGCGTTCAGCTCGCCGGTCCACTGCTCGACCAGGTGCGGCGGGCAGAGGACCGCGAAACGATCGACCTCGCCGCGGTCGATCAGCTCGCGCAGGATCAGGCCGGCCTCGATCGTCTTGCCGATGCCGACATCGTCGGCGATCAGCAGCCGCACGACCGGCAGCCGCAGCGCCATCAGCAGCGGCACGAGCTGGTAGGCGCGCGGCTCGAATGCGAGGCGCGCGGCCGAACGGAACGGGCCGGCGCCGCGCCGCAGCGACAGATGCAGGGCCTGAGACAGCAACCGGGCCGCATCCTGTGTCGCCAACTGCAGCAGATCAGGCATTTCGAAGCGAGCGGGCCGCACCGGCTCACGTTCGAGCGCGGGATGCAGGAACTGCACATCCGCTTCGCTGCCCGACAGAGGCCGGAGGCACAGCATCTCTTCGTCAGGAGACGGCAGCGCGACCCATTCGCGTCCGCGAGCGTAGACGAGGTCGCCCGGCGAGAACGCGGCCGTCATGCGGCGCCTCGCAGCATTTCGGCGAGTTCAGGGCGGTGGCGCGTGCACGAGAAGCGCGCGGCGCCTCTGGTCAGGGGTGGCGACCCGAAGCTCTACCGGCCCATTCTCAAAAGCCGCATCGTCGGCCGCGAGCTCGTCGAGCCCGACATATTGCGCTCGGATCAAGCCGAGCTCCTCGAGGCTCGGATTGGTAAAGCGCCAGCCGCGTCTTTGGTCGACCCACACGCGATGCGTGATGACGCGCGACAGCGTGCGCTCGGCGTCGATCAGCCCCGGACCCTTGGCCTCCGGATCCAGCATCCATTCCTGACGGCGCCCTGGTTGGCTGCGGTAAAGCCGAGAGCCTGCTGCACTCGGCGCCCGAAATCTTCCTCCGCGAGCCCTTCCGCTCCCTCTTTTCGAACCGCCGCTAGCGTTGCTGCCCGCAGCAGAGACACGAACAGGAAATCGTTGAAATGTCCCGGCCTGGAGCGCGGCGTCCTGCCGGTTGTCGGTGAAGCCGAGGAGCTTGCGTTTGTCAGCTGCAACCGAACTGGCTGCGCCATTCATCCAGCGCAGGGCGCTCGACACCAGCAGGGTCGTCGCCGAGCTTCGCCCCTCTGCCGACAAGCTCGCGAGCTTGTTGATCTCGCGCGCCTGGGTTGGCGGCTGATCCTTGCACGCAGGGCAGAAGTGGAACTTGCCCGGCAAGAACCACGCTCGGCGACCGGTGGTCCCGACTGCTCCGCCAGGATCCACAGTGATTTCCCGAGGACGCGAAACGGCGGCGGTTGCTCCGCAGCCGAATACCGCCCTTCGGGCCGGTTTCGAGCCAGTCTTCGGGATAATCCTCCAAGGCGCCGGTGAACGCGTAATCGGCGTCACCCTCGGGCTCCGGCATCAGATAGCCCGCTTGCTCCCCGTCCTCCGTCCTCCTCGATCGGGGTTTCATCGATGGATCGCGGAAGTACACGAGTGACCCCGCCATCTTCGTCGAGAACGACCGGGTGATGCTCCTGCCCGCAGTTCCGGCAAAAGAATGCCGCGTACAGCCGAGCATCGGGATCCTGCGGGTCAAAACGCTGACCGTCGAGGGTGACCCGCCGCTGGGCGGGTTCCCGCAGCGTTGCATAGACATGACCTGCGCCGGAAATGAAGCGGTGCAGCTTGAAGGCGAGAAACGCCCGCTCACCGGCGCCGCCTCGCTCGCTCGTCGGGCGGCTCATCATCATCAGCACGCTTGGAGCTGCGCCCGGCAACGCTCCTCACCGCGCCCGGTCTGGTCGGCCAGCCGCTTTGCGGCTTCAGCGAGGGTTGCCGGTCGATGGCGTCGAAGCTGCTGGCCGTCCTGCAGCCCGATTTCGAGCTCTATCCAGAGGGCCAGCGGGTGGGATCGAAGCGCCTTATCGGTGAGTGCGGCGGGCGGGTCGGTGTCGATGGCATCTGCGAGCGCGCCCCCAAGCGATTGCGGCTTCAGCGTCGCATCGGTCGCGCGCTCCAGCGTCTCGTCGATGACCGCATGGGGCGGAATATCGGTTCCGAATAGCCGTCGACGCCACACTTGGCGACGGCAATGGCGCGCTCGGTTTCGTCGTCCTGGCTCGACATCGTCGCCGATGTGCCGATGCAGAGGGGCGGGCGATCACGACAGAGACGATCGCGCAACCGGCGCACCAGCATCGCCACGTCCGCGCCCTGGCGGCCGCGATACGTGTGCAGCTCGTCGAGAACGATGAAGTCGAGACCCTGCGCATTCTCGATGACGGTTCGGTCGAGCTTGTTCTGCCGCGTCATCAGCAGCTCGAGCATCATGAAATTGGTCAGCAGGATGTCAGGCTTGGCCTCGCTGATCCGCTCCCGTTCGTCGTGGTCCTCCTGGCCGGTGTACCGCGCGAAGGGTCGGCCGCAGGTTTTCCGGCAGGCCCGACTGGTCGAGGAATTTGTTGAGCTCTTCCCTCTGGCTGTTGGCCAGCGCATTCATTGGGTAGATCACAATGGCACGCGTGCGCTGCACCTCGCCGGCGGCGCGTGCGCGGATCGCGGCATCGATGATTGGTATGAAGAAGCAGAGGGACTTCCCCGAACCGGTGCCGGTCGTGACCACGAAGCTTTGACGCGCCGTTGCTTTCGCGACGGATTGCATCTGATGCCGGTAAAGGCTGATCGACTGTCCGTCGACCCGGAAGATGCGGATCACGTCCGGATGAAGCGATCCCTCTCGAGCGAGCGCCTCGACCGAGGCACCCCGCTCGAAATGCGGGTTGACGGTGATCAGCGGCTCCGGCCAGAAGCGCCGGCTCGCGTAGATTCCGTCAACCTGATCTCGGATATCCTGAGCGCGGATTTGGGTAAAAGAGCGAGCAAAGCTCACATAGTCCTCAACAAGTGTGCGGTCCAGATGCAGGTCGTGCCCCGCCGAGTGGTGTAGGAGCTGTGGGTAAGTAGCCCGCCGCAGCGACCGCCGAGAGTCTGGCGGCGGCGGGCTACTTATCCACAGCGGTGGTCATCGCGGGTCGTCGGTAGGGTTTGGTTGGAGCCATTCAACCGAACCGAGGAGCCGACGATGACCGACGAGATGATGAGCCTTCGCACGCTGCTGGAGAAGAGTTCGGATGCTGAGCTGCTGCGCGAGATGGTCGGGTTTGCCGCGCAGCGTTTGATGGAGCTGGAGGTCGAGAGCCTGACCGGCGCGGCGCACGGCGAGCGCAGCCCCGATCGGACCAACCACCGCAACGGGTATCGCGACCGGGTGTGGGAGACGCGCGCCGGCGCGGTCGAGTTGCGCATCCCCAAGCTGCGCCGCAGCAGCTACTTTCCCGGCTTTCCTCGAACCGCGGCGGATGGCTGAGAAGGCGCTGGCGGCGGTGATCCAGGAAGCCTACGTCCACGGCGTGTCGACCCGCTCGGTCGATGAGCTGGTCAAGGCCATGGGCATGACCGGGATCTCCAAAAGCCAGGTCAGCCGCTTGTGCGTCGAGATCGACGACAAGGTCGCCGCCTTCCTCAGTCGGCCGCTCGAAGGCGATTGGCCGTATCTCTGGCTCGATGCGACCTATGTGAAGGTTCGCGAACAAGGGCGCATCGTCTCGGTGGCGGTGATCGTCGCGGTGGCGGTCAACGGCGATGGCCGCCGCGAGGTGCTGGGCATCTCGATCGGCGCCTCTGAGGCCGAGACGTTCTGGATCGACTTTCTGCGTTCGCTCGCCCGGCGCGGCCTGCGCGGCGTCAAGCTGGTGATCTCGGATGCTCATGAGGGGCTGAAGGCGGCGGTTTCAAAGGTGCTGCATGCCTCTTGGCAGCGCTGCCGGGTGCACTTCATGCGCAATGTCCTGGCCTATGCCGGCAAACAGGGCCGCCGCGTCGTCGCCGCCTTCATCGGCACCGCGTTTGTTCAGGACGATGCCGAAACGGCCCGGGCTCAGTGGCGCCAGGTGGCCGATCAGCTGCGGCCCAAGGTGCCCAAACTCGCCGCCCTGATGGACGACGCCGAAACCGACGTCCTGACCTTCATGAGCTTTCCCAAAGACCATAGGCCGAAGATCCACAGCACCAATCCGCTGGAACGGCTCAACGGCGAGATCAAGCGCCGCACCGAGGTGGTCGGCATCTTCCCTAACGAGGCCGCCATTACCCGCCTGGTCGGCGCCATTCTGCTCGAGCAGAACGATGAATGGGCGGTCCAGCGCGCCCGCTACATGACACTGGAAACCATCGCACCGTTGAGCGACGATCCCCTCGTCAAGCTGCCTGCCCTAGCGGCAGCCTGACAACACCGGCCAACCCTGCCGGAGAGCGCGAAATCACCGTCGCTCTTACACCACTCCTGGGGGCACGATCCCCAGATGCAAAAACGTCCACGACGTTCTATCGCTTCTCAGTGACGATGTTTTGACTAGGGTAACCATCCGCCGGGGACCGCGGCGGGTGACGATCAGGCGGCGGCGGCTTGATGGTCGAGCGTCTTCCAATGCCAGGGGAGGAGCTCGTGGAGCCGGGAGGCCGGGTGATCGGCAATCCGGCGCAGCACATCGGCAAGCCATGCTTGCGGATTGATGTCGTTGAGCTTGGCTGTGGCGATCAGGGTGTACATGGCGGCGGCCCGCTCGCCGCCGCGATCGGAGCCGGCGAATAACCAGGCTCGGCGCCCGAGGGCAATTCCTCTTAATGCGCGTTCGGCGGCATTGTTCGAGAGGCAGATGCGGCCGTCGTCGAGGAACCGGGTAAAGGCCGGCCAGCGTTTGAGCATGTAATCGATCGCCTTGGCGGTGCCGGCGTGGCGCGACAGTCGGGCGCGTTCGGCCCACATCCATTTTTCCAGCTCGGCGATGAGCGGCACGATACGCTCCTGGCGCGCCGCCACACGCTCGCCGGCCGAGCGGCCGTTGATCTCGCGCTCGATCGCGAAGATCGCGTCGATCCGCCGGACCGCCTCGACCGCCAGCGGCGCTTTGCGCAAATCGGCCAGCTCGAAGAAGTGGCGCCTTCCATGGCTCCAGCACGCCGCCTCGGTGATCGGCCCAGGCTTGCGCCTGCCGTCGTACAGATCGCCAAACCCGGCATAGGCGTCGGCCTGGAGGATTCCGGCGTACCCGGCAAGATGCCGAGCGGGGTGCTCGCCGTTTCGATTGCGCGAGTAGTAGAACACCGCCGCCGGCGGGTCCGGTCCGGCGAACGGCCGGTCATCGCGCACATACGTCCATAATCGCGCGGTGATCGTTTTGCCCTTGGCGAGCAGCGGCACCGTCGTGTCGTCGCCATGGACACGCTCTGCAGCGAACACGTGGCGGCGGATCAGCTCGGTGAGCGGGCTCAGGACAGCCGTGCAGGCGCCGACGTGATCGGCCAGCGTCGAGACGTCGAGGTCGACGCCCTCGCGGCCGTCGCTGTCCCAGGTGTAGAGGTCCAGGTCGGAATCGGTATCCCAGTTCATGGTTGCTCTGACAAAGGGCAGGGTCGGAGTGAACGGTGGTGGCGCTGGGCCGGTGCAGGCGCTCTGCCACAGGTTCTTCCTGAAGAGGGGCGGCGTACTCGGAGACGTCACCGAGAAAGGCCCGAGCTCGCCGGCAGCTGAGAAGGTCCCGAGGTTCAGGTCCCAGCTGCAAGAGCCCTGACTGCCCGAGAAGTCGAGACTGTTGCCAAGGGCAACGTGGAGGTTCGCCGCACGGTGAACACCGATGCCAAGCTCCGCGTCGAGCGCGACGCTGGCAGTCACGCCGGAGAAGACGTCGGCGTGAAAGTCGAATCGCGGCGAGTCGACGCCAAGTATCGGCAGGGCGGTTGGGGGTACGCCGCGGATCGCCGTGCCCAGCTTGAGGTTCGCTGAACCTCCGGCGCTCAGTGTCGCCTTTCCGCCCACCTCGGCCTTGATCGAAGGATTGATCGATCCGAACACAGGGATGGGTCCCGCCAGCCCTTCGACCGCGAAGCTCGGCAGCGGCACGGAGCAATTGATGGCGCCCGGCGAGGTGACGCTAAAGCCAGCGCTCGCGCGGAAGTGAAGCTCGATATCGGCGCCCGTCGTGATGTTGGCGAAGAGAACGTGGGTCGTGGTCCAGCGTCCCGTCAGATGCACGTCACTGATCTGTGCGTAAGGCGATAGCGATTGACTGCCCCCGCACTCGACCGCGGCCCGGAGCTGCTTCGTCTGTGAGCTCGAAAGCGGTATGTCGAAGTCCATATTCGGCGCAACCTCGTAGATCCCGGCCGGGCTCAGGCCGACGGTTGTCGTGTTTCCGTCCTGCGCAACGGAAACCACGTGGTGAAGGAGTCCGTTGGGCAGTGTCAGGCTGGGCGCCGCCGAAAGAATCGTTCCCTCGCTAGGAACCTGTGCAGAGCTGTTGAGAACCAAACCGTCGGGGCTCGCCGGATCACCGAGGACCTGGACGAATGATGTCGGATCTGGAGAAGACTGACCCCGGGGTTGATGATCGTCCCGTAGCGCACATCGACCGTCTTATTTCTGGGAGGGCGCACCTTGACCTCGAGATGGCGACGAACCGGCTGCGCCACCGCGCCGCGTTCAATGGACTGGGACGAGTGTCGGATCTTCACCGAGGCAACGGCGACCTCGTAACGCCCGGCGCGCAGGCCGCGCAATCGAACCTTGCCGACCTTCGTTAGTCGGCGCGAGTAGCGGTGCCCGGAGCCGCGTGCCTGCTTAGGGCCTTTGACCAGGACCTTGGATTCCGCCCTCTGCGGGAGCCCTCCGATCCGCAGCGTCAAGGAGCCGCCTTCTTTGTGCCCTGGATTGACGTTCGCCGACACGATGCCTGGCGACACGCCGGCAACTACCGCCACGGCGATGAGAGCGATCCCGCTCAGACTGACCGCACTCTGGCGACGCTGAATGCTCTGAAACCTGGGATTAGTGATAGCTGAGCAAGCTATAACACCCGATCGCGACCACGTCGCACCGCTGCGGTGGTGGGCCGCACTGCCGCCGCGCGGGAACACGAGCTGGCAAGGTCCGCTCGATCCTCCTCCGCCAGACAGTGCCTTGGACTCGTAGGCTTTCAGCCAGTGAGCGCTCAAGGGGATGCACGAGTCGCGGTGGTCACCGACACCACCACCTATCTGCCTGCGCAGCTGCTTGAGCGTCTCGCGATCACCGAGGTCAGCCTCTACGTCGGCTGGGGTGGCGATCTGCGGCCCGAGTCTGAGTACGACGACCTCGATCTCTTCTACGAGAAGCTGCGCGACACGCCCGACCTGCCGACCACGTCGCAGCCGTCGGTCGGCGACTTCGTCGCGGTCTACGAGCCGCTGATCAGAGCCGGCCGCGACGTCGTCTCGATCCACATTGCGAGCGGTCTCTCGGGCACCTGCGAGTCGGCCAAGTCCGCGGTCGAGACCCTCGCCAAAGACGGCCACCCCGGGCGCATCGAGGTGGTCGACGGCCAGACCGGCTCCGGCGGGCTCGGGCTGCTGGTGGTGGCGGCCGCGCGCGCGGCCGAGGCCGGCGGGGATCTCGACGCCGTCACCGCCGCGGTGCGCAAGGCGCGCGAACGCCTGCAGATGTGGTTCTGCCTCGACACGCTCGAGTACCTGCGCCGCGGTGGGCGCATCGGGGCGGCGCAGGCCGTGCTCGGGACGGCGCTGCGGGTGAAGCCGATCCTCACCTTCGGCAGTGAGATCGCGCCGGTCGCTCGCGTCCGCACGAAGCGGCGCGCGCTGGAGCGCATGCACGCCTACCTCGATGAGCTCTACGAGCGCGGCGCCCGTGACTGGATCGTCCAGCACGCGCAGTCCGAGCGCGACGCCAGGCAGCTGGTCGCCTATGGCAAGGGCATCTTCGGCACCGAGCCGCTGTTCTGCACGCAGGTCGGCCCGGTGCTCGGCGCCCATCTCGGCGCCGGCATCCTCGTCGGCGGAATCGTCAGCGTCTGAGCGGCCGGGCTTGACTTCAAGCAAGGTTGAACCTGCATGATGGTTCGCGGTGAACGTGACCGCACACATCGTCGCCCCGGACGCGGCCGCCGCGGCTGACTGGTACGCGCAGGCATTCGGCGCTCGCGAGCTCAGCCGCATCCCGCTCCCCGGTGGCCGCACGATGGCGGTTGAGATCGAGATCGGCGACTCCGTGATCAACGTCGGCAGCGAGTTCCCCGACTTCGGGATCCTCTCGCCGCTGGCGATCGGGGGGACGGCGACGGTGCTGCAGATCAACACCGACGACGCCGACGCGCTCTGGGCGCGCGCGGTCGAGGCGGGGGCCGAGGTCGGCCAGGAGCTCGCCGACTCCTTCTGGGGCGAGCGCCACGGCCAGCTCACCGATCCGTTCGGCCATCGCTGGAACATCGCCCAGCACATCCGCGACGTCCCTCACGAGGAAGTCGTCGCGGCCGCGGCCCAGATCTTCGGCGGCTGACGGTTCTCAGTCCGACACTCTCACGTTGACGAGGTCGTCGATGATCGCCAGGTCCGCGCCGTTCGCGGTGAGAAGCGCGACGCCCTGAACGTTGGCTGTGGCGGCGATCGCGAGGTCGATCGCCCGCCGGCGCGGGCGGCCTCCCCGCGATGCCACGGCGGCGGCGAGTCGACCCCACTCACGTGCAACCGCTGAATCAACTGGAATCGGTTCGAACCCGGCCTCGATCACCCCGAGTCGCTGGGCGCGGCGCGCTCGCTCATCGGGGTCGGAGGCGATCAGCAGTCCGAAGTGCAGCTCGGCCAGCGATGCCGCGCTGATCGCGCCCTCGAGATCGCCGGGATCGGTCGACCCGATGAGAACAGAGGTGTCGAGGACAACTCGGGTCAAGCGTGTGGATCGGCGAGCTCGCCGGGCATCGTCTCGAGATCCTCGGCGAGTGTCTGCGGCGCCGGGGTGCGAAAGATCGCTCGGAGCTCAGGCCCGCTTACCCACCTGCGCTTGGTCGCGGGTCCGAGTCTTGCCACGGGTCGGCCAGACACGGTGATCGTCAGCTCTTCGCCAGCTTCCGCGCGGCGCAGGACCTCGGCGACGTTGTTGCGCAGTTCCTTCTGGGGGATCGTGGCCACGAGGGCGGACGGTAGCAGTTCTGCTACCTAGGGCTCAGGATCCGACTCGCGGCCCCGCGGGGCCGCGGCGCGTGCGTTTCGTAGCTGCATGGTCGTCGCGCCGTGCGTCTTGCCGGCGGGTGCTGTGGCCGTCGTTTACGCGGCCGCCCGCCCCGCTGTCTGGACCCACTCGCCATCCGCCCGGACGGTAGGCGGGTGCGGCGAACCTATGGCACGCGGAATGTGCCGAAAGCGTGAAATGACACGCGCGCTGTGCCCCGCCTACCCCGTCGGCAGCTGCGCCTGCATGAACTGCAGCGCCTGGGCCTCCGACGCGCTCGGGATCCCGCCGTGGTCGACGTCCGGGTAGGTCGTGTAGGTGACCTGGTCGCCCAGGGCGACGAGCTCGGTGTCGAGCTTGTCGGTCAGGAACGGGAACACGGTCGTGTCGCTGGAGCCCTGGAGCAGGAGGATCGGCGCGGTCGTGGTCACGGCCGGGTTCTCCTTGTCGAGACCGCGTACAGCGGGCCGGTGTCGGCGCCGTCGCGCAGCAGCGTCGAGGGGGCCATGCCGCCGTAGGAGTCAGGCTGGCCGAGCTGCGGCAGGCAGGTCTGATCGACGGTCGGGTAGAGCGCGAGCGCCGGGTCGGAGAGCAGCTGCGGGATGACGATCGCGCTCGACTGGCTGGCCGCGCCGTTGACGATCAGCATCGCGAGCGCGCTCAGCCCGCTCGGCGTCGTCAGCGCCGGCAGCAGGTCGGCCTGCTCGCGGATGTGCGACGCGGGCGCGTAGGCGACCGTGCCGGCGAGCTTGAGCTTCGGCGCGTAGGACTTCGCGAGCCCGGCCGCGAACAGCGCCGCGTGGCCGCCCTGCGAGTGGCCGGAGAGCAGGTAGCGCTTGCCGATCGACGGGTTGAGCTGGCGCGCCGCCGAGACGATGTCGACGACGCCGCGGCCCTCGGCCGCGCCGACCAGGTAGGCGTGCGGGCCGGGCGTGCCGAGGCCCTGGTAGTCGGTGCGAACGACCGCGTAGCCGGCGTCGGTCCAGGCCTTGAGCTCGGGGTCGATGTAGGTGGTGTAGGGCGCCTGCGGGCTAGTCGGCGGGACTGCGAGTCGGCGCGCAGACGTCGGCGTTGCCGGTCGTGCCGTGCGCGTAGGAGATCACCGGCCAGCCGCCCTTCGGCGCCTTGCCCTTGGGGACGCTGACGATTCCGGAGACGGCGGTGTCCTTGCCCTGCGGAGTCTTCGACGTGTAGAGGACGAGGCGTGTTCTTGGTCCCGGGGATCGGGGTGATCCCGGTCGCCTTGCGCTCCCAGATCAGCGTGCCGTGCTTCTTCGGCAGGTCCTTCGGCGGCTTGTAGAACTTGTCGCCGCTCGGGCCCTTGATCGGCTGCGGCGTGAGTGACGGCTTCGCGTTGGCCGGCCCCGCGAAGGCGATCGCAGCGCAGGCCGCGGCTGAAATCAGGAATCCGATTCGGTGCAGCCCCTGCCGGGAGCTCGTGAACTGAAGCAAGCGTCTCTCTCCTCGCTGCGTATTTCTGGGCTCGTCCTCCGTGCGATCCAGGCCCTTACTGTGACAGAGCGGCTTACTCGGGCCCGTCCGCGCGCGGTGTGCGCACGGTGAGAAACCGCGCGGCGGCGCCGTCGGGAAACGACAGCTCCGACGGCGTGAAGGCGGGCGTCTGCAGCCACGTCCCGGGCGCGGCGAGGCCCTCGCGGTCCTCGAACTCGAACGCGACGTCGCCGGAGATCACGTAGAACGACTCGACGCCGCCCACGCCGCGCGCGCCCGCCGCGCGCGTGATCGGCGAGGCGCCGGCACCACCGTCGACCGAGGTCACGGTCACCGAGATCGCCTCCGTGTCGCAGAGCACCCCGTCGCCGGAGGTGACGGAGATCTCGCTCGCCGGCCGAGTGCCCTCGACGCCGTCGGGGTCGAACTGGTCGAACCACTCGGTGTCGCCCTTGTCCCGCAGTCCCCGCATGTAGTCGGCGAAGCCGCATCCGGGAGCGTGGAGGTTGAGGTACTTCACATCGGTGTTCGTCTGAGGCATTACGAAAGCCGTGGATCACCATCGGCGGGATGTGGACGAGCGTCCCGGCGGCGGCGACGGTCTCCTCGTCCTCACCGAGCTTCACCCCGAGCTCGCCCTCCAGGACGTAGAAGAGGTCGGCGTGCTCGCGGTGGATGTGCAGGTCGGCGCCGTCGCGGCCCGGGCCGAAGCGCGACCAGGTCGCGGCGAGCTCGTCGCAATCGCTGAGGATCTCGACCCGCCGGTCGGGCGAGTCGCCGATGATCTCGCCGGCGCCCGGCGCAACGAGACGGGGCTTTGCGAGCTCGCGCGCCACGCCTCAGCCCGGCGTGTCCTCGAACGGCAGCTCCATCGAGCGCGAGTACGTGACGTCGATCAGATAGACGACGCCCGAGCGCATCGGGAAGTCCGCGCCCGTGTACTTGCGCGACATGCGGTCGATGATCTCCAGGGCAGCCTCGCCCTCGACCGTCTCGACCACGGCGCCGCGCAGCTGCCCGGTCCGGTAGGGGTTGTCGCGGTCGAAGACGGTCATCGCCACGCGCGGGTCGCGGTCGATGTTGCGCGCCTTCAGCGACGACGGCTGGGTGAAGAAGCAGGGCCGGCCGTTCTCGAGAGCGCCCCAGACCGTGGTCGCGTGGGGAGAGCCGTCGGCGGCCAGCGTCGCGAGCGAGACGAAGTTCGCCCCCTCGAGAAGCTCGCGGACGGTGGGGTCGAGCTCGGCCATCCGGCCGAGTCTTTCAAACGCGGGAGAGGACGGTGAGCGAGGAACCCGTCAGCGGACGGCGGTGAGCTCGGTGACCGCCGGCTGGGCGGTGTCTTTCGCGCTCGGCGGAGTGATCGTGATCCAACCGATCCGCTCGCCCGTGTCGGTGTTCTGTGTGTAGCCCAGCTGCGCCCTCGCCCGAATCGCGGGCCGCGCGTAGCGCTGGTAGAGCCGGTATTGAAAGACGACCTCGCTCATTCCGCGCACGACGTCGATGACCTTGCCGGCGACGTGGCCGGACGAGTGGGGTCCCCAATAGACCTTCGTTCCAACGTGAACGAGTGACCGGTCCTTGACCGGGCGCCGTCCGACGTAGAGGCGGGGCGGGTCCTCGCGCAGCTCGGCGAGCGTGAATTTCTGCGGCGGGCCTTCGGGAGTGCCGCAGATGTGGAAGGGAAGGCGCTGGGCGATGATGTCGGCCCGCTCCTTGGCCGCGGAAAGCTTGCTGTAGGCAAGGGCGCGGTCCTTGCCGTGGCCGTAGAGCCAGGCTCTGGCACGACGGCGCTGCAGCATCGCCCGCTCGCGCGAGGTCTTGACCCATTCGCGCATCACGCCCGCGAACTGCGGGGCGGGGCCGAGCTTCTTGAGCCGCTTGTACTGGCTCGACATCCCGTGGGCGTACGCAAGGATCTGCGCTCCCTCCCTCTCGCGATAGCTCAGGTGATGGGCGAGGCCGATCTGCTTCGCCTCCTCGGTCTCGCGGTCTGCCAGCCAGGCGCTGCTCAGGCAGATCTGGTCGGCGCGCTCGGCGTAGTCATAGAGCTCCGGCGACCACTGGGGGCGGTTGACCTCCCGTCGCGGACCCTTGGGGAGCGGCGGGGAGGAGGCGACCGTCGCGGTCGCTGCGGGCTGCGGCGGCGGTGGGCTCCCGTCCCCGTCGACGAGCGACGCGAGGACGACAGCGCCGAGTAGGCCGGCGCCAATCGCGGCCAGCCGAGCCCCCCAGCCCGGTTTCCTTCCCATATCTCATCCATCGACCCCCCTCAGGAAGACTTGAGCGGCCGGGAAGGGGGTGGCCCAGCGCCGCTAGGGAATCAGCTGGGCGTTCACCGTCGGGGCGTTTGCCTCGACGGTGACGTTCACGCTGGCCGTCGACGTCTTGCCGAGGCTGTTGGTGACGGTTGCGGTGATCACGTGCGCGCCGGGCTGCAGGACGGTGGTGAGCATGCCGCCACTGCCGAGCGCGCCCTGTTGATCGGATGACCACTGGACGGCGTCGAACAGGTGCGGGTCCTGGTCGTCTGAGACGGATGCGACCAGCTGCACGCTCTGGCCCTGGCTCAGCGTCGCGCCGTCGACCGGGGTCGCGATCGAGATCTGCGGGGCCCGGGCCGGCACGGAGACCCGCTTTGAGGCGTCGATCCCGGTCAACACGCCATCGGTGACCACGACCCGGAAGCGCGCCTTCTCGCCGCCCGCAAGCTGCGCCGGATCGACCTTGTAGGCGCGCTTCTTGAGGTCGGCCGCGATCGTCTGGAAGTGCTTGCCGTCGGCCGCGTACTGAAGCGTCGAGATGAGCTTGCCGCCGTCGCGGTCGTGGGCCTTCCACTTGAGCTTCACCGGGGTGTCGATGGACTTGCCCTTCGGCCCCTTCAGCGTCACGGACGGAGCGTGAGCGGAGACCTTCTTCGAGACGAGCGTGTCGTGTCCGTGGGCGATGTCGACCTCAGCGGCCTTCGCCGAGAAGGGCACAACCGCGTCGATGGAGGCGAGCCGCTGGCCGCCGACCGGGTCAGAGATTTCCTGCGGCTCGAACGGATAGCTCGCGATCTTCTTGCCCCGCGAGTCGCGCAGGACGATCGCGTACGGGCTCTTCTTCGGTTGCTGGGTGAGCGTTAAGCCCTTGAGCGCCGACATCGGCTCGAGCGAGACCTTGTCGGTCTTCAGGTTCAGCTGGCCGTTGACCGCGAGCGCCGGGCCGCGCCGCTTGGCCGCGACCTTCGTCAGCTGCTGGCGGTCCGGGCAGTTCGAGGCGTCGCCGTTGCAGAGGTTCTTGAGGATCCCGTTGTAGGTGTAGGACGACAGCCACTGGTTCTTGCAGTAGGTCATGACGTCGTGCCAGCTCTTCCAGTCCATCAGCGAGAGCGCGATGCCGAAGGTCGAGTCGCCGGGGTCGATGCCCTGGTTGTCGAAGGTCGTGTTGCCGATCTGGCCGCCGAGGTAGGGGAAGTGATCGTCGTCGTCGGAGTCGTCGCAGCCGCCGACCGGATGCAGGCGGTCGAACATGTGACCGATCTCGTGGCCGCCGTACCAGTCGGCGTAGCTGCCGTCGTTATCCCAGCCGAACGTGCCCGAGCCCGCGGGGCCCGACCCGAAGCGCCCGCCGATGTTCGAGCAGCCGCGCATGAAGAAGCCGTCGCCGGAGTTGTCGCTATCGGCGACGACGCCGTAATAGCGCGTCCCCGGCGGCTGCGCGGGCATCGTGGAGACCCAGTCGGACAGCCGGGAGTTGACGTCGCCGCAGAGGAAGCCGTCGCGGTGCTCGTTGGCCGGCGTGCTCGGGTCGTCCTCGTAGCCGGGCTGGTCGAAGGTGAACGGGAGCGCCGCCTGGGTGATCTCCACGTCGGACGCCGGATAGGCGCGCTTGAGCCAGGACGCGAGCATGTCGAAGTCCTTCTGGCGCGGGCTGATCGGCCCGTTGTGCCCGTCGCCCGGCGTCCAGGGCACGCCGACCAGCCAGATCCGAAGCGGCGGCACGCGGTGGAAGCTCACCGTCGCCGAGATGCCGCCCCAGTTGTCGCAGTTAACGCAGGGAAGCGGTGTCTGCTGCCCCTCGATCGAGAGATGGTCGAGCTGCAGGTGCAGTCGCCCCTCGGTGAGCCAGTCGGGCGGCAGCTCGAACTCGAGGCTCGAGTCGAGGCTCGCGCGGGCGTCGTCGAGGTTGGTGCTCGCGGGAACCGTCGCCGTGTTGAGCGAGTCGATCTCGAGCGGTCCCGGCGCGCGCGAGCCATCGGGCCGCGTCGCGGTCAGCTGGCCGGTGACCCCGGTGATCGCCGTGCCGACGCCGGTCGCGCCCAGCTCGACCCGGGCGATCGTCCGCTTCGTCCCGTTCGGGCCGCCGGCGATCAGCGGCACCGGGTTAAACGGCGACTGGACCGACTGCGTGACCTCGACCGGCGCGAGCTGCTGGAAGCCCGCGGTGTCGGGCAGCGGGTTGTAGACGACGATCGGATTCCCGCTGGCCCCGGTCCCGGCGCAGTTGGTCGCGGTGACGAACACCTTCTGGTTGCCCGGCTGCAGGAGGCCGCCGAAGTTGATTGCGAAGTTGCCGCCGTTGGCGTTGATCGGGGTCGGGAAGCCGATCGCCGTGCGGTTGGTGTCGCCCTGCGAGACGACGGTGGCGCCCGTGATCGGGGCGCCATGGCCGTTGGTGGAGCCCTTGAGCAGGACGGTGTTGTTCTGCAGGTAGGTGTTGTTGGCGGGGCTGGTGAGCGTGACCGTCGGTGGGCCGGACGCGGTGCAGGGTGGGGGAGGGCCGGCCGTTGAGAACTCGACGTCGTCGACCGGGAGCCCGACCTCGTCGGTATTGGCGACGTCCCCAAATCTGAACGCGCGGATCTGCGGCGATCCGGCGGTGACCTGAAGGTGGGTCGTCATCGCGGGCGAGTTCGCCGGCAGGGTGGCGTCGGCGGTGCCAACGGGGTTGCCGCCCGCGTCGAGGGCGGTCAGCCGCACGGTCTGCTCGGAGGTGCGGGCGTTGCCGACCCATAGACCCACCTGAGTCTGCGCGGCGGTGAAGTCCACGCGGAGGGGAACCGCCTGGAAGCACTCCCCGCAGTACTGCTCGATCGATTTCGTCCCGGAGTGGGCGACCCCGGCCCCGTAGGCGGCGACCGAGCGGGCTTGAGAAGGTGACGCCCTGCGCGCTGTACTGCGAGTTGACCGTCTCGCCGAAGGAGAGGTTCTCGAAGTCGATCGTGTCGGCCGCCGCGATCGCGGGCGCCGCGAAGACGAGACAGAGAGCAAGAGCGACCCCGCTCAACACCCGCGAAGTCGCTCTATCTACCTGCCGTAAATCCACCCCGCCGGCGAGCCTATCGCTCCGCGCTGGGCTTTTCCACTACTACGGACGAACGACCAGCTTGTGGTGCGGAGCATGTTTCTGGGCCTCCCAGAGCTCGGCCACGTCTTCGAGCGAGTACTCCTTGGCCGCGACCCGCAGCTCGCCGGCGGCGCCGTGGCGGCACATGGTCTGGAAGGCGGGCGCCCTGACGTCGATCGGGACGTTGAAGTTGACGTGACCCAGGATCGAGGCCTGCTTGCCGCGCAGATCGCGGCCCCTGAGCGGCGCATCCTGGCCGGCCGAGTTACCGACGTGGACCATGCGGCCGCCCATCGTGATCGTCTTCAGCGCCGCGGCTGCCGGCTCGCCCCAGAGGGGGTCGAAGATGAGGTCGAAGCCGCCGTCCGGCGTCTCGGCCTGCAGGCGCTCGGCGATCGCGTCGACACCGTCGGCGTCGATGTTGACCTTGGCGTCGGCGCCGAGCTCGAGCGCCAGGTCGAGCAGCTCCTCGTTGCGCGCTGCGGCGACCACGTGGGAAGCGCCGAGCAGCTTCGCGGCCTGCACGGCGAGCTGGCCCACAACGCCGCTCGCGCCGAGGATGAGAACGGTCTCGCCCTCCTGAAGCTGGCCGCGCCACTCGAGCCCGAGCCAGGCGGCGAGCCCGGCGATGCCGAAGGAAACCGCGAGCATGGGGTCGAGGTCGACGGGGACCTCGATGAGCTCGACCGGGTCGACGAGCGTGCGCTCGGCCAACGAGCCGAACGGGTCGATGGTCCCGCCGAAGTAGTAGCGCTTGCCGTCCGCCTCGCCGATGCCCTCGCGACCGACGACCGACGGGACGGGGCGCTCGCCCATCACGCCCTCGGCCGTGACAAGGTCGACCGGGTTCATGCCGCCCAGGACGACGTCCACGACCACGCCGTCCTCGGCTCCTGGCGGGTCGTCGAACTCCCCCGGCTCGGGCGTGGCGCCCTGTTCTTTGAGAATCGCTGCTCGCATCTCCGAAGCCCTTTCTACCTGAGCCGAGCGCGGAGCCCACGGCACGAAGCGGAAGCTGCGCCGAGGCAAGAAGGTCAGCGTCGCGGCGCAGATCACCTTCACACCCACCGGCGGCACGAAGAACAGCACCGAGGCCGACGTGAGCCTCAAGCGCAAGCGCCACTAGCGGCCAGGCTCGCGGCCGCTAGATCCGCTTCGGCTTATACGTCCAGCCCGCGCCGGTGACCGCGGCGATCACCGGGTCGCGCAGCGTGTCGCCCCAGGAGAACTCATAGCCCGACTCGTCGGCGCCGCCCTCGGTCGAATGCGGGCCCAGCCAGGCGAGCACGTGGACGGTCTCCGAGCCCATGTGCTGGCCGCGCTCCCAGCTCTTTCCGCCTGAGAAGCCGCCGCCTATGTCGAGCTCGGCATCGGAGTCGGTCTTGATGCCGACGCCCTTGGCCTCGTGGTCTTCCTCGTCGAGCTCGATCTTGAGCGCGCGATAGCGGTACTCGTACTCGGCCCCATCGGGACCGGCGCTGGCGACCTTCGCCGCCCACGCGACGACGATGTCGCCGTCGTCCTCGGCGGTCTGGATCCCCTTGCCGTCGATCGCGAGCAGCCGGCGCTTGACCTCGTCGGCCGGCTGCGCCTCGACCCCTTCCTCCGGCTTCGCGGAGGTCATCGTGCCCTTGAGCTTGTCGAAGAGACCCATGCGGCGATTCATACCCGGTGGGACTAAGTGATGACTAACGGAAGTTCGGTTCGAGCCGAACCCGACCCGACTCCGCATCGATCTGGCCGATCGGCGCTGCCGCGCCGGCGCAATACAGACGGGCGGACGAGTCCTCGAACACCTCGATGCGAAGCGCGCAACCGGGTTTCGCGGTCGGGGTCGGCTGGGCGCGCGGGGCAAGAAGCAGCCCACACGCGAGGGCAGCGGCCAGTGCGCTGGCGATGTATCGAATGCGGGGCACGATCCGAACAAGCCCGCGTCGACGAGGCGCGCCCCCGAGTGCGACACTCGCGCTCGAGGTGGTGGGTGCAGTGAAACGAGTGCTCGTGGGCGTTGGTCTCGCCGGGCTGGTGCTCGGCGTGATCGCAGCTGGCGGTGGGGCTTCGGTGCACCACGGGCTCAAACGGGATAAGGACTGTTCCGACTTCCCCAATCAGGCCGCGGCGCAGCACTATCTGGATACCCACGGGCCCGGTGATCCAGCTGGGCTCGATGAGGACGGCGATGGTGTCGCGTGCGAATCCAATCCCTGCCCCTGCGCCGGCGAGGGCGGCGGCGGGCTCGGCAACCGCACCGAGGCCCGGGTCGCCGATGTGACCGACGGCGACACGATCGACGTCGCGCTGAAGGGCCGACGCGACACGGTCCGCCTGATCGGGATCGACACGCCCGAGGTCTATTTCGGTGCCGAGTGCGGGGGCGCTCAGGCATCGGCGTCGATGCACCAGCTACTTCAGGTCGGCGACCGCGTGCGTCTGATCCGTGATCGCTCCCAGGACAACCGCGACCGCTACGGGCGACTGCTTCGGTATGTCGAGCTGGGTGGGCGCGACGTGGGCCGCACGCAGATCAGGCGCGGCTGGGCCTCGGTCTATGTATTTCAGTACCCGTTCGCCCGGGTCCACAGTTACCGCCGGGCACGCGCTCAGGCCGAGCACGCGGATCGCGGCGTGTGGAAGCGCTGCGGCGGCGACTTCCACGAGCCGCTGTAGATCTAGACCGGTGGGATGACCGGCGGCAGAGACAGCGCCGGGGGCAGCGCGTCGGGGTCGGGCTCGGGGCCCGCGCGGCGGTCGCTGCGGCGCTGGGCCAGGCGGTCGACGCCGGCCCAGCCCGCGAACAGCACCGCGCCCGCGGCGCCGGTTGCCGTCAGGAGTGCTCCGGCCGCGGCAGCGACGGCGACGCCGTTGGCGCCCAGGATCACGACTGACGTTGCGACCCCCAGCGTCGGCCCGACCGGCAGTAGTCCGAACGCGGCCGCCGCAATCAGTAGCGCCATCGAGTCGAAGACGGAGATGTCGATGCCGAGGCCGTGGAAGACGATCCAGTTGCGGGCGACCTGCGCGAGGACGGCGAAGATGACGAGGCCGATGATCGTGTTGCGGCTGCCGAGACCGCGCATTACGGCGAGGCCGGCCCAGAAACCGTCGTGGCGGTTTCGCGCGACCCGGGTGGCGGCGATGACCGCCGCAAGCGCGACTGCGAGGCAGACCGCGGGGACCCACCACGGTGCATCCAGCGGCGCGACCAGCGTGAACGAACAGATCGCGGCGAGCATCATCTCGACGACCAGGATCGGCATCTCGGCCGTGATCAGCACGCCGACTCCGGGGCTTTCGGCCGGGGCGGAGCGCCGCAATGCGGCGATGCGGACGCCCAGGCCGAAGCTCGCGTTGAAGAGGTTGCCGAGGTAGCCGACCGCGGCGGCCCGGTAGAGGCGACGGCGCTCGACGTCGCCGCCGGCCGCCCCGACGCACACGTGCCAGGCCTCGCTTCGGGCGACCAGCCAGATGCCCTGCAGCGCGACGGCGCTGATCAGCGCCCAGGCCGGGGCGTTGCCGAGCGACGAGACGAAGGCGTCGCGCTTGCTCCACAGCCCGACGACGAGTGCGCCGCCCACAATGAGCGTCGACGCGACGGTGACCGCGACCGGATGGCGGCTGATCCAGGCGCGGATGCGCGCGAAGCGTGAGCTGTTCTCGTCGATCAGGTCGGCTAGCCCCAGCGGATCGGCAGCGAGTCCAGCCCGTAGACGCCGTGGATCGAGTCGTAGGCGGGCTCGCCGGTGAGCTCGAGGCCCGGCATGCGCGGCGCCAGGTACGCGAGCGCCTCCGAGAGCTCGGCGCGCGCGAGGTTGGCGCCGAGGCAGTAGTGGATGCCGGCGCCGAAGGTGAGGGCGCGCTTGCCGGCGCCCTCGCGGGTGATGTCGAACTCCGCGCCGCCGCCCTCGGCGTCGCGGTTGGCCTGCGTGGGCGCAGACGATCACGATCGTGTCCTGCGGGGAAGACGACCCCGCGGTGCTCGATCTCCTCCAGCACGATCCGGGCGGTGAAGGGCGTCACCGGGGCGACGCGGATGATCTCCGAGACGGCGTTGGCGGCGCGCTCGGGCTCGCGGCCGAGCAGCTCCCACTGATCGGGATGCGTCGCGAACAGCCGCAGCGCGTGGGCGAGCTGCGACTGCGTCGTGTCGACGCCGCCGACGAGGACGTTGAGGACGAGGTTGCGCAGCTCGTCGTCGTCAAGGCGGTCGTCGCCGTCGTGCGCGGCGATCAGGACCGACAGCAGGTCGTCGCCCGGGTCCGGCGCGCTTGGCGGCGATCAGCGACGTCGAGGTAGGCGTAGAGCTCCTCGCACGCGCGCTCGACCTCGTCGCGGTGCTCGGCCAGCGTCGGCCCGTCGAACTGCAGCTGGATCCAGCGCGACCAGGTCGCGAGGCGCTCGGCGTCGGCGGTCGGCGCGCCGACGACAGTCGCGATCGTCATCGCCGGGTAGGGCTTGCACAGCGCGGTCACCGCGTCGCACTCGCGGGCCGCGGCAACGTCATCGAACAGGGAGGCGATGAAGCTCCGCATCACCGGCCGCCAGCGGTCGGCGCTGCGCGGCGTGAAGGCGGGGTTGACGAGGTTGCGCAGGCGCCGGTGATCGTCGCCGTCGAGGTGGAGGATGTTGCGCGCGACCTCCTCGCCGAGCGCGCCCTCCTTCATGTCGAAGAGCTCGGCGAGCGCCTTGCCCGGGAAGCGTCGTCTGCTTGGAGCGCAGGAAGAACTCGCCCGACTCGCGGTCGAGAACCATCATCCCCAGCGGCGCGCGCGCGATCCACGTCTCGGCGGCGAGCTCGGCGACCTTGTCGTCGAAGGCCGGCCCGCGCAGGGCGGGGTCGAGGTCGTCGAACTCGGGGACGTCGAGGGTCTGCGACGGCGGTGGCGCTCACGGACACAACATAGGGTTCGCGCATGCCAAAGCCATTTCTGATCGAGCCGGTGCGCAGTCGGGACGCGCCGAGCTCACATCAACAAAGAGGGATTCGTCTGGGTCGATCTGGCTCTGTCCGACTTTCAGGCATGCGCGCCGGAGCTCGGGACAGAAGCTCGAGCTCGCCCCCGACGTGATCGAAGCCCTGCGGCACGCTCGACTCTGAGCCGACCGACGTCCGCCGCCCCGACGTGCACCAGAACGCCGTCGCCTTTCCGGTCTGGGCCTGGAACCAGGACCCCTGGAGCGAGAGCGACGAGGACCGCCGCCGGACCGACCCGACACCTATCAGGTCAACGTCCTCATCCACGGCGACGCGCTGGTCACCGTGACCGCGGATCAGAGCCACCCGCCGTTCATCGGATGCCGACGGCCTGCCCGCGCAGTCGGAGGCTCACTGCGTCTACCTGGTGCTGAGCTCGATCTTCGATTCGCACACGGCCGAGCTCGGCCGCATCCTCGATCAGATGAGCGACATCGACGACCACGGCCAGAAGGGCCTGTTCCAGCGGCTCGGGGGCCAGAACGCGATCGCGCGGCTGCGCACGGACCTGACCGAGCTGCGCAAGGCGGTCGGGCCGGAGCGCCGGCTGTTCGACCGCCTCGGGGTCGAGCTCGAACACGTCGATGGCCTCTCCAACGACCACGCCGACCACGTCCAGCGCCTGCAGAACCAGCTCGACCAGATCGACGACGGCGATCGCCGCGCGTGAGCGGGTCGCTGACGGATCTGATCGGCCTGCGCATCTCGGCGATCGGCTTCTCGCTCACCGCTCTGGCGACGATCCTCACGCCGATCGCGGTGATCACCGGTCTGCTTGGCGTCGACTGGGTCCACAACCAGCTCGACACGACCGCGGCGGGAATCGCGCTCGTGTTCCTGATCATCTGCCTGTCGCTGTTCACCGGCTACTGGCTGCGACGACTGTGGACGGTCGACCCGACCGACGAGCGCCGGCGCATCCCGCGCCTGCATCCGCACCGAGGTCGCTCGAGCTAGGCGGAAAATGCCACTGCGTACCCTCGGTCGTAGATGCCAACCGCCCCGCACCACACCGCGCTGGTCACCGGCGCCACCGACGGTCTCGGCCTTGAGGTCGCGCGCCGTCTCGCCGCCTCGGGCACGACCGTGCTCGTCCATGGGCGCAACGAGGAGAAGCTGGGACGCGTCGTCGCCGAGCTGGGCGACAAGGCGGAGGCCTACCTCGCCGACCTGTCGTCGCTGGCGGAGGCGCGCACCCTTGCCAAGAAGGTCGCGGCCGAGCACACCGACCTCGACATCCTCATCAACAACGCGGGCGTCGCGACGACGGAGCGCGAGACCAGCGCCGACGGCTACGAGCTCGACTTCGCCGTCAACTATCTCTCTCACTTCCTGACTCACGCTCGAGCTGCTCCCGCTCCTGCGCGAGACGCCTGGCAGCCGGATCGTCAACGTCTCCTCGCTCGGCCAGGCGCCGATCGACTTCGACGACGTGATGCTGGATGCAAACGGTTCGTGGAGCGCGGGGCGCGCCTACTCGCAGTCCAAGCTCGCGCAGATCCTCTTCACGGTCGAGCTCGCCGACCGGCTTCCGCGCGGCGAGTCGCCGACCGTCACCGCGCTTCACCCGTCCACATATATGGACACGAACATGGTGCGAGGGAGGGGTGCGAGGCCGATCTCGACCGTGGCGGAGGGGGCAGAGGCCACGCTGCGCCTCGCCGTGGGCGACGACGTCGACGGAGTCACCGGCCGCTTCTACAACGTGCGCGACGAGGCCGACGCCGACCCGCAGGCCGCCGACGCCGAGGCCCGCAAACGGTTGTGGGCGCTGAGCGCTGAGCTCACAGGCATCTGAGCCTTGACTTCGACCGCACTTGAACCTTCATCATCCGCCGCCGCAGTGAACGAGCTCGCCCTCGACATCAGGGGTCTGGAGAAGACCTATCCGACCGGAGTCCAGGCGCTCAAGGGGTCGACCTCGAGATCCGCGACGGTGAGTTCTTCGGGCTGCTCGGCCCCAACGGCGCCGGCAAGTCCACGCTGATCCACTGCACCACCGGGCTGGCGCAGCCGACCGGCGGGAGCATCGAGGTCTTCGGCCATGACGCGGTCGAGAACTACGCCGAGGCGCGCCAGGCGGTGGGGCTCGCGCCGCAGGAGCTCAACCTCGACTGGTTTTTGACCTGCGAGGAGTCGCTCGACTACCACGCCGGCTACTTCGGGATGCCCAAGAAGGAGCGCAAGCGAGCGCACCGCCGAGCTGCTGGAGACCTTCTCGCTCTACCCCAAGCGCAACGAGCGCACGCGCACACTCTCGGGCGGGATGAAGCGGCGGCTGATCCTCGCTCGCGCGCTGATGCACCGGCCGCGCCTGCTGATCCTCGATGAGCCGACGGCCGGCGTCGACATCGAGCTGCGCCTCGAGCTCTGGCATTACGTCCAGCAGATCAACCAGGAGGGGACGACGATCCTGCTGACGACGCACTACCTCGAGGAGGCCGAGCAGCTCTGCGACAAGATCGCCTTCATCAATCACGGCGAGATCGCCGCGTGCGGCTCGACCGCCGAGCTCTCGGCGCGCTACGGCGTCTCGTCAGCTGGAGGACGCCTACCTCGAGCTGGTCGGGCGCAAGGAGCTGTCGCGCTCGAAGGTGGAGATCGCTGAGGAGTTCGCATGAGCGCGCTCGCCGCACGGGCGCGGGCGCGGGTTGGGGGCAGGCTGCCGTCGGTCCCGCTCACGACCGGCCAGATCCGCTTCCTGACGCTGTGGCGCCGGGAGCTGAACCGCTTCATGAAGATCAAGAAGCAGACGATCGGCGCGCCGCTGCTCGAGACCTTCCTCTACATCACCGTCTTCGGCGCCGCGCTCGGCTCGCGCATCAACACGCTTCACGGCTTCAAGTACGTGACGTTCGTCGTGCCGGGGCTGATCATGATGGCCTGGGCGATGAACGCGTTCTCGAACAACGCGTCGTCGATCCTCCAGCAGAAGTTCCAGGGCGCGATTCAGGACCAGCTCTCGTCGCCGGCGTCGCCGAAGGAGCTGCTGCTCGCCTTCTCGCTCGGCGGCTTCACCCGCGGCGGGGTTGTCGCCGTACTGACATTCCTCGCGGCGATCGATCCTGATCGATCTCCCCGTCGAGCACGTGCTGATCCTGATCCCGGGCCTGTTTTTGGTCGGGTTCTTCTTCGGCCAGCTCGGCGTGCTGATCGGCGTGCGCGCGGAGCAGTTCGACGACGTCTCGGTCGCGCAGACCTTCGTCCTCACACCGCTGATCTTCCTCGGCGGGGTCTTCTACTCCGCCTCGCTGCTTCCTGAGCCGTGGTCGACGCTGACCCACTTCAACCCCATCTACTACATGATCAACCTCGTCCGCTACGGCTTCCTCGGCTACAGCGAGGCGAGCATCGCGCTCTCGATGGTGGCGCTCGCGGGGGCCACGGCGGCGCTGTTCATCGTGAACCTGCGCCTGTTTTCGAGCGGCTACAAGCTGCGCGCGTAGCGCGCGTCAGTGACGGGCCGGGATCGGCTCGTCGTTGATGCTGACGCCGTTCCAGCCGAAGCGCAGCCAGTCGAGGTCGACGTGGCCGTTGATGCCGTCGGACGGTGCCGCTGCTCGAGTACTGCCAGACGCGCCAGCCGAGGCCGGCCCAGTTGAGCGCCGGGACCGCGGGGAGGGTGACGTTCCAGTTGGCGACCCAGAGCGGGAAGCCGTGGCGGGCGAACCAGGTCGGATCGCCGAGCGCGTCCCAGCTGGTGACGTTCGTGTAGATGATCGGCTTGGCACCGAGGCGGCGGGTGACCGAGCGCAGCCAGGTGCGCGTCCAGAGGCGCAGCTCGAACGGGCTCAGATCCGCGAAGGGCGTCTCCATGTCGAGGACGGGGCGCAGGTCGGTGCCGCCGAGGTCGCCGACCGAGGCGGAGAAGACGCGGGCCTCCGCGCGGGCGTCGGCCTTGACCCGGGTCGGACCGTCTGCCTCCCACGAAGGCGCGGTGATAGGGCCCGACGCGGATGCCGAAGTCCTTGGCCTCGGCGTAGTTGGCGTCGTAGTAGCCGTCGGCCCCGCACTGCATCCGGCTTGACGGTGCAGTCGTGACCCGAGCCGCGGCTCGCCTGGACGAACGCGAACTGGACCCCGTCGAGCGCGACCTTCGACCAGTTGATGTCCTCCTGAAAGCGCGAGACGTCGATCCCGGGGACGCGCTCGGTGGGGACCGGCGCGGCGCTTGCGGGCACTGCGACGAGCAGCGCGACCACAGCCGCGAGGGCTGGCAGGCATCGCCTCATTGAAGTTCTCAACACGGGTCGGCGGCCGAGGTCGCGGCGCGCATGCGCTCGAGTCGAAGCTCGAGCGCGTCGATGCCGACGTGCGAGAAGCGGCCGTAGGCGGGCGGCGGATCCTCCGGATCGAGGTACTCGGCGACCCAGAACCCGCGCTCGCCGTGAAGCAACCGGGCGCAGGTGGGGACGTCGAGCGGCTCGAACGCCGACTCGAGCAGCTCCTGCGCGGCGGCGTCGACGTGCGCGCCGACGCGGGCAAGCCGGCGCGAGTCCCACTCCTCCCAGAAGCCGCCCTCGCGCCCGTAGGAGACGCCGTCGCAATGCGCGACGAAGCCGCATTCGGCGAGCGCCTTCGGCCCGCGCGAGCTCGGCGTGGCGGGCGGCGCCCGAGCCCTGGAACGGCTCGAGGTCGTCGTAGAGGTCGGGGCGCAGGTGCAGCGCGAAGCGCCTGACCAGGCCCGACGACTTGTAGCCGCGGCGGTGCTGCTCGAAGCGGATCTCGGGGTCGCGCGCGCTCGAGCCGACGTAGACCCACGGGATCCGCGGGTCGCGGCGCTTGCCCGCCTTGGGTTCGAGTTCGATCACATAGACGCGTGAGGGCATCACCGATTCGTTCGACGGCTGGCGGCCATCGCCTCGCGCCCAGACCACGCTGGGCCGAATCGTGCTCGCTCAGCGGGACCGATTCGGCCCAGCCGCGGTGGATCGCACCAACCGGTCAGTCGATGCGGTCGCGAAACGACGCCGAGGGCTCCACGAACGCCCCGAGCGAGTAGGCGCGGTGGGCGAGCAGGTTGTCGGAGGTGATCACGCGGATCTCGCTCGGATCGGGGTCCTCCTTGAGCAGGCGGATGATCTCGTTGTCGCCGGAGTTCGGCCCGGGCTTCGGCGCGTGGGCGACGTCGATCACGGTGGAGTGAAGCGGCGGGTTGGGCTTGCGCTCGAAGACGACGGTGACGTCGTGGCCCGTCGTCGCCACCCAGCGCTCGAGCCGGTCGACGAGGTGTCGCATCGCGGCGTCGCGATCCTTCCACCAGCCGTCGGGGCGGGTGCCGATCACGTTCATGCCGTCGACGACGTAGCGCACCTCAGTACCGCCGGCCGGTCGAGCCGAGGATGAGGTTGAGCCACGAGCGCTTGCCGCAGCGGCCGCATCGCGAGAGGGAGTGATCGAGCACGGCGCCGCAGTGGCGGCACTCGGGCTTCTGCTTGACGACGGACGGCATCCGCCCAGTTTGGCGACCCGGTCAGGGGTTCGGCTGTAGCCAGGAGGTGTCCATCACGTCCCAGGCCTGGGCGATGAGGTCGTCCTCGATGCGCAGGATCGCTGTGGACGTGAAGTCGACGATCTTCCCCGTGCCCTCCACGCCGAGGAACTCGCCCTCGTGAGTTCCACGCCAGCGCTGGTGGGCGCAGACGAGATCACCCTCGCACAGCAACAGCTCGATCGAGTTGTGCAGATCGGGAAAAGCGCGCAGGAAGTAAGCCACCGTTTCGGCCTGACCCACGCGCCCACGCGCCTCATCGTTGTGGACGAAATCCTCGGTCAGCAACCGCTCGCAGGCGGTGGGGTCGCGCTCGTTGATGGCCTGCGCATAGAAGCGGCGGACCAGGTCCTTGTTCTCCTGAGTGCTCATTGGGTCAGCGGTGCAGGGCCGGCGCGTAGGAGATCCCGACGATCAGCCCCTCATCTGAAAGCAGCCGCGCGACCGTCTGTCCCCATGGCTCCTCGCGGGCCTCGTGAAGGAGCTCGTATCCCGCCTCGCGCAGCTCCTCGGTCGCCGGCCCGACCGCATCGGCGCTGGCGACCTCGAACTCGACCGACGCCTGCGGCGCGGCGACTTCAGCTGGCCACTCGTCGGTGCCGAAGCAGGCCTGCGCGGCTTGCGTCAGCGGCCAGACGCCGAAGTGCTTGGCCCCGTCGATGGCCTCGCTGTGGAAGTACTCGCCGCCGCTATCGGCGGTGAGCGGCAGTCCGAGCGCGTCGACGTAGAGCTTGCGGCTGCGCGCGGGATCGGGCGCGATCACGGCGAAGCTGGCGATGAACTCGATCTCCATGACTACTCCGCCTGGACTGTAGCCGTGGCCGATTCGGCCGGGGCGGGCCCGGCGCTTACCGGGCCTGGGTGACGCCTTGCCGGTTGGCGAGCACGCCGCGGCTACCGTGCGGGGGTGGCCGCGCAGGGACCCGAAGAGAACGTCGAGCGCCAACGCCGCAGGCGCCGTGAGCGCGGCGCCGCCGCCTGCGCCAACGCCGCCTGTTCGTCGCCGCGCTGATCATCGCCGTGCTCCTGCTGGTGGCCTTCGTGGTGGTGCCGCGCGGCTCCCGCCACGATGGCGACTCCGTCCTCGCGAGCGTCACGAAGACCCGCCTGCAGCGGTCGCTGGCGACGAAACCGGCGCAGGCGCGCGCGTTCGAGGACGTCCTCGGCTACACCCGATTCATCCGCACAGGGACGCAGGCCAAGCGCGAGGTGGCGCTCACCTTCGACGATGGTCCCGGTCCGTACACGCGCCAGATCCTTCGCATCCTGCACCGCCACGATGCTCCGGCGACGTTCTTCGTCCTCGGCAACATGGTCGGCTACCGGCCGGGCCTGATCCGGCGCGAGCTACATCAGGGGCACGCCGTGGGCGGACACACCTTCGATCACCCGCATATGGCCTCACTGCCTGCCGTCGCCCAGGCCAGCGAGCTCGACGAGTCCGACTCGGTGATGGCCTCCAATCACCTGCCGATTCCGCAGCTCTTCCGGCCCCCCTACGGCTCGTTTGACGCCGACACCGCGCGGTTGCTCGAGCAGCGCCACCGGCTGGTGGTGCTGTGGAGCATCGACACCGGCGACTACCTCGATCCGGGTTCGGATGTGATCGCCGAGCGCGCGCTCGAGGGCGTCATGCCGGGCTCCGTGATCCTCATGCACGACGCCGGCGGTGATCGCTCCGAGACGGTTGAGGCGCTGCCGAAGATCCTGCGCGGGCTGCGCCGGCGCCACCTCGAGCCGGTGACGATTCCCGAGATGCTCGTCGACGACCCCCCGCCTCGCGATCAATCGCTCTCCGACTACGCGCAGATCGAGACCGAGACGAACGCGCCGCCGGTCGTCTCGCCCTAGCTCGCCAGCGGTAGCTCGAGCTGCGGGCCGGCGTCGAGCAGGCGCTGGATCGCCTCGGCCCAGACGCCGTGGCGCGTGTTGCGCGGGCGCACGCCGGTGATCCCGTAGGCCTCGGCCATCGCTCGCGCGAGCGTCGCCTTGAACTCGCGGCCGTGCCAGGCGTGGGCGCCGGTGCCGCGGCCGACGTGGAGGTGGACGAGCTCGTGAAGCAGCGTCTCGAGCACGTCGCCGGCGCGGGCCTGCGGGTATGCGGTGACCGACAGTCGCCATTGCGACGGGACCGCGAACCCCAGGCGGGTCGGGTGGGTGCGGCTGCGGCGGACCTTCAGCTCGGGCGCCTTGGCGGCGAGCGGGCCGCCCGCGAACACGGGTAGCGAGCGCAGGCGCTCGAGCTCGCGACGGAGGTCGACTCCGGCGACGAGGTAGTAGGAGCGGGGGCGGCGCGCCATCGCCGCGATCGTAGGGACGGGCCCGGCGCAATAGATTTGGCCTCGTGTCACCGGCCCGCCCAGCGCTGATCGAGTTTCCGGCCGACGACGTCGAGCGCGCGCGGACCTTCTGGGGGGCGATGCTCGGCGCCGAGCTCGAGGCCCGCGCCGGGGCCGAGGGATCGGGCTGGCAGACGCGGGGCGCCGACCTCACCGTCGGAGTTCACGAGCGCGGACGAGGTCCGGGCGACAGCTTTTCGCTGCCGTACTTCGAGGTCGACGACATGGCCGCGACGCTCGCGCGGGTCACCGAGCTCGGCGGCACCGTCGTCCATCCGGGCGAGCGCTGGGCGATCTGCAAGGACTCGGAGGGCAGCCCGTTCGCCCTCGCGGGTCCCGGGCCGGACGCCTAATCGGTGGGCGTGGCCGGGGGGAGCGCCGCCGCGATCGCGGACTTCGCGGCCGCCCACGGGCTCGACTGCCAGCCCACCGGTGAGCTGCGCGAGCTGACGCCGGCCCTGATCACCGGGTCGCACGGGTCAAATACCTCCGTCACCACCGGCAAGCTCGCCCCGGATCTCGACGGCACGCTCTGCGAGCACGTCTTCGCGCAGGGCGGCGCCCGCCACGAGTCGACGATCGTCCTCACGGCGGTTCCAGAGACGGTTGCCTACGCGCCGGCGCTCGTCTGCCGCGACCGGGCGACGCTCGGGGCCGTTCCCGCGCAGCTGCCGGCCGAGCGCTGGGGGCTCTAAGGACTGGGTGGGTCTAGGCGCGCGCGGGCTCGGGGTCGGTCGCGAACTCGTCGGCGATCCGTGAGATCAGCGGCGAGAGCTCGTCGTCTTCGGCCGCGTCCCAGTCGGCGACCAGCGACTGCAGCTCCTCCACCCACGCCTGGCGCAGCTTCGCGACGGTCTCGCGGCCGGCGGCGGTGAGCGCTGCCCGCTCCGGCGCCCTCGGTCACGAGGCCGGCGGCGCGCAGGTCGCGCAGCGCGTCGGCGAGCGTGACGTCGTCGACGCTGGCGCGGACCGCGAGCGCGTGCGGATCGCGGACGTGCCGTCGGCCACCCGGCCGAGCATCCAGCACTCGAGCGGATCGAGGGCGACCCCGGCGCGGGCCGCGAGCCGTTCGATGAACGCGCGGCTGCGCTCGCGGCCGGCGGTTACGGCCAGCTGGCGCGAGAGCTCGCGCAGCGAGTCGCCGATGTTGGGCGCCGCGAACGCCTCGCCGACGCCCTCGGAGGTCTCGATCGTGCTGCGCAGCGGGCGCTCTCGGCAGCAGCCAGGCGAGCACGAACGCGAACGCGACGACGACCGCGGCGATCACGAAGACGGTGTGCAGCGAGTCGGTGAAGGCGGTGAGGTAGCCTGGTGGACGTCGGGCGGCAGCTCGCAGCGCGGCGGGTCGGCGCGACCCGACTCGAGCGCCGTCACGTCGCTGCCCGCCGGCAGGCTCGCAAGCTCGGTCGCGAGGCGGTTGGCGAAGATCGCGCCGAGGATCGAGGTCCCGAGCGAGCCGCCGATCGAGC
Source organism: uncultured Solirubrobacterales bacterium (assembly GCA_963796815.1). Lineage (GTDB taxonomy): Bacteria > Actinomycetota > Thermoleophilia > Solirubrobacterales > 70-9 > WHSW01. The sequence goes on from CAWCNF010000007.1 coordinate 36,076, forward strand.
GAAAGAGGGTCGCCGACGAGGTCGCGACGCCGAGCTGCGAGTAGGGGACGGCGTTTTGGACCGCGAGCACGAGGACCTGCATCACGAGCCCGAGGCCGACGCCGAGGACGAGCATGTAGGCGCCCGCCTCGGACGGTGCCGGTGTCGGGCTCGAGCTGGGAGAGCAGGTACATGCCCGATCGCGGCGACCGCGGTGCCGGCGATCGGGAAGGCCTTGTAGCGCCCGTGCGGGTGATGATCTGCCCGGAGGTGATCGAGGCGGCGAGCAGGCCGAGCCATCAGCGGCACGAGCTGCAGGCCCGAGTCGGTCGGGCTGAGGCCGCGGACGGTCTGCTGAAACAGCGGCAGGTAGGTGAGCGAGCCGAAGAGCGCGAAGCCGATCACGAGGCCGATCGCGCTGGTCACCCGGAAGACGGGGTTCGAGAACAGCTCCATCGGCAGCACCGGCTCGGCGGCGCGGCGCTCGGCCGCGATGAAGCCCACCAGCGCCGAGGACGGCGAGCGCGCCTAGGCCCGACGATGAACGGCGAACCCCAGTCGTAGGTCGTGCCGCCGAGGGTCGTGAGCAGGACGAGCGAGGCGAGGCAGACGCCGAGCAGGGCGGTGCCCGAGGTAGTCGATCGCGTGCTGGAGAGCCGTTCGCGCGGCGATCGGCAGGGTGATGCGCGAGGACCACCAGCGCCGCGAGGCCGAGCGGGATGTTGATGTAGAAGATCCAGCGCCAGCTCGCGTGCGTGGTGAAGAAGCCGCCGATCAGCGGCCCGGCGACGCTGGCGACCCCGAAGACGCCGCCGAAGAGGCCGACGTACTTGCCGCGCTCGCGGGGCGAGACGACGTCGCCGATCGCGGCCTGGGCGCTCACCATCAGCCCGCCGCCGCCGAGCCCCTGGATCGCGCGGAACGCGATCAGCTCCTCATGTCCTGCGGCGGCGCCGCAGAGCGCCGAACCGACGAGGAAGAGCACCAGCGCGACCTGGAGCACGCGCTTGCGCCCGTAGAGGTCGCCGAGCTTGCCGTAGAGCGGGGTGACGATCGTGATCGCCAGCAGGTAGGCGGTGACGACCCACGAGAGGTGGTTGAGGCCGCCGAGGTCGCCGACGATCGTCGGCAGCGCGGTCGAGACGATCGTCTGGTCGAGCGCCGCCAGCAGCATCACCAGCATCAGCGAGCCGATGACCGCGTAGAGGCGGCGGCGGCTGATCTGCGGGCGGGGCTGGGTGCGGCGGTGCTGATTGACGTCGAGATTAGCTCCGCGTTTGGCGCCGCTTATCCTGAGACGCATGAGCGACACCGCGACCGGCATCACCGACAGACGAGGCGCTGGACGAGGCGCGCTGGAACCTCGAGCCGCTGGTGGATGGCGGCGGTCGACGAGCCGCGCTGCGGATGCTCGACGAGGCCGCCGAGCGTCGGAAACGGCTTTTGCCGAGAGCTACCACGGCAAGGTCGCCGAGCTCGACGCGACCGGGATGGCCGCGGCGATGCGCGAGCTCGAGGCGATCTCCGATCTCGCCGGGCGCGCCGGCACCTACGCCTCGCTCGCGTTCTCGGTCGACACGCTCTCGCCCGAGGTCGGTTCGCTGATGCAGCAGGTCCGCGAGCGCTCGGCCGCGCTCCAGACGACGCTGCTGTTCTTCGACCTCGAGTGGAACGAGGTGCCCGACGAGCAGGCCGAGGAGATCTCGCCGCCGACGAGCTCGCGTTCTGCCGCCACTACCTACGATGGAGCGCCGCTACCGCCCGCACCAGCTCACCGAGCCCGAGGAGCGGATCCTCACCGAGGCGTCGGTAACCGGCGCCGGCGCCTTCGTGCGCCTGTTCACCGAGCAGACCTCGGCGATCACCGTCGACCTGCCCGACGCCGACGAGCCGCTGCAGCTGATGGAGGCGCTCAGCCGCCTGCAGGAGCCCGATCGCGAGCGCCGCGCCGAGGCCGCGGCGGCCGTCACCGAGGCGCTCGCAGCCGGGTCTGCGCACCCGGGCGTTCATCTACAACAACCTGCTTCAGGACAAGGCGACCAAGGACCGGCTGCGGTCGTTCGACAGCTGGATCGCCGCCCGCAACCTCGACAACGAGGCCTCCGACGAGTCGGTCGCAGGCGCTGATCGAGGCGGTCACCGGCCGCTACGAGCTCGCCCGCCGCTGGTACCGGCTGAAGGCGCAGGCTGCTCGGCATCGACGGCTCGCCGACTACGACCGCGTCGCGCCGCTCGCCGAGGCGGAGCGCCGCGTCCCCTACGAGGAGGCGCGCGAGCTCGTCCTCGACTGCTACTCGCGGCTTCTCGCCGGAGCTCGGCGCGACGGCGGCCGAGTTCTTCACGGGCGACTACATCGACGCGCCGCCGGCGCCCGGCAAGCGCGGCGGGGCCTTCTGCTCCTACGCGGTGCCGTCGGCGCACCCGTACGTGATGCTCAACTACACCTCGCGCCTCGGCGACGTGCTGACGATGGCCCACGAGCTCGGCCACGGCGTTCACGCCTCGCTCGCCCGCCCGCGCGGGATCTTCGAGTTCGGGACGCCGCTGACGGTCGCCGAGACGGCGTCGATCTTCGGCGAGACGGATCGTGCTCGGCCGTCTGCTCGACGACAGCGCCCGACGATCACGAGAAGCTCTCGCTGCTCGGCAACTCGCTCGACGGCGCCGTCGGCGCCGTCTTTCGCCAGATCGCGATGAACCGCTTCGAGGAGCGCGTCCACACCGAGCGCCGCGAGGCCGGCGAGCTGTCGGTCGACGACTTCGCCGCCGCGTGGATGGACACTCAGACCGACATGCTCGGCGACTCGGTCGAGCTCTCCGACGGGCTACAGCTCGTGGTGGTCCTACGTGCCCGCACTTCATGGCCACGCCCGGCTACGTCTACGCCTACGCGTTCGGCCACCTGCTCGCGCTCTCGGTCTACAGCCGCTACCAGGAGGTCGGCGAGGGCTTTGCCGACTCCTATCTCGAGCTGCTCAAGGCCGGCGGTTCGATGCCGCCGGAGGAGCTCGGCGAGATCGTCGGCGTCGACCTCACCGACCCCGGCTTCTGGAACGCCGGCCTCGACCTGATCGAGCGCCAGCTCGAGCAGGCCGAGGAGATCGCGGACCGCAAGTGAGCCGTCGCCGCCGCCCTCGCCGCGCTGGCGATGACGGTGGTCGGGCACTCGGTCGACGGCCGCGCGATCCGCGCGCACGAGTTCGGCGACCCCGGCGCGTCGCGCACGATGCTGATCGTCGGCGTGATCCATGGCAATGAGACAGCGGGCCTGAAAGTGGTGCGCACCTTCGTCAAGCGCTACGGCGACCGTCTGCACGACGTCGACGTCTGGACGATCAAGACCGTCAACCCCGATGGCCTCGCTGCCAACACCCGCGGAAACGCGCACGGCGTCGACCTAAACCGCAACTGGGGCCACGACTGGAAGCCGATCCCGCCATCGAGCGGGTACTACTCCGGTCCGCATCCGTTCTCAGAACCGGAGACAAGAGCGGTCAAGAATCTCCTGAAAGGGGTCAGACCCCAGGTCACGGTTTGGTATCACCAGCCGTTCGGTCGGACACTGATTCCCTGTGATCGGCGTGGGCGGAAGGTCGCGTTGAGGTATGCGCGGCTGTCCGGGTTGCCGCCGCGTGATTGCTACCCGTCACCGCCCGGCAGCGCGACCGGGTGGCAGAACGCGGCGCTTCAGGAGAAGGCGTTCGTCGCGGAGTTCCCAGCCGCCGGCGTCACCGACGCCCAGGCCCGCCGCCACGCCCGGGCGCTCTTCGACATCGCGGTCCCCGGCCCCAACTAGCCGCCCGAAATCCGGCGATCGCCGGATTTTCAACCCGCGCGTGTCGCAAATCCGGCGATTCGCCGGATTTTCGCGAGGTGGCGGCGCGGGGCGGCGCGGGGTGGCGCGCGCGCGACCCCGCCCCGACCTAGGCTCCCGCGCGTGCGTCGTCTCACCCTTATTGCCCTCGTCGCGCTGAGCGCTTTCGTCCCTCAGGCCCACGCCGAGGACCCCGCCACCGACACCCTCATCGCCCAGTCCTGCGAGGCGCTCACGGCCTCGACCGTGGGCACGCCCGACGTCTACGCCTCTCCGACCCCGGGCCAATTCCCCGCCACCTGGCCCGAGGCCACGCCACAAACCGCCCTGCCGGCCGAGGTCCCGCTGAGAACCCAGACCACCACGTACAACCGCCTCTACGAGTTCGCCACCACGCAGGGCCAGATCTACGGCCGCCCGCGCGGCTCCCAGGACCCGTGGCGCCAGCTCCCGCTGCCGCTCTGCTTCGCCGGCCGCGTGCAATCGATCTCGCTCGACGACGACGAGATGATCGCCCTCGACAACACCGGCCGCATCTTCACCATGGACAACGCGCTGAAGGACCCGGCGTCGTTTAACTGGAGCTCTCGGTGGGGGCCGCCGGTGTGGACGGGGCCGGGATTTCAGATCCCGTCGGATCTGCGCGCCTGGGCGTGGTCGGTGATCTCGCCGGTCGAGGACGTCAACTGGACCGATCCCGCCGGCAACCGGACGGCGATCGGCGAGGGCAAGGTCTCGCACATCTGGGGCCTCGGGCCGCAACGGCCGCCGGATCAACTTCTGGGACCCGTGGCTGCCGCTCGACGAGAGCTACCAGATGTGCGGGCCGGTCCGAGGCCGGTTCAAGGCGGTCAACCTCTCGGCAAGTGGCTCGTACGTGTTCGTGATCGGGCGCCACGGCGACATGTTGACGCGCCTCTACGACTTCGACATCGCCGGCCACGACCCGATCTTCTTTCACTACTCCTACGACGATCAGAGCGGGAAGGGAGACGGCGCGCCGATCCAGCTCCCGGGCGCGCCGTGGGTCAGGCAGCCGAAGATCCCCGGGACGGATCACCTCGGCGATCTCGATCGAAAAGACGGGCGTCGACGCCGTCCACCGGATCCTGCGCGTCGAGGGGATCCGCAGCGGCCACACCGGCTACTGGCAGCGTGACGTCGCCGACGGTCCATCGGTGTCCTGGGCCTTTCACCGGACCGATCTACCGCTCGGTCGCGAGAGCCGACTCGACGAATCCGCCAAGAGACACCGCGAGGACGCGAGCTCGGCCGCATCGCGAGGACCACCGCTACGTGATGAACGCCGGCGGCAGGAAGGTCACGGTGAAGAACTTCAACCCGCACTGCTCGCCGGCCCGGCATGACGATGCGACGACCACGGCAAGGTCACCCACGAGAGGCTCTACACGGTCGACGGCCTGCGCCAGGCGCCGCGCGCGAGCGGCCTCGACGAGAACCCGCGTGAGCAATACGGCGCGATCCGCTAAGCCGACGGAAGCTTCGAGACCGTCACCGTCGAGGCGACGACGTCGCAGCTCGTGCTCAAGGAGCTGGGCTGGACGCTTAACGCGCGGCCCGCCGAAGCGCCGCTAGGACGCGTCGGCGATCGCCTTGTCCATCGCGGCGCGCCGGGTTCGCGACGACCTGCCGTGCCCCGGGGCGAGGCTTCTTCGGATTGAGCGCGCGCAGGCTGCGCGCGGTCTCGAGCTCGGTCGGGCGGTGCCAGGTCGCCATGTAGGCGAACGGAAACGGCGAGGTTGGACTTCGCCGAGGTGTGGACGCCGCCGACGGTCGTGAAGGCGTCGCCGCAGAAGAGGGTGCCGTCGCGCGTGTCGAGGAAGGGCAACGTGGCCGGGGGTGTGGCCGGGCGCGGCGATGACCTCGAGTGAGCCGATGCGATCGCCCGGCGCGACGTCTGCGTCGGCTCGGTCTTGGCGCCGGGGTAGCCGCCGCGGTACTTGGCGTCGCCGGGCTCGCCCGGGTCGGGGGTCTTGTCCTTCTTGAGCAAGCCGAGCGTCGCGGTCGCCGATGATCACCTCGGCATCGGCGAGCCGGTCGTGAGCGCGTCGAGCGAGCCGATGTGGTCCTGGTGAGCGTGGGTCAGGAGGATCCGCTCGATCGGCTTCCCGTGCTGCTCGGCCGAGCTGATGATGCCGTTGGCCGAGCCGGGAATCATCGTGTCGATCAGGGTCAGGCCGTCGTCCTCCTCGACCAGGTAGCAGTTGACGAGGCCGAAGCGGCTGACGCGGGAGAAGGGCATGGACGCCACACTACCCGCCAGTTCGCGCCGACCTCCGGCGTATCGTCGCCCGCGGATGGCGTGCGCGGATCGAGATCGTGCGCGAATTCGACCCGGCTCGGATCAAGCGGATGCGTCACGACGGCGAGTTCTTCTGGGCGGACTTCGATCTGGGCGTGGTCGACATCGATCGCATTGCCGAGGCGTTCGGCATCGACGAGGACGACGTCGAACCCCTGCGCGACTTCACCCGGGCGGCTCGCCCGCGCGGCGGATCCACGTCGGCGATGAGCTCGTCGATGTTCCCGTTCTGGTGCGCCTCGCAGCCCGACGCTGCTCCGAGCGAGGACCCCGGCCTCTTCCGGGTCAACGTCCTGCTGCACGGCGACTTCCTGCTCACGGTCCACCGCCTGTTCGACCTGCCCGCCGCGCCCGGCTTCGCCAGCTGCGCGGGCGCAGCGAGCGCTACGCCGTCTACGCCGCCCTCGACGGGATGACCAACACGGTCCTCGAGACGATCGCGGCGACGAGAGCTGCGGCAACCTCGAGCGAACGCTGCTCGAGGGCGGGATGCGGCCGCGACCGGGCGACAAGGCGATGGTCCGCCGCTGCGCACCGCCTGACCGACCTGCGCTTTCGATCGGCCCGAGCGGGCGCTGTTCGAGCGCGTCGGCGAGGAGATCGAGCAGATCGAGCGCTGAGGGCAGCCGGGCGAGATCGACCGCATCCTGCCCAGCTCGACCGGGCCGTCGACCGCATCGACGCCGCCAGCCAGGCGCTCTCGCCAGGCGCTCGAGATCCAGCTCAACGAGACGACCTACCGGCTCACGTCGTGGTCGCCACGGTCTTCCTGCCGCTGACGTTCATCGTCGGCTTCTTCGGGATGAACTTCAAGTGGATGGTCGACAACGATCGAGGGCGAGACGTCGTTCCTGATCTGGGGCATCGCGATCTGGCTGGTGCCGCTGGTCGGGCGGCGCTGATTCCGTGATCGACCGCCGGGTCGCGCGCAGCACACCGCCACTAGATTCACGGCGTGCGAACGCTCGCTCACGCCCTACGACCGCCAGATCCTCGCGCTCGCGCTGCCCGCGCTCGGGGCGCTGGCCGCCGAGCCGACCTACCTGCTGGTCGACACGGCGATCGTCGGCCACCTCGGCACGGTCCAGCTGGCGGCGCTCGCCCTCGCGGCGGCGATCCTCGGCGTGGTCGTCAGCCTCTGCAACTTCCTCGCCTACGGGACGACCTCGCTGGTGGCCCGCCAGCACGGCGCGGGCCGCGAGCGCGAGGCGGGGGAGACCGCGGCGCAGGCGCTGTGGCTGGCGCTCGCGATCGGCGTCGTTGCTCGGCGCCGGGCTCGCGCTTGCCGCGACCCGCTCGACGCAGGCGATGAACGGCGGCCCCGGGCCCGGAGGCCGACGCGGCGGCGCGCTACCTGCGGATCGCGTCGATCGGCCTGCCCGCCGCGCTGGTCGCGCTCTCCGGGCCAGGGCTACCTGCGCGGGACGGGCGACCTGCGCTCGCCGCTGATCATCCTGATCGTCGCGAACCTCGCCAACGTCGGGCTCGAGCTGTGGCTCGTCTACGGGCTCGATCTCGGCCTCGACGGCAGCGCCCTCGGCACGGTCATCGCGCAGGCCGGGATGGGCGTCGCCTTCGCCTGGCTGCTGCTGCGCGCGCCGTCGCGCTCGCGGCGGCCGAGCCTGGCGGCGCTGCGCCCGCTGCTCAGCACGGGCGGCCACCTGCTCGTCCGAACCGGGGCGCTGCTCGCCTGCTTCACGCTGGCGACCGCGGTCGCGGCGCGCTTCGGCTCGGTCGCGCTCGCCGCGAACGAGATCGCCTTTCAGATCTTCGTCTTCCTCGCGCTCATCCTCGACGCGGTCGCGATCGCCGGCCAGGTGATGATCGGGCGCCTGCTCGGCGCGGGCGACGGCGAGGCCGCGAGCGCGGCGGCGCGGCGAATGCTGATGGTGGTCGCTGGTCGTCGGCGCCATCTTCGGCGTGCTCCTGCTCGCCGGCTCGCGCCTGATCCCCGGCCTCTTCACCGACGACCCGGCCGTCGTCGATGCGGCCGCGAGCTTCTGGTGGCTGTTCGCGCTGCTGCAGCCGGTCGGGGCACTCGTCTTCGCCCTCGACGGGATCCTCATCGGCGCGGGCGACACCCGCTTCCTGGCGCTGGCGATGGTCGGCGCGGCGGCCGTCTTCATCCCCGTGCTGATGCTCGCGCTGGCCTTCGACTGGGGCCTGGTCGGCATCTGGGTCTCGCTCGAACCTGCTGATGGTCGCGCGCCTGGCGCCGCTGTGGCGGCGCTTCGAGGGCCGAGCGCTGGCTCGTGCTCGGCGCCCCCGCGTAGCCGGCCGCGTTCTTGTTACGAGTTCGCGGGCGCGGGTAGCGATTGCGGTGGGATGGAAGCTGGAAGCGCAGCTGCCGGCTCCGGGCAGTTCAACACGATCGAGACCGGACATTCCGGCTCGCCTCGACCGGCTGCCCTGGTCGCGTTTTCACTGGCGCGTGGTCTTCGGGCTCGGGATCGTCTGGATCCTCGACGGGCTCGAGGTCACGATCATCGGCTTCCTCGCGCCGACGCTGACGAGCAAGGGCAGCGGCATCTCGCTGACCGAGGGCGACATCGCCCTGGCGCAGTCGATCTACGTCGCCGGCGCCTGTATCGGGGCGCTCTTCTTCGGGCAGCTGACCGACCGCTTCGGGCGCAAGAAGCTGTTCTTGATCACGCTCGGCCATGTACCTGCTCGCGACGGTGGCGACCGCGTTCTCGACGACCGCGCTCTGGTTCTTGGCCGCGCGCTTTTTCACCGGCGCCGGGATCGGCGGCGAGTACTCGGCGATCAACTCCGCGATCGACGAGATGATCCCGGCGCGGGCCCGCGGCCGCGTCGACCTGATCATCAACGGCTCGTTCTGGCTCGGCGCGGTCGCCGGCGGCCTGCTCTCGCTCGTCTTGCTGAAGGAGTCGCTGTTTGCGCTCGACGTCGGCTGGCGGCTGTCGTTCGGGATGGGCGCGCTGCTCGGCGTCGGGATCCTGCTTCGTCCGCCGCAACCTGCCCGAGAGCCCGCGCTGGCTGTTCATCCACGGGCGCGAGGAGGAGGCCGAGCGGCTCGTCGACGACGATCGAGGCCGAGGTGCGCGAGGAGACGGGCCAGGAGCTCGAGGAGCCCGACGACTCGATCAAGGTGCGCCAGCGGCGATCGATCCCGTTCCGCGAGATCGCCCGGACCGCTTCAAGGTCTATCCCAAGCGCGCGGTGCTCGGCTTCTCGCTGTTCATCGGCCAGGCCTTCCTCTACAACGCCGTAACCGTCACGCTCGGCCTGACGCTGACCACCTACCTCGGTGTCGGCTCGAACAAGGTCGGCCTCTTCTACGCGGTCTTCGCCGCCGGCAACTTCCTCGGCCCGCTGCTGCTCGGCCGGCTGTTCGACACGGTCGGGCGGCGCCCGATGATCGCCGGCACCTATCTGATCTCGGCCGCGATGCTGGTCGTCGTCGGCGTCGGGTTCAACGGCGAGGTGTTCAGCGACTGGGGCCTGACGCTCGCGCTCGCCGCGACCTTCTTCTTCGCCTCCGCGGGCGCGAGCTCGGCCTACCTGACGGTGAGCGAGGTCTTCCCCATGGAGATCCGCGCGCTCGCGATCGCCTTCTTCTACGCCATCGGGACCGCGATCGGCGGCATCACAGGGCCGCTCGTGTTCCAGAAGCTGGGCGAGTCCGGCGACGTCGGCCAGGTGATGATCGCCTATTTCATCGGCGCCGCGGTGATGGCGGTCGGCGGGATCGTCGAGATCTTCCTCGGCGTGCGCGCCGAGGGCAAGCCGCTCGAGAACATCGCCAAGCCGATCACCGCTCGCGAGGCCGAGGAGGGCACCGAGGGCGAGGCCGATCCGAGCGCGCGGAGGCCGAGGAGCGCGACCGCCGCATGCGCGAGCGCTGGGAGCGCGAGCGGATGGGCGCCAGCGCCGCTACCGGCTCGGCCCTGGCAGCGGCTCGTACTCGCCGTTCCTGCCGCCCGCCATATGAGTCGCGAAGCCCGGAGTGGCTCGACCACGAGATCGGGATCATCGACCGCGCGCTCCAGGAGCACGGCGAGCTCAGCCGCCGCGAGCTCGAGGAGCGAATCGGCGCGCGCTACTGGGGTCCCGGGCGATTCCGGGCAGCCCTGCGCGGCGCGATCTCGGACGGCGCGGTCCGCCGCGGGTCGGCGATCGCTACGCCTCGGCGCGCCAGCCGGTGAGCACCGAGGGCTGACATGGGGCTCGGCTGCACACTCCTCGGTCACGAGGTGCGCTTCTGGGCCGAGGGCGAGACGATGCGCTGGAGCTGCGAGCGCGATTGCGGCTTTGGCGGATCAAAGACCTACGCGGATGCCGAGACAGCCCGGCGCTACGCCAGGGGTTCGATCGCGACGACGCTCCGACCTGGGCAAGCGCGCGCCGCTGTCGCTGACGCCGCTGCGGCTGGTTAGACGCGGTCGCTAGTCGGTCGGCGCCGGGGGTGCGCTCGGTGCCGAGCGCTGCGGCGATCTCGTTCAGCGCCGCCTCCTCGTTGCCGGTGACGCGCTCGCCACCGATGCCGAGAAAGCCGCCTGACTTGTCGCGCTCGGCGACGTGCTGGGCGACGGTCATCGCGAAGCCGCGGTAGTCGGCGAGCTCCTCCGGGGTCGCCTTCGCCTCGACCAGCGAGACCGCCTCGGTGATCTTCTGCAGTCCGCTCGTGCGCAGGTCCTCCTTGCTGGAGAACTGCCTTGCGTCGAGGTGCGGCGCCGAGCCGACGAGCGTCGCTGAGCAGGTCGCCGGACGGTGTGCGACTTCTGCGCCTCGGCGTAGACCTTCGCCATCGCGAGCGTCTCGCGGATCGTGCCGCCGCGCTGGGACGCGATCACGATCAGCCCGGCGAGCGCCGGACCCTCCGAGATCTGATCCCACTCCTCACCGTTGAAATCCGCCTTCGTCGTCATCCGTGTCTCGCTTCCCGCGGTCACCACGGGCGCCGCCAGTTCGTAGGCCTCGGCGATCAGCTCATAGGAGCGGACCCGGTCGGCGTGGTCGTGGACCATCGTCGTGATCATGACCTCGTCGCCTGCGTGCGCTGCGCGAGCGTCGTCGAGCTTGGCCTTGACCGTCTCGGGGCCGCCGATCGCCGCGGAGCCGGCGAGGTGGCTGACGCTCGCCTCCTCCGAGGCGCTGAACTTGTGCGCGGCCGCCTCCTCGGGCGTCGGAAAGCGCGTCGGGACGCCCGGCGCGAAGCCGCGCCATCGACAGCCGCGCCGGGCCCGGAGAGGTAGCGAGCGCGCTCGTCGTCTTCCGCGCGCGATCGCCGCGCAGGCGACGATCGCGTAGGGCTCGTCGAGGTACTCGGAGGGCTGAAAGTCGCGTGCGGTAGAGCTCCATCGCGGCGTCGGTGTTGCGCGGCATGAAGTGGTGGGCGAACGCGAACGGCAGCCCGAGCAGGCCGGCGAGCTGGGCCGAGTAGCCCGACGAGCCCGAGCAGGCAGATCTCCGGCATATCGCCGTTGCCGGGCACGGCCTTGACGTGGCGATACGGGTCGCGCGGCGAGAACTCGCCCTTGAAGAAGCCGATCAGCTCCGCCAGCGCCTGGGGGAAGTCCTCGTCGGAGAGCGGGTCGGCCGAGCGGCGCAGCGCCGACGCCGTGATCTGGTCGGTGCCCGGCGCGCGGCCGATGCCGAGGTCGATGCGGTCCGGGTAGAGCGCCTCGAGCATCCCGAACTGCTCGGCGACCACCAGCGGCGGGTGGTTGGGGAGCATCACGCCGCCGGAGCCGATCCGGATGCGCTGGGTGTTCGCGGCCAGCGCGGCAGCGAGGACCGGCGGGAGACGAGCTCGCGATCCCCGGCATGTTGTGGTGCTCGGCGACCCAGTGGCGGTGATAGCCCAGGCGCTCGGCCGCGCGGGCGAGGTCGACCGAGTTGGTCAGCGCCTCGTGGTGGCTCGAGCCCTCGCCGACGATCGCGAGGTCGAGGACGGAGAGCTTGAGGTCGGCCACGGATTGAGTGTGACAAACGGGCGGCTCTCCAAATAGATTGTTCGGTGCACTCATCCGGATCTCCTTATCCGTCCCACCGCGGTCGCCGCGAAGGTGATCACGGGCGCCGAGATCAAGAACCACTCGGTCACCGGCAAGGACATCCGGGCCGGGTCGGTGCCGCTGTCGGCGCTCTCGGGTGCGCTGCCCGCCGGCGCGACGGGACCACAGGGCTCGCAGGGGCCCGCTGGTGCGACCGGCCCCAAGGGCGTGGCGGGCGTGGCGGGCGCCACGGGCGCCACGGGCGCGACCGGCCGAGCGGAGCGACGCAGTACGCCCACACGATCATCGTCAAGTCGAGCGGGACGGCCGCCCAGAACGGAACGGCCCTGGCGAACGCGATTGCCGGGGCGAGCCCCACGGTGAGCGCTCCGATCCTGGTCAAGCTCGAGCCGGGGACCTACACCGTCGCAAGCACGCTGAACACCAAGAGCTATTTGGACGTTGAGGGCTCGGGGCGAGACATCACCACGATCACGGCGCCGGCGGGAGGAGCGGTCGTCGCGTCCAACAGCTTCCTGCGGGAGCTCACGGTTTCTGCGTCCGGGAACACAGCGGGGATCGTGGATGGCGTGACACTCACGGCGCCCGCGAGCGGAATCGAGGACGCTGCCGTGCAGACCTCGAATTCGAACTTCACGGGCTCCAGTTTCGCGATCGAGTTCCTCGGCTCTGGCTCCGTCAGCGTCGAGCGCACGGTGGCATCCGCATCGACCGACCATCTCGGGGCAGCCGCGGCGATCCATTCCAACGGCAGCGCCCCCACGGTTAACGTGCGCGACAGCGAGGGCACCGCCACCTCCACGGCCGGGACTCCCTTCGGCGCGTGGTTCGAGGGCACGGGCACGGTGGACCTAAGGGACTCGACCTTCCGGGCGGCTGGGAATCCACCCGGAAACGGCCTTGAGGTGGACAACGGCACCGTCACGGTCGAGAACAGCGCGCTGGTCGGACTCGGGAGCACCGGTTCCGGGGCCCTTGCCACCGGCGGCACCACGCACATCGCGGGATCGCTGGTTTCCCCGGTCACCCAAAACGGGGGCGGGTCCTTGACGTGCATCTACTCCTACAAGGCCGACTACACGGCGGCGCCCGCGAGCTGCTGATCGGGCTACGTTTGAGAGGTGCGTAGCCACGTTTCGATCGCCGACGTCTCCCTTGAGGAGCTGCGCCGACGACGCAGCGCGAAGTGGACGTGGTATCCGGACGACGTTCTGCCGGCCTGGGTCGCCGAGATGGACTTCCGGGTCGCCCCCGCGATCCGGCAGGCGCTGACCGCCGCGGTTGAGATCGACGACCTCGGCTACGCGAGCGCCGACGCCGCCGGGCTCGGGACGGCCTTCGCCGGCTTTGCGCAGCGACGCTTTGGCTGGGAGGTCGACCCCGCGCAGGTGTCGCCGCTCAACGACGTGGTCTCGGGCCTGTACGACTTCGTCCGGGTCCTGACCGAGCCGGGCGACGGCGTGATCATCAACCCGCCCGTCTATCACCCGTTCTTCCCGGTGATCGAGCAGACGGGCCGCAAGATCGTCGAGGCACCGCTACGCGACGGCCGCGAGCTCGACATCGACGCGATCGAGACGGCGTTTGCCGATGGCGCCCGGGCGCTGATCCTCTGCAATCCGCACAACCCGACCGGTGGCGTCCTCACGCGCGAGCAGCTCGGTGAGGTCGCCGAGATCGCGGCGGGCCACGACGCGTGGGTGCTGGCCGATGAGATCCACTCCCCGATGGTGTTCGCAGGGGCCGAGCACGTCCCGTTCACGACGGCGTCGGACGCCGCGGCCGAACGCGGGATCGTCCTCACCTCCGCGTCGAAGGCGTTCAACACCGCCGGGCTGAAGTGCGCAATCGCGATCACCGCCTCCGAGCCGGCAGCGGCCGCAGGTGGCAAAGCTTCCCGAGATCGCGAAGCACTGCGGCCACTTCGGCGTTCTCTCCTCGATCGCAGCGTGGGAGGCGAGCGACGAGTGGCTCGACGAGCTCATCAGCGTCCTCGACTCCAACCGCCAGTACCTCGGCGAGCTGCTCGACGAGCACCTGCCGCAGGTCGGCTACTCCCAGCCGCGGGCCGGCTACCTCGCCTGGCTGGACTGCCGCGCCCTCGGCCTCGGCGACGATCCCGCCGCGGTCCTGCTCGAGCGCGCCAAGGTCGCGCTCAGCCCGGGGCCGCAGTTCGGCACCGGTGGCCAGGGATTCGCTCGCCTGAACTACGCCACGTCGCCCGAGCTGCTCACCGAGATCGTGGAGCGCATCGCCGAGGGGGCGGAGGGATGACTGAGATCACCGATCCGCTCGACGAGCTCGCCGGCCCCTGGTGGCGGGCGCTCACCGACGAACTCGGCGAGATCGCCCTCTTCGACACCCACACGCATGTCGGCCAGAACGACCCGGACACCTACAAGCAGACTCCCGAGGAGCTACTCGCCGGGCTCGAGCGGGCCGGCGGCGCTCGCGCCGTCGTCTTCCCCATGGCCGAGCCCGAGGGCTATCGCGAGGCCAACGATTTCGTCATCGCGACCGCGGCCGGATCGGACGGCGTGCTGACGCCGTTCTGCCGCGTCAACCCACATGACGACGCCGTCGCCGAGGCGACCCGCGCGCTCGACGCAGGCGCGCGCGGGATCAAGCTGCACCCGCGCGCCGAGGGCTTCACGCTCGCCGAGCCGGCGGTCGCCGACCTCTTCGCGCTTGCGGACGAGCGCCACCTGCCCGTCCTGATCCACGCGGGCCGCGGAATCCCCGCGCTCGGCCGGGACACAGTCGAGCTCGCGACCAGTCACCCCAACGCGCGCCCCATCCTCGCTCACGCCGCGGTGTCAGACCTCGCGTGGCTCTGGCGCGAGATCCCGAACCACCCGAACCTCTTCATCGACACGTCGTGGTGGAACCCGGGCGACATGATCAGTCTCTTCGGGCTCGTGCCGCCCGGGCAGATCCTCTGGGCGAGCGACTCGCCCTACGGCCAGCCCTTCTCATCCGCCACGCAGCACATCCGCTACGCGGTCGAGGCGGGACTGGGGGCGGAGGCGATCCGCTCGATCGCGGGCGAGCAGATCGCGAGATTGCTGGCGGATGAAGAGCCGCTGCGCCCGCCCGGGATCGAGGGGGAGACACCGCGCCTCGATCCGCTGCTGGAGCGCATCGTCAGCCATCTCACCAGCGCCGTGGGCGTGGCGATCGCGGGCGAGGACCCATCCGAGCAGCTGACGCTGGCACAGCTCGCGTGCGATGTGGGCGAGGAGCATCTGATCGACCTCTGTGCCGCCGTCAGCGGCCTCATCGACATGGCGGGTGAGGGCTTTCCCCAGCCCGAGGGCCGGCGCTTTGCGCTCGGCGCGCGCATCGTCGTCTTTGCGCTCACGGTCGCGCGCACGCCGCACGCACCGCTTCCGCCAGGCGTCCAGGCCGATTAAGGGCCTGTCGGAGGGCTGCCGAAGCAAGAGGTGTGCGAACACCCGTCTTGACCATGCCGGGGGGTGTGGCAATCAGCCGACTCATTCAGAGCGGCGATGTCAGGGCTGTTTACCAACCGATCGTGGACCTCGACAGCGGCGAGACCGTCGCCTTCGAGGCGCTCGCGCGCGGTCCCAAGGGCAGCGCGCTCGAGTCGCCCGCGAAGCTGTTCGGCGAGGCCGCTCGGCATGGGCTGACCGGTGAGCTCGACCGCGTCTGTCGGAGCACCGCGATCGAGGGGGCGCTCGAGGCGGGCCTGACACCTCCGATGAGCCTTTTCGTGAACGTCGAGCCCTCGACGCTGACGAGCAGTGATCCCATCCTCTGCCACGAGGAGGCGATGCTCGACGAGCAGATCCGCGTGATTGTGGAGTTCACCGAGCGCGACCTGAGTTCGCGCCCTGCCGAGATCCTCGGTGCAATTCGCTGGCTGCGCTCGCGTGGCTGCGGGATCGCGCTCGACGACGTCGGGGCCGACGAGCGCTCGTTGGCGCTCTTGCCGTTTCTCTCGCCCGATGTCATCAAGCTCGACATGAGCCTCGTGCAACAGCGGGATGCGACGCTTGACGCCGCCCACGTGATCAATGCCGCTGCCGCCGAGGTCGAGCGCTCCGGCGCGGTGCTGCTCGCCGAGGGAATCGAGACGGAGGAGCACCTGGTGCGGGCCCGCGCGATGGGCGCCACCCTGGGTCAGGGTTGGCTCTTCGGCCGTCCCCGGGCACTGGACGCTGGCGACTCCGAGCCACCGCGGAGCGGCGGGGTCCTGCGCCGGCGCGTGAGCACCATGCGCGAGGGCACACCCTTCAATCTCGTGGCGGACAGCCGCCGAGTGCGACGTGGCGACAAGCGTCTGCTCCTCGCTCTCTCGCGCCAGCTCGAGGCCGAGGCTTTGGGTTTGGGCGACGAGGCGGTCTTGCTCGCGACCTTCCAGGAGGAGAAGTTCTTCACCGAGAGGTCGCGCAATCGGTACGTCGAGATCTCCGAGCGCGCTGCGTTCGTCGGTGCGCTGGGCGTGGGTCTCGACCCGAAGCCCGCGCCGGGCGTGCGCGGCTCCGACCTCGCGGGCAACGACCCGCTTCGCCGCGAGTGGGACGTCGTGGTCGTCGGCCCGCACTTCGCGGGCGCCTTCGTCGCCCGCGACCTCGGCGACGAGGGCCCGGACGCCGATCGGCGATTCGACTTCTTCGTCACCTACGACCGCACGCTCGTGCTCGAGGCGGCGCGGGCGCTGATGCTGAAGATCGTCCCCGATTCGAGCCCGACGTGAGCGGCGGCGCAGGATCGCGCGTGCCCATCCCGAAGCTCCCCGCATGAAGAAGCTCTGCCTTGCCATCGCCACGATCGCCGTCCTCGCGGCGCTTCCCGGCGCGACCGCGTCCGCCGGCAACACCCGCCACTGCGGCGACGATGAACACGTCTACGGCTTGCAGACCGCCGGCGGCACCGGCTGCGGCGTCGCCGTGGTGGTCAGCAGCAGGCTCGCGCATCGCTTCGGCGACTCAAACGACTTCCACGGCAATCAGTCCGACGTGCGCATCACCCAGCGCGACGCGAATCGCAACAAGTGGAAGTGCAACTGGCAGTCGGCCGACTCACACAACGAGATCATCAACTGGGCCTGCACCCGCGGTCACAACGCGCTCCTCTGGGTCTGGCGCGAGCACCCGCTGCCGAAGGTCTGATCGCCCTCAGTCGGGCTTGGGCTTCGCCCTGCGGGCGATCTTCACGCGCTCGATCTTGGAGAGCTCGACCTTGCGCAACCGGACGGAGTCCGGGGTGATCTCGACCGCCTCGTCGTCGCGCAGCAGCTCGAGCGCCAGCTCGAGCGTGGGTGGCCGGGGTGGCACGAGGCGGATCAGGATGTCGGCCGAGGCGGCGCGGACGTTGGTCTGCTGCTTTTGCTTCGTGGGGTTGACGTCGAGGTCGTCCGAGCGCGAGTTCTCGCCCACGATCATGCCCTCGTAGACGGGTTCGCCGGGCCCGATGAAGAGCAGGCCGCGCTCCTGGAGGCTGAACAGGGCGAAACCGGCGGTGGTGCCGGCGCGGTCGGAGACGAGCGCACCGGTCGGCCGGGTGCGCATCTCGCCCGCCCAGGGCTCCCAGCCCTCGAAGACGTGATGCAGGATCCCGGTGCCGCGCGTCTCGGTGAGGAATTCGGTGCGAAAGCCGATCAGTCCGCGAGCGGGCGTGAGGTAGTCGAGGCGCACCCAGCCGGTCGAGTGATTGACCATCTGCTCCATCCGGCCCTTGCGCAGGGCAAGCATCTGGGTGACGACGCCGACGTACTCCTCGGGCACGTCGATCGCCAGCCGTTCGACGGGCTCGCAGAGCTTGCCGTTGACCTCGCGCGTGAGCACCCGGGGCTGCTGTGCCACCAGCTCGAATCCCTCGCGGCGCATCATCTCGAGCAGCACCACCAGCTGCAGCTCGCCGCGTCCGTGGACCTCCCAGGCGTCGGGGCTCTCGGTGTCCTTGACGCGGATCGAGACGTTGCCGACGAGTTCGCGGTCGAGGCGATCGCGGATCTGGCGGGCCGTGAGCTTGGTGCCCTCCTTGCCGGCAAGCGGCCCCTTGTTGACGCCGATCACGATCGAGAGCGACGGCTCGTCGACGGTGATCACCGGTAGCGGGCGCGGATCGTCGGGATCGGCGAGCGTCTCGCCGATCGTGACCTCGTCGATGCCGCCGACGGCGATGATCTCGCCGGGCCCCGCCTCGTCGGTCTCGACCCGGTCAAGCGCGTCGGTGACGTAGAGGTGCGCGACGGTCGCCTTTTCGATCGTGCCGTCGGCACGACACCAGGCGATCGGCTCGCCCTGGCGGATCGTCCCGTTGCGGACGCGGCACATCGCGAGGCGCCCGACGTAGGCGTCGGCGTCGAGGTTGGTGACGTGCGCCTGCAGCGGCGCGTCCTGGTCGTACTCCGGCGCCGGGATCCGTTCGACCATCAGGTCGAGCAGCGGCTTCAGGTCGGTGCCCTCCTCGCCCTCGGTCAGCGAGGCCCAGCCCGCCTTCGCGTTGGCGTAGACGATCGGGAACTCGACCTGGTCGTCGGTCGCGTCGAGGTCGAGGAAGAGCTCGTAGACCTCGTCGACGACCTCGCCGATTCGGGCGTCGGGGCGGTCGACCTTGTTGACGACGAGGATCACCGGCAGGTGCGCCTCGAGCGCCTTGCGCAGGACGAAACGCGTCTGCGGCATCGGGCCCTCGGAGGAGTCGACCAGCAGCAGGATCCCGTCGACCATCGTCAGCGCCCGCTCGACCTCGCCGCCGAAGTCGGCGTGACCCGGCGTGTCGACGATGTTGAGCTTGACATCGCCGTAGCGAACGGCGGTGTTCTTGGCGAGGATCGTGATCCCCTTCTCGCGCTCGAGGTCCATCGAGTCCATGACCCGCTCGGCGACGTCGGCGCCCTCGCGGAACGCGCCGGACTGCCAGAGCATCGCGTCGACCAGCGTCGTCTTGCCGTGGTCGACGTGGGCGACGATCGCGATATTGCGGAGGTCTTCTCGGCGAGGCATGAGCGGCCGATGAGTGTCGCAGGGCCCTTTAGACACACTTTCCTCGACCGAACCGGCGCCTTGCCGAGTAGGCTCACGGTAAGGTTCTCAGTCCAAGTGACTGAAGCGATTAGAGAGGACGAAGCTTTGGCGACCGATGTCGATGAGACCTCGGAGGCAGAAGTCGACGAGGCCACGGGCGAGAGCGACTCGACCGAGGGTGAATACGAGCACCGACGAGGCCACCGGGTCCAGCCCGGCCGACGAGTTCGGGCGTTCCGCTGCGGCGGCGCGCGAGGCGCTCATTGCGGAACTGCAGCGCACGGTCGATTCCGTCAGCACGGCGGTCGACGACGCGACTGCACGCACCTTCCACGAGGCGCAGGAGGAGGCTCGTCGTCAGGCGGAGGCCGCCAGCGCACGCGTCGACGCCCTCGAGCGCGAGGGCCTCGCGAAGCTGCGCCGCTCGCGGACGAACTCCTCGAGCGCTCCCCGTGGCTGTCGAACCAGCTCGCGGAACTCACCAATCAGGCTGAGGCAACCGCAACCGAGATCCGTGCAGAGGACGGCCCGGCAAAGTTGGTTGCGGATGAGCCGGCCCCGTGACCCTTTTGAAGAGATCGGCGCCACCTCCCGAGCCCGAGGTGCTCGAGACCGAGCACGGAGGAGAAGTCCGGCGGGCTCGGCTTCTTTCGCCGTCGTAAGGGCCCGGACGTTCCCGAGGGCGTTCGGCTGATCATCAGCCAGATGCGCTCGTCGGGTGAGGGCGATCGCGAGATCGTCAAGCACCTCGAGGAGATGGGTGTCAAGGACCCAGAGGGCCTCGTCTCCAGCGTCAAGTCCTGAATACTCCTGCTACCGTCGTAGATGTCGAGCGCCAAACCGTGGCGCTCGAGGAGTTCCGTTTCTTCCGTGCACTCAGCAGTGCGTCCGGGTCTCAGGATTCCCACCGCACAAAATAAGGAGTGCACCCCATATGTCCACGTTCGCCGACCTCGGCGTAACGCGTCCTGTTGCTGACGCGCTTGCAAAGCGCGGGATCAAGGCCCCGTTCGCTGTACAGAAAATGGTCATCGAGGACGTCTTCGACGGCCATGACGTCCTCGTCCAATCGCCCACCGGTTCGGGCAAGACGCTCGCGTTCGCATTCCGCTCGTCGAGTGCATCCGCCCGGAGGACCGGGCCCCAGCCGCGCTCGATGCTCGCGCCGACGCGCGAGCTCGCGCTTCAGATCGAGGAAGAGCTCGAGACATCGCCGCGCTCGCGACCTTCGCGTCGCCTCCGTCTACGGCGGCGTCGGGCTCGAAAAGCAGGCCAAGCGGCCGCTCGCGCGCACATCCTCGTCGCGACTCCGGGCCGCCTCGAGGATCTCCTCGACCGCCGAGCCTTCGCTGCTCAACGAGCTGCGCATCCTCGTCATCGACGAGGCGGACCGGATGCTCGACATGGGCTTCAAGCCCGCGGTCGACCGGATCGTCGGCGCAGACGCCGAACGACCGCCAGACCCTGTTCTTCTCCGCCACGCTCGAGGCTGCGGCCGGCGAGGTCGCCCGCAGCCTACACCTACGAGGCCGAGCGCCACGTCAACGAGCCGGTCGAGTAGGACAAGCGGTGAGGTCTCACACCGCTTCGTCCACCTCGACCACACCGCCAAGCTCGACGCGCTCGTCTCCGAGCTGGGGACCCGACCGCGGCCGCACGCTCGTCTTCGTTCGCACCAAGCACGGCGCGGACCGGCTCGTCAAGCGCCTCGTCCGGCAAACGTGGACGCGGTGGCCATGCACGGCAACAAGACGCAGAACCAGCGCAACCGCGCGCTGGCTCAGTTCTCGTCGGGCAAGGTCGACACGCTCGTCGCCACCGACGTCGCCGCCCGCGGCATCGACGTCGACGACATCACGCACGTGATCAACTTCGACGCCCCCGGCGATCGCGATGCCTACGTCCACCGCGTCGGGCGTACAGCACGCGCCGGCCGCGACGGTGCCGGCGTGACCTTCGTCCTTGGCGATCAGGACGCCGACATGCGCAAGATCGCCCGCGATCTCGGACTCACCGAGGAGTACGAGCCAGGGTCGGGTGCGAACACAGCCTCGATCGCGGAATGGTCACTCAGGCCGATCTCACGCCAGCCGTGGTGGTAGTCGCAGAAAGCGGTAGCGAGGCTCGCTGAGGCGAGGACATGGTCGAGGCGATGGCCGGCCTTGCGCCTCGCCCGCGTGTTGAAGATCCAGCTGACGTCGCGCCGGTCGTAGCCGTTGAGTGACTCGAAACACGTCGGCGAGGTCCCACTCGGCAAGGCCGCTGAGGATCGAGCGTTCGGCCGCGTCCCAGCGCTCGAGCTGCTCGGGGTGGTTCTCGGCGAAGGTGATCACCTCGCCGGCGGTCGGTCTCGAGCCGCGGCACGTTGAAGTCGCCGCAGAGGACCCGGTGGTGGTCGCTGGGCGCGCGCCAGGCGCCGTAGAGCGCCTCGCAGGTCTCGACCTTGACCAGGCCGCGGCTCTGGGCGGGCGGGACGTGGACGTTGTGAAGCTCGAGCGGGCCGGCGGGCGTCTCGATCACGTCGAGAGGACGCGCTCGGGTTGGGCGCGCCAACGGCGGGCAGGTGTCGCAGCGGCCAGCGCGAGACGGTCAGGTTGAACAATCTTCGGGCGTTTCGAAATTCGCCCGAGTCGGCGGCGTGGGCCAGCCCCACGTCGCCAAGCGCTTCGGCCCAGCGATCGCGCGTCGTCGGCCGGATCTCCTGCAGGCAGACGAGTCGGGCTCCTGGCGGCGACCGCGGCCGTCTGCTCCGGCGAGCACGCCGATGCGCCCGGCGACGTTCCAGCTGAGGAGCTTCGCGGCGACCTCTGAGCGAGGCGCCGCAACGGCAGGCGCGGCTCGGCCTGCGTCTCGCATCAGTGGCGCTGCTCGAGCCAGGCGGCGTGCTCGCGGCCAAGCTCGCTGACCGGCTCGCCGCCCGCGACGATCTCGTGCAGCAGCGCGCCCCAGTTCTGCCTCGGCGCGCAGCTGGCGTCGCGATCTGGAACAGCAGGCCCTCCATCCGTCGCAGCAGCAGCGCTTCGGTCGGCAGGGTCATCCGCCGCATCAGGTCGAACGCCTCGGTGCCGCCGCTCTCGCGCATCGCCTCGGTGCCGCGCCAGAGATCCGCCGGTTCGAGTCGGCGCGGCTCGTCCTCGAGAAACCACCAGCCGGCGGCGCGCATCTGCTCGAGCAGGATGGCTCCGTTCCACTCAGCGGACGGGCCCGGCAGATAGCCGAGCTCGCGCGAGCGTGGCGACCAGGGCCGGTGCGTCGCGGCTCGCGAAGCGCCGCGAAGACCTCGGCCTCGCGGGCGAGGTAGCCGCGCGGGAGCTCGCGGATCATCCCGAAGTCGAAGAAGGCGACGCGGCCGTCCTCGCAGAGCAGGTAGTTGCCGGGGTGGGGGTCGCCGAGGGCGAGGTCGAGCTCGCCGGCGTTCGCGTAGAAGAAGCGGTAGACGATCTCCGCGTAACGGTCGCGGGCCGCGTCGGGCTCGTTGAGGACGTCGTTGAACACCAGGCCGTCGACCCACTCGGTGACGAGCACGCGGCGGCGGCTGAGCGAGGTGTCGACGCCGGGCACCCGAACGAAGGGATGCTCGCGCCAGAAGCGGGCGAGGCGGCGATGCCCGGCGGCCTCGAGCTCGTAGTCGCACTCGGCGGCGATCCGCTCGGCGAGCTCGCGAGGACGTCCTTGACCTCGAGGCCCGGCATCAGCCGGCGCAGGATCGGGGAGAGCATGCGCAGGTTGCGCATATCGGACTCGACGGCCTCGGCAATGCCCGGGTACTGGACCTTGACCGCGACCTCGGCGCCATCGTGGGTACGGCCGCGGTGGACCTGGCCGATGCTCGCCGCCGCGGCCGGCTCGGAGTCGATCTCCGCGAGAACGTCCTCGGGCTTATCGCCCCACTCGCCCTCGAGCACGCCGTGGATCTGCTTCCACGAGACCGGCGGCACGTCATCGCGAAGCGACGCGAGGCGCGCTCTGCAGGTACTCGGACTGATCCGGGTCGAGGCCCGGGAACTCGATCGTGGAGAGCACCTGGCCGGCCTTCATCGCCGCGCCGCGCATGACCGCGAGCTGGTCGACGAGCGAGTCGATCGTCGCGACCATGCGGTCGCCGCGGCGGCGCTGGCGGTCGGCCTCGTCGCCGCGGCGTCGAGGCGGTCGCCCGCCCAGCGAACCGCGCCACCGGCCGCAACCCTGCCCAGCGCGGCGGTTCGAGCGACGCGGCCGCGTGTCGGGCCCTTGGATCCTGAGTCTGCCGCTCACGGGCAGTCAAGGTAGCGATGGCCGTCAGGCCGCGCCGGGCGGGCGAATCTGGACATTTAGTCTGATGGGGCTGAAGTCTCCGCGTTTGTGCCGATGGGGGAGCCGTGGAGAGCGAATCGCTGCCCCTGATCGGGTCTGCCCCGCCTATGACCTGCGCCGCCATGGCGGCATGGCCGACAGCGGCGGTCGCCGCGCATCCGCATCCGGTTGACGATGCGGCGCTCGCGCGGGTCGAGCAGCGCCTTGTCAAGGCGATGCGCGGCACCGGCGCGGTGATCCTTCACGACCTTGTCGATCCCGGCCACCGGGACGACCATAGACCATCTCTGCATCACCCCGACCGGGATCACCGCGATCGACGTCGAGCGTGACCCCGAGGCCGGCGGCCGCGCAGCGAGTCGCCGAGCGTGTCCGCCGCGAGGCGCAGGTCGTCGCCGCGGCGCTCACCGATGCGCTTGTCGAGCCCGACCAGGTCACGGCTGCCGTCTGTCGCGCGAGCCGTCCCGAGCCGCTGCGCTCGTCGGCGATCGGCGACATCTTCGTCGGCGGCCCGCGATGCCGTCGCCCGCGATCGCCCGCCGCATCCGGCCGGGCGGCGAGATCGACGTGCAGCTCGCGCTCGCCGTCGCCCGCAGCCACCTGGGTTACGAGCACCAGCGCGCGCACCGCCTCAGCAAGCCTGACGGCTACGAGACCTTCCTCGGCGCCAGCGCTTAGGCGCTCTTAGCGGACCCAGCCCCGACGCGGTTCCGCGGAACCGCGCTCATAAGAACGCCTACGACGCCGGGCCCCGGTCGCGCTGCCAGCGCTGCAGCAGGACGATGCTGCCCAGCGTGACGCTCACGACGACGAGCACCATGATCACGAAGCCGAGCCGCGTGCCCTGGCCCGGGAGCCAGGTGTTGGCGCCGTAGAGGCCGAAGATGAAGGTGGGGACGATGAAGATCGCTGCCACCAGCTCGACCTGGCGCTGAACCTGCTCGCGGCGATCGCGCTCCCGCTCGGCCTCCTCGAGATGGACGAGGTGAAATGACGAGCGCAGCGCCTCGCCGAGCGTGGCGAGGTTCTCGAGCATGCGATCGACGCGGTCGTCGACCTTGATCGCCTCGGCGTGGTCGGAGGCGGGGAGCCACACCTTGTCGAGGTCGAGGCTCATCCCCGGCCGGTTGAGCGGCGCCACCCAGTCGCGCAGGACGGCGCGCAGGCGCCAGAGGCGGCGCAGCGCCTCGCGCTGGTCGGTGAGCTCCTCGCTCGTGCGATAGCCCTCATAGAGGCGGAGCTCCCAGTCCTCGAGCACCGCGCGCAGCTCGCGCTCGGCCGGGGCGTAGGTGAGCGCGAGCTCGTGCATCACGAGGACGCCGAGATCGCCGGCGGTCGCGCCGTTGCCCGCGCGCCAGCGGCGCTCGACCGCCTCGACGCACTCCTGGCGGTCGACGATGTCGGACGCGAGCATCGAGTGGTCGACGTCGGCAAGCCGCCGCGACTCGTGCCAGCTCGTCAGCAGCCAGGTCTCGCTCGCGAGCAGCTCGACCTGCTGGACGATCACAGAGCCATCCTCGGTGTGCCCGTCCTCGTGACGCTCGAAGGCGAGCGCGCAGGTGGAGGCCAGCTTGATCTCGCCGTCGTACCACTCGCGATCCTCGGGGAGCCGGTCGGGCGTCATCAGCTCCCTGAGCATCGCCAGCTCGAGGCCCGGACAGAACGGCTCAAGGGCCTTCAGGGCAAGGGCGGGCCCGGAGATCGAGCCGAGGTCGCACCACAGGATCTCGTCCTCCGCGGGCTGCTCGTCGAGCTCAAGGCGACGGGCGGGCTCCCCCGGCTTCCATGCTGAGAGGCTCATGCCATGGATTGTCGCTCAGGCGGGCGTCGGAACGGGCACTGATGCGGGCGTTTCGTCGCCGTCGCTGATGACGACGCGGTTACGACCTGCACGCTTGGCGTCATACAGCGCACGATCGGCACGGCGGAAGACGTCTTCGTAGTCGAGCGGCTCGCCCTGCTCGGTGGCGCCAACGCCGAAGCTCATCGAGACGCTGACCCCGCTGAAGTTCTGGCGCTCGAGGTCGTCGCGGACCGACTCGGCCAGCGCGGCCGCGACGTCGCGGCCGGCGCCGGGCACGAGGATCAGGAACTCCTCGCCGCCGATCCGGTACGCGAAGTCAAAGGCGCGCAGGCGTTTGCGGATCGTGTAGGCCACGTCGCGCAGGACCGCGTCCCCGACAGCATGGCCGCGGGTGTCGTTGACCTCCTTGAAGCGGTCGAGGTCGCCGATGATCACCGCCACCGGATCGCCGGTGAGCCGCGACTGCTGCTCGAGCTCGCCGATGCGGCGGTCCAGGGCCCTGCGGTTGAGCATGCCAGTGAGCTGGTCGAGGACAACCTCGTCGCGGTGTTCGAGATCGGAGCGCATCAGCGCCGTCGAGAGGATTCCGATCGCGGCGAGAAGCCCGAGCGGGGCGATCAGCTCGGGCGGGTAGTCATAGACGCCGCTAGCGTCGCTCAGCAGCGCTGCGGCGATCATGCAGCCGAAGGAGACGCCGACGCCCGCGACCAGCCCGTGGACCGAGAAGCGGGCGGGCAGTGTGATCACGGGCAGCACCAGCCACGGCAACAGCAGCGGCTCCTGCGCGATGATGATCGTCGCGACGATCACCAGCTCCGAGCCGACGAAGGCGCCGAAGAGCATGTGTTCGGGCCGCTCGCTGCGTTCGCTCAGCCGTGCGGCGACCGCGAACACGCCGGCGGCGGCCAGCAGCGGCAGAACCGTCCACCAGCCGAGCCAGGGGCCCTGGGCGATCGCCGCCACGCCGAGCGCCCCGAGCGCCAGGCGCCGCACCGGCCCCAGGCGGTGGTCCATGTCCAGCATGCGCTGACGAGCGCCCGCGCTCTCGCAGAGCCAGGTGCCGTCCGTCTTGATCGCGCTCCGACTACTCAAGGGCCCATCACCTAAAAGGCTCATCGGCGCACCCCCACGTAACACTTGAATCATGGGACCAAAAAGCGCGCAAAAGGCGCCAAATTCGTGCCTGGCCAGGCGTGCGGCGGGATCCGGGCACTTTGCTACAGGTGTTACGAGGGCCGAAAACTGATAAATTAAATGTCCCCGGGTCACTGCTCTCGTGGCCCCCGAGTGCGTTCCGTCGTGCGCCTGTGAGTGCTGTCGGGGTCCTCGGATCTACAACATCGCTCACCCAAGGAGTTGCCAATGTCTTCGCCGCCGATACAGGCACCCATCGCCTCGTCACCAAGCCCACGCGCCGCCGTGGCACCAATGAGACGCATTGCGCCCGCTGTGGCGTGATCTCCAGCTGGATGCCCGGCCATGAGCGCCGTGGCCCGCCCGCAGGCTGGGTCCGCAAGGGCGAGAAGGCCTACTGCCTGTCGTGCCGCCGAGCGCTGCGCGACCGAGGAGGCCGATGCTGCCGCGCCCAAGGGCTCGACGCTCGAGGAGCGCGCGAAGATCCGCACCACCGCTCTGATCGAGTTCGAGATCGACCGCGATCCGGACCGCCCCAACGGCGAGATCGCCAAGGTCGTGCGCTGCTCCGTGCCCGCCGTGCTCAAGGCCCGCAAGCGCCTCGAGGCCGAGGCCAAGTAGTTCCGGGCGCTCGCCGCGCGCCGCGCCTCCAAGGATGGAGCAGCGGATCCCAATCAAGCTGAAGACGGCCGTCGTGGCATGCGCTGCGGCGGCCGTCGCCGTTTTCGCGCTCGCCACCTCCTCGGCGGCAGCCGGCGCCGTGCCCGAGCGCGTCACCACGGTCGCCACCCCGCCAGCGCCCGGGCCCGCCCAGTACAACCGGGTGACCGTCCACGAGTTCGGCGCGAAGTCGGCCGACCACGTTCTCGTCCTCATGCCGGGCACCGACGGCGGCGCCGGCGACTTCACGCTCGATGCCCAGTGGCTCGTCAAGAACGTCGCCGGACCTGCAGGTCTGGGCGGTCGACCGGCGCGAGAACGCGCTCGAGGACACCGCGATGTTCGAGCAGGGACTGGCCGGTACGAAGACGCCGCAGGAGGTCTTCGACTACTACCTCGGCTGGATCGACGGCGCGACGCCGCCTTCGCACTACCAGTTCCTCGACTCCTCGCAGTTCGCCTTCGCGAAGCAATGGGGGATGGAGGTCGCGCTCGACGACGTCCACGCCGTGATCGCGAAGGCCCGCAAGCGGGGCCAGCGACGTCGTCCTCGGCGGCCACTCCGTCGGTGCCTCGCTCGCGATCGCCTACGCGGCCTGGGACTTCAACGGGAGGCCCGGCTACAAGGACCTCGCGGGCACGGTGCTCATCGACGGCGGCCTGCTCGGCAGCTTCGATCCCTACGACCTCGCGCAGGCCCAGCAGGCGATGGATCAGCTCAACCAGCCCGACCAGAGCCCCTTCCTCGACCTGCTCGGCATCGGCGTCCCGGAAGCGGCCGGCCTGTTCGCGGAGGTCGGTGGCCTGTTCGCGAAGCTCGCGCCGACCGCCGACGGCTCGACGCTGCAGAACTTCCCGCTCCTGCCGGCGGAGTTCAAGCCGCCGGTGCCGGCGACCAACCGGGCGATCCTCGGTTACGCGTTCGACCGCGACACCTCGCCGCGCCGACCTCGGCCTGCTGCACGTCAACGGCGGCAGCCTGGACACGAGCGTCCAGCCGCGCCGACTGGAAGGACGGCAACATCACGCCGGTCGCGCGCATCGCCGACACGTTCGGCCAGGAGCCGACCAACGCCGTCGACTGGTACTTCCCGCGACGCATCACGATCGACGCGAACGGCGCCGACCAGATGAAGCAAAACGCCGTCGCGAGGTTCCTCGGGCTGCGCCTTGAGCACACCAGCCAGATCGACCTGCCGTTCTACGTATTTCAGACCGACGACACCGGCGGCGATGTGCTCAAGGGCGCGCGCAACTTCATCAAGCGCACGAAGACGACGAAGGCGGAGTCGACGCTCGTCAACCGCGACCCGCAGACGAGCCACCTCGACCCGCTGCTCGCCGCGCCGGCCCGCAACGACTTCCTAAAGACCGTGAAGCCGTTCCTGGCCGAGGCGTTCGGCGAGTAGCCGGCGTCAGCCGCAGCTGAACGGGCGCCAGTGGGGTCGGCGCGCCGGGACTGATCAGCGTCAGCAGCGGTGGGATCGTTCCGCCGAGCCCGATTCCGTCGAGCGCGGTGCCAAGTGCGTTGAGCTGCGTCGTCACCGTCGAGAGCTGGGTGCAGGCGGCGGCGAGCTGGGACTGAAGGGCGGCGAGCTGCTCCGCCTGGGCGGCGAGCTGCTGCTGCAGCGCGGCCAGCGCATCGGGCGGCGCGCCCTGGCCTGTCGGTCCCTGGGGACCCTCGGCGCCCGGCTCGCCGGCCCGGCCGCGCTTGCCGCGCTTGTTGAACGTGACGGACTTCTGGCCTTTGTGGCAATGCTTGCCCTTTGCCAAGTGCATCACGCCCTTGTCCTTACCGCGCGTTTCGACGCAGACGTGGACCTTGCCCTTCTTCGCCGCGGCGGGCGCACCCGGCGCGATCGCCAGCGCCCCCACGAGCGCCGCAATGAGCGCGATGAGGAGCGTCGCGTTTCGTCGCCCTGTCCGCTGTGCATCCATACCCGACGCCATCCTAGGTGACCAGTTTCATCTGAGCAAGCTCAGCAGCTGAAGGCGCCCAGGGCCGTCGGGGTGGCCGGACTGGTTGATCCGCGACGCCTGCTGGTCGATCTGAATACGCAGCTCAGCCAGGAATACGCGTCTGTTCGACCTCGCGCAGGCGGTCGCGCACGCGGCGGCGGCGGGCGACGAGGTCGGCCTCGAGCTTGGCGATCGCGTCCGCGGCGCCCGCGGATCAGCTCCAGCTGGCGATCGAGGTGAGCGTTGCCTGCTCGAGCACCTCGCGGCGGCGGACCGGATCGTCGATGCCCTCGTGCCACTCGTGCGCGCAGGCTCGCGCGCGCGCGCTCTCGGCGGCGGCGATCTCGCGAAGCTCGTCGAGGGAGATGCCCGAGCAGGGACTTGAGCTCGAGCAGCTGCGTGAGCCGCTCGACGTCGGCGTCGTCGTAGAGGCGGTGGGCGCCCGGCTCGCGCGCGCTCGGAGCTCGCGCAGCAGCCCGATCTCCTCGTAGTAGCGGATCGTCCGCGGGGTCGTCCCGGTGCGCTCGGCGACCTCGCCGATGCGCAGCTGCTCGCTCGCTCATGCCCGACGCCGTCGCGGCGGCCTCGCGCCGAGGCGGCGCGGGCTCGGTCGTCGCGCGGGCGCATCAGGCTGACACGCGGCGCCGACGAGCGAGGTCGCCGCCAGCACCCAGAGCGCGGTGTGCATGTTGTGCGACGAACGGGTCCAGCTTGGCCTGCGAGAGGTGGTCGGTGACGCCGGAGAAGATGCTCAGCAGCACGTCCTTGGGAACCGAGGCCGTGACGACCGCGAGCACGAACGCGATCGAGATCACCGCGCCGGTGTTCTGCAGCATCGTCCGCGCCCCGGCGGCGATTCCGCGCCGATTCGCCGGCACCGTGCCCATCATCGCCGCCGTGTTCGGTGAGTTGAACATGCCCGAGCCGACGCCGACCAGGAAGAGCCACAGCGAGCTCTCCCAGTAGGCGCTCGACTCGACCAGCGTGGTCATCCCGGCCAGCGCCGCCGCGCTGACCACCATCCCGGCGCTGGCGAGCACGCGCCCGACCCCGCCGGTCCGCCCAGATCCCCGCCAGCGGCGAGGAGATCAGCATCCCGATGGCCATCGGCGCGAGCTTGATCCCGGCGGTGATCGGATCGTCGCCCTTGACCCCCTGGAAGTAGAAGACGAACACGAAGAGCAGCGCGAAGCGCGACAGGCCGTTGATGAACGCCGCCGCTGTCGCCGCGGCGAAGAGGCGGTTGCTGAAGATGCGTCAGGTCGAGCATCGGCGAGCTGACGCGCGATGCTCGATCAGGACGAAGAGCGGGAGGAGGACGACGGCCGGCGATCGAGGCCGACGATCACCACCGGATCGCTCCAGCCCGTCGAGCCCGCCCTTGGAGATGCCGAGCACGAGGCCGGTCAGGCCGGCGACGAAGACTCACCGTGCCGAGCAGGTCGAGCCCGCGCTGGGTGTCGGGCTTGGCGAGCTCGCGCAGGATCACGCGCCCCACACGGCACCCGGCGATGCCGAGCGGGACGTTGAACCAGAAGACCCAGTGCCAGGAGATCGCCACCAGCGCGCCGCCGAGCACCGGCCCGATCACGAGGCCGATCGCGGCGACCATCGTGTTCGTGCCCATCGCGAGGCCGAGCTGCTCCTTCGGGAAGGCATCGGTGACGAGGGCGGCCGAGTTGGCGAACAGGAAGGCGCCGCCGATGCCCTGGAGGATCCGCCAGAGGATCAGCACGGTGCCGTTGGGCGAGAAGCCGGCGCCGAGCGAGGCGAGCGCGAAGACACGAAAGCCGAGCACGTAGGCCTGCTTGCGGCCGAAGAGGTCCGAGAGACGGCCCGGCCGTGAGCACGAGCACGGTCGAGGCGATCATGTAGGCGAGGATCACCCACACGAGCGAGAGGATCGACGTGCCGAGGGCTCGCTCGAGGTCGGGAAGGGCGATGATCAGCGTGCCCGAGTTGATCGTCGCCAGCAGCATCCCGAGGCTGGTGCAGCGAGCGCCCACCACTTGTAGTGGTGGTGGTCGGCGTCGACGCCGAGCCTGCGCCTCGGGGTGGTAGTTGCTGCCTCCACAACTGAAACGTATTCTAACGTAAGCGTCAGGTTTATGGCCGAGATGACCGAAGACGGGATCCTGGAATGGCGGGACGCCGACGGTGAGCTTCACCGCGCGGGCGGCCCTGCGCGCGTATTCCCGGGTGGGCGCGAGGAGTGGTATCGCCACGGCAAGCTGCACCGGATTGGCGGGCCGGCCGTCGTTCACGCCAACGGCTCGGTCAAGTACTACGAGGACGGCGTGCGCCACCGCGACGATGGCCCGGCATGTCTATACGTCAACGGGACCGAGAAGTGGTACCGGCGCGGCCTGCGCCACCGTGACCCCGCCGACGGTCCCGCGGCCATCTATCCCGACGGCCGCCGCATCTGGTTCGTCGACGGGGTGAAGGTGAAGAGCGAGAAGGGCCCGCCCGCTCACCTGACCCCCAGGCCTCAGCGGACGAAGAGGATCTCCGAGTACTTCGGCAGCGGCCAGAGGTCGTCGGCGACGACCTTCTCGAGCTTGTCCGCGACCTCGCGGACCTCGGCCATCGCGGCGAGCTGGCTGTCGCGCGCGTACTTCGCGAGCTCCAGGCCCTCGACGCCCGTCGGGGTACTCGTTGGCCTTCTCGAGCTTGTTGATCGCGTCGGCAGGGCGACGACGAGCCCGCGGATCTCGGCCGCCGAGCCCGTCTCGGCGATGTTGGCCGCGTCGACCGAGCCGGAGTAGCGCAGGGTCGCCGGCATGGATCATCGTCTTCGCGATGTCGTGCGCGGTCTCGGCCTCGATGTTGGCCTTGGTGACGTACTGCTCGAGCCAGACCTCGTAGCGCGACTCGAGCTCGCGCTCGGAGAGCACCGCGTAGTGGCCGAAGCGCCTCGATCGTCGCCGGCGCGATCACCTCGGGCAGCGCGTCGGGCGTCGTCTTCAGGTTCTTCAGGCCGCGCTTCTCCGCCTCGGCGTGCCACGCCTCGTCGTAGTTGTCGCCGCCGAAGATGATCTCCTTGTTGGCGGCGTAGCTGACTCCTTGACGACCGCCTTGACGGCCTCCTCGATCGACTCGCCGTCGGCGATCTGCTTCTCGACCTTGTCGGCGAGGTCGTCGATCGCCTCGGCGACGATCGTGTTGAGGACGGTGTTCGGGAACGCGAGCGACATGCTCGACCCGAGCGCGCGGAACTCGAACTTGTTGCCGGTGAAGGCGAACGGCGAGGTCCGGTTGCGGTCGCCGCCGTGCATCGGCAGCGGCGGCAGGACCGGCGTGCCGAAGCCGAGCGATGCGAGCCCGGCGTGATTGCCGTCGCCCTCGCCGACTCCGATCGACTCGAACGCCTTGTCGAGCTCGGCGCCGAGGAAGATCGAGATGATCGCCGGCGGCGCCTCGTTGGCTCCGAGACGGTGGTCCTGGCCGATGTTCGCGACCGAGGCGCGCAGCAGGCCCTGGTGCTTGTTGACGGCCTGGATCACCGCCGCGCAGAAGAACAGGAAGCTGATGTTCTGCGCCGGGGTGTCGCCCGGGTCCATCAGGTTGTGGCCCGGTGTCGGTGCCCATCGACCAGTTGTTGTGCTTGCCGGAGCCGTTGACGCCGGCGAACGGCTTCTCGTGCAGCAGGCAGACGAGCCCGTACTTGCGGGCGACGTTCTGCATCACCTGCATCGTCAGCTGCTGGTGGTCGGAGCCGACGTTCGAGTTCTCGAAGATCGGCGCGATCTCGTACTGGCCCGGGCGCGACCTCGTTGTGGCGGGTCTTGACCGGAACGCCGAGCTTGCGCAGCTCGGTCTCGCGTGTCCATCATGCAGGCGAGGATCGCGCTCCGGGATCGCGCCGAAGTAGTGGTCGTCGAGCTCGTGGCCCTTCGGCGGCTTGGCGCCGAACAGCGTGCGCCCGGTCGTGATAGAGGTCGGGACGCTCGAAGAAGTACTGCTCGTCGATCAGGAAGTACTCCTGCTCGGGCCCGACCGTCGTGAAGACGCGCTTGGCCTTGTCGTCGCCGAGGATCTGAAGGGCGCGGATCGCCGACTTCGACAGGGCGTCCATCGAGCGCAGCAGCGGGATCTTGGCGTCGAGCGCCTCGCCCGTCCACGACGCGAACGCGGTCGGGATGCAGAGCAGGGCGCCGTTGGGGTTCTCGAGGATGAACGCCGGGCTGGTCGGGTCCCAGGCGGTGTAGCCGCGCGCCTCGAACGTCGCGCGGATGCCGCCCGTCGGGAAACGAGGACGCGTCCGGCTCGCCCTGGATCAGCTCCTTGCCCGAGAAGTCGGCGATCGCGCCGCCCTCGCCGTCCGGCTCGAAGAACGAATCATGCTTCTCCGCGGTGAGCCCCGTCAGCGGCTGAAAGACGTGGGTGTAGTGCGTGGCGCCGCGCTCGAGTGCCCACTCCTTCATCGCCTCGGCGACCTCGTCGGCGAGGTCGGTGTCGAGCGCCTCGCCGGTCGCGAGCACGGCCTCGAGCTTCTTGTAGGTGTCCTTCGACAGGCGCTCCTTCTGGACCACGGGGCTGAAGACGTTGATCCCGAAGGGGTTGTTGGAATCTTCCGTGAGGTCGACCGTGCCCAGGGCCTCGCCGTTGGCGCTCCACTGGGTGGCGGTCACGTTCTGCTGCCGGATCCTCGTCATCGGGGTGTTCAGCCTCCTACAGGGCTACGGTCCCGCACGCAGGCGGGACCCGTGTGGTTTCGGGTCGGAATTGAGGGCGAAAGGGTAGGGCGCAAGCGCCCTTCCGCCCTCTGTCCGCGCGTCCAAATCTAGCCAGGATCGATTCGCCCTGTTGTAAGGGGTGGCGAGGCTCAGATGGGACCGCGCGGACAGTTTCAGCTGCCGCGGGGGCGCCAGCGGCCGCTTGGCTCGGTCAGGTGGCGGTCGACGGCGCGTGCGCAGCGACGGCCCTCCGCGATCGCGCTGACGATCAGCGACTGCCCGATGCGGGCGTCGCCCGCGGCGTAGACGCCCTCGACCGACGTGGTGAAGTGCCTGGCGTCGAGGTTGCCGCGCTTGTCGGTCTCGACCCCGAGCGCCGCGACGATGTCGTCGTGGGCGGGGTGGACGAAGCCGATCGCGATGAGGACGAGGTCGGCGGGCATCGCGAACTCGCTGTCGGGGACCGGCTCAAGGGTTTGCGAGGAGTTCCCGGTGACGCGTCGGCCGATCAGCTTTGTGACCTTGCCGTTCTCGCCCTCGAGGCCGATCACCTGGTGGCCGAACTTACGCTCGCCGCCCTCGTCGAGGGCGTAGGTGGTAAACGACCGCTTCGGCGCCAGCGGCCACGGCGTGTCCGGGTAACGACCGTCCGAGGGGACCTCGGGATAGACGTCGAGCAGCGTCGCCGACAGGGCGCCCTCGCGGTTGGCGTTGGAGATGCAGTCCATGCCGGTGTCGCCGCCGCCGATGACGACGACGTGCTTGCCCTCGGCGACGATCGGGGATCTCCGGCTCGGGCGCCGGGACGCCACCCTCGTTGTTGGCCACCCAGCGGTTGCGCTGGTAGAGGTAGTCCATCGCGAAGTGCACGCCGTCGAGCTCGCGACCGGGCGCCTCGAAATCGCGCTCGACGCGCGATCCGATCGCGATCACGATCGCGTCGTTGTCGGCATGGAGCTTCTTCGCGTCGACGTTGCCCCCGACCTCCGCGTTGTACTCGAACTTCACGCCCTCCTGCTCGAGGACCTTCACGCGGCGGTCGATCATCCACTTCTCGAGCTTGGCGTCGGGCACGCCAAAGCGGATCAGACCGCCCGGGGCCTCGTCGCGCTCATAGACCGTGACGTCGTGGCCGACCTGGTTGAGCTCCTGGGCGGCGGCAAGGCCGGCGGGGCCCGCGCCGATCACGGCGACGGAGTGGCCGGTGCGCCGTTCGGGCGGGCGGGGGACGATCCAGCCCTCCTCGAACCCGCGGTGGACGATCGCGTACTCGATCTGCTTGATCATCACCGGGTCGTCGTCGATGGCCAGCACGCAGGCCGACTCGCATGGCGCCGGGCAGACGAGGCCGGTGAACTCCGGGAAGTTGTTGGTCGCGTGCAGCTGTTCGCACGCGTCCTTCCAGTCACCGCGGCGGACGAGGTCGTTCCAGTCGGGGATCAGGTTGCCGAGCGGACACGCCGAGTTGCAGAAGGGCACGCCGCAGTCCATGCACCGAGCGCCCTGGAGGCGCAGCTCGTCGTCGGGCAGGACGCCGAAGATCTCGCCGTAGTCGCGCACCCGCTCGGCGGGATCGCGCTCGGGCATCGCGTACCCGGCGAATCTCCATGAAGGCACGTGGATTGCGACTCATCTCAGCTGACTCTCTTCGGCTGGCTAGGCAGCCAGCGTTCGGAACTCGGCCGTCTTGGGACCGCCGATGTCCTCGCGTCGTGCGAGCGCGGCAGCGTACTCGCGCGGGATCACGCGCACGAACCGCTCGACCTCGGCCTCCCAATTGTCCAGCAGGTTCGCCGCCACCGCGGAGCCAGTTCGGGCGAGGTGCTCGGTAACGAGCGCAAGCAGCTCCTCGCGCTCATCGAGGGGGACCGTCTCGAGGTCGACGAGCTCGGTGTTCGCGCGCACGGGCAGGTGGTTGTCGGGGTCGTGGACCCAGGCGATGCCGCCGCTCATCCCGGCGGCGAAGTTGTGGCCGGTCGGGCCAAGGATCGCCGCGCGGCCGCCGGTCATGTACTCGCAGCCGTGGTCGCCGACCCCCTCGACCACGCAGAGCGCGCCCGAGTTGCGGACGCCGAAACGCTCGCCCCCGAGGCCGTTGAAGAACGCGCGCCCGCTGGTCGCGCCGTAGAGGGCGACGTTGCCGATGATCACGTTGTTGTGGGCGTCGTAGGTCGACGCGACGGGCGGATAGACGGCGAGGATGCCGCCAGAGAGACCCTTGCCGACGTAGTCGTTGGCCTCGCCCTCGAGCTCGAGCGTCACGCCTGGAGCGAGCCAGGCGCCGAAGCTCTGGCCGGCGGACCCGTTGAGCTTGACGGAGACCGTGTCGTCGTCGAGACCCTCAGGGCCGTGCTCGGCGACGAGCGCGTGCGAGACCCGGGCGCCGGCGGTGCGGTCGACGTTGGTGATCCGCGCCTCGATCTCAACCGGCTTGCGGCTCTTGATCGCAGGCTCGGCCGCGTCAAGCAGGGCCTTCACGTCGAAGTGCTGGTCGGGCGGCTCGGGACCGCGCGTCTGGTGGCGCGGCGCGGCCGGATCGACCGTCTCGGGCAGGACGAGCAGGTTGGAGAGGTCGATCAGGCGCCGCTTGTGCCCAGCAGGATGCTCCTGCTGGGCGAGCATCTCGACCCGCCCGATGATCTCCTCGATCGAATGCACGCCCAGCGAGGCGAGGATCCCCCGCACGTCCTCGGCGACCAGGTAGAGGTAATTGACGACGTGCTCGGGGCGGCCGGCGAAGCGCGCGCGCAGCTCGGGGTCCTGGGTCGCGACCCCGACCGGGCACGTGTTGAGGTGACAGACGCGCATCATGATGCAGCCGGTCGCGATCAACGGCGCGGTCGAGAAGCCGTACTCGTCGGCGCCGAGCATCGCCCCGACGACGACGTCGCGGCCCGTGCGCATGCCACCGTCGACCTGCACGACGATCCGCGAGCGCAGGTCGTTTCGCAGCAGCGTCTGCTGGGTCTCGGCGAGGCCGATCTCCCACGGCACGCCGACCTGCTGGATCGAGGAGAGGGGCGAGGCGCCGGTGCCGCCGTCGTGGCCGGCGATGACGACGTGGTCGGCGCCCGCCTTCGCGACGCCGGCCGCGACGGTGCCGACGCCCGCCTCTGCCGCGAGCTTGACCGAGACGGTCGCCGTGGGATTGGCGCCGCGCAGGTCGTAGATCAGCTGCTTTAGGTCCTCGATCGAGTAGATGTCGTGGTGCGGCGGCGGTGAGATGAGGCTGGACGCCCGGGCGTCGCGAAGCGCAGCTGGGCGATGTAGGGGTCGACCTTGTGGCCCGGCAGCTGGCCGCCCTCGCCCGGCTTGGCGCCCTGCGAGATCTTGATCTGGATCTGGTCGGCGGAGGAGAGGTAGTGGACGGTCACGCCGAAGCGCCCCGACGCGACCTGCTTGATCCGCGAGCGGCGCTCGTCGCCGTTGGGGTCGGGCGTGTAGCGGCGGATGTCCTCGCCGCCCTCGCCGGAGTTCGACATCCCGCCGATCCGGTTCATCGCGACGGCGAGCGTCTCGTGGGCCTCGGGAGAGAGGGCGCCGAGGCTCATGCCGCCGGTGGTGAAGCGCCGCAGAATGTCCTTGACCGACTCGACGTCGTCGATCGGGATCGGGTCGCCCTTGGGCTTGAACTCCAGCAGCCCGCGAAGCATCGCCAGCGCCCCGTTCTCGGCGTTCACGCGCTCGCGGAACTCGTCGTAGCGCTCGTGGGCGTCGATCCCGTCCCCGTTGGCGCTGACGGCGAGCTGAAGGGCCGCGATCGTCGCGGGATCCCAGGCGTGGCGCTCGCCGTCGCGGCGCCAGGCGTAGACGCCGCCCTGCGGCAGGAGCCCCGCGTGCGCGGCGGGCAGGGCCGCGTCCTCGACGTGCTCCGGGAGGCTGCGGTGGTGCTGGGCGGGGTAGGCGCGGGCGTGGCGCTCGAGCGCCTCGCGGGCAAGCTCGGCCAGACCGACGCCGCCGACGGCCGACGGGGTGCCGGTGAAGCACCGGTCGATCACGTCGCGGTCGAGGCCGACCGCCTCGAAGATCTGGGCGCCGCAGTAGGACTGGATCGTCGCGATCCCCATCTTCGAGATCACCTTCAGCAGGCCCTTGCGAATCGCCGCCATCAGCTTTGTCAGGGCCTCGTCGTGCGTGAGGTCGGCCGGGAGCTCGGCGCGGCCGTGCAGGTCGGTGAGCGAGTCGAACAGCAGGTAGGGGTTGACCGCGGCGGCGCCGAAGCCGATCAGCGCCGCGAGATGGTGGATCTCGCGCGGCTCGCCCGACTCGACCACCAGCGCGGTCTGCAGCCTGCGGCCGGCTCGCACGAGGTCGTGATGGACGGCGCCGAGGCCGAGCAGCGACGGGATCGGCACTCGGTCGGGGGCCATGCGCGCGATCGGACAGGATGATCAGGTTGGCGCCGCCGTCGAGCGCGGCGTGCGCCTCGGCGCAGATGCGGTCGAGCGCCTCGGCCAGACCGGCCTCGCCCGCGGAGAGCGGCCAGGTCATATCGATCGTCGTCGGGGTGATCGACGGGTGCTCGGCGCGGGCCATGCGCTCGAGCTCTGCGTTGGTCAGCACCGGCTGGTCGAGGACCAGCTGCACCGCGTGCTCGGGGCCGTCGACGAGCAGGTTGCCCTCCGAGCCCAGGCGCGACTCGAGGCTCATCACGATCGACTCGCGGACGGAGTCGATCGGCGGGTTTGTCACCTGAGCGAAGCGCTGCTTGAAGTAGCTGAACAGCGACGGCTCGCGCTCCGAAAGCGCGGCGAGCGCGAGGTCGTTGCCCATCGAGCCTGTCGGCTCGATCCCGGCCTCTGCCGCCGGGCTGATGAGCACGCGCAGGTCCTCCTGTGAGTAGCCGAAGGCGAGCTGGCGGGTGCGAAGCGGCTCGGTGCCGCCGCGCCGGCTCGCGCTCCGTGAGATCGTCGATGCGGATCTCGCCCTGCTCGCACCAGCTGCCGAACGGCTTCGCGCGGGCCACCTCGAGCTCGGCCTCGCCGTCGGCGAAGAGGCGGCCGCGCTCGAGGTCGACGATCAGC
This sequence comes from uncultured Solirubrobacterales bacterium, assembly GCA_963796815.1. Classification (GTDB taxonomy): domain Bacteria; phylum Actinomycetota; class Thermoleophilia; order Solirubrobacterales; family 70-9; genus WHSW01. The sequence continues at coordinate 74,721 of CAWCNF010000007.1, forward strand.
AGGCGCGCCGGGCAGCAGGCGACCGCGGCGGCGGACCTTGGATGGCTCGACCGGGAGCATCGCCGGCCTCGGAGCCGACGACGACCACGCCCTCGTCGGTGACGAGCCAGCGGCCAGGGCGCAGGCCGTTGCGGTCGAGGCAGGCGCCGAGCGATGCGCCCGTCGGAGAAGGCCATCGCCGCGGGGCCGTCCCAGGGCTCGAGCACCGAGGCGCTGTAGCGGTAGAAGGCTGTCGAGCTCCGGCGCCATGTCGTCGCGGCCGGTGTGCGCGGCCGGGATCATCATCATCATCGCGTGCGGCAGCGAGCGGCCGGCGAGCAGCAGCAGCTCGAGGACGCGGTCGAAGGCCGACGAGTCGGAGCTGCCCTCGGGGATCAGCGGCAGGCAGCGCTCGAGGTCTTCGCCGAAGAGCTCTGAGCGCAGCGCCGCTTCGCGCGCCCGCATCCAGTGGACGTTGCCGTTGATCGTGTTGATCTCGCCGTTGTGGGCGAGCAGGCGCAGCGGCTGCGCCAGCTCCCAGCTCGGGAAGGTGTTGGTCGAAAAGCGCGAGTGGACGACCGCGAGCGCGCTCTGCAGCTCGGGGTCGCGCAGGTCGGCGTAGAAGCGGCCGAGCTGGGGCGCGGTGAGCATGCCCTTGTAGACGAGGGTGCGCGAGGAGAAGCTCGAGATCGTCAGGTCGGGCCCGGCGTCGAGCTCGGCGATCCGGCGGGCGACGAAGAGGCGCCGCTCGAAGTCGTCCTGGTCGAGCACGCTCGGGCCCCGCGCCGACGAGCAGCTGGCGGAACTCGGGGGCGACGTCGCGGGCGGTGTTGCCGCAGTTGGCGAGGTCGACCGGGACCTCGCGCCAGCCGAGCGGTTGCTGCCCGGCCGAGATCACGGCATGCTCGATGATCTGCTCCTGCTTTGTTCCAGAGGCTCGGGTCGCGGGAGAGGAAGCAGTTGGCAACGGCGACGCTGCCCTGGTCGGGAAGCTGCGCGCGCGTCAGGCCGAACTCGGAGATGCGGGACCGCAGGAAGGCGTGGGGGAGCTGGATGAGAACGCCGGCGCCGTCGCCCGTCGTCGGGTCGGCGCCCGCCGCGCCACGGTGCTCGAGGTCGTCGAGCGCCGTCAGCGCGAGATCGATCACGTCATGGCGTGGCTGGCCGTCCAGGCGGGCGACGCAGGCGACCCCGCACGCGTCGTGCTCGAAGCGTGGGTCGTAGAGGCCGGCGGCACGGGTAGGCGACGACGGCCCGATGGCTCGGGCTCCAGGGCGGCTCACGCCATCAAAAATACCGGCCCTAGCGCCAGATAGGGCACCGAAGTGGAGCAACTTACCGGCCTCCTAATAGGCCCTAACGGCGCCGCTAATCGGCGTCTAATGCGCCGTTACCGGGCCAAATAGGGACGCGGGGTGGTCCGGATCGGGGTCCGTCGCGGACGCGGCGGGATCGACCGCAAATGCGCCGGAGCGCAGCTTGTAGTGATTCGCGGTGATCGCGAAGCGGTACTTGCCGGGCTTCGCCTTCGGTGAGATCTGCCAGTGGGCGTCGTACGCGCCGTCGGGGTCGCCGGTCCAGACGATCGAGACGCCGAGGTCGTCGGCGACGCGGGTCCAGCCGTGCTCCGATCGCGGCGGCCGAAGGCCGGCGCGGAGGTCCGCCGCCGTTGAGGCGGCTGATTTCGTCTTGCGCTGGATCGCGATGAAGCGCTTGTCGAGCGGCCGATCCTCACCCCGCGGTCCACCCTGCCACTGAAAGACAGCCTGCGACCCGGGTGGCTGGGAGGTGGGCTGGGCCGTCGCGGTGGCCGAGCTCGCGCCCTTGCCGAACGGCGCACCCGTGGGCTTGACCCCGTGGCGCGGATCGAACGGGTAGGGCTTCGGCGCCGGCTTGCCGTCGCGCATCGCCTTCGCCATCGCGCACGAGCACGTCGGTCATCGCCGCACCCTCCGCCGGGCCGTAGATCGTCGAGCCACCCTCGTAGTGCTGGCGGTCGTACTCCTCGGGGGTGGTGATGTACTGGATGAACTCGTTGGTCAGGCCCATCACCGTCACGCCCTTGACGCCGAGCTGGCCGATCAGCGGCAGGACGCGGGCGCGGGCGCGACGGCCGACCTCGACCGTGGCCTCGCCGGGGAAGGTGATGATGGCCCGGTTGGCGATCCGCACCAAAAACAGCGGGACGGCGTTGGGATAGCTGTCCTTGGTGGTCGCGAACGGGATGCCGACCTTGTGACCCTGGTTTGGCGCGTTCACCGTCGGCGAGCGATCGCCCTCGAGCGGCTGACCGGTGATGTCGTAGAGCGGGCCGCGGCCCTCCTCGGAGCCCGTGAGGAACGGTGCGCCGGCCTCGGGCTCGTCGGCGACGGTTCCGTCGGCGGTGGTCTGGCCGCAGAAGCAGACGCGGGTCCAGCGCAGGTCGACCGGCGGCGCCGCGCTGAGGTGCTTGCCCGCCTGCTTCCACGCCGCGAACATCGCCTGGCCCTCGGCGGCGCCGACGCGCTCGGCCACCAGCGGCCCCTGGCCGTCGAGGCCGGCCGACTGGTCGCCCTCGTTTGAGTTGGGGAAGACGTCGATCACCGGCTGTGACCTGGGGACGTGCCCGGCGTGGCGCATCTTCGCCTCGAACGTGCGCGTCGCGGTGCCCTGGTGATCCTCGGTGTAGACCTGGTAATCGGAGGGGTTAACGGTGCCGTGATTGGCGAAGGTCGACCACGCGCCGATCGGCATGTGCGAGCCGTCGGGGAGCAGGCGGTCGACGCGGAGCACGCTCACGAGCGGGTCGATCGTGTCCTTGTAGCCGAGCGGGTCCTGGTCGACCGAGCCGGTGCCGCGGTCCTCGATGATTCCGTGATCGGCGAGGTGGGCCTCGAGGCTGCGGTTCTGGGTCACCCCGAGCAGCTGGGTGGTGCCCCACGCTGCCGAAGCCGGGCCGAGGTTGCGGTTGGCGCGCCGCAGCGCCGTCGCGATCCGCTTCACGAGGAACGTGTAGATCTGAGGGTCGGCTTGCTCGGGCTTGAGGAAGTTCACGAAGCTCGCCGGGTCGGTGATCGTCTGCGGGCTGGGGGCGAGGGTGTTGAGCGTCGCGAAGTTGGCGAACTGCGACGGGCCGCTGTGGGTGTGGGTCGCGCCGACGAGGACGTTGCGCTGGCTGAATCCGTGGCCGGCGCGCCTGGCCGCGTCGGCGATGAGCCCGCCCGGCGCCGCGAAGAGGTCCGCGGAGACGAGCGCGAACTTCTTGCCGCCGCTGCGCACCACCAGGGCCGATGCCTGCAGGCGGGTCTGCACGCCCGTGCCGATGCGGTCGGCGCGGGTCCATCCGCCGAGGGCGTAACCGGTCGGCGGGGTGATGTCGGCGCGGCCGAGCCCGGCCTGCAGCGGCGCGGGCGTCGCCTGCGTCGCCGGCCCGGCCTGCAGCGGCGCCTTAGCGCTCGCGAGCGCGGGCGCCGCCAACGCGCACAGCGCGACGACCGCAATGAAGGTGACCCGCCGGAACCTCACGCGCGGCAGCGTAATCCGCCGCGCCCGTCACCGCGCCGGTCGGGGAAGGGTGTCCCGCGTGCCGTGCTCTGGCACGGCGCGAGGGACACCCTCCGGCGCTGGCGGTGGTTAGGGGGCCTCGAGCTTGTCCTCGCGCTGCGCCGCTTCCTCGTCGTGGCGGGCCGCGGCGGTGCCGGCGCGCTGGGCCTGAGCCTCGAGCGTCGCGGCCTGTTCGGCGTGCTCGCTCGCCTGCTGAGCGTGGCGATCGGCCTCGGCGGCGTGGTGCTCGGCCTCCTGGCGGTGGGCGTCGGCAGCGCGACCGGTCTGCTGCGCGCGGGCGACGCTCGAGTCCGCCTGCTCGCGATGAGCGGCCGCCTCTCCCGAGAGGCGCTCGTGCTCGATCTCGCGCTCGGCGTTGCGACGACGAGCCATGGATGCCGCGAGCGCCAGGACGACGACGACCGCGATGACAATGACGATGATCAGGACTGCTGACATGCCCAACCGGTACCCGGCAGGCGGCCGGCGAACCCGGAGTTACGCCGAGTTCGGAGGCGGCGATGACGTGGCCGTTGTCGTCGATCATGCGCACCTCGGTCAGCGAGTCGTAGTCGACGGAGGTCACCTTGCCGACGCTGCCGTGGCCGTCGGTGATCTGGATTGGCGAGATCGGGACGGTGCTGCCGTTGGCCGTAACCCCCTGAAGCTCATAAGACCCGTCGTACGGACATGCGTACATGACCGCGAATACCCACGAGGCGCGGCCCTGATAGCCGTACACATAGCCGACATCCTGGCCGTCGGCCATCGACATCGGCGCCGCAGCGAAGCGCTCGCCGTGGGCCACCGCGAGCGTGGCGCGATAGGAGTCGGCGAGGTGGCGGTCGTTCGCGAGCCCGATCCAGACCGCGGCCGCTGCGAGCCCGGCGGCGGCGAAAGCGGGGATCGCGACGCGCAACCGCGGCCAGGCGCGGCGGCGGGGCGGCTCCATCATGCCGGTCACGCGCTCCTCGAATCCGGCGGGCGGCTCGGCGAGCGGGGCGAGCAGCAGCAGCTCGTCGGCAACCGTCGCCATGCGCTCAACGCGCGCCCGGCACTCCGCGCAGTCGGTGAGGTGCTCCAGCGCCCACGCGCGGTCGGCGCCATCGGAGATGCCCAGCGCGACCTCGGCGCCCACCTCTTCCAGCCGTGCGCAGTCGTTGTCGTTCATGACGAATCCTCCCCGCTGTCAGCCTCGGAGGCCGTGTCGTCATTTTCGCCGTCGCGTCCGAGCTTCAGCATCGCCGTGCGGATGCGTGTCTTCGCCGTGCCGAGCGGAATCCCCTCGATCTCGCCAATCTCACGGGCCGTGTAACCGAACAGCGCGGCCAGCAGAAGCGCCCGGCGCTGGTCGGACGGCAGCTGCTCGAGCTCGCCGCGCAGGTCGCTCGTCGTCATGTCCTGGTCGACGCCGGTGCCCGCCGACGTCGCCCACATCGCCCGGTCCGCCTCGCCGATCGCGTCCGGATCGAGCGGCTCGGTCCGCTTTGCGCGCAGGTGGTCGATCGCGAGGTTGCGCGTGATCGACAGCAGCCAGGTTGCGACCCGGCCCTTACGGGCGTCGTAGGCGCCGGCGTGCCGCCAAGCGCGGGTGAACGCCTCCTGCGCGAGCTCCTCCGCCACGGCCGCGTCGCCGACCATCGTCACCGCAAGGCCGAACACGCGCGCCTGGAAGCGGCGCACGAACGCGGTCGCGGCGCCGCGATCACCGGCGGCCAGCCCAGCGATCAGCGCCTCGTCGGATGCGGCGATCATATGAAGGGTTGTACGGGATCGGGGGGTGTGGGGATTGGGGCGATCGGCGCCGCGGAGCGCTTTATTGCTGGGTAGGGGGTGGGGTTTGAGTTTCGTGACGTTTGCCGACCTTCCGTAGGCGCCGGAACTGGCGACAGGCGTTTCGCTCTCGGGAGTCGAGAGTCAGACGCCTTTCGATTTGCGTGGCACCGCTGGCGCCGCCGACTTCCGCGGTCTGCCCCAATCCTTTGCCGCCAGCGCCCCGTATGCCCCCACGAATCCGAATTTCGAGGAGGCACCGTGGTTCGTAAGTTCCTGGCATTGATCGCGATCGCGATCCCGCTCACGCTCGTGGCGTGTGGTGGAAGCGACAGCTCCAGCTCGACGACAGCTGCAAGCGACACGGGGGCAACCTCGACGACGCAGGCGTCGACGACCGCGGCGAGCGGCGGCAGCAGCGGGGCGGGGGGCAGCGTCGCCATCTCCGAGACCGAGTTCCAGCTCGATCCCTCCGATCCGTCGACCAAGGCGGGCAAGGTCACGTTCGACGTCAAGAACGACGGCACCGTCGTTCATGACCTGGAGATCGAGGGCAACGGCGTCCAGGAGTCGACCGATCCGATCGGGGCCGGGATCCAGCGCGAAGCTCAGCGTCGACCTCAAGCCCGGCACCTACGAGATCTACTGCAACATCGACAGCCACCGTGACCAGGGCATGGAGGGCACGCTCACCGTCCAGTAGCTGCCGGCCTCCGCGATCGCTGCGGAGGCACCCAGCCGCCGAAGGCCCGCTCGAGCGCGAGCGCTGCCGCGATCGCGACGTGGTCGCGGTCGCGGCCGGCGGCGACCTGGACGCCGAGTGGAATGCCGGCGTCGTTGAGGCCGAGCGGGACCTCGGTCACCGGCAGCCCGAGGAGGTTGAACAGCGCGGTCGGCGCCAGCATCCACGGCCGCCCGATCGTGCGCCCGTGGCTGTGGGGCGACACGCGCGAACGGGGGATGCAGGAGGACGCCGTCGCCGATGGCCTCGGCGACCTGTTCGGCGAGATCACGCTCGGCGGCAAGGGCGCGGCGCTCGAGGCGCTCGGGCAGGAACCGCGACATGTTCTCCGAGGCGAGGGTCATCAGCAGCGGCGTCGTGTAGCGGCTGCGGCCACGCACGGCGTCGGCCATGAGCCGGCCGAATCCCGGGAGCTGGGCGCCGTCGGCGGTGAGGATGTCGCGCAGGCCGCCCGATTCGCGCATCGCGTTCAGGTACGGCTGGATCACGCTCTTGATCCCCGGCAGCGAGACGCGGTGCACGTCGGCGCCGGCACGCCGCAGCGCCTTCGCCGCGGCGATGCGGGCGTTTCGCAGCTCGAGCGAGACCGGGACCATCGTGACGTCGTCGGAGATCACCACGCGCAATCCCTCGATGCTCACGTCGGCGGGATCGCCGAGCTCGACGTCGCGCACGGTCATGTCGAGCCCATCGCGCCCGGCGACCGCGCGCAGGAACGGCATGAGGTCCTCGGCGTGCCGCGTGAGCGGACCGGCGCCCAGCATCGCCGCGCCGCGCTCGTTCGGCGACTGGGTAGTGGCCGGTGTGGGGGACGATGCAGCCGGTCGGCTTGTGGCCGAAGACGCCGTTGAAGAACGCGGGCAGGCGGATCGAGCCGCCGATGTCCGTGCCGAGGCCGATCGGCGCGAAGCCCGAGCCGACGGCCGCTCCCTCGCCGCCCGAGGAGCCGCCGGCGGTGCGCGACGGGTCATAGGCGTTGTCGGTGCGGCCCCAGACGCGGTTGTCGGACTCGATCCACATGGTCAGCTCGGAGGTGTTGGTGACGCCGAGGACGATCGCTCCGGCGGCATGCAGGCGGGCGACGGCGGTCGCCGGGTGCTCGGCGATCACGTCCTTGCGGGCGAGCGAGCCCGAGGTGTGCGGCAGTTCCGGCGACAGCAAACGACTCCTTGATCGTGCAGGGGACGCCGGCGAGCGGCCCGAGGTCGTCGTCGGCTCCCGCCGCGGCGACGCGCTCGTCGACGGCGTCGGCCTCGGCTCGCGCCGCGTCGAAGCGGGTCGCGACGATCGCGTTGACGCGTGGGTTGCGGCGCTCGATCAGCTCGATGTGGGCGTCGACGACCTCGCGCGAGCGCAGCTCGCCAGGCGCGGATCGCGCCCGCGAGCTCGACAGCGGACCTCTCGGTGATGTCGCGTGGGGTTGGCGGTCGCAGACATCCGCGCCAGAGTATCCCGCGAAATAGACTCGACGCGCAGCTCCAGGTTGCGAGACCACGGAGAGAGAAGCGTGAACCTGGCGGACATCCTGGCCGACTCGGCCGCCGAGAACGGCGACCGGATCGCGATCAAGCTCGACGACACCGAGCTGCCTTACAAGCATCCTGAACGCGGCCGCGTGCGGCGTCGCGAATCTCCTCGCCGAGAAGCGGTGTCGAGCCGGGCGACCGCGTCGGGATCATGCTCCCGAACGTCCCCTACTTCCCGGTCTGTCTACTACGGCGCTTGAAGCTCGGCGCGGTCGTCGTGCCGATGAACGTGCTGCTGAAGAAGCGCGAGGTCGGCTTCTACCTGAAGGACCCCGAGGCGAAGGTGCTGTTCGCCTGGCACGACTTCGCCGAGGCGGCCGAACAGGGCGCCGCGGAGGCGGAGACGGAGCTGATCTCGTCAAGCCCGGGCGAGTTCGAGGAGCTCGTCGGTTCCTACGACCACACCTTCGATGCGGCCGACCGCGACGAGGAGGACACCGCGGTGATCCTCTACACGTCGGGAACGACCGGCACGCCGAAGGGCGCCGAGCTCACCCACTCGAACCTCCTGCGCAACACGGAGGTCGCCGTCGGCCTGTTCGACCTGGGTGACGATGCGGTCGTCCTGGGCGCGCTGCCGCTGTTTCACTCCTTCGGCCAGACCTGCGGTCTCAACGCGTCGATGCTGAGCGGTGCCTGCCTGACGCTGATCCCGCGCTTCGACCCGGGCAAGGCGCTGGAGATCATCGAGCGCGACAAGGTCACCGTCTTCGAGGGCGTGCCGACGATGTACTCGGCGATGCTCAACCACCCGGACCGCGACAAGTTCGACACCAGCTCCCTCGAAGTTCTGCGCCTCGGGCGGTTCGGCGATGCCCGTCGAGGTCCTGAAGGGCTTCGAGGAGGCGTTCGACTGCAAGGTGATGGAGGGCTACGGCCTCTCGGAGACCTCACCCATCGCCTCGTTCAATCCCCCCGATCGTGAGCGCAAGCCCGGCTCGATCGGCACGCCGATCGAAGGCGTCGAGATGAAGGTCGTCGACGACGACGGCAACGACGTCGAGCAGGGTGAGCCCGGGGAGATCGTCATCCGCGGCCACAACGTGATGAAGGGGTACTGGCGAAAGCCCGACGCGACGACCGAGGCGATCGATCGACGACGGCTGGTTTCACACCGGCGACATGGCGACGATCGACGCGGACGGCTATTTCGCGATCGTCGACCGCAAGAAGGACATGATCATCCGCGGCGGCTACAACGTCTATCCGCGCGAGATCGAGGAGGTCATCTACGAGCACCCCGCGGTCGCCGAGTGCGCCGTGGTCGGGCGTCCCGCATGACGAGCTCGGCGAGGAGGTTGGTGCGGCGGTCGCGCTCAAGGACGGCGAGGAGGTCTCGGCCGACGACCTCCGAGCCCACGTCAAGGAGCACGTTGCCGCGTACAAGTACCCACGCCAGATCTGGTTCGTGGACGAGCTGCCAAAGGGGCCGACAGGCAAGATTCTCAAGCGCGAGATCGAGCCGCCCGAGACCGATGGCTGAGGCCGGCGCTCCAGGGGAGCAGGGCGGCCCGGCCCTTCTCATCTATGGCGCCAGCGAGGACTCGGCGGCGCTGCGCCACGAGGTCCGCGTGCCGATCATGGACCCGTTCCTGTTCGCGCGGATCGACGGACGCCCGCACGTGATGGTCAACACCCTCGAGCGCGCGCGGATCACGGCAGCAGTGCCCGACGCCGAGCTGTACGACCTCGACGGCCTCGGGCTTGGCGAGCTGCGCGAAAGCGGCAAGCCCTACGAGGAGATCGAGCTGGAGCTGGCCAGCCGAGCGGCGGCGGCGATGGGTCTGCACGAGGCGGTCGTGGACCCGCAGTTCCCGATCTTCGTGGGCGACCGGCTGCGCGCCGACGGCATCGAGCTAAGGCCCGACCCGGCGGCGTTCGCGAGGCGCAGGCGGGCAAAGCTCGACTGGGAGCTCGACGGAATCCGCGCGGCCCAGCGCGCTGCCGAGGCAGCCATGGCGGCGGCGGCCGCGCTGTTGCGAGCCGCCGAGATCGACGGGGACGCGCTCGTGGTCGACGGTGAGCCCCTGCTGGCCGAGCAGGTGCGCGCGGCTGCGCGGGCGGCCTGCGCCGCGCTCGGCGCGCCCGCGCCGCCCGGTGTGATCGTGGCCTCCGTGCACCAGGGCTTCGGACACGAGCCGGGCTCGGGGCCGCTGCCGGCGAACCTGCCGATCCAGGTCGACCTCTGGCCGCGCGACGAGGCGTCCGGCTGCTGGGCCGACATGACCCGCACCTTCGTGATCGGCGAGGCGGCCGACGGCGTCGCCGAACAGGAGGCGCTCGTTCGCGAGGCGCTGGAGGCCGCGCGCGACGCTGCCCGGCCGGGCGTCAGCGGCCGCGAGCTGCACGCGCTCGTGTGCGACATCTTCGAGGGCGCCGGCCGCCTCACGCAGCGCACCGGGCCCGGCGAGGACCCGACCGAGGGCTTTCAGTTCTCCCTCGGCCACGGCGTCGGTTTGGAGGTCCACGAGGAGCCGGGGCTCGGGCAGATCGGTCGCGAGCCGCTGGTCGCCGGCGACGTGATCGCGGTCGAGCCCGGTCTATGGGATCCAAGGATTGGTGGCGTGCGTTACGAGGATCTGCTCCTGATCACCGAGGATGGCTGCGAGACGCTGACCGACTACCCGTACGTGTTAGATCCCTGACGGCGGCCGCACACCGAACGCGACTTCGGGACTCGCGCGTGTTCGGAAGGGCATGCGCCCAAGCAAATACCGGGCTCTCAGGCCGGCGGTGGCCGTCGCGATCACGGTCCTGATCGCCGTGGCGGCTCATGCCACAGCGGCCGAAGCCAAACCACACCCCTTTTACGGGGTGAGTTCGCAGACGCCGCTCGGCCAGAGCGACTACCAGAAGATCGCGAAGGCAAAGATCGGCACCCTGCGAGCGATCCTTCAGTGGTCGGGCGTGAACCCCACCCAGGGCGGCGCCTACGCCTGGGGCGGGTTCGACACTGTCGTTGCCGAGGCCGCGAGCCAGCGCATCCGCGTTCTTCCATTCTTCTTCGGCACGCCGGACTGGGTTGCCCGCGGACTCGACCATCGTCAGTGCGGAATTTGCGTGGGGTACGCGCCGCGCCACCGCGCCGCGCTCGCCGCATGGAGGGGTTTCGTCGGTGCGGCCGTTGACCGCTATGGCCGCGGCGGCACCTTCTGGGCCGAGCATCCCGAGCTCCCGCGGCTGCCGATCCGCGCGTGGCAGATCTGGAACGAGCAGAACTCGAAGTCGTTCTACGCGCCCAAACCGTCGACGAAGGCCTACGCAAAACTGCTCCACGCAGCGGCATCGGCGATCCACGGGCGCGACCGCCACGCCGACGTCGTCCTCGGCGGGATGGCCGAGCTCGCGGGGTCGCGAAAGGCGGTTCCCGGACATGAGTACCTGCACGACCTCTACCACCGTCGCGGCACCAAGCGCGACTTCGATGGCGTGGCGGTGCACCCCTACGGCGCGAGGGCGAAGGCCGTCGAGGAGCAGGCCGAACTGTTCGCCTCGGAGTCGAGGGCCGCACACGATCGCAAGGTCGGTCTGTGGGTCACCGAGACCGGCTGGAGCTCGGCGAACGGCTCCAACCCGCTCGAGGTTGGGCGCCACGGCCAGGCCAAGCGGCTCAAGCAGGCCTACCGGTTCTTCGAGCGCGCCCGTCACCGCCTGCACGTGAAAACCGTCGTGTGGTTCTCCTGGCGAGATTCCCCGGACAGCATCTGCGCCTGGTGTGCCAACTCGGGGCTGGTCAAGAAGAACGGCCGGCAGAAGCCCGCATACCGCATGATCAAGCGGCTCGCCCGCTGATTCAGCGCGCATTTGGTTAGACCCGGGCGCTCCCGGGAACGTCAATCGTCGTGGCAAGTGCCAGCGATTCAGCCTGGGAGGACACCCCGAGAGACGTCGGCGCGGCGCAGGTCGCCGTGGAGGGGATCGCGCCCGCCGCCCTGCTCGGCGGCCGCTACCGCCTGCGCCGCCGCCTCGGCCACGGCGGGATGGCGATGGTCTGGCTCGGCTTCGACGAGCGGCTGGAGCGGCCGGTCGCGGTGAAGATCCTCTCCGACACGCTCGCGGGCGACGACATCTACCTGCGGCGCTTCCGCCGCGAGGCGCGCGTCGCCGCCGGGCTCCAGCACCCGAACCTCGTCCCGATCTACGACTTCGGCGCCGGTGACAGGCCGTACCTGGTCATGGAGTACGTCGAGGGCGGTGACCTCGGTGCGCGCCTGCAAGGCGGCGATCCGCCGGAGCCCGAGCCGCTCGCCGAGCAGCTGCTCGGAGCGCCTGCGCCACATCCACGCGGCCGGCGTCCTCCATCGGGACATCAAGCCCAACAACGTGCTCGTCGATCGCTACGGCGAGGCGCGCCTGACCGACTTCGGCATCGCCCAGCCGATGGACGCCGCCTCGCTGACCAAGACCGGCCAGGTGATCGGCACCGAGACCTACCTCGCACCCGAGGTGCTGGCCGGTGACCCGGCGACCGTGCGGTCCGACCTCTACGCACTCGGCGTCGTCCTGGCGAAGACCGCCGGCGCAGGTGGTGCCGACGCCGGGCTCTGGGCGCTGATCGAGCGCCTGCGCTCAGAGGATCCGCTCGACCGGCCCACCGACGCCCGCGACGCGCTCGAGCTGTTCGACTCCGAGCCGGGCGAGCCGGTGGCGCAGCTGACCCGGCCGTTCGACCGCCCGCCGCCCGAGCCGATCACCGAGGCGTTCGACTCGCGGCCGTTCGAGCCGACGACCGGGGCGCCGTCGCGCCCGCGGATGCGCTGGTGGCCGGTGGCGGCCATCGCGGGGGTCATAGCCGCGGTCGCCGCGGTGGCGATCGCCTCCGGCGGCGGAGGTGGCGAGCCGAGCCCGGGCCCGAATCAGGCCAAGGCGCACAAACCCGCGCCGTCCCCGGAGCCGCGCTAGGACCGCCACGGAGACGGCGACGGCAACCGCGACGACGACACAGGCGAGCGCGCCCGCTCCCTCGTCCCCGCCGGCTCCCACCGGCGGCGAGGACGGCGGCGTCGGTCCCGCGGGCAGCGCGCCCGCCGACGGCGCCTCGCTCAACGACCAGGGCTATGCGACGCTCAACACGGCGACGCGGCCGGTGCGGTTCCGATCCTGCAGCGCGCCGTCGACGCGCTCGAGAACTCCGGCGACGGGCGCACCTATAACTACGCCCTCTTCAATCTCGCCCACGCTCTGCGTCTGGCGGGCCGACCTGACGAGGCGATCCCGCTGCTCGAGCAGCGGCTTCAGCTATCCGGACCAGACGACACCGTTCGCGCCGAGCTGGAGGCGGCGCGAGAGGCCGCCGATTAGCATCGCGCTCGTGCTGTTGGAGCGCGAGCGGGAGGTAGCGCGACTCGCCGAGCTCGCCAGCGACCCGCTGACCGCGACGCTTCACCCGGGCGTGCTCAGCCACGACGCGGTCCGCGCGCCCGGCCCTCCTCCCGGGCGCGCGACCGCGTCCCTCGCTCAAATACGGCCGCTCAGGTTCCCGAGAACCTGGGCGGCCGTTTCTCGCTGAAGGCGATGACGCCCTCGATGAAGTCCGAGCTGTGGCCCTGCTCGCGCTGGGCGCTGGCCTCGGCATCGAGCTGCTCGGCGAGGTGCGGGTACGAGGTCCGGTTGAACAGGCGCTTGATGTTCGCGTGGGCGCGCGTCGGCCCGGCGGCCAGGCGCGCGAGCAGCTCGGCCGAGGCCGACTCGAGCTCGTCGTCGGCAACCACCCGGTTGATCAGCCCCCATTCGAGCGCCTGCGGCGCGGGGACTCGCTCACCGAGCATCGCCATCTCGGCCGCACGCGGCGGCGCCGACGCGAGCGGCGACCGTTGCCGTCGCGCCTCCGTCGGGCACGAGGCCGATGTTCACGAAGGCGAGCAGGAAGAACGAGGACTCGCCGGCGATGATCAGGTCGCATGCGAGCGCCAGCGCGCAGCCGATCCCGGCGGCGGCGCCGTTGACCGAGGCGAGCACGGGTTTGGCCATCTCGCGCACGGCGAGGATCGAGGGGTTGTAGAGCTCGCCAAGGCGCTCGCCAAGGTCTGGCGCGCCCTCCGAATCGGCGCGGTGCTCGCGAAGGTCGGCGCCGGACGAGAACCCGCGGCCGGCGCCGGTGATCATCACGGCGCGGATCGCGTCATCGGAGGCGCAGGTGGCGAGCGCGTCGCGCAGGTGCTCGCCCAGCTCCTTGTTCCAGGAGTTCAGCGAATCGGGGCGGTTGAGCGTGACCGTGGCGGCGCCGTCTCGTGTGGTGAGCGTGACCTCATCGGGCATGCGCGCAGCCTATGTGGCAACGCGATCTCGGGTCGGGCTGGGTGGGGAGGCGTCGGCCCCACGCCCGCGTCCAAGATCCGTCGATCGTCGGATTTTCGCCGCGATGGCAGCCGCGACCCGGCGATCGCCGGATTTTGTCCCCAGCCGGGCCGAAGCGATCCCCTTACTGCCCCGACCGCGCGGCGCGGCGCCACTCGCGCCGCACAAGAACGCGTCAGCCCGCGGCTTCGGCTCGCCGCAGGCCCGTGCGCGCCCAGTTGACCATCACCGTGATCAGGCCCGCCGCCACGCCGACCGCTAGGAGCGTGTGGGCCGGGGCGCCGATGACGAGGTTGCGGCCGGCCTCCAGGGTCGCGGTCATCGGGTTGACGCCCGGAGATCGTGTGCACCCAGCCCTCGATGAGGTTGCGTGGGACGTAGACCGGCGCGGTCATGATGATCAGGAAGGCGGGCAGCTGGATCAGCGGCGCCGCCTGCAACGTGCGGAAGCGCATGGCCAGGCCCGACGCGAAGAGGGTCGCGGCGAAGTTGAGCATCACGGCGATCACCAGGAGTTCGAGCAGGTCGCCAAGGTTGCCGCTGATCTCGGCGCCCGTGGCCAGGGCCACGACCGTGACCACGGTCCAGACCAGCAGCGCGCGGCACAGCGCCGTCATCGCATAGCCGGCGATCAGCGCCGAGCGATGGTTGGTCGCGAGCAGCATGCGGCGCGCGAACCCGAACTCGAAGTCGGCCGCGATCGAAAAGCCGGTGAAGACTCCGCCGAAGATCGCCGACTGCATCAGCACGAACACGTACTGGAAGGTCGTGTAGTTCGGGTAGTCGAAGTTCGGGGAGTTGCTCACCGCCGAGAGGCCGCCCGCGAACGCGGCGAAGAAGAACAGCGGGAAGATCAGGGACGGCAGAAACAGCGACGGCTTCGAGAACATCACGTGCAGCTGGCGCCACGTGATCGCGCGCGCGGCCCGGGCGTAGCGGGTGGTCAGTGGGTACTTCGTCATGTGCGCTCCATCCGCGAACGCAGCGCGGTCGTCGCCGCCCACATCCCGACCGCGAGGACCCCGAACGAGACGCCGAAGGCGAGACCGAGGGCCTCGCCGTCCCAGCCGGTGATGAAGAGGCTGCGGAAGCCCTCGATCAGGTAGCTGACGGGGTTGATCGTCGCGACGGTCTGAAACCAGTCGTTTGGATCAGGTCGCGGGGCAGCGCCCCCGAGCTCAGGAACAGCAGCACGAACATCAGCGGGAAGACGCCCTGAACCGCCTCGCCGTTACCGGTGCGCAGCCCGATCGCGAGACCGAGCGAGCCGAACGGCGATGCCGACCATCGCCGAGCAGCGCGAACAGCACGAGCACGCCCGCGGGCCCGGCCTCGAAGTGGGCGCCGAAGGCCAGGGAGACGCAGAAGTAGCCGATGCCCTGGATGCAGCCCCTGGATCGCCACGCCCGCCAGCTGGCCGGCGATCAGCGCGTTGCCGCGCAGGGGCGTGAGCTGCAGGCGGTTGAAGAAGCCGTGCTGGATGTCCGAGGCGATCGCCTGGCCGGCGCCCATCGTCGCGAACAGCGCCCCCTGCATGAACGTGAGCCCGATCGCGAAGGTCAGATAGGAGTCGGTCGGAAAGCCCGGGATATGCACGGCCGCGCTGAGGCCGCTCGAGTTCACCGCGAGCAGGAACAGCGGGAAGATCAGGCTCGGGACGAACATCATCGGCTGGCGCAGCGTGCGCGTGATCGAGCGGTGCGCGAGGTAGCCGACCTGGGTCAGCGCGCTCGAGTGCTCACGGCGCAGCGTGCCGGGAGCCGATGGAGTGCTGCGCGCGTCGGCGCTCATGCCGGTATCTGCTCGTGTTCGCCGGTCGGCGCCGGGGCCTCGTCGTCGCCCGCGCCCTCGAGGCGGCGGCCGGTCTTGGCGAGGAAGACATCGTCGAGCGACGGCGAGTGGACCTCGAGATTCGCGATGGTGATGTTGGCGGCGTCGAGCGCGCGCACGACGTCGGCGAGCTCGTGCGTTCCCTCGTCGAGCCGAACGGCGACTCCGCCCGGGCCGGCGGGCGACTCGGCGCCGAAACGGCCCAGCGTCTCGCGCATCCGCTCGCGGTCGGAGTCCTCCGCCGGCACCGCCTCGACGGTCGGGCCGGCCGATCTCCGCTTTGAGATCGTCCGGCGTGCCCTCGGCGACGATCTTGCCGCGTGTCGATGATCCCCACGCGGTCGGCGAGCGCATCGGCCTCCTCGAGGTACTGGGTGGTGAGAAAGACCGTGACCCCATTTGACGACGCGAGGCGCTGGACCTCGTCCCAGAGGGCGGTGCGGCTCTGCACATCGAGGCCGGTCGTCGGTTCATCGAGGAAGAGGATGCTGGGCTCGTGCACGAGTGCGAGGGCGAGGTCGAGGCGCCGGCGCATCCCGCCCGAGTAGCCGCCCACCTTGCGGTCCGCGGCCTCGGTGAGGCCGACCCGCGCGATCAGCTCGTCGCCCCGGCGCGACGCGTCGGCCTTGGTCAGGCCGTGCATTCCCGCCTGGAGGCGCATGTGGTCGCGCGCCGTGAGGAACTGGTCGAGCGCCGCCTCCTGCAGCGCGACGCCGATCGAGTCGCGAACCGCCGGGCCCTCCTTGACGATGTCGTGGCCCGCGACCCGCGCGGTGCCCGCGGTCGGGGGCAGGAGCGTGGTGAGCATGTGGACGGTGGTCGACTTGCCCGCGCCGTTGGGCCCGAGAAAGCCGTAGATCTCGCCCGGCTTGACCTCGCAGGTCGATGCCGTCGACGGCCCGCGGCCCCTTCTTGAATTCCCTGACTAAGCCCTCGACGTCGATCCCGTTGTCCACTTCTAACCCTTCTAACCGTTCTCTTACTTACTTGACTGACTTCAACTATCGAGGGTCTACAGTATCATCGGGTTGCATGAGCGTCGAGACGTCGCGGCAAGACATCAGCGCCGACCGACCTGGCCAGCGAGGCATGGGTGGCGATGATGCAGTTTTTCTTCGTCAAGGGCAGGCCGCGAATGCTCGAGCTGTGGCGCGAATTCGACCTGATGCCGCCGCAGCAGATGGTCATCGGACTGCTCGACGAGCCGCGCCCGATGGGCGACCTGGCGCACCGATGCACTGCGACAACTCGAACATCACGGGCATCGTGGATCGCTTGGCCGAGCGGGGCCTCGTCGAACGGCGGGCCGCAGAGGGCGACCGCAGGGTCAAGCTGGTCGCTCTGACGGAGGCGGGCGAGGAGCTGCAGCAAGAGCGAGCTTGCCCGCCGCCGCGCCGAGCCGCCGCCCGAACTCGCCGAGCTGTCGGACCGCAGGACCTCCAGCGCACTCCTCCGGATCTTATCTCGATTGGCTGAGTAGTCTCGCCCCGGATGGAGCGGCCTGGGCGCGCCAATCTCGTATCTGATGCTGGGGAAGGGGACCACGTTGTATGAGCGCCGACGGTGAGCGAGATCGGCGAAGGTCTGCCGAGATCCGCGCCGACACCGAGCCAGCGACATCTTCGACGAGCATCGTGCATCGACACGAACTCGATCCTGCCCGGTGGCCGCAGGAGATCCCCGCGGCGGAGATCGACGGAATCTACCAGCGCGGCGTCGTTCTCGATCGGCGACCCCTGATGGCGATTCGCGAGGCAACCGAGGCCGACCTACCGGCGCTCGCGCCGCTGCTGCGGGGCTACGTCGAGTTCTACGAGTCCGATCCGACCGATGAGCAGCTCGAGGCGATGGCGCGCGCGGTGATCGCCGCGCCCGAGGACCATGCCTTTCTGCTCGTCGCGACCGATGACGACGGCGAGCTGGTCGGCTTCGCGCTCAATCAGTGGAAGTGGTCGAGCCTCAACGGTCCGCGCGTGGCCGTCATGGACGACCTCTTCGTCGCCGAGTCCGCCCGCGGCGCCGGCCATGCCGACGCCCTGATCGAGGCGGTCGCCGACGTCGCCCGCCAGCTACGACGCACCGCTGATCAGCTGGTTCACGATGCCCGACAACAAGCGCGGCGCACACCGTCTACGACCGCGTCGGCGGGACCGCCGAGACGTTGCTGGAGTACGAGCTGCGGATCTGAGGGCTCGCGGGACTGGCGTGCCTGCGGGGTTGGGCCCCGCGGTGGGCCCGGCGCCCAGGTTCGGGGCTACGCGACGAGCTCCGGCTCGCGGTCGGCGGCGACGACCTCGACCGGGATTCCGTTGAGGACCGCGTTGCCGGACGGTCGACGTCGACGTCGATCGGCGCGAGCAGGTTCGAGTTGACGCCGGCGTGCTCGGCGGCGACCGCCATCCGGTTGCCGGCCGCGTCGTGGCCCCAGCCATGCGGGATCGAGACGACGCCGGGCATGATCTCGTCGGTGATCTCGACCGGGACGACGAGCTCGCCGGAGGCGGAGCTCACCCGCGCGTGACCGCCCTCGGCGAGGCCGAGCCGCTCGGCGTCCTCGGGGTGGACCTGCACCGTGCAGCGGTCCTTGCCCTTGACCAGCGCCGGCAGGTTGTGCATCCACGAGTTGTTCGAGCGCAGCTGGCGGCGGCCGATGAGCACCATCTGGCCGTTGATCGCGTTGCCGAGCTCGGCCTCGAAGCGAGGCACGTCGGCGACGATCGTCGCCGGCGCGAGCTCGATCTTGCCCGAGGCGTGCGCAGCGACCTCGGGCAGGCGCGGGCGCATCGCGACCCATGTCGATGCCGTGCGGGTTCGCCTCCAGCTTCGCCAGCGTCAGGCCCTCGGGGTCGGCGCCGAAGCCCTCGCCGAACGGCCCGACGCGGAGCATGAAGTCGATCAGGCGCTCGGGACCGCGCCGATCGCTCAGCGCTGCCGCGATCTCGGCCGGGTCGCGGCCCTCGATCGGCGAGCCCGGCAGGCGCGACCTCGCGGCCGATCAGCGTCTGGAGCGACGAGGTCGTCCCAGGCCTCGATGTCGGCGTCGGGGCCCTGCCCAGCGGCGATCGCGGCGAGGCGGAGCATGATCTCCCACTCCTGCGGGTGCCCGTCGGGGAGCGGCAGGATCGCGGGCGACCAGTTGGCCACGCTGCGGATCGCGAGCTGGTAGAGCGCGGTGTCGTAGTGCGGCTTCGCCAGCGGCTCGGGCGCGGGGAGGATGACGTCGGCGTGACGGGTCGTCTCGTTGACGTAGATGTCGACGCAGACCATGAAGTCGAGCTCGCTCGACCGCGTCGTCGAGCGCCGCCGAGTCCGGCGTCGAGACCAGCGGGTTGCCGGCGATCGTGACCAGCGCGCGCACCTGGCCCTCGCCCGGGCGTCGTCGATCTCCTCGGCGAGCGCCGCGACCGGCAGCTCGCCGAAGGACTCCGGCAGGCCGCTCGACGCGGCTCGACCAGCGCCCGGTGACGACGCCCTTGCCGGTGGGGCCGCGCCCGCGCGAGTTGCGCTGGCCGGCGGCGGCGAGCGGGAACATCGCTCCGCCCTCGCGGTCGAGGTTGCCGGTGAGGTAGTTGATGACGTCGACGAGCCAGCTCGCGAGCGTGCCGAAGCGCTGCGTGGTCGTCCCGATCCGCCCGTAGACCGCGGCGCGCTCGGCGGCTCGCGAGCTCGGTGGCGATGCGGCGGATCTCGCCGGCCTCGATCCCACAGACCGGGGCCGACCGCCTCGGGCGTGAACGGGCGGGCCAGCGGCTCGATCTCGTCGGCGCCGCCGGCCAGGTCGGCGAGGCGGCCGGGATCGGCGAGGCCGTCGGCGATGAGGACGTTGACGATCGCGAACAGCAGGCAGCGCATCGGTGCCGGGGCGGATGAAGTGGTGCTCCGTCGGCCTCCTTGGCCGTGCGGCTGCGGCGCGGGTCGACGACGACGACCTTGCCGCCGCGCTCGCGGATCGCGCGGATCCGCCCGCGCATGTCGGGCGCGGTCAGCAGCGAGCCGTTGGAGACGAGCGGGTTGGCGCCCGAGGATCAGCAGGTGGTCGGTGCGGTCGACGTCGGGGATCGGGACGCTGAGCCCGCCGCCGAACATGAGGCCCGGCCGAGACCTGCTTCGGCATCTGATCGACGGTCGAGGCCGAGTAGATGTTCTTCGTGCCGAGCGCCTTCAGCAAGCGGCGTGCCGTAGAGCGTCGGGCCGAGGCTGTGGGCGGCCGGGTTGCCGAGGTAGACGGCGACCGCGTCGCGCCCGCCGTCGGCGAGCACCCGGGCGAGCCCCTCGTCGACCGCGGCGAAGGCCTCCTCCCAGCTCGCCTCGACGAGCTCGCCGTCGCGGCGCACGAGCGGGTTGAGTGAGCCGGTCCGGATCCTCGTGCAGCTGCTTGAGCCCCTGCGACTTGGGACAGAGGAAACCGTGCGAGAAGACGTCGTCGGCGTCGCCGCGCACGGACACGACCTCCCGTCCGCCGGAGCGTGACCTCGAGCCCGCAGGTGGCTTCGCAGAACGGACACGTGCGGTAGTGGACGGACTCGGACACGAGTGCAGGCCAGGGTATCGCTCGCGAGCAGCCGGGTAGCGTGACGTCCATGCGGGCACTTCAGGGTTGCCGCTGTACAGCACCGATAAAAGATGCAATGCGCAGGGCACTGATCACATCCGCTTTGACCGCGGCAGCGCTCGATCGCGCTGGCGTCGGTCGCGTTCGCGAAACCGAGCGCCAGCGACGGCGTCAAGACCGAGCACGGCGTCAACCGCGACAAGCTCGAGGCGAAGGCGAAGTCGATGGTCGAGGAGCACAACGGGATCACTGTCACCCGGATCGCCAGCTGCGGCCCGGGCAAAAAGCACGGCCACCGCAACTTCGAAAGTGGATCTGCGGCTGGCGCGCCGCCGGGTCTGTATCCCGGACAGGTCCCGTACGCGTGCGCCGGCAAGGCTCGCTGGAAGCGCAAGGCGCGACAGCTGGCGGTCGACAAGTGCAAGAACCAGCGCCAACCCGAGGCGCCGCTGCTGGACTCGCCGAACCCGCCGCCGGTGTTCGGCTTCAACGACAACTGGATCGTTCAGTCCGACGCAGGCGCTCAACATGCTTCAGGACAGCGGTGCCCCGGTCGCCCGCACCGGCCCTCGTGGCGTGGGGTCGAGGCCGACAGGGGAAGTTCGACTGGACGGCTCCCGACCAGCTCTATCAAACCTGCTCGACTCGCGGCATCCGCCCGCTCTGGGTGCTGATCGACGCGCCGTGCTGGGCGCAGCCGAATCCGCGGGCCTGCGCCAACGGCAAGAGCGAGCTGCATCCCGCCGTCGACCATTACGACGAGTTCGCCGATTTCGCCGTCGCGGCCGCCGAAGCGCTACCCGCGGTCGTTCGGATTCGAGGTCTGGAACGAGCCCAACTATCCGCTCTACTGGGGCGGCGCCCCGGAGCCCAACGACTACTCGAAGATGCTGAAGACGGTCGGCGACGCGCTGCACCAGCAGGTTCCGGGCACGACCGTCGTCAGCGCCGGACTCTCACCCCACTCCGACAACGACACCAGCGGCGCAATCGGCTTCCGCGACTTCCTCATCTCGATGTTCGAGAACGGCGCGGTCGCAGTCGGCCGACGCGATCGGCATTCACCCCTATCCGGGCGTCGGCCCCAACGAGGACTACGTCGCCGACGTGCGCGTCTACCTCGGCAAGGTCCAGAACGTCATGCAGCGCTACAACGCGAGCTCGATGCCGCTGTGGGCGACCGAGTTCGGCGCCTCGACGACCGGAGACAACTCCTTCACCGAGGACCAGCAGGCGAAGGCGCTCACCGACCTCTACGACCTCTTCCGCCACGTCGCGGGGATCGAGCTGGCGATCGTCCACGCTTCGTCGAGAGCCGCAAGCTCAGCGGCCGTGAGGCCGGGTTCGGGGTCCTGAGCCAGAACCTGGTGCCGAAGCCGGCGTACTGCGCGCTGATGCGGGTGCGCGAAGTCAGCTCGCCGGACTGTTGAAGCGGAGCGAGGCCGCCGCGCTCAGGCGCCGGCCAGCGCCGCGCCCCAGAGGATGTCGTGCTCGGAGACCTCGATCTCCGCGAGGCCGAAGGCGCGCATCACCTGGATCAGGATGACGACGCCGGCGACGATCGTCGGCGCGCGACCCTCGTGCAGGCCGCGGGACCTCGAGGCGCTCGGCCAGCGGCATCGCCGCGAGCTCGGAGAACATCCGCTGGATCGCCTCGAGCGAGAGCGTGTAGCCGTGGACGAGCTCGGGGTCGTAGGGGTCGAGGCGCTGATCGATCGCCGCCAGCGAGGTCGGCGTGCCGGCGACGCCGATCCCGAGTGCGCGCGCTGGCGAGGGCCGCGCCCTCGAGCGACTTAGCGATCAGCGCGCGCACGTCGTTGGCAAGTGCCTCGAGCTCGGCGGCGCTCGGCGGGTCGGTGGCGATGATGACGCTCGGTGTGGCGCACGGTGCCGACCTGCAGCGAGTCGTAGAAGCCGACCTCGACGCCGTCGCCGATGACGAGCTCGGTCGAGCCGCCGCCGATGTCGACGACGAGGGTGCCGATCGGTCGGCGCCCGCGCGGCCGTGGCCCCGAGGTAGGTCAGGTGAGCCTCGCGCGCGCCGTCGAGGATCGTCGCGTCGAGCGCGAAGCGCTCGCGCAGCTCGGCGAGGAAGACGGCCGAGTTCTCGGCGTCGCGGACCGCGCTGGTCGCGATCGCGGTGACCCGCTCGGCGCCGAGTTCCTCGTAGATCGCGATGTAGTACGCCGACCGCGCTCGCAGACGTCCTCGATCGCCTCGCTGGAGAGCTGAGCGGAGGTGTCGACTCCGCGGCCGAGCCGGGTCACCGTCGAGCGCCGCTCGACCTCCTGGACGCGGCCGTCCTCGACGTCGGCGACCAGCAGCCGGGTCGAGTTCGTCCCATGTCGACGACGGCCACTCGCATCGGCGCCGGATAGTAGGCGCGCGGACAGCTTGGGCTCATCGGCGAGCGGCGCCGCGGGCAATCCGATTCGCACTCGCGCGGGTTTATAGGGCAAACTATCTGGGTGGAGCGCGCGCAGGGATGCTGGCCGTCTGGTCTCGGTGACGTGGCTTTGCTTGCCGTCGTGCTTGTCTGGCGCGGCCCGGCCGCGGCAAAGCCGCCGAAGGGCCCGAAGGAGCCGATCCTCAAGGCCGCGAGCTATCCGGACATGAGGACGTACTAGTGCCACACCGACGCGATCCCGATCTACCCGGGCCAGAACCTCAACCTCTTCGGCGCTGACCAAGACCTGCCCGAACGCGCAAAGGTCAGCGGCCCGGGCGACGCCAACATCTTCGCCCCGGGCTCGACCGCCCAGGGCTTCGTCACTCGCTTCCAGCCGAGCATGGTGGAGATCCACCGAGCGGCAAGCTGATGACGCCGAGCGTCTGGGACCTCCACCTGCACCACGTCGTCTGGCTTGCCCCCGACGGCGGCCCGACGTTCGCATCGGGCGAGGAGAAGACGATCGCCAAGTTCCCGCAGGGATACGGGATCGAGGTCGGCGGCGATGCCACGTGGGGCCTCAACTACATGATCCACAACCTGAACTCGACCTCGGGGCGGCAGCGTCTACATCACCTGGCAGATCGATTGGGTCCCGCAGACGAGCCCTGCGCGCACGGACATAAACGCGGCGCACATCCAGTGGATGGACGTCGCCGGCTTCCCGCACATCTATCCGGTGTTTGACGCGAAACGTTCCTATGACAGCAACCGCGACGGGCAGTTCGTCTTCCCCGACGAAGTCTCCAACGACCCGTCGCAGCCGAGCTATGCGGAGCGCAGAACATCTCCAACGCTCGGACTGGACGCTGAAGAATCCCGAGACGCTCGTCTTCGC
Source organism: uncultured Solirubrobacterales bacterium (assembly GCA_963796815.1). Lineage (GTDB taxonomy): Bacteria > Actinomycetota > Thermoleophilia > Solirubrobacterales > 70-9 > WHSW01. Next base: position 98,229 of record CAWCNF010000007.1, read on the forward strand.
TGCCGGCCACCTGCACCCGGGCGGCCTGCATGTGGATATGAGGTCGCGCGCGACGGGCCCGACGCGGGCAGCATCGACGGGGACGATCCGTCCGAGATCCGGCCCCTGTTCACAATCCAACGCGCACTACTACGAACCGGCCGGCGCGGTCAGCTGGGACGTCTCGATGGAGGCGACGCGCCCCGACTGGAGGATCAGCCTCAAGGCCGGGGACACGGTCTCGATCAACGTCACCTACGACGTGCGCAAGGCCTCCTGGTACGAGGCGATGGGGATCATGCCGCTCGCCGTCAGCGAGACGTACGACCCGCCGGCCAAGGACCCGTTCGACGACGATGCCGCGGTCAAGGCGATGTACGACCAGGGCGGGATCCTCACCCACGGCCGCCTGCCGGAGAACATCGACTGAAGGCGAACACGAACCTCCACCTCCCCGACCCGCGCGACCTCAAGGCGCAAGCTCCAAGAACGTCGCCAAGTCGGGCATCGCGATCAACGGGTTCCTCTACTCGCAGGGCGGCTTCTCGGCGATCTAGGGCTTCCCGGCGAGCGCGATGCGGCCGCCGACGGTCAAGCGCCGGCCAGAGCGTCACCTTCACCAACGAGGACGCGCTCTTCGACGCCCCAGACCAGAGCAGGTCTGGCACAGCATCACCTCGTGCAAGGCGCCGTGTAATCGCGGTGCCGGGCATCGGCTATCCGCTTGCCCGCGGGCCGATCGACTTCGACTCGGGCCAGCTCGGCTTCGGCAACGGCACGCTCGACCGAGGTGACGACCCAGATCGGCCGTCTACACGACGCCGCGCTGACCAAGCCGGGCACTACACGTACTTCTGCCGGATCCACCCCTTCATGCGGGGTTCGATCCGGGTCAAAGGCTGATCACCCTGCTCTAGCAAAGCCGTTGTGACCGAGGTGCTAACGGTCTCGCTAACGTCTGCTAATATACCGCGCTCCTGCTGAGTCCCCGCCGAATCGGTGGGGAGCGGGGGACCCAAGCGTTGGGGCGAATCGCGGCCATAGCGCCGCGTAGCGCGTAGCTCTCAGTTCGCGCGAGCCCGTCAGCTAACCCCGGAAGCGACGAGAGCGGAGCGTGAAATTTCGAATGCACCTCGGTGCCCTGACAACCAAGCGATTTCTGATTGCTGCTGCGCTCACCGCACTGACCTTCTTCCTGCTCGGCCTGCTCGCCGCCCAGGCGGGCGCGACCGTCTGGAGGCGTTGGCACTGGCGGCGACGACCACCTCGACGTCCGCGACGGCGCCCTCGAGCGGCCACACGGCCGAGCGCGTCGGGCCCAAGTACGCGCACATCTGGGACCGGCATTCGGACCTCCGACAAGCGCTGGGCGCGCTCGACCCAGCAGTGCGAGTCGGGCGGCGATCCTGACGCGATCGGCGGCGGCGGCCTCTACCGCGGAGCGTTCCAGTTCCGCGCTCGACCTGGAAGGCCTCGCCGAAGAGCCCGGGCGGCGACCCGATCGCCTACCCGTACAAGACGCAGGCCGTAGTCGCAGTCCTCCTGATGCACCGCGACGGCAGCCAGCACTGGCCCGTCTGCGGCTGAGCCCCCGCCGGGGTTTCGCCGCGGCGTTCGCTCACCCGGCCGGGTCAGACCCCTCAGGCGCGTTTGCGACCCGGAGGGGTCAGGAAACCCCTCAGGCGCGTTTGCAGGCAATTCGCCGCGAGCGCGCCGCAGAATCGGAGGTCAGACCCCTTCAATGTGGGCTGTGACACTTTCGAAGGCCTCCAGGAAGGCCGCGACCAGGCCGCCGATTGTCGCCAGGTCGTAGCCGCCCTCCTGGACGATCACCGTCGGAAGGCCGAGCTCGCCGAGTACGGCGGCCGGCCTTCGCGTAGCCGTCGAGGCTGACCTCGAGCGGGCTCTCCGGGTCGTCGCCCGCGGCGTCCACGCCGAGCGCGACGACCAGGGACCGAGCGCCGCCGGCGTCGGCCCAAGCGGCCAGCGACCGGACGGCGCCGAGCCAGGCCTCGTCGCCTGAGCCGGGCACAAGGGGGATGTTGCGGTTGGCGCCCGCGCCCAGGCCCGCGCCGAGCTCGGTCGCGAAACCGAGGAAGTGCGGGAACCAACCGGCGCCCGGATCAACATGCACGGAGCCCGTGAGGACGGCGGGGTCGTCGTAGAACAGCTGCTGGGTGCCGTTGCCGTGGTGGGCGTCGACGTCGATCACCGCGATCGGTCCACCGCCGGCAATATCGAACATCGCCGCGCGCGGCGATCGCGGCGTTGTTGAGGTAGCACGAGCCGCCGAAGCAGGCGCGCGCGGCGTGGTGGCCCGGAGGCCGGGTGCACGCGTAGGCGGCTCGCTCGCCGCCGGCGACGAGGTCGACGGCAGTCAGCGCGGCATCCGCCGCCGCGCGCGCCGCCTCCCACGTGCCGGACCCGATCAGCGTCATCGTGTCGTAGGCGAACTGACCGGCCCGCGCGGCCGGGTTCGCCGCCGCCGCGGGCTCGGCGACCCAACCCGGGCCCGGGAAGATGTAGGGGACCACCCGGTCCTGGCCGGGATCCTCTGGTAGGCCCGCCGCCTGCCAGCGATCCCAGGCGCTGAAGAGGTAATCGATCAGCTCCGGGTCGTGCACCGCGAGCAGCGCCGAGTCGGGATGTTCGGTGGCGGCGACGATCCGTGCGCCCCGGGCCTCGAGCTCGGCCCGGATCCGCTCGGCCCGCTCCGGGACCTCCGTCCCGGGAGTGCGCACCCCGACCCAGATCTCCGCGCCCGGTTGATGCAGGCGGTGGCGGTCGCTCCACACGACCGGGATCGAGAGGCTCATCGCGGCCCACCCTAGACCCGCGCACAACGTTCATTCAGGCGCAGCGCCGCCCGAAAGATTGTCCGGTTCAGCGAATTGACCGGTCGGGCGGCTCCCGCATAGGTTCCCGAACGTTCGTTCATGGACTTCCAGTCGGTGGCAGAAATCTCCGGGCGGCTCGGCGCAGGGCGGGTAGTCGAGCCGCCTGGGGCCCTGCCCCAGCCGGCGCAGCGGCTCGACAGCTCCGCGCCGGTTCGCGAGTACGAGGTCGAGATCGGGGTCGAGCGGCTCTGCCTCGACTCGACCTCGCACCGCGACCTGCGCGAGCGCGGCGGCGGCGATCCGAAGCGCATGGGCGAGCTGATCGCGGCCGTCGTCGCGGAGCGGGGGAAGATGCACAATCCCGAGACCGATTCCGGCGGGATCCTGCTCGGCACGGTCCGCGCCGTCGGCGACGCCATCGCCAATCCGCCCGCCCCCGGGATCCGGGTCGCGAGCCTCGCCTCGCTCACCCTGATCCCGCTGCGCCTCGATTCGGTCGACCGTGTCGACCCCGACTCGCCGCAGGTGGACGTGACGGGCACCGCCTATCTCTTCGACCGCACCGGCTGGGCGTCGATGCCCGACGACATTCCGGCCGAGCGCGCGCTCGAGCTCTTCGACGTGTGCGCCGCCGCGTCGCAGGTGCGGGAGCTGGCCCCGGGCGCGAACACGATCTGCGTGCTCGGCGCCGGCCACGCGGGCAAGCTCTCCCTCGCCGCGGCGCGCGACGTCGCTCCGGCGGCAACGCTCGTGTGCGTCGACATCGACGACGACGCGCTCGAAACCGCCGCGCCACTGTGCGACATAACGGTTGCGGCCGACCTGCGCGACCCGCTGGCGGCGCTGGAAGCTGTGCGGGACGCCGGAGCCGGGCCCGCCGATCTCACCGTGGTCGTGGTGAACGCGAGCGGGTGTGAGCCCGCCGCCGCGCTGCTCACGGCCGAGCGCGGGACGGTCCTCTTCTTCTCGATGGCGACACGTTTCTCAGCGGCCGCGCTGGCGGCCGACGGGATCGGCGGGGAGCTGCGAATGATCATCGGCAGCGGCTACGCGCCCGACCACGGCGATTACGCGCTCGATCTCGTCAGGGGCTCGGAAACACTGCGCGAGGCCGTCGCATGACTCATCGGGTGCAGATGCGCTGGCGCGACCTCGACGCGCTCGGCCACGTCAACCACGTGGTCGTCCTCACCTACCTGGAGGAGGGCCGCGACGCCTTCCTGGCCGAGCACGGGATCCAGCGCGACGAGTATGTCGTCGGGCGCTGCTCGGTCGGCTTCAACCGCGAGATTCCAGAGGCCGAATCGGTCGCCGTCGAGTGCCACGTGGTCGCGGTCGGCAACAAGAGCGTGACCACGAGCGAGCGGATCCTCGACGGCGAGGGCAACGTGGCCATCGAGGCCCAGTTCACCATCGTGCTCTGGGACCCGGCCGGCCGCAAGACCCGCGAGGTGACCGACGCCGAGCGCAGCTCGTTCGCCGACGGAGAGGAGGCGGTGGCCTAGTGGCCTGGGACTCAGACCCGGTGGTGCTCACCTGCGCGATCACGGGCGCGGACGTCTTTCGCGAGAACAACCCGAACATCCCGTACACGACCGAGGAGATCGCCGACTCGACGATCGGGGCGGCAGCGGCGGGGGCGACCGTGGCCCACCTGCACGTGCGCGAGGACGACGGCACCCCCAGCGGCCGGCCGGAGCTGTTCGTCGATGCGATCGACCGCATTCGCGCGGGCTGCGACGTCCTCACGATGGTCTCCACCGGCGGCGCCAACGACATGACGATCGAGGAGCGCACGACGGGGCTCGAGGCGAAGCCCGACATCTCGGGGGTCGAGTCGGGCTCGATGAACTTCGGCGACGAGACATTCATCACGCCGCCGCCGGCCGGTCGCGGGATCGTCGAGCGCGCCCAGTCGATGGGGATCGCGCTCGAGGTCGAGTGCTTCGACGTCGGCCACGTCGTCAGCGCGGTGCGCTGGATCGAGCAGGGCGTGCTCAACCCGCCCCTGCGGATCAACCTCGTCTTCGGCGTTCCCGGCGGGATCGACGCCTCGCCGGAGGCGCTCGACGCGATGCTTCGCCCCCTGCCGCCCGAGGCCTTCTGGACCGTCACCTGCATCGGCCGCCACCACCGGCGGATGCTCGGCCTGGCGCTGCTGAAGGGCGCCCCGGGCATTCGCACCGGGCTCGAGGACGTCGCCTACATCGCCAAGGGCGAGCTCGCGCCGTCGAACGCCGCCCTCGTCGAGATGGCGGCGGGGATGGCGCGCGACCTCGGCCGCGAGGTCGCCGACCAGGCTCAGACCAGGGAGCTCCTCCAACTTGACTGAGACGCTCACGCCGCCCCGCCGCCGCGCCGAGACACGCGAGGCGATCGATCGTGCCGCGGTCGAGCTGTTCGCACGGCTGGGGTACCACGCGACGTCGATGCGCGCCCTGGCTGCGGCCGCCAACGTCCAACCGGCGGCCATCTATCACTGGCACGCCAGCAAGGAGGCGATCCTGGTCGGCCTCCAGGACGACTTCATGGAGAACCTGACCGACCGGGTGCTGGCGGCGATGAACGGTCACGAACGGCCGGCGCTGCGCCTGGCCGCCGCGGTGCGCGAGCACGTCGTCTTCCACGGCATCCACCGCCGCGAGGCGTTTGTCACCGACAGCGAGATCCGCGCGCTGAGCCCGAAGCCGCGCAGGGCGCTGATCGCCAAGCGCGACGGCTATGAGGAGATCTTCGCGCGTGAGATCCGCGCGGGAGTAAAGGACGGCTCGCTGCACAGCTCCGATCCCCGCGTGGCGACCTACGCGATCCTCCTGCAGTGCACGGGGGTGGCGCTGTGGTTCGACCCCAAGGGCGACCTCAGCCTCGACCGCGTCGCCGAGATCCATGTCGAGCTCGTGCTCGGCTCGGTGGGGGCCTCGCAAGAGCTGATCCAGGAGGCAATCCGCGATGCCTGAGGACCGCATCAAGCCGCCGGCGCTGCCCGGAGCGAGCGCGGATCGCGGTCGTCGCCCCGTCGAGCCCGCCGCAGATACGCTCGGAGGCCGAGCAGGCGAGGGCGTATTTCGAGGCCCGCGGGCACGAGGTGGTCTTCGGCAAGCACGTCCGCGAGGTCCACGGCTACCTCGCCGGGACCGACGCCCAGCGCGCCGAGGACCTGCAGTGGGCGCTCTCTGAGCCCGGGATTGACATGGTCCACCTGATGTGCGGCGGCTACGGAGCGGCCCGACTGCACGACCTGATCGACTGGGACGCCGTCGGCGACCCGCGGATCGTCTGCGGCTTTTCCGACATCACCGCGATTCACCTCGCTCTTGCCGCTCACACAAGGTGGGTCACCTTCTACGGGCCGAACGTTCTCGCGCTTCACCCGCAAGAAGCAGCGTTTGACCAAGGAAACCGAGGAGTGGTTTCACCGGGCCTTCAAGCCCGAGCCGCTCGGCCGGGTCTTCGAGGATCCCGACGACCCCTACGTCCTGACGCTCTGCGGCGGCTCGGCCGAGGCGCCGCTCGCCGGGGGCTGCCTCACGCTGCTGAGCGCCAGTATCGGGACGCCGTTTGAAGTCGAGACCGACGGCTGCGTGCTGATGGTCGAGGACCTCAACACCGACGAGTACCTGATCGACACATTGCTCAACCACCTGATCCGTGCCGGCAAGCTCGACAACATCGCCGGCTTCGTCTTCGGCACCGATGTCGATCTGCACGGCCGCACGCCGCCTGAGTTCTCCGAGTCGACGCTCTCGATCGAGGAGGTGCTCGACGAGCTGATCGCGCCGCTCGGCATCCCGGCGATCGCGAACGTGCCGGTCGGCCATGGCAAGCACATGGCGACGATGCCCCTGGGCGCGAAGGTCAAGCTCGACGCCGACGCCAAGACCCTCGAGGTCCTGGAGGCTGGTGTGGCATGAAGGCCCGGGTCTGCGCGATCGCCTTCGCCGTCGCCGCGGCGCTGATCGTCCTCGCGATCCCGGCCGGCGCGCAGGACACGTCGTCCTCCGCCGGCAAGACCGCGCTGCGCATCGGCTGGGCGCAGGACCCGCGCACGCTCAACCCGTTCGTCGGCCTCGACGAGGAGGACTACAACGTCTGGGCGATCAACTGGGACCTGCTGGTCGACTTCAATCCCCAGGACCTCTCGCCGGCGCCCGGCATCGCCAAGAGCTGGACGGTCTCCGACGACCGGCTGACGACGACGTTCAAGCTCGACCCGGAGGCGAAGTGGTCGGACGGCAAGCCGATCACGTCGAAGGACGTCAAGTGGTCGCTCGAGGTGCTCGGCGCGAAGGGTCAGCTCTTCACCAACTACACGTCGAACGTCACGCGGATCGACACGCCGGATCCGTACACGGTGGTGATCCACACCAGGCGTCCTGACGCCCGGATCATCGGCGGCCTCTTCATCTACATCCTGCCCGAGCACATCTGGGGCAAGGTCCCGATCAAGCAGCTCACCGGCACCTACCAGCCAAGCTGCCGCTGGTGGGGAGCGGGCCGTACGTCACGACCCAGTACGACCGCGGGCGGATCATCACGATGGACCGCAACCCGAACTTCCGCGGCCAGCAGCCCGCCTTCGACCAGATCCAGTTCATCAAGTACGGCAACCAGGACGCGGTCGAGCGCGCGCTGCAGCTCGGCGAGATCGACGCCGACGTCGAGGTCCAGTCGGCGACGTTCGACAAGCTGTCCGACGTGGACAACATCCAGACGGTCCGCAGCTCGGTTCCGGGTTACACGGAGCTCGCGTTCAACCTCTGTCCGGCGAGCTACTGCCCGGACGCGAAGTTCAACCCTGCGATCCAGGACCGCACGGTGCGCCAGGCGATCGCGTACTCGATCGACCGCAATCGGATCAACGAGATCGCGACCCGCGGCACCTCCTTCGTCGCCCACGGGATCCTGCCGCAGTACTACAAGTCGTTCTTCCAGACCCCGGCCGAGGATTACGCCTTCAACCCCGACATGGCGAACCAGCTGCTCGACGATGCCGGCTGGGTGATGGGCAGCGACGGCGTCCGCTCAAAGGACGGCGAGCGGCTCGAGTTCAACCTGTACGTGCGCTCGGAGTCGCCGTTCACGATCCAGATGTCGAAGCTGATCGCCGAGGAGGCGGCGCAGGTCGGGGTCAAGTTCGACGTCCAGGTCGTCAGCACCGACAAGCTCACCGAGCTCACGACCCAGAAGACCGACGGCAAGCCCGCGCCGGACTTCGACACGTTCATCTGGGGCTGGGGCGGCGACGCCTACGACCCGAGCTTCCTGCTCAGTCTCTTCCTCAGCAGCGAGATCGGCGGCCTGTCCGACTCGTTCTATGCGAACCCCGAGCTACGACAAGCTGTTCAAGGAGCAGGCGGGCACGTTCGACACCGCCCAGCGCAAGGAGATGATCGCGAAGATGGTCGCGATCACGCAGCGCGACCTGCCGTATCTGGTGCTCACCGAGGACCCGAACCTGCAGGCCTACCGCAACGGACAAGCTCGACAACGTCAGCCTCGCCTGTCCGGCCGAGACCGGTGACTTCATGTGTGAGCAGGCGGGCTACGCGCCGCTGCTTGACGATGACGCCGGCCGCCGCGGCGAGCGGGTCGAGCGAGGGGCAGGGCGAGTCGGCCGGGCTCGCGGTGATCGTCGCGCTGGTCTTTGGCCCGGCGGGTTCATGCTCGGCGCGCGCGGGCGGCGCCGAGCGCGACCGCGAGCCGCTCGAGCTGCCGGAGTAGGCAGCGAGTGTCGGGACGGTGGCTGCTTGGGAAGGTCGCGGCGGCGCTCCTGACGCTGATCTTCGTCCTCGTCTTCAACTTCTTCCTCTTTCAGGGTCATGGGCGACCCGACCACGCAGCTCGCGCGGCTGCCCGGCGCCGTCACCCGAGCGCATCGCGCAGCTGCGCCAGGACTACGGGCTCGACAAGCCGCTCACCGGCCAGTTCGTCGACTACCTCGGCGACACGGTCCACCTCGACCTCGGGATCAGCCAGCAATCGCGCCAGCCCGTGTGGGACGAGATCAAGGCCGCGCTGCCGTGGACGCTGCTGCTGGTCGGCACCGGGACGCTGCTGGCGACACTCCTGGGCAGCTGGTTCGGGGTGATCGCCGCGACGCAAACGGGGGAAACGTCGCGACGACGGCCTGCTCGGCTTCAGCCTCTTCACCTACGCCGCGCCCGAGTACTGGATCGGGATCATCCTGATCCTCGTCTTCGCGGTCTGCGATACCGATCTTCCCGGCGGGCCTGCAGATGACGCCGGGGGTGCAGTTCTCGAGTTGGTGGGCGCAGACGACGGACGTCCTCGATCATCTGATCCTGCCCGCGACGGCGATGACGCTGATGCTGTTGGGCCAGTACTTCCTGATCATGCGCTCCTCGATGGTCGACGTCCTCACCGAGGACTTCGTGACCGTCAAGCGCGCGACCGGGCTGCCGTGGAGCCGCGTGGTGCGCAGCCACGCCGTCCCCAACGCGCTGTTGCCCCTGGTAACGCTCTCGGCGATCCAGTTCGGCGCCGTCGCCGGCGGCGCGATCACGATCGAGACGATCTTCTCCTGGCCCGGGCTGGGGGAGCTGAGCTACACGGCGATCAACGACAAGGACTTCCCCGTGCTGCAGGGGACGTTCTTGGTGTTCTCGGTCGGGGTGATCCTCTTCAATCTGCTCGCCGACTGCCTGTACTTCTACCTCGACCCGCGGGTGCAGAATCGATGAGGCGGAGGCGAAGCCGAAGCCGAGTTGCGCCGCCGTTGAGGCGCCTGTTATGAGCGCCGAGGCAGCCCCCGTCCCCTCCCGGTTCCAAGCGCGCCTGACGCGGTTCGCACCTACTGAGCGCAGCGTCCGCCACTTGCTGCTCGGCTCCTGGCGCGGGCGCATCGGGCTCGGCGATGCTGGCGCTGTTCACGCTCGATTGCGATCTTCGGCAAGCGCTCGCGCCGTACGACCCGAACGCGTCGAGCCTCGCCGTCCTGCAGCCGCCGCAGCTGGGACCACATCCTCGGCACGACCGAGAACGGCGTCGGACATCTTCTCGCAGATTCTTGTGGGCGCCCGGGTCTCGATGGTCGTCGGCTTCGCGGCGGCTGCGATCTCGGCGTTCGTCGGGTCCGTCGTCGGCCTGGCGGGCGGCTACTTCGGCGGCTGGACCGACCGCATCCTCGACGCGTTCGAGAACTGGTTCCTGGTGATCCCGACGCTGCCGCTGATGGTCGTCCTCGCGCGCGATGCTGAGCCCGTCGCTCTGGTGCTGATCGGGGTCATCGGGCTGACGTCCTGGGCGGGTACCGGCCGGATCGTCCGCGCGCAGGTGCTGACGCTGCGCGAGCGGGCCTTCGTCGAGCGCGCGCGAGCGCTCGGCGCGGGCGACGTCTACATCATCCGCAAGCACATCCTCCCGAACACGGCGCCGCTGATCTTCGCCAACACGGTGCTGATCGTCGCCGTCGCGATCCTCTCGGAGGCCGCGCTGTCGTTCCTGGGCCTCGGCGACCCGACGAAGATCTCCTGGGGGTCGATGCTCGAGGACGCGTTCAACAACGGCGCTCCGAGCCAGGGTGCCTGGTGGTACATGGTCCCGCCCGGGCTTTGCATCACGATCGTCGTCTTGGCGGTCGCGCTGCTCGGATATCTGTTCGAGGAGTACGTCAACCCGACGGTTGCGAGAGGATCGGCGTAGGTGTCTGCGCCGCTGCTGGAGATCGAGGGCCTGCGCGTCGAGCACCGGGGCAGCGCCGATCGTGGACGGCGTCGACCTGCACCTGCAGGCGGGCGAGGCGCTCGGCCTGGCGGGCGAGTCGGGATGCGGCAAGACGACCACGGCGCTCGCCGTGATGAAGCTGCTGGCGCCGGGGCTGACCCAGTCGGGCGGGATCACGCTGCGCCCGCCAACGGTTGCCGAGCCGATCAACATCGGCCGCCGAACCGAGCGCGGCATGGGCCTCGTGCGATGGCGGCACGTCTCGCTCGTCTTCCAGGGAGCGATGAACTCGCTCGACCCGGTCCAGCGCGTCGACGCGCAGATCGCCGAGGCGATCGGCCTGCACGAGCAGCATCGACTCGCGATCCGAGCTGCGCGCGCGGATCGACGAGCTGCTGACAACGGTGGGGATCACGCCCGCGCTCGGCCACCGCTACGCGCATCAGCTCTCGGGCGGTCAGCGCCAGCGGGTGATGATCGCGCTCGCGCTCGCCTGCCGGCCATCGCTCGTGATCGCGGACGAGCCGACAACAGCGCTCGACGTGGTCATGCAGGCGCAGGTGCTGCAGCTGCTCGAGCGACTGCGCGAGCAGCTCGGCCTTGCGCTGATCCTGATCTCCCACGATCTCGGCGTGATGGCCGAGACCTGCGACCGGATCGCGATCATGTACGCCGGGCGGATCGTCGAAACGGGCCCGGTCGCTTCCGTGTTCTAGTCGCCGCAGCACCCGTACACGAAGCGCCTGCTCGAGACACTTCCCGTGATCGGCGGCTACCGCGGCCTCGCGACTCCCATCCCCGGCGGCCCGCCGCGACCCGGGGCGCCGCCGTCGGGCTGTCGCTTTCACCCGCGCTGTCCCTGCGCGCAGGAGCGTTGCTCGGCCGAGGATCCCGCGCTCCGTGAGGTCGCCGCCGGAGCAGTCGGCCGCTTGCCACTTCGCGCCGTGGGCGGAATGGCCCGCGATCAAGCCCGCTGCCCGTGGAGGCGACAGCGTGAGCGATGGTGGCCGAGGCCTGCGACCACCCTCCTCGAGGCGCGTGACGTCTGCGTCGAGTTCCGCAACCGCAGGACTGTGGCGAAGGCGCTCGATGGGGTCTCGCTGGAGTGGCGCGCGGGGGAGATCCTCGGCGTCGTGGGGGAGTCCGGCTGCGGGAAGTCGACCCTGGCGCGGACGCTGATGGGTCTGCAGCCCGCCGTCAGCGGCGAGGTCGCGCTCGACGGCGAGGTCGTGAAGGGCAAGGCGAGCGCGGCCGCGCTGCGCCGCCGCGTGCAGATGATCTTCCAGGACCCGTACCAAACGCTCAACCCGCGCCAGCGCGTCGCTGAGATCGTCGCCGAGCCCCTCCTTGTCCAGGGCGTTGCGAAGGACGAGCACGATGAGCGGGCGCGGCGAGCGCTCAACGACGTCGGGCATGGAGCCCGACCGCTTCCTGACCCGGCGCCCCTACGAGCTCTCGGGCGGGCAGCGCCAGCGCGTCGCGATCGCCGCCGCGCTCGTGCTCGAGCCCGACGGGCTGATCTGCGACGAGCCGGTCTCGATGCTGGACGCCTCGGTGAGCACGCAGATCCTGTCGGTCCTGCTCGAGCTGCAGCGACGCCGCGGGCTGGGCCTGCTCTTCATCACCCACGACCTCAGCCTCGCCTGGTCGCTGTGCGATCGGCTGGCGGTCATGTACCTGGGTCGCGTCGTCGAGCAGGGCGCTGCGGTCGACGTGATCGAGCGCCCCCAGCACCCGTATACGCAGGCCCTCGTCACCGCGATGCCGGTGCCGTCGGCGGGGGGCGGTGGGCGGCGCGAGCTGCTCAAGGGCGAGCTGCCCGATGCGTCCCAGGTGCCGCCCGGCTGTCGCTTTCACCCGCGATGCCCGCGCCGGTTCGAGCCGTGCGACCGCGTCGACCCGTCGCTGATCGCGGCCGGGGCGCCCGATCAGCTCGCGGCCTGCCTGCTTCACGACCCGCAATACGCTGCGGGCGCAGATGGTCGCCTAGGTGGAGGGATCTCGCAGGCGCCGGTCGGCCACCTGCCGAGCGGCGAGCGCAACGCGATCACCGACGTGCCCGGCGTTCGCGTCGGGCATTCGCAGGCGGCGAGCGGCGAGGCCACAGGCGTCACCGTCGTTGAGCCGCCGGCGCTGCCCGTTCACGCCGGCACGGCGGTCGTCAACGGCTCCGGCGCGCTCATCGGACGGACGGAGATCGACGAGCTCGGGGGCTTCGAGACGCCGGTGTATCTCTGCGGGACCCACGCGCTCGGCACGGTCGCCCAGGCCGCGATCGAGGCCTCGGGCCATGGGCCGGAGAACGTGACGATCCCGGTCGTCGGCGAGTGCGACGACGGCGACATGGCCGACTCGCGGACGGTGGTGGCCGCCGACGTCGATGCCGCCCTGGCGGCGCTGGGCTCCGAGATCGCTGAGGGCACTGTCGGGGCGGGCACCGGCATGAGCTGCTTCGACTTCCCCGGCGGCATCGGTACGGCCTCGCGCGTGGCCGGTGAGCACACGGTTGGCGTTCTGCTGCTCTGCAACTTCGGCGACCGCGAGTACCTCGACCTGCTCGGCACGACCCTTCCGCCCGCGGAGATCCCGCCCGCGCCGGAGGGCTCGTGCATCGCCGTGTGCGCGACCGATGCGCCGCTCGGCCCGCACGAGCTGCGCCGGCTCGCGCTGCGACCGCTGCTCGGCCTGGCGCGCGCCGGGTCGTACGCGTCGCCGGGTTCCGGGGAGATCGGCCTCGCGTTCGCGACCACGGCTGCGGCGCCCGTCACCAACAGGCAGCTGCGGGTGCTCTTCGCCGGCGCGTATGAGGCGGCCCACGAGGCGGTCTACAACTGCCTCGTCGCCGCGAAGCCCGGCCGGCGGCGCGACGGAACGATGCAGGACGCGTTCCCGCTCGACCGCGTGCGGGAGCTGTCAGGCCGATGACCGACCTACGCGCCGAGGTCCTCGACCTCGCCCAGAAGCTGATCCGGATCGACACCTCGAATCCGCCGGGGCGCGAGAGCACCGCGGCCGAGCTGCTCGCCGGTTACCTCTCCCTCGCCGGGATCAGGCCCGAGCTCGTCGGCCCCGACCCTGAGCGACTCAACCTGATCGCGCGAATCGAGGGTGGTGACGGCCCGTCGACGATGCTTCTCGGCCACACGGATGTCGTCCCGGCGCCGGACAGCGACTGGACCGTCGGCCCGTTCGAGGGCGTCGAGCGCGACGGCATGCTGGTCGGTCGCGGCGCGGCCGACATGAAGGGTGAGGTGGCAGCGCGCGCTGTCGCCTTCGCCGAACTCGCACGCAGTGGCGTAACGCCCCCGGGCGACGTGGTGTTCATCGCCGAGTCCGACGAGGAGAAGAACACGGCCGACGTCGGCCTGTCCTGGCTGGTGCGCGAGCGACCTGACATTCGCTGCGACCTCGCGGTCAACGAGGGCGGGGGAGAGCTGCTCGAGCTGGTCGACGGTCGCCGCGTGGTGACGATCTCAGTCGGTGAGAAGAAGGTGGCGTCGCTGCGAATTCGCGTCTTCGGGCGCGCCGGCCACGCCTCGGTGCCGACCGGCGCCGACAACCCGCTCCGCCACGTCGCAGCGGCGATCGACGGCCTGCTCGCCTATTCGCCAGAGCCCCAGCTGTCTCCGACAGTGATCCGCGCGCTTGAGGTGCTCGGCGTGGAGGGCGCCGATAGCGGTGCGATCGAGAGCGCAGCCGCTCTGCACCCGTTCCTCGCACTGGAGCTGCCGGTGATCGCGCGGATGACGGTGACCCCGACGGGCATAAAGAGCTACGAGCCCGCGAACGTGATCCCCCCGTACGCCGACGTGATCTGCGACTGCCGCGCGCTGCCGAGCCAGGGTGAGGACGACATCCGCGCCCACGTCGAGACGGCGATCGGCGACGAGTTTCGCTACGAGCTCGAGCTCCTCGAACCGCTCGAGGGCGGCACCGAGTCCTCGATCGACACGCCGCTTTACCGCCTCGCTGAGGAGTGGGTCTCCGAGCGCGCCGACGGCGCCGCGCTACTGCCGCTGATCTCGCCTGGCTTCACCGACTCGCACTGGATCCGCGACGCCTTCGGCACCGCCGCCTACGGCTTCGCACCGATCCTCCACACCGATCTCGCCACCTACCACGACGGCATGCACGGCGCGGACGAGTCGATCGCGATCGGCGACCTCGTCGAGATGGTCCGCTTCAACCTGCGCGCGATCGGGGCCCCGGACGGTGTGGGATCCTCAGGTCATGCGCCCGACCCTGTTTGAGTTCGCCGGAGGTACCGACGCCTTCCGCGCGCTGGCCCAGGCTCACCACGCCCGCTGCCTGGCCGACCCGGAGCTCAACCACCCGTTCTCCCACCGCGACCAGCATCCCCAGCACGTCGAACGCCTCGGCGCCTACTGGGCCGAGGTGATGGGTGGGCCGCCGACCTTCACCGCCGAGTGCGGTGATCAGTCGACCGTGCTCGTGATGCACGCCGGCCACGGGGACATGTCCGATCTCGGCGAGCGGTTCCTCGCCTGCTTCGTCGCTGCACTCGACGATGTCGACATGCCCGACGACCCAGATTTCCGCGCGGCGATGCGCGACTACATGCGCTGGGCCGTCGATGACGTCCTCTCGCACTCAGACGACCGCGACACGATCCCGCGCGCGATGACGACACCGCGCTGGTCGTGGACCGGGCTCCAGCAAGCCCCTGAAACCTAGGCGCGGCCGTGCCGAGGGGTCTGACCCCGTGCGTTGCGCCGTGTTAAGGGGTCTGACCCCTTTTGTTGGGCGCCGGACAAATCGAGGGCGGCAGCGGCCTATTTGATCGGGCTTGTTCATGCCGCTTGTGCGCCACTGTTACGAACGCTGCAAGGCGATATTGCCGAGTACCGAACAAAAAAACGCCTTTCGGCCGGAAATATCGCGTGAAGTCTTGACAAACCCCCCCGCCTATGTAATTCATTGACTCGTGAGGAGGAGTGGCTCGTTGACCTCCCTGAGGGAGGGCAACCGCAAGCGCGTGATCGATGCCCTGCGTGAACGCGGGCATGCGAGTCGCGCTGAGCTGGCCCGGATCACCGATCTCTCCCGCTCGACGATCTCGACGATCGTCGGCGATCTCGTTGAGGCCGGGCTCGTCTCCGAACGCGATGGTGTCGCGGCCGACGGCGAGCCGGGGGCAGGGCGGCCTCCGGTGCTCGTCTCCCTGAACGACTCGGCGGGCGTGGCCGTGGGCATCGACTTCGGCCACCGCCACCTCCGCGTCGCCGTCTCGGACCTCTCGCACACCGTCCTTGCCGAGACGTGGCGCGAGCTCAACGTCGATCACTCGGCGTCGCACGGCCTCGACGCGGCCGCTGACTTCGTCGACCAGGTCCTCGACGAGGCCGGGGTGGAGCGCAGCCGCGTCATCGGTGTCGGCATGGGCCTGCCAGCGCCGATCGATCGCTCGACCGGGACCGTCCAGGGCAATTCGATCCTTCCGGGCTGGGTCGGGGTCGACGCCGCGGCCGAGGCGAGCCGACGGCTGGGGATGCCGGTCGAGGTGGAAAACGACGCCAACCTCGGCGCTCTCGCCGAGCTGGTCTGGGGCGCGGCTGTCGGCCGCTCCGAGGTCGCCTACCTGAAGATCGCGACGGGCATCGGCGGCGGCCTGCTCTCCAAGGGGAAACTTCAACACGGGATCAACGGGACCGCCGGCGAGATCGGGCACACCGTGCTGATCGCCGACGGCCCGGTCTGTCGCTGCGGCAACCGCGGCTGTCTCGAGACGCTGGCATCAACGCGCGCGATCGCCGCAGCCCTCAGCGCCAGCCGCGGCGAGCAGGTGTCGACGCGGCGGCTGCTCGAGCTCTGCGCCGCCGGCGACGACGCCGCCCAGCGGCTGATCGCCGACGCCGGCAGGGCGCTCGGCGTGGCCGTTGCCAATCTCTGCAATCTCGTCAACCCCGAGTGCGTGATCATCGGCGGCGATCTCAGTGCCGCCGGTGACGTGCTGCTCGAACCAATTCGCGAGGTGGTCCGCCGGGTCGCGATCCCGACGGCCGCGGCCTCGCTTGAAATCGTTCCCGGAGTGCTTGGGGAGCGTGCTGAGATGCTCGGCGCCCTCGCCCTCGTGCTCCACGAGTCGGATCGTTTCTACGCGTCGCAGCTCGAAGCGGAGGCGGCGTGAGTAAAGAGAATGCGCGCAAGCGCACCACAGATGCGCGTGAGCGCAAGAGAGAGGAGACCCCCACATGAGTCCCAAGAAGCGCTGGCTCGTGCCGGCGGCGGTGTGTGCCGCCGCCATCGGCATCGGTGCCTGCGGTACCAGCGACTCGAGCAGCAGCTCGAGCACGAGCGCGTCCGGCTCCACGGGCAGCGGCAAGATCGGTTTCCTGCTGCCCGAGACGGAGACGGCGCGGTATGAGACCCAGGACAAACCGCTGTTCGAGGCCGCCGTCAAGGCACAGTGCCCCGACTGCGAGGTCCTGTACCAGAACGCCGACCAGGACACGACCAAGCAGCAGTCTCAGGTTGAGGCCATGGTCACCCAGGGCGTCGACGTGATCGTCCTCGACCCGGTCGACTCAACCTCCGCGGCCGGCATGGTTCAGCGCGCCGCGCAGCAGAACATCCCGGTCATCAGCTATGACCGCCTGATCCTCAACGCTGATCTCGCCGCTTACGCGGAGTTCAACAGCTCTGAGGTCGGTAAGCAGCAGGGTGAGGCGCTGGCCAAGAAGCTGGCCGACGACGGCAATCCGACCGGGCCGATCGTGCAGATCAACGGCGACCCGAAGGACAACAACGCGAAGCTCTTCAAGGAAGGCGCCTCGGCTGTCTTCACGGACAAGGGCATCGACGTTGCGAAGAACTTCGACACGCCTGATTGGCTGCCGGAGAACGCGCAGCGTGAGATGGAGCAGTCCATCACCGCGCTGGGCAAGGACGGATTCAAGGGCGTCTACGCCGCCAATGACGGCACTGCGGGCGGCGCGATTGCGGCGCTCAAGTCGGCCGGCATCGACCCGTCGACGATCCCCGTCACCGGTCAGGACGCCGAGCTGGCAGCAATCCAGCGGATCCTCGCCGGCGACCAGTACATGACGGTCTACAAGCCGATCAAGCCGCTGGCCGAGAACGCCGCGACGCTCGCGGTTGCGGTCGTCAACGGTGAGGACCCGGCGCAGTCCGACGTGATCAACGGCACGGAGAACAACGGCACCGCCGACGTTCCGGCCGCGATCACCGACACGGTCCCCGTGTTCAAGGACAACGTCAAGGACACGATCGTCGCCGACGGTTACTGGACCGCCAGCGACATCTGCACGCAGGAGTTCGCTCAGGCGTGCAAGGACGCAGGAATCCAGTAGCGGACAGGAGATAGCCTGAGGCGCGAGGAGAGGTAGTGATGAGCCAGACCGATAAAACGGCCGAGGCCACCGGGGCCGGTTCGTCCACCCAACCTCTCCTCGTGCTCAAGGGCTATACGAAGAGCTTCGGGCCCGTGGAGGCCCTCAAGGACGTCGACCTCGAGCTCTACCCGGGCGAGGTGGTCGGCCTCGTCGGCGACAACGGCGCGGGCAAGTCGACGCTGATCAAGGCGGTGGCGGGCGTGCAGCCCGCCGACTCGGGCGAGGCCTGGTTCGAGGGCAAGTCGGTCAAGTTCTCGACTCCGCAGGCCGCGACCTCGCACGGAATCGCGACCGTCTATCAGGACCTCGCGCTCGCCGAGAACCTCGACGTCGTCGCGAATCTGTTCCTGGGCCAGGAGGTCGCGAACACGATCCCCGGCGTCCACGTCCTCGACGAGACGACGATGGAGAAGAAGGCCGTCGAGCTACTCAGCTCGCTCGGCGTGACGACGTTGCGAAGCGTGCGCACCGAGGTTGCATCGCTCTCCGGCGGTCAGCGCCAGGCCGTGGCAATCGCCCGCTCGCTGCTCGGCGATCCGAAGGTGGTGATCCTCGACGAGCCCACGGCGGCGCTCGGGATCATCCAGACGGCCCAGATCCTGAAGCTGGTCGAGCGCCTTCGCGACCGCGGCCTCGGCGTGATCGTGATCAGCCACAACCTCGCCAACGTTTTCCATATCTCCGACCGGATCGTCGTGTTGCGGCTCGGGCAACTGGCTGCCACCTTCAACGCACACGAGGCGACGCGTGAGCAGATCGTCGCCTCGATCACCGGCGCGGACCAGGACGTCGTCGACCACTCCTCCGACGAGCACATTCAATGAGTGCGGAACCCGCCACCGGCGACGGCGCCATCGGGACCGCCCCGGCCGAGGCCGACGAGGGCCTGTCGTTCGGTCGTGCCCTCCGCGCGCTCGCGCGAGGCGACCTCGGCTCGGTGCGTGTCCTGCTCGGGATCGCGATCATCTGGACGATCTTCCAGATCGCCAACGACCGCTTCCTGTCGGCGATCAACCTTTCGAACCTCAGCCTCCAGATCGCCGCGACGGCGACGATCTCGATCGGCGTGGTGCTGATCCTCCTGCTCGGCGAGATCGACCTGTCGGTCGGCGCCGTCAGCGGCCTCGCTGCCGGTGTGATGGCGGTGCTGAGCGTCCAGCACGGCTGGGCGCCGATTCTCGGGATCTTCGCCGGGCTCGGTGTGGGCGCCGCGATCGGCCTCTTCAACGGACTGGTGATCACGCGCTTCGGAGTGCCGTCGTTCGTCGTCACCCTTGCGGGCCTGCTTGCCTGGCAGGGAGCGCTGCTCTATGTCCTCGGCGACACCGGCTCGGTGAACCTCCCGCCGAGCATCATCACGGACCTGACGACCACCTTCTTCGACGCCCAGACGGGTTGGTTGATCGGCGCCGTCGCGATCGGGCTCTACGCGGCCAGCGTGCTCTTCGCCCGCCGGCGCCGCGCCGCCGCCGGGCTCGAGGTCGGGCCGATCACGGGCACCGTGGTCCGCCTGGTCGCCGTCGCGGCGGCGATCATCGCCGCGGTCGAGATCCTCAACCAGGATCGCGGCGTGCCCCTGGCCGTTCTACTCGTGATCGTGCTCTCGGTGTTCTTTACGTTCATCACCGAGCGCACCCGTTACGGTCGCCACATCTTCGCCGTCGGCGGCAACGCGGAGGCCGCGCGCCGCGCCGGTATCCGCATCAACGTGATCAAGGTCAGCGTCTTCACCATCGCCTCGACCCTGGCGGCCTTCGGCGGCGTCCTCGCGGCCTCGCGCGGGCTCGCTGTCAACCAGCAGTCCGGCACCGGCGACGTGCTGCTGCTCGCGATCGCCGGTCCGGTGATCGCGGGAACGAGCCTCTTCGGCGGTCGCGGCTTCATCTGGTCGGCGCTGCTCGGCGCGCTGGTGATCGGCTCCATCTCGAACGGCATGGACCTGCTGGCGCTCGACTCGGACGTCAAGTTCATGATCACCGGCGCCGTGCTGCTCGGTGCGGTCACGATCGACGCCGTGACCCAGCGTCGCCGCGCCGCGGCGCGCTGAGCCTCGGGGCGCCGGCGGACCTCCGGGTCGCGCTGGTCGGATACGGGCTCGCCGGATCGGTCTTTCACGCGCCGCTGATCGCGGCCACCCCCGGCCTGCGGCTGACGACGATCATCACCGCCAGCCCCGAGCGCAGCGCGCAGGCGGTGCGCGAGTACCCCGACGCCCAGGTCGAGCCGAGCGCCGACGCGGTGTGGGAGCGCGCCGCCGAGCACGACCTCGCGGTCATCGCGACAGCGAACGAGGCCCACGCCGAGCTCGCGGAGCGGGCGATCGACGCGGGTCTGGCGTTGGTCGTCGACAAGCCTCTGGCCCCGACGAGCGCGCAGGCCCGGGCGCTGGTCGAGCAAGCCCGGTCAGCTGGCGTTCTGCTCACCACGTTTCACAACCGTCGCTGGGACTCCGACCAGCTCACGCTGCGACGCCTGCTCGACGAGGGGCGGCTAGGCCGGGTGTATCGGTACGAGTCGCGCTTCGAGCGCTGGCGGCCGGAGGCGAAGGCCGGCGCGTGGCGGGAGGAGACGCCGCCGGAGCGAGGCGGGGGAGTGCTCCTCGACATCGGCACGCACCTGGTCGATCAGGCCCTCGTTCTCTTCGGCCCGGTCGACAACGTCCACGGCGAGGTCGACGCGCGCCGCGGGGGGGCGGCCGACGACGATGCCTTCATCGCGCTCACCCACGAGTCTGGGGTCAAGAGCCATCTCTGGGCGTCCGCGGTGGCGGCGGCGCCGGGTCCGCGCCTGCGGGTGCTCGCGAGCGAGGGCGCGTTCGTGGT
The DNA here is from genome assembly GCA_963796815.1 of uncultured Solirubrobacterales bacterium. GTDB lineage: Bacteria > Actinomycetota > Thermoleophilia > Solirubrobacterales > 70-9 > WHSW01. The sequence goes on from CAWCNF010000007.1 coordinate 118,923, forward strand.
CGACGAGCTCGACGGTCAGGAGGACGCGCTTCGCGCCGGCGAGCGCCCGGGCCGGGGCACCGACTGGGGCGGCGAGTCGCCCGAGCGATGGGGCCGGCTGGTGCGCGGCGACGAGTCCCAGCCGGTGCCGTCGGAACTTGGTGCCTGGCCGCGCTTCTACGCCGAGCTCGAGGCCGCGCTGCGCTCGGGCGAGCCACCGCCCGTGGACCCGGCCGACGCGGTCACGGTGCTCGAGATCCTGGAGCGCGCCCGTTCGGCGGCCCGGGCGGGCGGGTAGTCGTCATGCATGGAAGCTTCGACACAGGAATTCAGCCTCGGCCGCGAGTCGGGTGACGACGGATCGTTCGATCGTCAGGACAGCGCGTTTCGCGACTGGGTATCGACCGACGGCTCCACCCCGTATCCGGTTGAGGCTGGCAGGTACCACCTCTAGCCGCGTGGGCGTGCCCCTGGGCGCAGCGGGTGGTATCGGGCGCAGGCTGAAGGGTCTCGAGGACGCGATCGGGCTGTCGATCGTGCACCCGATCCGCGACTCGAAGGGCTGGCGCTTCACCGGTGGTGAGTACACCGACGACGCCGAGGATTTCGACTTCTCGCTGAGGCCTACAACGAGTCCGACCCCGAGTTCGACGACCGCGCCTCGACGCCGGTGCTCTGGGAACGAAGAGCGGGCGCATCGTCAACAACGAGTCGGGCGACGTGCTGCGGATGCTTGGAACCCGCTTCGAGGAGTTCGCCGACCCAGACTCTCTCGACCTCTACCCGGAGCCGATCCGCGCCGAGATCGACGCGCTCAACGACCGCATCTACGACGCGGTCAACAACGGCGTCTACAAGGCGGGCTTCACCACCAGCCAGGAGATCTACGAGCGCCAGGTCGCCGAGATCTTCGCGATGCTCGACGAGCTCGACGAGCGCCTCGGCTCACGGCGCTTTCTCTTCGGCGAGCTGCCGGTGGAGACCGACTGGCGCCTGTTCACGACGCTGCTTCGCTTCGACGCCGTCTACTACATCCACTTCAAATGCTCGCTGCGGCGGCTGGTCGACTATCCCAACCTCTGGCCGTATGCGCGCGACCTCTACCAGTGGCCCGGGATCGCCGACACGGTGCGCTTCGACGACATCCGCCGCCACTACTTCTGCACGCATCCGATGATCAACCCGAACAAGCTCGTCGCCGTGCAGCCCGAGGCGGACTGGGACGAGCCGCGGCGGCGATAGCCCAGCTAAGACTTCTCGATCTCGCGCTCGATGATCCGGTCGAAGGCGCGGCTCGGCAGGATCGACGCCACGCGCGCCTGGATTCGCGCCTCGCGGCCGACCACCTGGCGGGTCTTCGGCTTCGGTGCGGTGAGCGCGGCCTCGACTGCGGCGGCGACGTCGTCGGGGTCGACGCCCCGCGCGCCGGTCTTCGCCGCCAGCGTTGCCATCTTGTCCATGCGATCGCCGTAGATCTCGAGCAGCTCGGGCGGGACGCCCTCGCGAGTCTCGGCCGCCTCGTCGATGCTCTTGTCCCAGATCGGCGTGGCGACTGCCCCCGGCTCGATGATCGACACCTCCACGCCGAACGGCCGCATCTCAATCCGCAGCGAGTCTGCGAGCGCCTCGAGCGCGTGCTTGGAGGCCCCGTAGGGCGAGGCGTAGGGGAGGGCGCCACCGGGCCGTCCGCCGACCGAGGACATGAACACGACCCGGCCCTTGGCGGCGCGAATCGCTGCAAGGAATGCCTTGGTGACCGCCACCTGGCCAAAGAAGTTGACGTCGAACTGGCGGCGCAGCTGATCGAGATCGAGCGCCTCGATCGGCCCGGCGACGGCGATGCCCGCGTTGTTGACGAGACCGGCGAGCGTGCCGCCGGTCAGCTCATTGACCTCAGCCGCCGCGGACGCGATCGAGTCGGGGTCGGTGACGTCGATCGTCAGCGGTCGCAGCCGGTCCGAGCCCGCGGTCGTGAGGGCCTCAGCGTCCTCGCGCTTGCGCACGCCGGCGAACACGTCGAAGCCGGCGCGATCGAGTCGCAGCGCGCTGGCGCGACCGATCCCGGTGGAGGCGCCGGTGATGACGACGGCGCCGCGGCTCATGCGGCGACCGCTGGGCTTGCGGCGAGCTCGCGCTCGAGCTCGACCGGGTCGTGCGCCGAGAAGACCCGGACCTCGCCGCCGTGGTTGCCCAGGAGCTCGCGCAGCCGTTCCTGGTTTTGCATCCGGGCCTTGTTGTCCTCGGCCATCAGCCGCTGGAACGTCCCGATCCCGACCGGCGCGGATGGAGGGGTCTCCATCTCCGCGTGGTTGAAGTAGGCGTCGCCGCAGTGCAGCATCCAGCCCGCGCCATCGCGGACCGCGACGCCTGTGTGCCCGCGCGAGTGGCCCACGAGGGGGATCAGCAGGATCTCGGGGTCGACGCCGGGCAGCACGCGGATGCTCTCGAAGCCGAACCAGTCGTCGCCGTCGACGTCATGCACCGCCCACTTCGGCCCGTGCGCGAAATGGCAGCGGGGGTAGCGCGGGCGGTCGAGCAGCTTCGGGTTGACCGCGGCCTCGTGCTCTGGCCGGAAGGTGTGCACCTCGGCGGCGGGGAAGTCCGGCAGGCCGCCGGCGTGGTCGAGGTCGAGGTGGGTGCAGGCGATGTGGCGCACGTCCGCCGGGTCGAGGCCAAGCCCGCGGATTCGCTCGACCGCCGCCTCCGAGCCGTCGCCCGACGGGCGGAAGGCGGCCGAGAACGGGACGCCGAGGCGCCGGTAGGGATGGCGAAGGTCGTCGACGCCCATCCCGGTATCGACGAGCACGAGCGAGTCAGCGGTCTCGATCAGCAGGCAGTGACAGACCACGTGGGCGCCGGTCCAGCCACCCTCGCCGCTGACCAGCTTGCCGCCGTAGGGGCACATCGTCCCGCAGTTGAGATGGTGGATCGTCACGGCCACGAGCGCCACCCTCTCACAGATCAGGGCCCCCGGTTGCCCGGGGGCTCGGAAGCTGCCGCTGGGGTTGCGATCACGGAATCGACTGATCGAGAAGCCCTGGTTCTGGCGGTCAAGTGGACGTCGGTGACGAAAGCAAAGGCGCCGGCGCAAGTGACTCGCTCCTGTTGCCGGTGAACACCTGCAGCGAACCGTCGTCGCAGTCACCTGAGTCCCATTCGGCAAACGCCTGGTCCTCGTTGGTCCCGTAGTTGGTCCTGTCGGTGCCGAAGTCGGGTGTGACGACAGCAACCGTGGTGGCCGGGTCAATCCCCGGCGCAAGCGCCACACAGAACTCGCCCTGTGGGTTTGACACGCCGACGATGCCCTTAGACCGCGACAGGTTCCCACCGGGGTCCACGGCGCCGTATGCGCGAGCGGTCCCCGGCTCACCGGGACTCCCGGCGTCCCCCTGCGGACCCGGTGCCCGGCCCGCCAGTCACCGCCGCGCTCCCCGGGGGCCCTGAGGGACCCTGCGGCCCGGAGGGGACCTGACCCTAGACAAAGTTCTGGGCCTTGAGCGAGTGGTTCTTGACCTTCGGCGAGGTGATCGCGTTGCGAGCGATGCTCTTGCCCTCGATTCGTTTCTGCCCGAGATCGGAGGCTGCATACACGCGCCACCGCCGAGGACCACGAACGCCAGCAACATCACGGCGATGTTGCTGAACGTTACGTGGCGCCTGAACCTGCGCGGCGGGGGTGGTGCCGCGGAGGTACGGAGGATGATGTGAGTTAGACGACATCGAGGTGACTCCTTTGCGTTTACGCGGTGGCCGGCTCGGCGACCGGGTCGGGGCGGATGACGACCGTGTCGGCGACGTCGTGGTATTTCGTCCGCCGCGGCATCCCGACGCGCTCGGCGTGGACGGCGAACGGCCTCCGGGCTGCTCGCCTGGTAGATGCAGATGCTTCCGAGAGTTCCGTCGGGCTCGGCCAGCACGTAGCTGCGAATCCAGCGGATGTCCGTGCGGGAACTCGTCGTCAGCGACTGCCTTCCTGAACCAGACGCGCGACGGCCTGCAGCTCTTCCGGGTCGAACTCCCAGGCGTGCTTGCGGCGAATTGCGTATGTGTTCATGACGGTCCCTTCAGTTGAGGGGCGATTAATCGCCCGTTGCTTGATCTGCGAGCCATGCTGCTGCTCGAAAAGCCGCCCCGCACATCGGGTGGATCCCCTGACATCGGACCCCGAACATTTGGCGTGACCGCAGCCGCCACTTACGATCGACCGCGCATGGATGCCTCAACCTCCGCCGATCCCGCCGCGCTCCTGGAGCGCGAGCGAGGAGGTTCGGGTGCGTCGGGCCGCGCTCCGGGCCGTGGAGCACGGCGCGGGTGCGCCTCTGCTGATCGAGGGCGCCGCCGGGCATCGGCAAGTCGCGGCTGCTCGAGGAGGCGCGCAGAGGCGCGGCCAGAGCTCGGGGTTCGGGTGCTCGCGCGCGCGCGCGACCGAGCTCGAGCAGGGCTTCCCGTTCGGGGTGGTGCGCCAGCTGTTCGAGCGCGCCCTGCTGGAGGCCGACGCCGACGAGCGCGAGCGCTGGCTGGCCGGAGCGGCGGCGCTGGCCGCGGACGTGCTCACTGGAGCGCCGATGCCCGGGACGCGGCGCGCGCCGCCCGGGCCCGCCGCCGAGCGACCCCGGCTACGCGTGGCAGCACGGCCTGTACTGGCTGGCCTCGAACCTCTCCGCCGACACGCCGCTGGTGCTCGCGTCGACGACCTGCAGTGGTGCGACGCGCCGTCGGCTCGCGCGCTCGCGTTCATCGCGCGGCGGCTCGAGCGGGCAGCCGCTCGCGCTGATCCTCGCCACGCGGCCGCTCGATCCCGCGCTGATGCCGAGGCGGCCACGCTCGTCGCCGACCCGGCCGTCGAGCTGCTGCGCCTCGCGCCGCTGACCGAGGCGGCGGTCGCTCGCTCGTCGCCGACCGGCTCTCCGCCGAGCCCGACGCGCGCTTCGTGCGCGCGTGCCTCGAGGTGACCGGCGGCAACCCGTTCCTGCTCGGCGAGCTGCTCGACGAGGCCGCGGCCGCGGCCTCGATCCGACACGCCGCGGCCGCGGCGCGGACGTCGGCCGCGCTCGTCCCGCGCGGCGTCGCCAACACGGTGCTGCTCCGTCTCGCGCGCGGTGCCCTCCGGCGGCCGACCGCTCGCGCGCGCGCTCAGCGTGCTCGGCGACGGCGCCCAGGTGGGCGACGCCGCGCGGCTGGCCGGGCTCGCCGACGCCGACTGGAGGCGGCGATGGCGGCGCTGGTCGTCCGCCGGCATCATCGAGTCCGGCGGCACGGTCCGCTTCACCCACCCGATCCTGCGCACCGCGATCTACGGCGACCTGTCGCCGGCCGAGCGCGAGCGACTGCATCGCGCTGCGGCCGAGATCCTGCGCGGCGCGCGGGGCGCCGGCGGGCAGGTGGCGGCGCAGGTCGATGCACACCGAGCCGGCGCCGACCCCGAGGCGGTGGCGCTGCTGCGGACGCCGCGCGCGACGCGCTGGCGCTCGGCGACGCCGGCCGCGCGGCCGCACTGCTCGCCCGCGCCCTCGACGAGCCCCCCGCCGACGCCGAGCGCGCCGCGGTCGTGCTCGAGCTCGGCCAGGCGCGCGCCCGCGCCGGCGCCCCGAGGCGGTGGCGCCGCTGTCGGAGATCGTCGAGCACGCCGAGGACGACGGCTGCGATCGTCGCCGCGGCGATCGAGCTCAGCGGCATGCTGTTCTTCGCCGGGCGCGCCGGCGGAAGGGGCGGCGATCCTGCGCCGCGCCCAGGAGCGACTGCCGGGCCGGAACCGGCGCGCGAGCAGCCTCGAGGTCGCGCTGCTCGGCGCTCAGCTACACCTCGGCCTCGGCGCGGCGCGAGGCCGAGCGACGATCGCCGCAGCTGCGGATCCGGGCGGCCCGGCGCAGCGTGCTCGAGGCCGACGACGCTCGCCACCCTGGCGATGGACGAGCTGATGTACCTGCGCTCGGCATCCACGGCGATCGACTGGCCCAGCGCGCGCTCGCCGCCGGCCTGCCGCTCGAACCGCAGCGCGGCGAGAACTGGGCGATCGTCGCGCTGGCCGTGCTCGGCCTCGGACGAGCTCGACGCGGCCCTGCGCGGCACCGACGAGATGCTCGCGCGCGCGCGGGACGTGGCGCGGCGCTGACCGTGGTCGAGCATGCTCGCCCTGCGCGCGTTCATCGCGATCCGCCGCGGCGACCTGATCGCGGCCCAGGCCGACGCGCAGGCCGCGATCGAGCTCGCCCCCGACCTGCTCGGCACCGAGTTCGTCGTCCTGGCGGTCTCGGCGGCGGTGCTGGCGGGACTGGAGCGCGACGAGACGCCCGAGTCGCTGCGCCGCCTGATCGACGCGCCGGCATCCGCTACGACACCGAGTTCTCGCCCAGCTCGCAGCTGCGGCTACGCCTCCGGCGTGCTGCGCGCCGCGGCCGGCAACCACGAGGCGGCCGATCGAGGAGCTGCGGGGCTGCGAGCTCGACCATCCGGCCTTCGGCGGCGAGAACCCGGCGGTGCTGCCGTGGCGCTCCGCGGCGGCGCTCTCGCTGGCCGAGGTCGGCCGCCACGAGGAGGCGCGCGACCTGGCCGCCGACGAGCTGCGCCGCGCGCGGACGTTCGGCGCGCCGCGCGCGATCGGCATCGCGCTGCGCGCCGAGCGCCTCGTCGGTCCCGCGCCGGCGAGCGGGCCGAGCTGCTCAACCAGGCGCTGGCGATGCTGGCGCCGTCCCGGCCCGCCTCGAGCACGCCCGGGTGCTCGTCGACCTCGGCGCGACGCAGCGCGCGGCCGGACAGCGGACCGCGGCGCGGGAGCCGCTGCTCGAAGGGCTCGCCCTGGCGGCGCGCTGCGGCGGCCGGGCCTGGAGCGCCGGGCGCGGGCCGAGCTGGCGGCGATCGGCGTCCGGCCGCGCACGACCGACCGCTCCGGCGGCGACTCGCTGACCCCCAGCGAGCGGCGCGTGGTCGAGCTCGCCGCCGCCGGGCGGCACCAACCGCGAGATCGCCCAGACGCTGTTCGTCACCGAGAAGACGGTCGAGACCCACCTGGGTCGCGCGTTTCGCAAGCTCGACGTCACCTCGCGGCGCCAGCTCCCCGACGTGCTCGCGCGAGCTACCAGTAGCCCCGCATGAGCTCGCGGCTCCACCCGGCTGGCGGACCTCGGACTGCGGCGCGAACTCCGTCATGTACGGCTTGAGGTCGAGGACGGGCGTGCCGTTGATCGCGTCGAGGCCGCGCACGGTGAGCGTCGTGCCCTCGATGCCCAGCAGCTCGCAGAGACTCACACCCAGCCGGTTCGGCCGGCGCTTCGCCCGCTGCGCGTAGATCCCGACCTCCGGCCAGTCCGGGTTGTTGCGCGGCCGCCGCGCGTTGCGCTCGTGCGAGCCGGGTCGACGAGGTGAAAGAGGTAGATGACCTCGACGTGCGAGAACTCGTCGAGCCCCTTGAGGCTCTCCGGTCCAACCGCGTCGGGATCGAGCTGGATCGTCGCGACGACCTCGCCCCAGCCGTCGTCAATCGGCTCGCTTCGCGGCGAGCAACGAAGCCAATGGGCTGGACCTGGTAGACGTCAGAATCGGCGTGCATGCTGGGATTCTCGCTGTTCGCCGCGGGGTTGGCGAGCCGTTCACACCCTGCTAACGTCAAACGACCGCCGCGGGGTGGAGCAGTCAGGTAGCTCGCCGGGCTCATAACCCGGAGGTCGCAGGTTCAAATCCTGCCCCCGCTATAGGAGAAAGGCCCGCTCAGGCGGGCCTTTCTGTTCCGGGGCCCGCTCAGAAAAGAGGGCTCTTGCTACCAATTTCGATCGGCGTCCGTGCGTGGCAAGCGGGGTTAGTCGCAATGGGAAGCGCAATAGACGCTAGGACGACGAACGCGCGTACGGGGCCCGGCTGGTTGGATAGGGATTCGCCTCCCTCGCACGGCGATCATGCCGCGAACTGCCTGATTCTCTTGGTGCCAGCGGCTCCGCCGGCTGTCGTCCTACTCGAGAGCGAAGGCGGGCACATTGCCCGGGGGCCGGTCCCCTTGCTATAGGGTCCGCCTCAGTCCGGCGAGGAAAGGACATCCGAATTGAAGACCGCGACGATCACGCACCGGCGCCTGGCCTCGGCCACACTGATGCTCCTGCTCGCCTTGGTCGCAAGCCTCGCGCCGACGGCCGCGGCCGGTCACGGCCACAACGGAGGTCACGGCCAGAAGCCCGAGTTTCTGTCGTGCCAACCGTTGCTGAGCTTCGAAGCGCCATCCAACAGGTCGCCGCCGACACCGGCATCGCGCCCGACATGGGTCAGTCGCTCTTCGAGCGGCTGCCAGTCGGTAAGGGCAGCCTGTTTCACGATGTTCCGACGACGACCTGCGGCCGGCAATGGGGGGACGACGACATGGGGAACTCAACGGCCTTCGGCAACTGTGGCGGCTGCACGGAGGGAGTGTGGAGATCGTGTGCAGCAATCGGGGTAAGCGCGCGCGCGTTCAAGCAGACGATCCCCCATCCCGAGGAGGGAGACAGTGGCGGCTACTGTGCCTCGGTACTCGGCCCGGGGTACACGGTGGAGAAGTACACCCCTCCCGGCGAAGGGAGCCAGGGCTACGTCGTTGCGCACGTCACTGGCAACGACCCACAGGGGCCCAACCCCATCGATTACAGCGCCTACGCCTAGGACCAAAGGAGGAGGGCTGCTTCGTGGCCTTCGACGCATGGCCGCTTACGCAAGCCGAGACCGAGGCGTTCGTAGACACGGCCGTAAGTTAGGTTGCTACCTAAGAAGTGTTAGGGATGAGCGGAGCGTCCGCCGCGCGGCCGAGACCCTCGTAAGCTCGTTGTAGGCGCCAGGGCCAGGCTCTCGCTTCACATAGCGCAACTATTTCACGCGCAGGTCTACCTGAGCTCAGTCGCAGGCGAATCGACTATCTCGTAAAGCATCACTTCGGACGAGAAGCGCTACTTCCCATGCAAAAGCTTCCGTCGAGTGGCTTTCGCTGTTGCGACCCAACCCACCATGCTCTGTAAGAAAGGCTCCAAAACTACCCGGGACTACGCACGAGCCAGTCTGCGCTGGCAATGAGCCATTGACCATCAACGAGGCGCAACGGAACATCGGCCGGTGGGTTCTGGAGCGTGGCGGTTGCCTGGTCGCCCTCGACTCTGACGTTCTCCAACCAGCGAGGCGGAATCAACTAGCTCGGCAATAGCGGCAGCATCCTTCCGATCACCCGGCTCAGACGGGCCCTTGTGGGCCGCCTCGACGGCGTCTGAACAGGAGGTGAACCGCCTCGGATGGGCGTGGGTGGCGTAAAGGGCGTTGATCCGAGTGAGCATCTCGGCCTCTGCCTCGTCGGTAAACGCGTCACAGGCTGCAGCGCCCTCACCATTCACGGCGGAAAGAAGAGCGCCGCCGACGGCCGATCGGATCAGGGCATCGTCATCGCGGTCTACATGCCCGCAGGCGGAAACAATGACTGCCGTGCACACAGCAGCGGCGATTGCCAGGCGTTGCCACATGTGGTTGGCATCGGCACAAGCGCCTGAGCCTTGAGCGCAGAGCGCGGTCGACTTTGTCCCGGGCACGGAGGTTCCCGCAAAGCAGCACTTAGCCCGGTCGTAGGCCGCGAATACTTCGTCGATAGTTCCGCTTCTCTTCGTCCGAAGCGTGACTTTCCTATAGCGACAAGCCGGCCGCCTCGAAGGCTGCCGCGCGATCGGTGGAAAAGAACTCCGCGCGCGCGATCTTGGCGTCACGAACGGTCCAGACCGCGCAGCCATCGAAATGCACTTCGAGGTCCATTCCAGGACGACGTCCGAAGTCGCGACTGACAACGACGACCCGATCCCCCGCGTCGACGAGCTCCTTGATCTCGGTGCGATAGCTCTCCCAGGGCGCGAGCCAGTCCAACCAGCTCCGACGTAACCCGTCGATGGCCGAGGCGAGGCTCTTCCGAGAGGGCGTGAAAGATGCAGACAAAGTCATCGGTGAATGCCGGCGCTGCGGCGGCCACCGCGGCCTCGACCTCGTCGTCGTCCCTCCCAACTACGAACAGTTCCGTGAGGTCGAGGTCCGGGCCGGGTTGAAGCCCTCGAACGATTTCCACGTTCTCCTGCGACATCGCCCGCGCAGTATCCCGAAAGCTGCGCTTCCCGTGTGGAGTGAAAAGGCTCACTTCTCGTCTTGACCTCAACCGGTCAATGCACCACCCCTGACGTTTCGCATCGTCTCTCGGGGCCGGTCTCGGCGAGCCCCTCGATCAGCTCGGTGAGCTTCTCGGCCGGGGTCCAAAACCCGAGCGTCTTTCGCGGCCGGCCGTTGAGCAGCTCGGCGACCTCGTCGAGTCGCTCCTGAGTGATCCCCGCGAGGCTTTGGCCCTTGGGGAAGTACTGGCGAAGCAATCCGTTGGTGTTCTCGTTTTAGCCCCGCTGCCAACGGCTTCTTCGGGTCGCAGAAAAAGAAGTCGACGCCGGTCTTGACCGAAAAGCGCCGGTGAAGTGACATCTCATGGCCCTGGCCCCAGGTCAGCGAGCGGCGAAGCTCGACGGGCAGGGTCGGCGATGCTCTGGGCGAGCGCCTCGCAAACCCGCTCGGCCTGCGTTCCCTCGGGCAGGGCGACCAGCTGGCAGTACTCGCCGGATCTGTCCCAGGGCGGCGCGTGGGCCGAGGCCGCTTTCGGGCTTGCTACCAATCTTGCTACCAATTTGAGCGAAGTGGGGACAACTCAGAGCAAGAGAAACCGCATGGGAATGCGGGATCGCAGATGGACTCCACTGCCTAGCGCGATCTCGTAACCCGGAGCTCGCAGGTTCAAATCCTGCCCCCGACAAGAACGACGAAACCTCCGCTCGGCCGCCGGCAACGAGACTGACGACTCGGCGGCCGTGAAGCTGAAGTGATCCCCCAACCGGTGACGGAGTCCGGCGCCTGGGGCTCGTGCGCTCAGCCGATTTCCTGCGCCAGCTCGACGATGATTCCAGCAGGGCCGCGGACGTAGCAGAGCCAGTAGATGTCCTCGTAGTTCACGAACTCGCCGACGAGCTCGCCGCCGTGGTCTTGCAGGCGGGCCAGCGTCCCTTCGGCGTCGTCGACGACGAAGAGGATGTGGCGGATCCCGGGGGTGTTGGGAGGCGCCGGCACGGCCTCGCCCTGATGCGCGGGTGCGCGGTACTTGGCCAGCTCGAGCTTGCAGTCGCCTTCGGGCGTTTGCAGGATCACGATGTCCGCCTGAACACCCTCGAGCCCGTTGATCCGGTCCACGAGGTCGCCCGAGACGGAGGTCTCGCCCTCAACTTCGAGTCCGAGGGCGGCGAAGAATTCAGTCGCTGCCGCGAGATCGTCGACGACGATTCCGATGTGCTCGATGTGTCGGACGGTCATAAACGGCCTCCTGGTCGCGTAGTAGGTCCGGTAGGTCTGGTCGCCGGCGCTTCAGGTGCATCCCGGGCTCGAGTCTGACCCCTCTCCTGGACGAGTACCGCCTCGCGCTGGGCTGCAGGTAGCGTCTCGCGAAACGGCGACGACCGCAGCGCAAGGAGGCGGCGATGTTGGGCTTCAATCGGATGACGCAGACCGGCAAGGCGAAGGTCGTGACGATTGCCTTGTCACGGCATGGAGTTACGAACACTGACTCGCGCGGGCGCAGCACGAGTCGCTTCGACGTCGTCCTGGACGTGTATCCCGACGGCGGCACCAATCCATTCCGGGCCGAGACTCACCAGCAGTTCAGCCCACTTCGGTTCCCCGACCCTGGCGAGGAGCTGGCCGTCAGGTGCAACCCGGACAAAAAGACGGTCGAGATCAACCTCTCCGACGACGCTCGCTACAACCCGAGGATCTTCCGCAAGGAGAACGACCGCCGGTTCAAGGAGGACCACGACAAGGTCCTGAGCGATGCGCCTGGGACCCCGCCTCCCGAGGACTCCGACGACCCGGAGCTCGCCGAGCTCTCGCGGCTCGAGGGTCAGGAGAGCGGCCAGAAGTTCGGCGTCGACGGCCAGGTAAACGACTAGCGCGACCTCATGACCGGTGGCGGCTGGGCCGAATAGGTCCCGCTACGCGAACCCGATTCGGCCCAGCGGGCGCTGCGAGCGATGAATTCGGCCGCGGATCGCAGTCTCAGCACCTAACCAACCGATTGGAGTGCAGATGGGCGGGCTGAACCAGGTGGCCGACGGCGTCTGGGTCCGGCAGAGCGAGTGGGTGTGGACGAATTCCATCGTGGTGCGCACCGACGATGGGCTGATCCTGATCGATCCGGGCATCACCGGCTCCGAGTTGAGCCAGCTGGCCGATGACGTCGACCAGCTCGACGTTCCGGTGGTCGCCGGGTTCTCCACCCATCCCCACTGGGACCACCTGCTCTGGCATCCCCGGTTCGGCGACGTGCCGCGCTACGCGACGGCCGCTGCCGCAGATGTTGCCGGTCAGACCCGAGAGCAACAGCAGGCGGGGGCGGCGGAGGAGGGCGGGTCCGACATCCCTCTCGACCTGGTCGCGCTGGTCACCCCGCTGCCCGTGGACGGTGGACCGGTGCCGGGCGAGATCATCGAGCATCAGGCGCACGCTGTCGGCCACGCGGCGGTCCTGCTCGCCGACCGTGGCGTCCTGCTCGCCGGCGACATGCTCTCCGACGTCCTGATCCCACTATTCGACTCTCGCCAGGACGATCAGGTGGGAGCCTATGAGGAGGCGCTCGACCGGCTGGCTGACGCCGCCGCGCACGTCGATGTCCTGGTCCCCGGCCATGGCGCCGTTGGCGAAGGTCGCGAGCTGGCGGCCCGGCTCGCCGCCGATCGCGCCTACATCGATGCGCTGCGGCGAGGATCCGAGCCGGTCGACGCGCGTCTGGCGGCGCACGATTGGCTCTCCGGGCCCCACCGTTCAAATGTGGAGCAGGCTCGGAGGGCGATAGGGCGTGTGAAACGCCTACTCGATGTCGAACCGATCCAGGTTCATCACCTTGTCCCATGCGGCGACGAAGTCGCGCGCGAACTTCTCCTTCGCGTCCTCCGATGCGTAGACCTCGGCGAGGGCCCGCAGCTGCGAGTGCGAGCCGAAGACAAGGTCGGCGGCGGTGGCGGTGCGCGTGACCTCGCCGGTCGCGCGATCGCGGCCCTCATAGACACCGTCGTCCGCCGAGGACGCCTTCCACTCCGTGCCCGCGTCGAGCAGGTTGACGAAGAAGTCGTTGGTCAACGTCTCGGGCTGATCGGTGAAGACCCCGTGCTGTGCGCTTCCGTGGTTCACGTTCAGCGCCCGCATGCCGCCGATGAGCGCGGTCATCTCGGGCGCGGTCAGCCGCAGGAAGACGGCGCGCTCCAGCAGCAGCGTGTCCGGCGAGAGTTCCTCGTCGGGCCCGACGAAGTTGCGGAAGCCGTCGGCGCGCGGCTCGAGCACGGCGAAGGACTCGACGTCGGTGTCCTCCTGCGAGGCGTCCGTGCGGCCGGGGGTGAACGGGACCGTGAGGTCGTGGCCCGCCGCCTTCGCCGCCTGCTCGACGCCGGCGCATCCTCCAAGGACGATCGTGTCGGCCAGCGAGATCCGCTTGCCGTTTGACTGCGCGTCGTTGAACTCCCGCTGAACCTGCTCGAGCGCCGACAGCGCGGTGGCGAGCTCAGCGGGCTCGTTGATCTCCCAGTCCTTCTGCGGCTCCAGCCGGATCCGCGCTCCGTTCGCGCCGCCGCGCTTGTCGGTGCCTCGGAACGAGGCCGCCGCCGCCCAGGCGGTCTTGACCAGCTGTGAGATCGAGAGCCCTGAGTCGAGGAGCTTGGCCTTGAGGTCGGCGACGTCCGCCGCGTCCACCAGGTCGTGATCCACCGGCGGGACCGGGTCCTGCCACAGCTGCGGCTCCGCGATCCACGGGCCCAGGTAGCGCGAGATCGGCCCCATGTCGCGGTGAAGGAGCTTGTACCAGGCCTTCGCGAAGGCCTCGGCGAGCTCGTCCGGGTTCTCGTAGAAGCGCCGGGCGATCGGCTCGTAGACCGGGTCCATCCGCAGGGCGAGATCGGTCGTGAGCATCATCGGCGCGTGGCGCTTTGACGGGTCGAGCGCGTCGGGGACGGTGCCGTCTGCCTCCGCGTTCTTCGGCGTCCACTGCTTCGCGCCGGCCGGGCTCTCGGTCAGCTCCCACTCGTACTCGAAGAGGTTCTTGAGGAAGCCGTTGTCCCACTTGACCGGCTCATTGGTCCAGGCGCCCTCGAGCCCGCTGGTCGTGTAGCCGCCGTTGCTGCCATTGCCGCTGACGCGCCAGCCGAGGCCCTGCTGCTCGATCGGAGCAGCCTCGGGCTCCGGGCCGATGCGGTCGGGGTCGACGGCGCCGTGGGTCTTGCCGAAGGTGTGGCCGCCGATGATCAGCGCCGCGGTCTCCTCGTCGTTCATCGCCATCCGGCGGAACGTCTCGCGGATGTCCTTCGCGGCCGCGAGCGGATCCGGATCGCCGTTGGGCCCCTCCGGGTTGACGTAGATGAGGCCCATCTGCACGGCGCCGAACGGGCCGGTCAGCTCGCGTTCGCCGCTGTAGCGCTCGTCGCCGAGCCAGGTGTCCTCAGGTCCCCAGAACACCTCCGCCGGCTCCCAGATGTCCGGGCGCCCGAAGCCGAAGCCAAGGTCTTGAAGCCCATCGACTCCATCGCGACGTTGCCGGCGAAGACGAGCAGGTCGGCCCAGGAGATGCGTCTGGCCGTACTTCTGCTTGACCGGCCACAGCAGGCGGCGCGCCTTGTCGAGGTTCGCGTTGTCGGGCCAGCTGTTGAGCGGTGCGAACCGCTGCGCGCCCTGGCCGCCGCCGCCGCGCCCATCGGCGATGCGGTAGGTGCCCGCGGCAGTGCCAGCTCATGCGGATGAAGAGCGGCCCATAGTGGCCGTAGTCGGCCGGCCACAGGTCCTGCGAGCGTCGTCATCAGCTCGAGCAGGTCGCGCTTCAGCGCCTCGACGTCGAGCTTCGCGAACTCCTCCGCATAATCGAAGTCCTGATCCAGCGGGTGAGACAGGGACGAGTGCTGGTGCAGGACCGACAGATCGAGCTGGTTGGGCCACCAATCCCGGTTCGTGTGGGGGCGCCCCGCCTTAGGGGTCGGACTGGGGATCGCCGGGTTTTCGCTTTCGCTAACGCTCTCGGTCACGTCGCTCCTTCTCTTGCCGTCCGACTGAAAACTCTGGGAAACCGTAGGCGTTCACCTTAGCCACGGACCGCCGGCGGCTCAGGCGAGGATGCGAAGCAGCCGCTCGCGCGTTTGCCGCCAACGGTCGGCGAGCGCTCGGTTGCTCGCGCCGTTGCTGATCTGAAGCAAAGCCAGGCCGCGGATCGCCGCCAGTGCGAAGAACAGATCGTCGGTGAAGCCGGGGCGGCGCGCGTGATCCCCGAGCGCCGTCTCGGCCTCGCCGGCGATGCCGCTTCACGTCGTTCTCGACGCGCTGGAGCTTTTGGCGCAGCTCGGGGTCGGTTCGCGACGCGACCCAGAGCTCGAGGGCGGCCGTGAAGATCGGGCCGCGGTGCTCTTCCCACAGGACGTCGAGCGCCTCCTCGATCGAGACCGGGCCCTGGGAGAAGCGTTCATGCGCCGCCTTGACTCGCTCATCCGCGAGATGGGCGAGCGCTGCACCCACGAGCTCGGCACGGGTGCGGAAATAGGGGATCTGCGCTCCGCGCGAGACACCGGCGAGCTCGGCGATGCGACCGGTCGTCGTCTGCGCGTAGCCATGGGTGACGAGGGATTCGATCGTCGCCTCGAGCAGCGCCGCGCGCGTTTCATCCCGGCGCTCGGCCTGGGTACCGGCGCTTGGTGGCGGACGAGGCCGTGCTCACGATCCTCAACGCTATATCGCAGTTATTCGCGGGGCTGCAGATAAATGCAGAGCTGCTGTTATAGTCGCGTCGATGGAGGAGAGGCGCCACGGTTTGAGGGGGGGGTCCCGTGGCGCGACCGTGTTGTTTGTGTCCTGTCTGCTGCTCGCCTGCGCGGCTTCGGTCGCGCAGGCCGGTGGGCAGCACGATCCTGGGCGAACCAAGACCTTCACCTACGACGCGGGCGGCGACCCCCGCCCCTACATCCTTGACACGCCGACCTCCCATGACCGCAGCCATCCGGCACCGCTCCTCGTCATGACACACGGCTGCCAGACGACGGCGGACCAGCAGATGCGGGACAGTTTTTCAACCGGCTCGCTGAACGCCATGGCTTCGTCGTGCTCTACCCGGACGTCGACGTGGCCGAGACGCAGCAGCCCGGGCCGCTGCGCAACTGCTGGAAGTTCTACGACTCGGCCAACTGGCACCGCGACTCCTACGACCCGACGGCGATCGCGGGCATGACCCGCGAGGCAATGAGCCGCCGCCGGATCGACCCGCAGCGCGTCTACTCGCGGGGACCTCGGCGGGCGGTTTCACGACGTCGGTCATGGCTGCCGCGTATCCTCGACCTCTACGCCGCGGTCGTGATTGCCGCGGGCGGCGAATACGGCGACCCCGGATGCCTGTTCGTCAACACCGCGACCCGGCCGGTGGATGACAGCGCCGCGGCCGTCATACGCGGAGATGGCCGACCGGGCGCGCGTCGTGCCGCGCCTCGTGATGGGCGGGGACGCCGACCAAGGGTGTGCCGCCGCAGTGTGCGGACAAGGCGCTCG
>CAWCNF010000008.1:0-431995 GCA_963796815.1 uncultured Solirubrobacterales bacterium
ATCTCCGGCGCGCCAGGCCTGAACACGACGCTTCATCCTCCGTGCTGGTGTGCGTACCGCCCTCCGTAAGTCGGCACGTCGAGCGTCGCTCGCCCACCGCTCGACCGTCTCGGCACCAAAGCGCTCGGCTACCGCATCGACGTACCGTTCAAGGCGTTGCTCTTCGGTTTCATCGATGACGACCTCCTCGCGCGCGATGAAGCTTCCCGTCCAGATCGGCCCCTGGAGCCGCTCTTCCACCGAGAGGGCGTTTCCGACCTCTTCTGGGATCCGAAGGCGAGGCTCGCCGTGCACGGAGTGCTGCTTGTGCGTGAAGACAATCTCGCTCCGCGCGACATCAATCTGCGAGAACCAGCGATGGTGCTGGTGACCGGAGAAGCCCCATCGGCCGCGTGGATGCCAGATGAGCTCCGACCAGAGGAAGGGAACCTCGATGTACCCGCGTTTGCACCCGCGACAGCTCATGGCAGACCCAGACCGGATCGCGAACGTCCTCGAGCGTCGTCACGCAGATGGACACGTCGAAGTAGTCGTCCGGATAAGGCCACGGCGTGTGCTCGCACATGTCCTTGATCACCCAAGTGTCCTTTGTGAACCGTTCAGGCCCATCACCAAATCCCGGGTTGAGTGCGCAGCGGGTTTCGTACGGCATCAGGTCCAGGATGTGGGTCGCGCGCCTCACTGGTGCTGCCCACCCGCCTACATCGAGGACTAGCGCGTCCTCGTCGAGGTCGCGAAGGACTTCGGCGAGATTAGAGCAGCACGTCGTCCCTCCTTCGATTTCGCGGTACGCACTACGCCTTGTGGGCGTGGTGGACCACGTGCGGAATCTTCGCCCCGTCGTTGGTAACCATCGGGAACTTCGCGTGCTGATCCACCCGGTCGAATCCGGCGGTCCACATCATCCGCTTCCAGTCCGGATTGCGGCAGCCAGAAGATGACCGCCTTGTCGCGGTCCGCGGGTAGCGCGAGACCGGGAACGGCAGAGCGCTGCATAGCCGGTCGTACTCCTCCGCGCTGATGAAGTGCCCGGTGCATAGTCCGCGATCCGCTCCAGGGCGAGCAACTGGTCCCGGAGGTGGAGCAGGACCGAGCCGCAGAACACGAGGTCGAAGGTTCCCAGTTCCTCGGGAGTGGCGTGATAGATGCTCAGTTCACCCGCTCGACCGAGGACTGGAGAATCTCCTCGGCGAGACGAAACCCGTCCCCGCGCATCTCGGTCGAAAAGGCGTGGCCGGCGTCGCGGCGGCCAGTCGAGGTCGCGCTCGTCGTCGAGGTCGAGCGCGACCACCTCGCCGCGCCGCGCCGCTCCATCTCAAAGGCCCAGAAGCCGTCCCAAGTTCCAATCTCGAGCGCGCGCATCCCGTTCAAGTCATCGGGGATGCCGTAGTGGTTCACGAACGGCCGCAGGTCGAACCAGCCCGGTGTGACCGTGCCGTCGCCGAGGTCGATCGCGTGATACCAGGAGCGCTCGCGAGCCTGTTCAAGCAAATCCACGCGACCACTCTGCCATACGGTGCCGGGCCCCGGGCCGGTTCAATCGAGCCAGCCCTAAAAGTGCGCCCACGTCGCGAATCGATTGCCTGTTACCTCACGGAGCCACTCGACTTCGGGCCGGAGCTCCGCGACGAGGCGTCGGCGTTCGGCCTCGGGAAGAACGGCTTCCACGGGCCGGGAAAGGACAGCCCGCAGCGGGCGGATCAGCGGACCTCGGCGCAATGGGCCGCGGCGCCGAGTGAAAAGGCCGTGCCGGACGAGCCAGGCGCCCGTGCGGTTGTAAATGACCTTCGTGCCGCGCGTGTTGTAAATCCGCGCAAACGCCGGCAACTCGAAGTCCGGCTCCACGCCGAGAAATGAAAACACTCTTCTGAGTGTGTTCGTCCGGTCGTGGAGAAGGTCGGCCTGGTCGAGTACGAGCACCTGATCGAGGCTCGAAATTGCTGTGGTAGCGACGTAGCTGCGAGGCGTAGCGACTCGCGCACAAATGGGGATTGCCAGGGTCACCGACATCCCCCAGGGCGGCGCCGATCGGTCTAGATTCGAAGCCAAGCGCGGCGAACTCCACGTAGCTTGCGATCGCACGCTCGATTGGATCACGCACGAGGTAAATGAGGCGCGCATCTGGGATGACGGCCCTGATCCGCTCGGCAGCTGAGGGTTCGAACGGAGTCATTGTGTAGCTCGGCGAGGATTCGCCTCGTATGGGCGCGTCCGTGAACTGGTTGCGGTACCAGGGAAGACGTTCCCGCCAGTTGTCGCGCGTAAAGAACTTCAGCTCTTTCTCGGTCGACATCGCAATCTCAGGATGCGCTCCGAGGTACTGGTGCAAACTCGAGGTTCCGCACTTCCCGGCGCCTATGACGATCAGATTTGGAAGCAATCCCTCATCATCGGCGCGCGAACCGGCGGACGCATCCGCGGAGACGAGCGTCTGGTTATGAGTGGTCACGTTGCAAGGCCAGCAGCATGGTCGCCGTCAGTCTGATGAACGCCGACTGGAGGCGCGCCAGCTAAGGCACCAAGCCCTCGACGAACGGAACCTCGAGCACCTTCTCGTGCATGATCGGCCCGTGACCGAAGTAGCGGTCCTCGCCGAACAGCTCTCCGTGGTCTGAGGTCACGATCACCCAGGTGTCGCGGGCAGCGATCGAACAGGCGGCGAATGACGCCGTCGAGGTAGCGCGACCGCCTCGACCTGCCGTCCTGAAGCTCCGCGAGCTTGGTCTGGTCGAAGAACTCGGCGGCTCCTTGCTCGTCGTCAGCGTCGTCGAAGGTGCTTGAAGACGCCATGCACGCCGGGGATCCGTGGCCAGTCGAGGGGTCCTCATCCGGTCGCGCATACGGGTAATGGGTCTCCCCGACGTTCAGTAGGTAGAACGACGGGACGGCTTCGTCGAAGTTCAGCCTGCGCAGCATCGCCGCCATGTCGTTATGAGTCGGCATGAACTCATAGCTGTCGAAGTCGCGATTGATAATCGTCTTCGGATTGAGCACGGGCATCGAGACACGCGCGTGGGTCGCGGTACCCGAGCGAGCGCAGGAACGTCGGCAGGAAGAGCGACGGCAGTAGCCGTTTGAACTCCATGCCTTGGACGCCCAGCCGCTCGGAGTACCGCAGGAAGTCCTGCTTGTAGTACTCGGATGCATAGACCTCGGCGGGCTCGTGTGCGGCAGCAGGCCCATAAGCAGGTTGTAGTGCGACGGGGCGGTCCAGGTGGCGTAGCTCCAGCGCCGCTCCACGGGTCCGAGAGCCGCAAGCGTTTCTGGCTCCGCCGCGACCCACGAGTCGTAGCGGAGGCTGTCGAGAACAACCACGACGAGATTGCGTGGTCGATCCGGGGCAGACATCAGCAGAACATATCCATGACGCTTGCGAGCGGCGTCATGGAGTTCCGGCGGCTAGGTTGGACCACAAGTGGTCGGTGTATCCGGGCCAGCCGATCATCGGCGCTCCGCCACCTGCAATCTGGCGCCTCGCGAACGCAGCCGCCCACCGATTCTGGCCCGCCACCCGCAAAGACGCCGGTATCAGCGGAGCGAGAGGACTATTGACTCGCGTCTGCTGGGCAAAGAACCCGCTCGTGAGCGCAAAGCGAATGGCACGCTTGAGTGGTGCGCGTACGAGCTCATCCCCACTATTCGCGAGATAGCCGCCGAGGTCGAGCAGGTTGACCGTCGCGTAGTAACCGGGAGCAGGCTTGCCACTCAGATCCCTTGCGATCCAGCCGCCCGGCAATCGCAACGCTTGCTGCTCCTGGCAGATCCGTGACGCGTACGGGTACGGCCCTCCCATACGCCCAGCGAGGCGCTGCGGCGCGAACGCGCGCAACAGTTCGAGGAAAGTGATTCGTGCGACGGCTCGGAATGCTTTAGCCCCGCCGGCGCGGTACTCCAGCGCGTGATGCAGCGCAAGCCGATGCGCGGAGGTATCCACTCCGGCTGCGGAGAGGGCGATGATCCCTTGAACGTGGGTGTTGAGCACTAGGTCGTTGCGACCGGCGTCGTGCTCAAGGGAGTCGTGCAGCAACCACCTGCCGCCGCCATACGGGACCGTGTAGATCTCAAGCGAATCCACAATGCGCGAGGCGGCCCGAGCCCACCGGTTCTCGCCTCTCCACTCAGCGTGGGCGACCATCAGCAGCAGCGCGTCGTTGAGATACCGGACGTGGGTCTCACCGAGGTCAAGAAGATCGTGGGGGACGGGGCCGCTGAAGGACTCGACGCGCTCGGCCATGGCCGCGGCGATGATGTCGGCCACCCCCGACCAAAGAGGCCCGCCCCGCCAGCGCGCGATTCGGTAGAGCGAAAGTGCCGTGCTGTCGACGCGTCGCTTGTGTCCGACCCCGGTGACTATGCGACCGGCGAGGTAGTACTTGCCGAGGTCCGCGACGCCGCCGAACGGCTCGAACGCCGGCGTCGTGATTAGGGGCTCAGGATCGTCTTGCTCGAGTGCGGTGGCTGCTGGCCCCGAGAGCTCCAGCAGCTCGGCTTCAGAGGATTCTTCGTCGCTCCGAAGCCGTGCGTTCGGCCCGTCGTCGACCAACCGCCAGTCGGTGTGCTCGGCCCCGAGCAGGTCGCCATACGTGCCCCAGCGACGCACTTCAGGGGGGTTCAACACGTACACGATGTCGCCATTTCTGGCCCGAGCCGTGCGCTCGTTCATCGTCGTGAAGCCTGGGAGGTCGACCCCTCCAGCGGGCACTGCGATGGAGCGGATCCTGACATTCGCAAGCGGTTCCACGATGCGGCATGGTCCCAGGCAACCGGCTCAGGCGCCCCGGTTCTCGTTCTAGACTCGGCGCCGATGGCGGCGAACGCGATCGTGGTGATCTTCGACGCTTGTCGGCAGGACGCACTTGAGCCTTACGGAGCGCCATCCGGCGCGTCTCCAACGGTCGCGGATCTGGCGGGCCGCGGCTCGGCGCTCGAGGAGGTCTACGCCACCGCCTCCTGGACGGCTCCGTCGCACGCCTCGATCTTCACGGGGAAGATGCCTCGCGCCCTTGGACTTGCTGCGATTCCCAGTGGGAAGCATCCGGACGTCATGGCGCAGATGGAAGTCGAGCACGAGCGCCTGTTGCCCGTCGTATTCCAGCGGGCGGGCTATCGAACGATCGCGGCGAGCGCCAACCTATGGGTCGCGCCCCATTGCGGCTTTGGGATCGGCGTCGACGAGTTCATCGAAGTCCACTCCCAGCGGCAGAAGAGCCTGTCAACGGGCGGCGTACGAGCGCGCATGCGCGGCTGGAAGGAGGCCGTTTCGGCGCGAGTCGACGACGGCGCCGCAGAGATCAAGCCACGCCTCATCGAGGCCTTGACGCGGTCGCGCGAGCCGTTCTTTTGCTTCGTAAATCTGATCGAGTGCCATTCGCCCTACCTCCCTCCGAAGCCATACGCCATCGGGTCCCCGCTGGAACGAATCCGAGTCGCCAATGAGGCGCGCGAGCACCTCTCCCTGGACGCCGTGTGGCGGACCAACATCGGCGGGATGGAAGTTTCGCCGGACACGCTCCAGCGCTTTCGTCGCCAGTACGCAGCGTCCATCCGCTACATGGATGATTGGCTGGCCGATCTCCTCGATGCACTCGATCGCTCTGGCCAACTTGATGACACCGTGGTGGTCGTCACGGCCGATCATGGCGAGAACTTTGGCGAGTGTGGCCTGATCTCGCACGGCAACTCACTGGACAACCGGCTCCTGAACGTGCCGTTCGTGACTGCCGGCCCGGGGACGGAGGATCGGCGCCTGTGTTCCCTCGCCGGCCTTCCGGGCTTCCTCGCGGGATGCGTCGAGATGGACCGACACCCTTGGGCCGCAGACGATCTGCCAGAGGGCGTCGGGCTCGCACAACTCGACCCGGTTGCCGGGCGGGACGATCCGCGAATCAAAGAAAACGTAATCGACCGGTGGGGTCTTGGTGAAGATGCTGTCCGCCGCCTAACGACTCCGATGACATGCGCTATCGGCAACCGGCGCAAGCTTCTGGTTCGAGGAAATGAGGAGCTTTGGGTGGACCTCGACTCCGACCCGCTGGAGGCGAACCCGATCCCCATCTCGATCGCTCCGGCCGAGGACAGCGAGTCGATCACCAAGCTGCGTGGGGCTCTGCGCCATCCGAGCATGACGGCCGAGCGCCCGTTCAAACTCGACGAGGCTCCCGCGGCATCCGAGGAGGAACTACGCGACCTCGAGGACCGTATGAAGCTGCTGGGCTACCTCTGAGAAGTCAGATCCCCCGAGCGGTGCTCGCCCCTACGCCGGTCGGGCGAATACGAAAGCCGACTCGTGGAAGTGCTCGCTCCCAAGCCAGGGCCCGGTGTTCTCCTGAGTGTGCACGCGGAAGCCGAGATCCGCCATCCGTTCCACTAAGGCATCGTCGGTGATACCCCACTGCCAAACGTCATGCACTTCGCGCCATGGCTGGTTACGCCGGGGGTTGATCTCGTCCAAGCGGTCGAACAAACCGACATAGATCTCGTCATCTGAGGGCACGGCGGCGAGATAGGCGTCCTCGCCGAGATCGAACAGGCGAATCAGCTCTTCGCCATTCCATTGCGGCTGGACGATCGCCATGCAGCGGCAGTGAGGGGCGTAGGCCTCGAGGATCTGGTCCCAGTCGGGATTGACCTGATGTACGAGCACGTCGAAGAAGAAGGCGACGTCAATATCGCCCAACGTGTCCGGGATCGTCGGCTCCCCGAAGTTGGCCCGAACGTGCGTGAGGCTCGGAAGCCGCCTGCTGTGCTCGAGATAGGCGTCGGTGAAGTCGTCGTCGACGATGGTGCCCCGGCCGCCGTGGACATCCGCCGCGTAGCGTGCATAGCCGCCGTCAACTGCCCAAACGCCTCCGAGATCCGCAAAAGACCTGCAGCCGAGCTCGCGAAAGCAGGTATCGATTACACGCAACTTTGCAGGGTTCAGATGCTCATACAACGTCTCGTTCCCGCTCCGCTGGAGAAGATCTCTAAGCCCCATATCGCGGACTGTAACCAGGTTCGAGCTACCCGGCGCTAGGTGAGCGTGGAGCCAATGATTCGCGCTGGCGCGCCCGCTGCAATCGAGTTGTCGGAATCTGTCCCGCGAACAACGCTGTGGGCGCCGATGATGCAGTTGCGTCCGATGTTGGAGCCCCGCAGCACGGTCACACGCTCGGCGAGCCAGCTTCCGCTCCCGATCCGAACCGGCTCAACTTCAGTGGGGTTATAGACCGGGTTGCGGTCGCCACCGACGGTGTGGTGGCGGAGTCTGACGAGCCCGTGCAGGATCCTGCGAGTAGGACGTTGTCTTCAAGCACGATCGACTCGCTCGCACTCAGCACGCAATTGGTCCTGACGATCGCATTGGAGCCGAGGACCAGAGCGGGCCCAGGTTGATCCCATGCTGGTCGCTCCGCTGCGAGCCACGCTCCAGGAAGAACCAACGTGTCATCGCCGATAGCGACGCGGTGCGTCCCATAAAGCCACTGGGGGCGCTCAACGATCGAGCGAGCGCCAAAGGCTGCGAAGCGGGCTCGCCGGTACGGCCGCATGAGTCGAGCCTTGAACGCGACGCGGGCTAGCGGTTCATCGATGTAGCGCCGCGGGTCCACGATCGAGGAGTCTGCCGGAGTACACCCTCAGAGGCCCCACTAACCTCGACCGGCGACCAGCTCCCAACCGGCTTCGACGAACTCGTGCCGCCCGTCACACACGGTCGATCGCTTGCCGCAATTGTTGCGGCCTGGGTCTTGACAGGTCAGGGACAAAGAAGGCCACGTCGCCAAATCGTGGCCTCATCACGGAAAGCTGGCTAGCTGCGGATGAGCGGGCCTCAAGGCTCCCCAGGGAGGCAGAAATCGTCCGATTGCGGATGGCGCGCAGAGCGCTCTGGCGATCTAGACTCGCGTGCCGATGCGTCCTCTGTCCCGCCTCGAGAAGCACATGGTCTGGATCTTCGGTGCGCCTCGAACGGGGAGCACATGGCTGCTTGGACTTCTTCGATCCAACCGATGTGTGGTCGGACTCGACGAGCCGATGATCGGCGTTCACCTGGAACCGATGATCACCGAGCTGATCGGGATCCCTACCGGCCAGATCAGTCCTGACCAGCTGGGAATGCCAGCGTGGCGCAAGACACCGGCCTACTTCTTCTCGCCGGATCAGAGGGACATCTGGGCCCCAGACCTCCGTCGCATGATCCTTCGCCGCACTCAGGCGCAGGTGAAGCTCGAAGCAAAGGTCCGAAATCCGCTCGTGGTGATCAAGGAGCCGAACGGAACCCAGGCCGCCGAGGCACTGCTTGCGTTGCTCCCAGGCTCACGAATGATTTTCCTCGTACGCGATGGTCGCGACGCGATCGACTCCGAACTCGCGGCGGCAACCAGCGGCGGCTGGGCGGCTCGCGCCTTCGGGACCGAGGTGACCGACCGCATGAAGTTCATCCGTGATCGGGCCCATGTCTGGGCTTGGCGAACGGCCGCGGCGGAGCGCGCCTACGCTTCCTCACCCCCCTCGCGGCGCTACCTCGTGCGCTACGAAGACCTGCGCGCCTCTCCTGTGCCCGCACTCGACGCGGTGGGCGCCTGGATGGGACTCGAGGGAGATTGGGCAGCGGCAGCCGACGCTCTTGCCTTCGAGAAGGTCGAAGGGCGGGGTGCCAACAAAGTTCGTCCGATCCGCCTCGCCCGGTGCGTGGCGCGAGAATCTCAACTCAGACGAGCAGGCGCTACTCAGCGAACTCATCGGCCCTCAGCTAGAAGGGCTCGGATACTCCTCGACTTAGGTCCGGTACGCCGCGATGAACGCGAGCGCGTCGTCGACAGGATTGACGGAGGCCAGCGCTGAGGTGGTCGGCGTATCAAGCACGCCCTGGCCTAACAGGTCGGTTCCAGCCGGTGTTGGCGGGCAACGGAATCAGCGAGTACTGACCGAATACATCGGTTGTACTCAGCCTCGCTGTAGCGCGTCGACGTCTCAAAGCCGCCGACACGCAGGCGTTCGCGCAAGACATCGGAATCGGCTACGTGCCGCACAGCCACGGCCAGCGCTTCGGCTGAGCCCGGCGGGCTGTAGATCACGCAGTTGTGACCATCTCGTAAGTAAACTCGCCGAGCCGCCACTTCCCGTCGCTACCACGGGACGACCGACCGCCATCGCCTCGAGAGGCACCAAGCCCCACGGCTCCTTCCACTGCACCGGGAACAGAACGACGTCGGCCGCCGCGTATACGGAGGCAAGCTTCTCGCGCGGCTCTCGCGAGAAAGTGACTTGCTGCTGCAGGCCAAGCTCGTCGACCAGCTTGTGCAGCTCGCTCTCGTAGCCACCATCCCCACCCCCCTGGATCACCAGAGTGGCGTGGGTGGGGAGCGCCGCAAGCGCGCGGATCGCCACGTGGACACCCTTGCGCCGGTCGAGACGGCCGATGTAGAGGAGGCGCCACCCCCAGGCTGTGGCTGCGCTGGCGTGAAGAAATCGGCGTCAATGCCTGGGTTCGCCACCTCCACGTGTTCGAGCGTTGGATGGATCCCGAGTGCGCTCGCCCGCATCGCATCGCTGTTGAACAGCCAGATCGCGGCATGGTCCAGATCCACGTGCGTCGGTCGACGAGCCCTTCAACAACTCGCCCCAGCCGTGGCCGGCGGCGAAACAGCCTGATCCATCCATCGGCGCGCGGACCCCAATTGAGCCAGTCATCTCCGACGACTCCGACGGCCGGGATGCCCGCCCTCCGTACCCGCTCGAGGAGTGACAGCGACATTCCTCCCATCTGCCACCAGTTCACAGCGTCAGGTGAGAACTCGACGAGGTGTCGGTCGAGAGTCACCGCGTTCGCACGTTCGATCGTCAGCCGCTCGCGCACGCTGAGGCGCGGAAACGCGTGATCGCGCCAGTAGACGCGCAGCTCGCGGTGGACGTCATCGTCAAGTTCCTCAGACGCGTCCGGGTGGCGCCAATCGCTCGCAAGCACGCGGACCTCGTCGCCGGTCGCGCGCATGGCACGAACCGCGGAGCGCCAAGTCCGCTCATATCCGCCCGCGAGGTCGTGCGGCGGGTACATCATCCCGATCGAGAGGATCCGCATCGCCCTACCTGACGGCCAGCACCCTCATCGGTGCACTCTTTCATAGCAGCCAGGTTCGGGAACTGGCGCCTTCTCGGGCAGGCTGCTTTACGGTGAATTTGTGCGGCCCGCAGGGAAGCCCCGGACGCCTCATCGACTATGAGCGAACCGCCGATCTACCCGGCGGAGTCTGCCCCCGGACAGTTGGATCAGGACGCGTCGCGTCTTGAAGCGAGCAACGAGATCGAGGGGGACCTCCGCCGACGCGCAGCCCGTGGCGTCGTCATCAATTCCGCCTTCCAAATCGGGTTCGCGGGCATCAACCTCCTGCGCTTCCCGGCAGCGGGTTTTCTCACGACTGAGGAGTTCGGGGTCTGGGGGATCATGTCGCCACGCTGATCACGCTCTCGTGGCTGAAGCAGGTGGGGATCGGCGACAAGTACGTCCAGCAGGCCGAACCGGATCAGGAGTTCGCCTTCCAGAAGGCGTTCACCCTCGAGCTGATCATCTCGGTCCTGTTCTTCGCCTTCGTGGTGATCGCCATCCCGCTGTACGCGATGGCCTACGGCCATAGAGAGATCATCGTCCCGGCGATCCTTCTTGCACTGGTGGTGCCATTCAGCGCGTTCGAGACGCCGATCTGGATCCCCTATCGCCGCCTCGATTACATGCGCCAGCGAACGCTCCTCTCGGTGGACCCGCTGGTCGCGTTCGCGGTGACAGTCGTCCTGGGCTTCGCCGGGACCGGTTACTGGTGCCTCGTGATCGGATCCATCGCTGGGGCGGTGGCTGGCGGCATCGTTGCCACGGTCACGTCGCCCTACCCGATCCGCCTGCGCTTCACCCGAGACGCGTTGCGCGAATATGCGAGCTTCTCCTGGCCGCTCATGGGCCTCGGCGTCAGCAACCTGCTGATCATCCAGGGCACGCTGCTGGTCGCGAATCGAACGGTGGGCCTTGCCGGAATCGGAGCGATCGGACTGGCGGGAACGATCGCAACCTTTGCTGATCGCGTTGACGGAATCGTCAGCTCGGCGCTCTACCCGGCAGTCTGCCGTGTCGCGGATCGCGCACAGCTCCTGCACGAGGCGTTCGTCAAGTCCAACCGCATCGTCTTGATGTGGGCGATCCCGTTCGGCGTCGGGCTCTCGCTGTTCGCAGGCGACCTGGTCAACTTCGTCCTTGGCGAGAAATGGGAGCCAGCGAAAAACCTCCTCGTCGGACTCGGCCTCATTGCGGGCTTCAGCCAGATCGCTTTCAACTGGGCGATCTTCATGCGCGCGGTAAACGACAACGAAGCCGATGCTCGTTGAATCGCTCGTCGGATTGCTGACGTTCATTGCCGTGATGATCCCGGCACTGATCGGGCTCGGGCTGATCGGATACGTGGTCGGCCTAGGCGTGTCGACAGCGGTTCAGATCGCGGTGCGCGCGCACTATCTGCGGCGGCTCATGCCTGGGTTCGGGATTGTGCGGCACCTGTTGCGTGCCATTGCCCCGACGCTCCCCGCGGCCAGCCTTGTACTCCTTGCTGGTTCATTCGGTTCGGAGGGGCGGACACTTGCCCAGGCGATCGGGGAACTCGGTCTCTACGTAGTCGCGACGATCGGTTTCACGCTGCTATTTGAGAGGTCACTGGTCAAGGAAATGATCGGCTACTTGCGCCGCCAACGGACAAAGCAGCGGAGGCCTGATGCGGTGCCGGCCTGAGCTCACGGCTGCGGCGGACGCCGGCCTGAGCATCCGCGCGAGTCAACGCGACAGGATTGGCGCCAGCGGATTGGTCCGGTCATGACCCGGGACTACGAACCCGAGACCTATTGGTCTGATCGCCTGAAGGAGAATTTCAATCTCCGCGGCACCGGGCACATCGCCTACAACGAGGCTTACAACGGCTGGCTCTACCGGGCGAAGGACCGCGGCTTGCGCCGGGCCCTCGCCACCGCGGCTACGACCGGTCCTGCCCTTGATGTCGGCAGCGGCGTCGGCTGGGTAGTGAAGCGCCTTATCGAGAGCGGCCTCGACGTCGAGGGATGCGATATCTCGGCCGCCGCCGTCGAGCGGCTGAACCACGAGTTCCCCCAGGCCAAGTTCTTCAGGCTCAGCCTGGGCGAGGATCGGTTGGACCGCCCGATGGGGAACTACGGCCTGATCACAATGTTTGACGTCGCGTACCACATTGCTGATGACGATCTCTGGATGGCCGCGCTGGCTGAACTCGCGCGAGTGCTTCGGCCGGGCGGCGCCCTGATCGTCACGGACGGCTTTCAGGACGCCAGCCGAGTTCCTGCGGCCCACGTGCTTTTCGGTCACGCGACCAGTGGCGCGCCGCCGAGGCGGTTGGACTCTCACTGGTCGAATCCGCCCCTGTTCCGATGGCTCTCACGCGATCACGAGGCTCGCGGCTTCCGTCGCGTACCAGACGGCCCGCGCGGCGCGCTGGAGTACGTCCTCGAAACGGTGGCTCCCCGGGCCCCACATATGAGCTGCGCGGTATTCCGTCGAACGGCCGCGCAGCCTCAGTCCTCGCGGTAGCGCCCGGCACAAAACAGCCACCGCCTGGTCGCCAATGCTGCGTTCTCCTCGGCGCGACTGCGATGCTCCCGCGCGATGACGCCCGACATCACCGTTGTCGTCCCTTCGCACGGCCGACACCTCCGCCTCCTGTGGCTGCTGAACGCCCTGGAAGCGCAGACCGTGGAGCCAGCCCGGTTTGAGGTCGTCGTCGTGCACACCTACGACGATCCTCACGTCCGCCAACTTCTAGACGAGCATCCGCTTGCCCAGCGTGGGTCGCTGACGAACGTCGCGATCGAGCCGGGGACGGGAAGCCCCTCACGCCAGCGCAATATTGGATGGCGGATGGCCCGTGCTGGTCTGATCGCGTTCACAGATGACGACTGCCGACCGGCGCCGGACTGGCTCGCGACGCTGCTCGACGCTTACGACGGTGATCGGGCCAAAATTCTCCAGGGAGCGACCCGGCCGGATCCGCTCGAGACGAATCTCTACGCCGCCCCGCATCACCGGTCGCTCTATGTCGAGCCGCCGAACCTTTACGCCCAAACTTGCAACATCGCCTACCCCAGGTCGCTTTTGGAAGAACTCGGCGGGTTTGACGAGTCGATGCCTGCGCCGGCCGGGGAGGACACGGACCTTGCGCTCCGCGCCGCGTCCGCGGGGGCCAAACAGATCGGTGTCCCGGGCGCGCTGGTCTACCACTCGGTCGAGGCCTACGGACTGATCTCAGCGGTCCGCCTGAACCTCAAATGGCGGCATCTCGTTTACGTGTTTCGCAAGCACCCGAGCCTTCGCGACGAGCTCGTTCTCGGTGTGTTCTGGCGACCGGCACACGCCGAACTCGCGCTCGCCCTCTTTGGGCTCCTGCTTGCGCGCAGATCGCGCCTTGCCCTCTCGCTGATGACGCCGTACCTCCGCCGGCGTCTCGGCCGGCGAGGGTCGGGATTGCAGTCGCGGTTGGCGAGCGCGACCGAGCTCCCGGGGCAAACCGTTGTCGACACGGCTGAGCTCCTCACGATGATCGCTGGAAGCGCGCGCTACAGGCGTCTCGTTCTCTAAGAAGCCTCGTTCGCGACCGCGGTCTCGATTAGCTGAGCCAGCCGTTCGGTCTCGCGCCGCACATTGCAGTTGACCGCAACCCACCGCCGCCCCTCCCGCCCCATCTCGACACGAGTTGACGCAGGCAGGTCGAGGACCTCCCGTAGAGCGCCGGCGAGTGCGCTGGCGTCGCCGGGCGCCACCAAGCGCCCGAACTCGGGGCGCACGAGCTCTGGAAGACCGACCTCGTCGGATGCGACGACGGGCACCTCCATCGCCAGCGCCTCCTTCACGACCACTGGCATCGAGTCGCGATCACGGTCCGACGCGACCACACATGGCATCGCCAGGATGTCGGCCGCCTCCAGATCGTCTCGCACCTCGGCGGGGGTCCTGGCGCCGGCCAGCTCCACGATCCCAGCCAGATCCAGCGCACGGACCTGAGCGCGGAGTTCCTCCTCCAGTGGTCCGTCACCGATGATCGTCAGTTGCTCGATGGCTCGGTCGTCGCGAAGCTTCGCGACCGCGTCAACGAGGACCGAAAAACCCTTCTTCTCGACAAGCCGGCCAATCGCGACCACGCGTCTTCCGCCCGGATAAGGAGCTGGCGGCGGAAGGCGTCGACATCTACGCCCATCACAATCTTGTGGATCCTCGCGGCGTCATCCGGCTCTGCGATCTCCTGGAGATGGCGCACGTTGTAGTCGCAGCCGGTGGTCGCGAAAGCGGCGTGATGGAGCTTCTCCTTCAGATTGGTCGGCGACGCGAAGATCTCGTAAGCGTGCGCCGTGACGCTGTACGGCAGGCCGAGGATCGCGGCAAGCCGCATGGAGTCGAGCGCGGCACCCGCCGCAAATGGACGTGAAGATGCTGCACCCCTGCCCCTCGAAGGCGATGAGCCCTGATCGCGAGGGCCCGAAGGGGCCGTACGTGCTCCTCCTCCCGCCAACGGGCGCGGTTACTCAGGTCGCGCGTAACACGCGCCGGATGACGGGCGATGAGTTCCGCGGAGCCGCCGGCTTCGCACGCAATGGCTCGTCTGACGAGGTAGGAGGCGTGAGCTCGCACCGTCGGTCGAACCTGGACTCGCGCGGGCGGCCGCGTGGCCTCGACGATGACGCGATGGCCGAGGCGCTCGAGCTCGCGGATCTCGTTGGCGACGAAGGTCTCGGAGAGCACCGGGAACAGGTCGGTGACTACCGCGACCGTCAGCGGGCGGGCCACGCCACGTCCTCGAACTTCACGGTCGAAAGCCTACGCAGGTGAAGGGATGTGTCGGCGGGTTTGCCAACCGGGGCTGACATGGTCGGTTTCGCCTTACCATCGCCCAGATGAGCGACGTCTCGCCCTCGTCAATCCTCGACCGGCGCCTGGGATTGCCAGAGCACGTCGTCTCGCGCGCGTTCGAGAAGCAGACCGTTCTCCTGAACCTGGAGTCGGGCAACTACCACGGGCTCAACCCGGTGGCGATGCGCATGTTGGAGGCCAGCACCGGGGCTGGGACTCCTCGTGATGCAATCGCGGGCCTCGCCGCGGAGTACGAACAGCCGGAGTCCGTGATCGAACAGGACCTAGCGGAGTTGCTTCAGGGCCTTGCGGATCGAGGTCTTGTCGTCGCCGACGTCGGAGATGGCGGCTAACGCGCGGGCGGATCGGCCCGCTCCTCGCCGCGAGCCGCTGCGAAGTCACGCGTTCGGCATCGAGATCGATTCGGACGTTCCAGGCTCCCGGTCTGCCGGCGGGATCAGCGCGCCTCCCACGGACCCGGGTCGAGCTTGTCTCAACGGACGAGATTGCAGCGCTCTGGGAGGCCGACGGCTCTGAACGGCTCGAGGAGGAGCGGCTGTCGAAAGGTCGCACGGAACCCGATCGCACCATCGATCGTGCCGCCAATGGCGACTACCTGCTTTACGCCCGCCATTTCGGGACGGCGCTGATCTCGCCCTCGGGCGACCGCGTGCGTTGCGCTCCGCCTGCCGTACAGGCATGGCGATGGCAGCGGTTCCTTGTCGGAAGGGTGCTGCCATGGGCTGCGCTTCTTCGCGGACGCGAACTGCTTCACGCGAGCGCGGTGCGCGTCGGCGACCGCGCGGTCGCAGTGCTTGCTGACAGCGGCTTTGGCAAGACCTCGATCGCGGCTCGCCTGATGCTTCATGGCGCCGGGTTCATCACCGACGACGTGCTCGCCTTGTCGGACCATCAGGAGCGGGTTCTCGCGCACCCTGGCCCGGCCATCCTCGCTTTGAGCCCCGCAGAGCGCAACGCACTCGAATCCGGGCAGCGCAGGAGCCTCGGCCGCGTGCTCGGGCGATCGGGCAAGACATACATGGCGGTCGAACGGGAGCCCGGGCCGGTCCCACTCGGAGCGCTCTACTTCCTGGAGCACCGCTCCAATGCCGAGGCGGGACGCTTTCAGACCGGGATCGATCCGCGGCGCCTGCTGGGAGCGCCTTCATCGCCGGTGTCGACTCCAAGCGGCGGCTGGTCGGCCTGCTCGACCTCTGCGCTCGCTTGAAGCGACGGTGCCGATCTGGCGGACAGGGGCTGATTACGACGAAGGCGCCGCGCCCCTGGCGGCAGCGATCTGGGCGCACGCCTCAGGTGTCGCCACCTAAGGCTAGCAATGCCGGGCCGGACACCCCTTCGACGGAGTCGCGCATGAGCGCCCTCGAGAAAGTGAGGCTCGGCGGTGAAATCATGCGCCTGTACGTGCGCGCGCAATGGGGTTTGCGCCGCGAGGATCTTCCGACGGTTCTGGCCGATCTGCGGGGGAGCCCCGGTGGCGGGCCAGCTAAGGCAAACGCGGAAGCGCAGCGCTCAACAGGTCGCCTCCTAGGCAAGATCACAACCCGAATGCTCTCGGCCCTCCCACCGATGGCCGCTGTCTGGTCCGGTCGCTGGTCCTCACCGGGCTCTTGAGCCGGCGAGGCATCGAGTCGACGCTCGTTCTCGCCGTCGCACCCGGGCGACCGCTTGGCTGCACACGCCTGGGTTGAATCTGGGGGCGCACCACTGCTGGAGCCGGGCCTGCCGCCACTCGAGCGACTGACGGAGCTTTGACCTCCAGGCCGTTTCTCGCCCGCTTCGGCCCCGACGTCGGAACGCGGCAGGGTGCGGAGCGACTTCGCGCAGTGCTCGGTAAGTCGATCGAGGCCATCGCAGTTGCAGCCCAGGCCTGGAGCTTGCGTTGCGACGACCACGCGCGGGTGAACCAGCAGGGACCCAGCGGACACTTTGCGTGATCAACGGGGTGGTCCACGGAGCGGAGGATCTCGCCGCAGAGCTCGACATCGAAGCGTGATGAGGTGACCGTCCTCGCTCACGGGTATGAGCGCCTCGGCGAGGCGGTCCTCGATCGGGTGCATGGAGCCGTTCGTCGCGCTGCTGTGGGATCGGGAAACCCGGAGCGGCATGGTCGCTCGCGATCAGCTCGGCGGGCGCGCCCTCTATTACCTGGAGGACCGCGCCGGGCGACTCGTGGGCTGCGAAGTCCAAGATCTGCGTGCTGCCTCGGACCGGTCGACGGGCCCGACCGAGTCGCGCTGGCTCACTGGCTGGCGCGACGCAGCCTGCCCGCGGACCGCACCCTGTTCGAAGGCGTGTCTCGTCTCCGAGCCGGGTGCCTTTTAGGCATCACCGAGGGTCGCTATGAGATACGTCGATGGTGGAAGCCGAGTTACCGCGAGCCTCGCGCGATCGGCGCGACGATGCGGTGGCCGAGTTGCGCGCGGCCATGGCTGCGGCTGTAGTGCGGTCCTTGCGAGCCGCTAAGACCCCCGGCGTAATGCTCAGTGGCGGGTTGGACTCGGCGTGCGTCGCCGGGTTCGCAGCGGAGCATGGGGATCCCGATCCAGGCGTTTTCCGGGGTGTTCCCTTCATATCCGGAGGTTGACGAGTCCAGTGCGATCGAACTCCTCGTCGATCAGCTCGGGATACCTGGGCGGAGCTTTGCCTTTACGGGCGAAAGCGCGATGGCTGCCGCCAACGATTACATGAGAAGTTGGGCGCTGCCGCCGTCCTCTCCGAACTGGTTCGTCTGGACTCCGCTCACGGAGCCGCAAACGCAGATGGGGTCGACGTCATGCTCGATGGCGAGGGTGGCGACGAGTTCTTTGGATGCTCGCCTCCGCTGCTGGCCGATCTCCTGAGCTCAGGAAGGATCAGGGCGATGGTGAGCCAAGCGCGTGCGATGCCAGGGGTCGGCACACAACCGCCGCCTCGGCGCATCGCGCGGGTCATCGGTCGCTACGGCGTTCGGCCCGCGCTATCGCCACAGCCTCCACGCACAGCTGCGACGGCTGCGTAACCGCGCAGACGAAATGGACGGGCAGACTCCTTGGCTCACCGGAGGCAGCCCGCCGTTTGCTCGGTGCGGACTCGGACCAAGACGCGTGGAAGTCGCTGGCCGGACCACGTTGGTGGGCGTGGCTTGCGTTCGCGCTCGTGGAGGGGCCGGATCGCCTGGCCGCCGCGGAGGAGAGCGGTCGCGCCGGCGGGCGAGGCGGCTTCGAGGTGGTTCACCCGTGGCGCGATCTGCGCTCGTCGAGCTGATGCTCTCGCTGCCGCCGGAACTCAGCTTCGACCCCCAGCTCGATCGGCCGCTTGCTCGGGCTGCGGCGCGTGGTCTCATCCCGGAGCGCGTTCGGCTCTCGGAGGACAAGCCGATCTTCAACCGGCTGCTCGACGATGCCCTCACGAAGACGGATTCAGCCGAGCTCGCACACCTTCTCGGCGATCTGCCGGAAGCGATCGCATGGGCGCTGGATCCACGCGGTCTGGCAGAGATACACGGCCCGGCGAGGTCCCTTGTGACGTGGCGGGCGGCAACGTCGGCTCTTTGGACGCGAGTGCAATTCCGGTGAGGGGAAATGATCGAGGAGGGTTGCGCAAAAGCGCTCTGATCGGGTATATCTTCGTTCGGACGGGGTAAAGGGTGATCAGGTGGACGAGGCAGCCCTGGTCCGAACGAAGCGGCGCGTGACAGCGTCAGAATGGGTATAGGTATCGGTAATGCAATACGAAACGCCACAGATTGAGGACTTCGGGAAGCTCACGGAGTTGACGGCCGGGCAGCTGAGCGGTGACTTCACCGACGCTCAGTTCCCCGTTCACACCCCGAAGCTCGACCTGACGTTCTCGTAAGCCGAACGCCGCCTAGGCGTACTCCTTAGGCGGCCGTAGGTTGATAGCGGACCGTATCCCGGCCAAGCCGGAGTTGGTTGTGCTCCGCCTCCTCGCGAGGTCGGAGCTCACAGCTGTTGGGGATGTAAGGGTCGCACTCGGTGCGTGCGACCCATCCCTGCTCGTACACACACTTGCCGAGCAGCGGCTACTGGCTCTGCTCGGTTCTCGCGCCATCGCGTTTTGGGGGGAAGCGACGCCTCCAGATTTCGTGGCGGCGGTTGAAGCCGACATCGCGGCGAATCGTGCGCGCGGACTTGGCTCTCGAGGCTCTCAGCGCACAGTTCGTCGAACGACTCGAGGCCGCTGGGATCCCGGCTCTCGTACTCAAGGGTCCCCTGCAGGCGCGGCGGCTCCATGGCGACGTGGGCTATCGCCGTTCCAACGACGTCGACCTGCTGGTCGAGCGAGTTGATCTCGCCACCGCAGCCGACGCGCTCGCACCGCTCGGCTACCGGCTCTCGTCCGCCATGCCAACTCGGAGATGCGGGCTTCCGGACCTCCACACGGTCTTGCGCAACGAATCCGCCCGCCTCCCCCGAATCGACCTGCACTGGCGGGTCCACTGGTATGAGGAGGCCTTCTCCCATGCTCTCCTGGCAAACAGTCGCAAGCGGGGAACCTTCCTTGAACCCGATGCCCGCGATGACCTCACGGCGTTGCTGCTCTTCTACGCGCGCGATGGGTTCTACGGCTTGCGTGCGGCCGCGGACATCGCCGGCTGGTGCCGGCTGCACCCGGCCAACGGACGGCCCCAGCTCACGGAGCAATGGGATAACTATCCGCGCTTGCGCAGGCCGCTCGCTGCCGCCGCGCTCGCCGCGGAACGCACGGTCGGGGTGCCCGCGACTCAGCTCGTACCAGAGTCGGGTCTCTCCCAGACGACGCCCCGCCTCGCGGTCAACCTGACGAGCTGGAACCGGGTCGGCGATCCCGACCAGCTCCGCGCCAACATCGCAGTGGTCGACGCCTTGCTCAGTCCCCCCGACGAGCTGGGGAACTTTGCGAGACGTGAGCTGTTCGTGACCCGTCCCGAGATCGAGGCGATCTACGGACTCCCCTCGTCGGCCCGAGTGCGGATCGCCCTCATGCGCATTGTCCACGCGCCCAAGGTGCTCGCCCGGCAGATTGCCGGGCTGTGGTCCGCGATCCGGCCGCCGCGCGCACGGCGCGTCGGCGAATAGCAATCGGTCAGGTCTCGCAGCCGGCGAGTTTGTCGATCCGGTCCGCCCTGACATGATCGTTGCCGCTCCCGCACGACGCTACGTCGCGGAGACGATCTCGCAGTCGCAGGCGGTCAGCCCCGCCCTGGGTCCGTACTCGATCTCGGCCACCGAGCGGTCGGACCACGTCGCCGCCCCGTCCAGACCCGATCAGGTCGCGGCGATCTGTGCCTACAACCTTGTCGCGTCCGGCCCCGGTACTCACGGCGATGGGTGTATCCAGCGGTCCGTCGAACCCTGCGCCACCAGTCGCCTTGACGACGTCGCCTCCGCCCCGCCCTAGGACCGAAACAACTGCGAACCCGCCGACGATTCTCACGTCGGCATCAGGGTGCGGCTCGTTTGCGTTGAGGTTGACCGCGCGCTGGCCGTCGAGGACCCCCATCCGCACGTAATCGCGGCGAGAGCTCCCGATGACCCTCACACCTCCGGCTTTGCGAAACGCCCCGCGGATCTCGATCTCAGACGACCCGTCGGACTCTGGCGTCCGTCCCGGCGCGAATTGGCCGTTCCGGAGGTCGATGTCGAACTCGTTGTTCGTCTCCACCTTGATCGTGTCGACATTGGTGACCGTGGGCGTGCCTCCGGCACAGCCGACCGCGCGGTCGTTTGCGAAGAACTTGATCTCCTGCCCGCTGCGGACAATTCGTGTCGGCGCCTTGGAACCGAAAAGTGCGAGGGTCCCAGTCGCCTTGTCAAGCTGACACGAACCCGCGTTCGGCGCCAGGTGAGCGTCGGATTTCGACATGCCCAGTCCTGTCGCGACCGCGATGATCGCTCCGATTGACGCGACGTATCGCGCGGGTCCGCCCGCCGTCCGTGGCATCGAGGAATCGTAGGAGCTTCGACTCGCAGTTAGCAACGGCCTACCCGTCCAGTCCGGTGAGCTGGATGAACCTTCGCGCACTCGGCGACCTTGCTGAGAGGATTAACGCTCGAACCCGAGGGACTGCGCCACATGACCGACACCACACAGGGCACGCTCAGCGCGACACTTCGGAATCAACTCGTTGGGATGAGGGCCGACTCGCTCTCCCGACGGGCACGTAATCGACGACGCGCGCAATTGCTCGAACGTTTCCCAGATCTGCCGGAGATGCGTGTGTTGGACCTCGGGGGCTCACCGCACACCTGGCAGGGCTACGACGAACATCCGGGCGAGGTCGTCCTCCTCAACATCGGCCGGGTCTCGGAGACGCCAGGGGCGCGAGATCGGGGAGGACAGCGCTTGGATGAAGTCGCAGGCCGGCGACGCCTGCCAACCGCCCGAGTCGATCACGAATGAGCGATTTGATCTCGTCTTCTCGAACTCGGTGATCGAGCACGTAGGCGGACACCGCAAGCGACGCGAATTCGCCTACTGGGTCGCGATGCTCGGTACCCACTTCTGGGTCCAGACCCCGAACCGGTACTTCCCGATCGAGCCCCATTTCTTGTTCCCCGGCCTGCAGTTCCTTCCCGGGATTACGGGGGCAAAGATCGCGCGTCGCTGGCCACTCAGCGGCATCCACAACCGCACGGTCTACGACGCCGCTGAGGCTGTGCTCAACGTCGAGTTGCTCAGCGCAACCCAATTTCAGCATTACTTTCCCGAGGCCGACCTCATCCGCGAGCGATACCTCGGGATGACTAAATCCCTAGTGGCGACTCGGTAGCACCCCAGTTGCTGATAGTCACCGCCGACGACTGGGGCCGCTCGCCTGAAAGCAGTCGCGCCATCCGTGAGTGTTTTGTCGAGGGGCGCCTGAGTCGCGCCTCCGCCATGGTTTACATGGCCAATTCCAGGGCGGGCGCGTCGGATGCCGCGACCATCGGGCTGCCGGTCGGACTCCACATCAACCTCACCGAGCCGTACCTCGCGCCCGACGTCCCCGAAGCCGCGAGAGATCGGCAGGCGGAGCTGTGCCGTTACTCCCCGAAACCGGCTCGCTCGCTGGGTCTACAACCCTGCCCTCGCGCGGCGGATCGGCGCCTGCATCGCGGACCAAGTGGCTGAGTTCGCCAGCTTGTACGAACGCCCGCCGAGCCATTTCGACGGTCATCACCACGTGCACACATGCCCAAGCGTCGTATTTTCAGGAGCGCTACCGGCTAACGCATCGTTGAGGCCGACCTTTTCGTTCCTCCCCGGGGAGAAGGGCACCGCGAACCGGCTGATCCGAAGTGGATGGAATCGCTATCTACGAAGCCGATTCCTCACGGCAACGCACTTCTGTGACGTTCAGGCGTTCGGCGCAGGCGCCGACCCGAGAAACCGAGAGATCCGTACCGAGCTGGCACAGCGAACCTCGGTTGAAGTGATGAGTCATCCGCGCCAACCCGCCGACTCCGCCCTGCTACTGAGCGACTCTTGGGCCGCCTTCCTCGAGACCGTCCGCGTCGGTACCTACGAAGACCTTCGCAACAGCACTACCGCCGCGACCAGGACACCAGGGTGACCGATGCGGGCGGAATCTCGAGCTTGCTCACGCGGGGGGCTGGGGCGCCGGCGTTGCCCTTCTGGGCAACGAGCCGAGACTGACCGACCGACGAGAGGTCGGGAGCCATGATGCGGCTCACGGCCGCTCGCCGATAGCCGCGACCGACAAAGGCACGGATGTGCTGAGACTCCCCCTGCGGATTCACGATGACCAGTTGCCGAGTTCCCTTCTGACCGATGAAGACGGCGGTGGTGACGCCCGATTGCGTTGTGGTGGTCCGCGCCAAGCGGTTACCGCGCAGTTGGCTGAATAGCTCCAGCGCGAGCCATTGCGGGTTGGTGCTCACGTTCCCGCCGGCGGCATCGGATTCCGAACCGGTGCAAAGGGCGCTGTAACCCGAGCAGTCGGCAAACGAATCGTGAAAGTTCACGCCGTCGACGCCCGCATCGAGTGCTCGGAGGAGGTAACCGGTCGTCCACAGCGCTGACGCCTGGGCGTTGCTCACGCCGGGCTCGCCGCCGCACCACATGCTGTTGGTCTCCGTCAGGCGGACGGGCAGATCCATCGCTCGCGCGCGAGTCGCAACCGATGTCAGCGCTGAGGTTTCCGAGTCAACCGTTTCCGGGCTCAGCAGGTCACCGATTGTCGGCGAGGACTGACAACTGGCCAGCGGGTAGTAGTGCGCGCTGAGGGCGCTGGCGCCGGTGCCATTGGCGAACGGAGATGACCAGTCAAGGTTGGCGAGGTCCGAGATCCCAGGCCCAATTACCGAAACGTCGGGGGCCTGCTCCGAAATCGCGTTGATATAGGCGTCGACTTCGGCCCGATACTCCTGGAAGCTCCAGCCAGCGGGCCTCAGGCCCTTGCTGACGTAGTCATCCGGCTCATTCCCAATCTCGACGCCGGCCAGCCTCGGGCCCAGGATCTCCTTCGCGATCCTCGCGTTTGTCGCGGCGGTGTTCGGGTCGTAGTGCCCAAGCGTCAGGTCGAGGATCACATCCCAGTCGGCAGCGTCAGCCAACGCTCGCAGGCCCGCCAGATCCGAGGCGCCCACAACATTCGAAGCCCACTCGGGCGGGTCTGAGCCGTCGAGCACGAGGGCGGTGTCCATATCGACGCTGTTGCCGCCGACCCGGAGAACACCGGGCCCAACACGGCTCATCAGGGCGACGAGATTGCCTCGCGTCGCGTAGCGCGCGAGACGAGGGACCGCCGATGCTTCGACCGAAAGCCCGAGAAATCGCCGCGGGACCTTCGGGCCCGCTTGATGAGTCGCCGGTCTGAGGTCAACCCGAGCGGGGGACGCCGCCGCGTGCGCAAACGAGGACATAGCAGCCCCACGCAGAGCGCGGTCACGCCGCCTACGAGTATTCGCAGAACCCGATGCACACCCTCTACTTCGCACTGTGGGCGGGCCGGCTTGACCCACTTGGACGAATGATTGCCGAAGCTGGGGCACCGCTCGCTAGCTGAGTCCGGGGATCGAGGTGGCCTGCACGCGGCGCAGCGCCGCCGAGGCCTGGTCGGCCTCCGTCGGCGTCAGCGGCGTGATCCGTCGCCTTGTGATCCGGTCGTATGCCGCGTCAGCGCGACCAACGCGATCAAGGGCACGGTAGACGGCCTCCTTCGCATGCGAGGCGGCGATCCTTCGAGCCGTGGCGGTGCCTCCGATCCGGTCGGCGCCAAAGGTCCGGTACGTCTCACGCTCAAAGCGGCGCTGCTCGACGTACTTCGAAAGGCTGAACTTCCCCAAATCGCGGTAGAAGAGCAACGGCGCGGCCAGCTTCAAGAACCTCGAGTGGGGATGCGTTCTGAGGAAGAGCTCGTGGTCCTGAGATCGGCGCAGGCGCGGGTCGTAGGGGTTCGCCTGCATCCAGTCACGGCGGGCGGCGATGGTCGGATGGACGATTACTCGGCTGCGCAAGAAGAGGCCGGGATGATTCGTGATCTCTTCCTTGCCGGTGATGCCGAGCACGCGCTCGTCGTTGTCCATCACGAACGCCGCGGAGGCCACCAGCGACACATCAGGGCTGTCGCGAAGCGCCTCGGCCTGGGCAGAGACGCGTTCGGGATGCATGACGTCGTCGGCGTCCATCCTGACTATGAACTCGCCCTGGGACGCCAGGGTCAACTCGTCGAGACGCGCTGCGAGCCCGCGATTGTGCCCGTCCGAGAGAACGCGAACGCGTGGATCCTCGATCGCCCGCGCGAGCTCCAGACAACCATCGGCCGACCCGTCATCGAGCAGCAGCAGCTCCCAGTCCGTGTGCGTTTGACTGAATACCGATCGGATCGCAAGCTCAAGCGTCCTGCGGTCGTCCTTGAACGGAAGCCCGATCGAGACCTCGACGCTCACGGCGGCGTGACCGGCGATTCGAGGAGGTCGCCGGCCGCGTCATCGATTGCCCGGCGGATCAGGCGAAGGCGCTCCCGGTGACCGCTAAGCGTTGCGGCGAGCCGTAGTCCCGTCATGAAGACGCACCGGTTCACCGCAAACATCAGATCTGATCGTTTCCAATATTTCGATTCGAAGCGAAGCCGATTGCGCACGGTGTAATAGACCCGGGCGTCGGAGCTGGCGGTGAGCATCCGCATGAACGGGCCAGACCGCTCTTGGTCGGCATACCAATTCGGGTCGATGTCATCGACAATGCTGTCCGGCACCAGGTACAGCGAGAACCCGGCTGCTGTGAGCCGATATGTGTAGTCGGTGTCATCGGCATAGGTGAACAGGCGCCGATCCGGAAGCCCGACCTGCTCGTATGCAGCCCGGGACAGCAGCAAGCCCCCGTATGGCCCAACGAGGACGCGAACCGGCTTCTGCGCAGGCTCCTGCCCACGGCGGGCCAGCGCCAGCAGTCGCCGCGGGACATCCGCGACGCTGAAGCTGAGAAACGATGAGCGCGCCGGGGCACGACGGGCGAGACGCCGTTCGGCAAGCGCCCTGACCTGAAGGCTGGACTGAGGGCGAAAGGCGATCGCGACAACGGATGAGTCGACGGCGGCAAGCTCGCGCCTCCAACGGAGCAGTTCGCTCAACGAGTCCGTCCGCGCCTGGTTGTCGTCGTCCAGTAGCCACGCGAACTCGACGTCCTCTTGCTCGAATGCCAGCGCGATTCCTGTCGCGAAGCCGCCGGCCGATCCGCCATTGGTCGCCTCGCGATGAACATGGACCCGCGCATCATCGGCGTCCGCGTATTCGAACCTCGGCTCAGAGGCGTTGTCGACGACTACGGCCGAATCGACGCCGGCCGCAAAGGCAGCCCGAACTGTCCGCTGGCATAGCTCACGCCGCTGTCCGTACGTGACGGTCACGCAGCAGACGCGATCGTTCATCGGGTCACCTGGCCGCGAGCTGCCGCGACGCGACGGGGGCCGCTGTCACGGGATGCGCCGGACGGTCGAATACCGCATCGCGGATCAAGAAGGCGACGGCGACAACGAAGAGCCAGCGAGCATCTCGCAGGAGAGAGATGCCGAAGAAGGACATCGTCACGCTCGCCATGAGCAGCGATGCGACCGGGACGAGGTCGAGTCGACGCCCGAACCGAACCGCGGTGTGGGCCAACGCGCACAGGCCACCGAACACAAACGCGTACAGCACCATGCCCAGGTAGCCGAAGTCGAGAAGGGGATAGATCAGGTACGTGTAGACGTTGTCGTGGACCTGCTCGTCGGCACCGATGCTCACGTACGGCAATGCGGATGTGGGGGGTGCTCCGAGGTCGAGGCCACTGCGCTCAAGCAGAGAGGCGACACCGTAGAACGTCCATACGCCCGTTGCGGGCCGCGGCTCCGGCGCAGGAAGGTCCTGGGTGAGGCGCGTATCGAGCCCGGCCAACCCGCCTAGGTAGTACTGAACCGGTCCCGCCAGGGGTGTTTCGCTCGCACGCTCCGGCTGGCGCAGCGCAATCGGGATCAGCAC
The DNA here is from genome assembly GCA_963796815.1 of uncultured Solirubrobacterales bacterium. Classification (GTDB taxonomy): domain Bacteria; phylum Actinomycetota; class Thermoleophilia; order Solirubrobacterales; family 70-9; genus WHSW01. Next base: position 26,347 of record CAWCNF010000008.1, read on the forward strand.
GACAGCCGCCGTAAGGATTGCGAGGAACGCCAGCCGGCCCGAGGGCATCTGCGTCGCGCCCTTCTCGACGAACCGACCGTGGTACATGTAACTGAAAGCGAAAAGCACTACCCCGTAGATGAAGTCAGAGCGCTCTAAAGCAAAGAGGCTGTACATGGCCAGCATCAGGAGCGGGATGAGCGCGAGGCCCCAGCGGTTCTGCCGTGCGTAATGGCCCGCCCAAAAAATTGTGAGGGCTCCGGTGAACAGGAAGTACCCGATGATGCCCAATAGCGCGGACCCCGAATCGAAGGATGTGGCCGAGTGCAGCGAGGCTGCTTCGAGCTGCGCCCGTCTAAAGGCGAGTCCACCCCCCGTCAGAAGCCCCTTGATACCGCCGGCGGAATCCAGCAGCGGGAGGCTCTGAACGACCTGTATCAGTAGGTACACGCCAAAGGCCGCGAGTCCGAGCTTGTAGGCGAGGGCGAGTCGTCGCTCGTCGTAGGTCCTCCGCGTTGGCGACCCGACCGCGCTTGGCTGGCGGCTGGACGCTGTGGCGAATGCCGCACCCGCCCCACAGCCCACGACAAAGGCAGCTGCCGAGCCACTGACAACCACCCATGTCGCCCCACTCATGGCGTCGAAGCCGACCAGCTGAAGACTGAGTAGAGCTACGACGCTGCCCCAAATTGCCCCGTAGACGGTGACGGGGTTGATCCGTCCCCAGCCGAGTCGGATCGAAACCGCGCCGGCGGCCGTCAGACCGAGCACGAACGCAGCCGTCCAGAACAGCGTCGGCACCTGGCTCACACGACCCCCTCGAGTCCACGGTGCGTCTGTGATGCGGCTTGAGCGGCGCCCGAGTCGAGCCACTCTTGAAACATGAGGATCGGCCACAGGGCTTCCTGGAGGTTGTGTGTCCCCGCCTGGTGGCGGCGCCACGTGCGATCCACCACATCGGCGTTAAACCAGCCCTCTTCCGCAACCCGGCTCGGGTCGAGCAGACCCTCCCCCCAAGTTCGCAAGGGACCCCGTAGCCAGTTGGCTAGCGGGGGGGTGAATCCGGTCTTGGCTCGCTCAAAGATTTCCTTTGGCAGTCGGCGCGCGAGCAACTGCCTCAAAGCCCATTTCCCGGTTCCGCCCCGAATCCTGAAATCGAGTGGCAGCGACCACGCGAACTCAACGAGGCTGTGATCGAGCAGCGGGAGCCTGGTCTCCAGGCCTACCGCCATGCTCGCGCGATCGACCTTGACGAGCACATCGTCGGGTAGGAACCGCGTGCCATCAGACAACATCATGCGCTCGACGAAGCTCGACGAACTCGGCAGCTGCGGAGACCTCCACGGCGAGCGGCCGCCAGGTGCGACGACCGAGCCGGGATCCCACATCGTCATTGCAAGGCGATACAGATCGTCGGGATCGCGGGCGGCCAACAGGCGGCGACCCTTCGCGACGTCATCTCCGATGCGTTGCCTGCCGGCAAGCCTGCCAACCGTGGCCCACCCCGATGCCGACGGTAGAGAGAGCGCGCTGTCGACGGTGCGCCGCAGGTGGCCCGGCGTTTTACCGATCATCCGCCATGCACGGGGGACGGAGACATATCGGCGATACCCACCCATGAGTTCGTCACCGCCGTCTCCGGTCAGCGCAACTTTCACCTGCTCGCGGGCCAGACGACAGAGGAGCATCGTCGGGATCTGCGAGCTATCGGCGAATGGCTCCGAGTACACGGAGGCCACCAGCGGAACCATCGCCTCGGCCGCTTCCGCCGTGACTCGAAACTCGTGATGGTTCGTCCCGAGGCGATTGGCGACGTCGGCTGCAAAGCCTGACTCGTCGAAGGCCCCATCATCGAAACCGATCGAGTACGTGTCCACACGTCGCGTCTGCTCGGTCATCAGGGCCGTAACCAACGAGGAGTCGATGCCTCCCGAAAGAAACGCCCCCAGATCAACGTCGGCATGGAGCCGCATGCCGACCGCGGCGGCCAACCTGCGCTCGAGTTCATCAAGATCGCCCGGGAGCTGTCGCGCAGGGGGCACGCGATTGGCGACGGCTTCTAGTGACCAGTAGCTGCGCGGTGTAGACGTCCACGGCTCTGAGTCGGTCGCGCGCAACTCGAGCGTCGAACCCGGTGGCAGTTTCCGGATGTCCACGAAGATCGAAAGCGGCTCTGGGATATAGCCGTATTGCACCAACGCATCGACGGCGGTCCGATCGATCTCGGATCGAAACGACTGGTGCGCCCGGACGGCGCTCAGTTCCGACGCAAAGACGAAATCCTGGCCGGCGCGACCGTAATAGAGCGGCTTCTCGCCGATTCGGTCGCGCGCGAGCGTGAGCCGCTCGCGATCACGGTCCCAGCACGCAAAGGCGAACATCCCATTGAGCCGGTCGAGGCTGGCGTCGATCCCCCACGCGGCTATAGCCTCGACCAGCACCTCGCTATCGCAGTCGCTCTCGAACCCGCAGCCCCTCTTTTCCAACTCTCGTCGCAGCTCACGAAAGTTGTAGATCTCGCCATTGAAGACCACGCAGTAGCGCCCGTCCGAAGACTGCATCGGCTGATGGCCGGCCTCGGACAGGTCGAGGATGGCAAGCCGAGTGTGCCCAAGCGCGACGGCTCCACCTCGGTCCGTCCATACGCCGCTGTCGTCCGGTCCGCGATGGCGCAGCTGCGAGGCCATCACGAGCGCGAGCCGCTGAAGCTCCTCCTCATCGCCCCCACCGCGGCGCAGAACTCCCGCAATTCCGCACATCAGCCGGGCTCGCCGAGCATCCGCGACTTCCCGCCAGTCAATCGGTGCGTGCCTTCCTCCGACCGACGAAGGTGTCGCAGGAGCAGCGCGAGAGCGACTGCCAGTGCTCCCTCCGATGCGATCGTGGCGACGATCGCCCCTGAATACCCATGCAAGGGGATGAGCCACAGGTTGAGGACGACGTTGACAGCTGCCGCACCCAACTGCAGGCCGCTTCGCCGTGCCTGTTGACCCATCCCCATCAGAGCGTCACCAAAAAGGCTGTGGGTACCCGTGATCAACGGCATCACGGAGAGCCAACGAAGAGCGGTAACCGAGTCCGCGTACGAGTCGCCGAGGACGACAGGGACCAGCGGTGCTGCCAAAAAGAGCATCAGCCCCGCGACCAGGGCGAATACCCAGATCGGCCCGATGTTGCGGCGCGCGACAGCCCACGCAGCGCTTGCCCCCCGCTCCCCCTCGCGAAAGAAGCGTGTGTTCGTTGCGTAGAGGAGCGCCTGAATCGGCGCATAGGCGAACGTTGTCAGGCGATACGCAGCCGTGTAGATCCCGGCTACAGCGTCCGTCGTCATCCGGACCAGCATGGCCTTGTCAATGTCTGAGTACACGGTCTTCGAGGCGGAGCCGAGCGAGAAGAAGAACCCCTGGCGGAGGTCCATCGAGGTCGCGCGTCGGAGCACCGGACCACCAAAGGCCCGGATCAGCCCGCCGAGTGACACAGCGGCGACGACCAGGCTCGCAACGGCATACCCAATCGCCCAATGCTCGGGCCCGAGACTGCCCGAGCCGATCAAGACGGCCATCAGAGCAAGTGCCGCCAGCCGGGCGACACTCGCCGAGAGGGTGACGATGGCAGCTGCGCGTAGCCGGTCGTGAGCCTGAAAGCCTTGGGCGCTGAGGTCGACCACGCGTGCGAATAAGAGCTCAGCGAACGCCAGGGGGATCAGGGTCTCGCCAAAGCTGCCGCGGAACAGAGTCAGGCTAAGGCCCACAAAAACCAGGACGAAGCCTCCGCCCGTGAGCGTGATCGCCCGAAGCGCGACGCCCAGCCGCTCCCTGAACATCTCGGGGGATCGCGACGTGTGCTGGACCAGCAAGTTGCCGCTGCCCCACCCGGCAAAGGGTGCGGCGATACTCACCAGAGCGAGCGCGCCCGCGAACAAACCGAGACCAGAGGCGCCCAGGATGCGTGCCAAGATCAAGAAGTAGGCGGCCTGGAACAGGAGGCTGCCGATGAACGCGTAGCTCATCCAGATCGCACCACTTCCGCGTGGGCTCGCGCGGATTCCCGCCACCCGCTCTCGGACGGAGCCGACCCGCCGCATGAGCTAAGCGGGCTGGGGAATTGGAGCGCCGGCCGACCGGATCTGCTGCTCAGTCCAGATCAGCTCGCTCCGCAGCCCCTCGCGTATACCGACGCGTGGCTGAAAGCCGAGATCACGGGTGGCCAGACGAATGTCGGCGCTGGTTCGCCTCACATCGCCGGCCTCACTCGCGCCATAGTCGACGCGAGCCGTGTCTCCGATCAGATCCTCGAGGATCTCGATGGCGTCACGGACCGAGACCTGTGAGGCCCCGCCAACGTTATAGACGCCGCCGAGTGCCGTCTGGGACACGGCCGCACTTCTCGTCGCCGCCACGACATCGTCGACGTAGGTGAAGTCTCGCACCTGTCGCCCGTCACCGAACACGTTGAGCTGTTCACCCGTAAGAGCAGCTCGACAAAAGCGGTTGAACGCCATGTCCGGTCGCTGACGCGGGCCGTAGACCGAGAAGTATCGGAGACACACAACGTCGAGCCCCAGATTCGCGCTATAGAGCAGCGCCAGGTGCTCGGCGGCCAGTTTGGTGACGCCATATGGCGAATGCGGCCGCGGGCGGGCGTGTTCCTGGGTCGGAAAGTCCTCAGCGTCGCCGTACACCGAGGAGGACGACGCATACACCACCCGAACGTCGGGGTTGGCAGCGGCGGCTTCGAGGACACACTGCGTCGCGAGAACGTTGTTTCGCGAATAGGTTTCGAACCGCATGCCCCAGCTCGAGCGGACCCCCGGCTCCGCGGCGAGGTGGAAGATGACATCGACGTCCCGGGTCAGATCGTCAAGCTCACCACGCGCTAGGTCAATCGGTACGAACTCAAAGCTCTCCCAACCTTGCGCAGCCTTCAGATTTTGCAGCTTGAGAGGGCGCCCGTAATTGTCGTTAAAACAGTCGATCCCAACTACGTGATGCCCATCGCTTAGCAACGACTCCGTGAGATGGGAGCCGATGAATCCCGCGCAGCCTGTGACTAGCGCCCTCATTGTTGGGCGCTCACGGATGTGGGCTCGGCCCCGTTGCTGTGGAAGGCCTCGTCTTCGACGGGAGGTTGGTGTCCGTAGTAACTCGCGGTGACCGCGTCCTCGTCGTGCGTGAGCACGTAGCCGAGCTTCCGCGTGGAGCAACCGTCGAGGAGCCGACGGAGATCGCGAAGCTTCCGCGGCTGAAGTTGGTCGCTCCGTAGCAGGACCATCATGGCTCCGACGTAACCGCTCAAGATCACCGAGTCGGCAACAGGGAGCAGTGGCGCGCTATCGATGAGCACGATCTCAGCTCGCGCCGAGAGGTGGTCGAGCCAGCGGGCGAAGGGGCGCAAGCTCAACATCTCACTCGGCTGATGGCCGGCCAGTCCGGCTGTGAGGACTTCGAGTTTTCCACCGCTGGCTCCTTGAGGGATCTCGCGGATCGCCTCCGCCTCGCTCGCGTGGCCCAGGAGGAGGTCGGTGATCCCGGGCGCCTGCATGACGCCCAGGTGCTGATGCACAGCGGGGCGACGCAGGTCGAGATCGATCAGGAGAACCGTGCGCCCGGCTCTCGCCAGACTCATCGCGAGGCTTACGGCCGTCGTTGTCTTTCCCTCGTCATCGAGCCCGCTCGTCACGAGGACCGAGTTGCGCGGCGAGTCAATCATCGACAGCTCGACTTGCGTGCGAAGATTGCGAATGGATTCTGCAAACGGACTATGCAGGTCGGCGTCGAACGCGACGGTCCCAACCTGCTCTGCGATGGGGGCGGGCAGCGTGGGTACGCGGCCGAGCAAACGAAGACCCAGGAGCTTCGAAACCTCGTCCGTGTCTCGGACCCGCAGGTCGAGCGCATCCCTGATCAACGCGACGATGACGGCGAGGAAGCAGGCGATCACGAGAGCAAAGATCGTGTTGCGAAGCGGCCGAGGTTCTGTCTGGTGAGCATTGGCGACGGGCTCGATTACGCGCGCGGTCGATGTCTGCAGAGTCTGAAATGTCCGTAGCTCCTGCGCTTTTTTTTCCAGGTTGGACACGAGTGCGCTATCGCTAGCGCCACCGGCCCGGAGCTCGCGCAGGCGGCGCTGCACCTCGCGCCGCGCTTGCTGAATCGAGGCGGTGTCGAGCTCGCGACGGTATTGGGAGAAAGCCTCTGCCCAGGCGCCAGCGAGCGTTTGCGCCGCCGCGGGATCCGGGTCGCTGACGTCGAAAGTGAGCACGTCTGCGAGCGGCTGTTCGACCACCTCCGCCCGTTCGAAGAAGTCGTCGGTCGACTGCGCCACCCCAACGGCGGCGAGCGCTTTTGCCGCGACCACGGGATTTCGGGCGATCGTCGCCTGCGTACGTAGAAAGCGATCCTGGTCGGCATCCGCGTTCGGATCCGCTGTGCCGGTAAACGCGTTGGCCAGGTTCTGCCTGGAGATCAGAACATCGGCGCTTGCCTGGTACCGGTCGCTCTGGAGCAGGGAGTAAACGAGCACGATCGCAGGGATCGTTACGACCAGAACGACGATCAGGCGCTGCTGACGCCGAAGGGCCTGGAGGAGCTCGGTCAGCCGTGTTCGGTCCACTACAGCGCCACCTCGGAAGGCCGCGGGCTCTGCCGCGGAGCTGGCGGCGACACAGCGAGCGCCTCGTCGGCGGCGCAGGTGCGATTCACTACCGCGGCGCCCAAACAACGCTCGTAGATGCGTGACACGCGCTCCGCAACTGCGCCCTGGCTCCAGTTGCGTTCAACTTCGATTCGCGCATTCTGGCGGAGCGACTCGGCGAGAGGGAGGTCGCGAAGCACCTCCAGCACGGAGGCGGAAAGCGCGGCCGGGTCCGCGAACGGGGCCAACAAGCCGGTCCGCCGGTGCTCAAGGAGCGTCTTCGTACCGACGACATCGGTCGCAACGACGGGACATCCCGCAGCCATCGCCTCCATCACCGCACGAGGTATACCCTCGCGCCGCGATGCAAGGCACAACACATCGGATGCCGCCAGAACGTCTGCAACATCGTTGCGGTGGCCAGTAAAGACCACGCGCTCCGCCAGGCCGAGTTGCGCGACCTGAGCTCGCAGTTTGGACTCTCGCTCGCCTTCGCCGACAAGCACCAGGCGAGCGTTCGGCAGGTCCTGCGAGATCATCGAAAACGCGCTGACAACATCCTCGACATGCTTTCGCTCCGCGAACCGCGCGACGCATAGGACGATCCGAGCGTCCGCGGAACTCCCGAGCGAAGCCCTCGTAGTTTCGCGAGGCCTCTGCGGGTGCTGATAACGATCGACGTCAATGCCGTTGCCGACGAGGAAAGCTTGATTGCGCCGGACGATGCGACTTGAGACGGCGAGGTCGAGATCGTCCGGATTCTGGAAGCACACGAAATTCCCCGCCCGTGAGGCCGTCGCCTCGGCACCGAAATAGACACCGCGTTCGATGGGCCCGTCGGCGGCATCGAGTGGGCTGTATCTCCAGGTGTGGACCGACGGGATGCCCCGGACTCGGGCCAGAACTCGACCGATTACCCCGTTGTGGGCGTTATGCGTGTGAATCAGGTCAAACCGCTCCCGCTCCAGGAGCTTCCAAAATTGGGATGCTCCCCGCAGCCCGTCGCGCACGCCGGCGCGGTGCGGCAGGTCGATCGGGTGGACCGCAAAGCCGTCCTCGGAGAGTCGAGCCGACGCAGTGTCCTGCGGACAGGCCGCGTGTGTCTCCCAGCCCAACTCCCGAAGCGCATTGAGCTGCTCTCGAGCGACGTAACCGAGCGTTACCGAAAAGCCAAAATGGAGAACGCGCGCGGTCAAGGCATGACCTGTGGATCGGGCTCCGTGCGGGCCCATCTTCCGATTCTCGACACAAATCGCCGCTTCCCCCAGCGCCTACGCCAGAGCCCTCGAGCAACCGTTGTGACCGTTCCAACTATGCGCTCGACCTCGCTGTCACGCAGCCTGGCGGATAGCGGGATCGAGATCGTCCGATCGGCGATCTGCTCTGCGACAGGGAACAGGCCGGGCTCGTAGCCGTACTTCTGCGCGTACCACTCCTCCAAGTGAAGCGGCGGAAAATGCCATCCGGATCCGATACCGGACTCCCGGAGGCACTGTGTGAACTCGTCCCGATCCGTTCCGAGTTCAAGCCAATCGACGAGGAGCGTGTAGAGGTGTCGCGCGTGCCTGCCGGCTTCATCCGGTGCCAGGGCAACAGGTAGCAAGCTGATCCCCGGACAATTGAGAAACGCCCTGTTGTAGTAAGACCACACTTCGGTGCGCCGAGCGTGGTACCGCTCTATCCGGCGTAGCTGGTGTATCCCAATTGACGCCTGGATATCGGTCATGTTGTACTTAAATCCTGGGACCTTGAGGCTGTAGGAGCCGGCGCCTCCTGATGCGTACCGTCGCCAGGCGTCGCGGTCGAGCCCGTGAAGCCCACGGATGCGGCTGTCGTCCGCTATTTCGGCGCTGTCGGTCACCAGCATGCCGCCCTCGCCGGTGACGAGATTCTTCGTCACATAGAAGCTGTAGGCGGTGGCGGTACCTCCATGGGCCGCTGAGGCCGAGCCGTCCGGGTAGCGGGACTCGATCGCGTGGGCCGCATCCACGACGATCGGCATCGTCGGTAGGAGCGACCGAAGCTTTCCCACATCCGCAACCGCACCAGCGTAATGGACCGGCAATATCGCACGCGTTCTCTCCGTGACCGCCGCGAGAACTTCATGCGGATCAATGTTCCCGTCGTGCTCGCGCACGTCGACGAAGACCGGACGGGCACCCACATGCTCGATTACGTTCGCCGTCGCTGCAAACGTCAGCGGGGTCGTGATCACCTCATCGCCCGGGCCTAGTTCCAAGGCGGTGAGCGCCAAATGGAGCGCCGCTGTTCCTGAATTCGTACCTACGGCGTGACACCCGCCCACGTACTCGGCGAATTGGAGTTCGAATTGCCGGGTCTTCGGACCGGTCCCGAGCCACCCCGAGCGAAGAGTGTCGACGACCTCGTCGATCTCCTCCTGACCGATCGCGGGAGCTCCAAAGACAATCCCATCCGACGCCGACTGATCGGGTTCGATCGCATCCACAGGTTCGAGCGAATCCAATCGCGAAACCTCCGGCGGGCTCATTTGCTCATCCCGGCTGCGCGCAGCACACTGAAGATCGTCCGCCCGATCACGGCCAAGTCCAATGGCCACGATCGGCGAGCGACGTAATCCAGTTCGAGTTCGAGAGTCGTCGCGAAGCTGAGCTGATCACGACCCGCGGCCTTGGCTGGACTTGTTACGCCAGGTCGGACCGATAGGAAGCGTTCGAGGACGCCTGTGTAGAGGTGAGCGAGCTCGGGAATCTCGGGACGCGGCCCGACAACGCTCATCTGGCCACCGAGCACGTTCACGAAGTTGGGCAGTTCGTCAATTGAGTAGCGACGGCAGAACCGCCCGACGCGCGTCACCCTCGGGTCGGCGTTATCACCCGTGTGAAAGAAGTACTCCGAGGGGGCGGGCACTTCGCCAACGCTGTACGCATATGCCTCGGGGAACCGCTCCGCCGCATCCCGATACATCCCGCGCAACTTGACCAGCTTGAACGGCTTGCCACCCTTACCGAGCCGGGTCTGCAGGAAGAACGGATTCCCAGGCGACTCGATTCGAATCGCGGCGGCCGCTCCCAGCACCACGGGAGCGGTAACAAGAAGTACGACGACGGAAAAGACGACATCGAAGCAGCGCTTCGACGTCTCATAGATTCGAGACCTCGGCGCGGTTACGTCGACGCTTGACGCGCCAGCCGAGCCCAGAACTTCCGCTCGGCTAAAGGTCCCTGTGGACCCGACAGTCCCCATATGGCTTCCATGCCTTCCGCCCCCGATAAAGGTTGAACAAGTCCCGCACCCCATCCGGGGGTGCGGTCCATCAGCAGGCTAGGCACCTGTCGCGGGTAAACCTATCGGATATTCGTCCAGTTCCAATACAGGCGCTTAAGGGCTCGTCCGCAGTCCGACATCCTGATTACTTGCCGCTGGGAGCGTTTTAACGACCGGTTATCGGGGGGGTCGCGCTTCCCACGGCGGCCACGAACGCATCCACATCCCCTTCGCTCGTATCCCACGAGCACATCCAGCGCACCTCGTCGCGTGCCTCGTCCCAGACGTAGAAGGGGTGCTCGCCCGGGAGCTCGGCGAGCAGCTTGTCGATCGCCTCACGCGGGAGGCGGGCGAAGACGCCGTTGGCCTCGACCGGGTGGGTGATCTCGACGCCCTCGACAGCGCGAACCCCGTCCGCCAGACGCGCCGCCATCGCGTTCGCGTGGCTGGCGCTCCGCAGCCAGAGATCGTCAGTCGAGCAGCGCCTCGAACTGGGCCGAGACGAAGCGCATCTTCGAGGCGAGCTGGCCGAGCTGCTTGCGGGTGAAGGCGAAATCGGCGCCGAGGTCCGGGTTGGTGAAGACCACGGCCTCGCCGAACAGCAGCCCGTTCTTGGTGCCGCCGAAGGAGACGACGTCGACGCCGGCGTCGGTGGTGAGCTCGCGCAGCCCCACGCCCAGCGAGGCCGCGGCGTTCGCGAGCCGAGCGCCGTCGACGTGCACGTACATCCCCAGCTCGTGGGCGCGACTGCAGATCGCGCGGGTCTCGTCGAGCGTGTAGACGGTGCCGAGCTCGCTCGCCTGCGTGATCGAGACGACCCGCGGCTGCGCCTGGTGCTCGTCGCCGCGCCGGGGCTCCCACGCGTCGAGCTGCGACGGCGTCGAGCTTGCCGTGCTCGGTCGCCACCGGCAGCAGCTTTACCGTCGCCAGGCGCTCGGGCGCGCCGCACTCGTCGACGTGCAGGTGGGCCGTCGTCGGTGCAGATGACCGCCTCGAACGGGCGGGTGAGGGCGTCGAGCGAGGCGACGTTGGCGCCGGTGCCGTTGAAGACCGGCCAGGCGCGCGCGCCCTCTCCGAAGTGCTGCTGGAAGAGCACCTCGACGCGCTCGGTCCACTCGTCGGCGCCGTAGGAGCCGGCGTGGCCGACGTTGGCCGCGGCGATCGCCTCGATGACCTCGGGATGCGCGCCCGCGTGGTTGTCGGACGCGAAATCGCGTCCGTTCACGGATGCAGCTCGAGCCGGGCGCCGTTCATCTTGCCGCGGAGTCGGAGCAGAGGTAGGCGATGGCGTCGGCGATGTCCTCGGCCGAGGTGAAGGTCTTGTACGGCTTGTCGGGATTCGCCTCGCGCATCCGCGGGGTGAGGATCGCGTTGATGACGACGATGTTCGCCGTCGCGTTCGACTCGGCCTTCGTGAAGGCGTCGGCGAGCGCCAGCGTCCACGCCTCGGCGGCGGCCTTCGTCGCGCCGTAGGCGGCGTTGGTGCCGTCGGGCCCCTGGGCCTGCGTCGAGGAGATGAGGACGAAGCGGCCGTGATCGCTCGCCGCGAGCGGCTCGTAGAACGCGCGCGAGCGTGTGGATGCAGCGTGCGGACGAGCAGGTCGTGGAGGAACTCGTAGTCGTCGAGGTCGAAGGTGTGCAGCGGGTCGCCGCCCTTCCAGCCGCCGACGAGGTGGGCGAGGCCGTCGATCTTGCCGAAGCGTTCGGTGATCGCCTTGGCCCAGCCGATGGCGGCGTTCTGGTCGAGCAGGTCGACCGTCTGTGCGTCGATGCGGTCCTCGCCGAGCCCGAGCTCGCCGGCGAGCGTCGTCGAGCTTCGCCTGGTCGCGGTCGGTCAGCGCGAGGATCGCGCCGTCGTCGGCGAGCCGGTGCGCGACCACGGGTCCGAGTCCGCCGGCCGCGCCGGCGATCGCGATCACGCGTCCGTCAAGGGAACCCATGACCGACAAGCTATCGGCGCGCTAGCGCGAGTGTGATGCGGGCGGCGATGAGGACCGACACGAGCATGCCGACGATGCCGCCGAGCGTGCCGAAGGTGATGTCGAGGATCGAGTCGTGCAGGCTCGGGTTCAGAGGCCGTCGTGAAGACCGTGTCGCGCGGTCAGCTCGAGGAGCTCCCAGACCACGCCGACCGAGAAGACCGCGACGAGGACGCCGAGCGGCCACAGCGCCCAGACGTAGCGGTCGCGCAGGTACTCGGAGACGGCCCAGCCGACGAGCAGGCCGCCCGACGCGTGGGCGATCGCGCTGTTGACATGGGAGCTCACCGGCAGCGCCTCGCCCCAGAGGACGGCGAGGACGACGACGAGGCCGAGCGCGACCGGCACGAGGGCGCGGTTCGAGAAGCCGATCACCCGGCCAGCGACGAGGCCCGCCGCCGACCATCGTGCACATGATCACCGCGCCGCCGTTGCGGTGCAGAAAGAAGGCCATGTCAAGCGCAGCCAGCAGCCCAAGCGCCAGCGCGAACGGCTCGATTCGATCGCGGGTCTGGTTCACGCTGAAAGGGTAGGCCACGGTCTAAAGGCGAGCGAAAGCAGCCAGCTGCAATTCATTAGCCAATAGCCCGATCATGGACGGATATCGGACTCCCAGGCGGGCCGAGGCCCGGTAACCTCCCACCGGTTCAGCCTCTCGATGTGCGTATTCGGGGCATCGGATACAGGAGGTGCCGGGGGGCTAACTGCGCTTCCGGTGATCGGAGTCGGATGGCGGGATGCCTTCCGAAATCGGAGGTTTCGGTGCGGCCAATGAGTACCGAGTCGATCGGTGAAATAACGCTCTCGGACTCGGGAAACGAACGGACTCGTTTCTTCCACCAGGAGGGGACGGCCAGGCGCGCTCCCTCGATGCTGGGCACGCACCGGGTGAGCGTGCTGGTGCCGTGTCGGGACGAGGCCGACAATCTGCCGATCGTGCTCCCCCAGCATCCCCGACTGGGTGCATGAGGTGATCCTGATCCACGACAACTGCGCCGACGACAGCGTCGCGGTCGCCCGGGCGGTGATGCCGGAAATCGTCGTGGTCGAGAACATTCTCGGCGAGGGCAAGGGCAATGCGCTTCGCACTGGCGCCGAGATGGCGACCGGGGACATCATCGTCCACGTCGACGCCGACGGCTCCGAGGACCCAGCCGAGATCCACACCTTCGTCGGCGCCCTGCTCGCCGGCGCCGACTACGCGAAGGGGTCACGCTTCGTACAGGGCGGAGGCAGCACCGACCTACCGCGCCTGCGCCGATGGGGCGACCGCGCGCTGACCAGGCTCGTTCGCATCCTCTTCCGGGGCAGCAGGTACACCGACCTTTGCTACGGCTACAACGCCTACTGGCGCAAGTGGGCGCCCCTGTTGCTCGACGCTCCGGGCTTCGAGATCGAGACGGTGATGAACATCCGAGCGATCCGCGCTGGCCTCAAGGTGTACGAGGTTCCCAGCTTCGAGTCCGACCGCATCCACGGCGAGGGCAAGCTCTCGACCTGGCCCGATGGCTGGCGGGTCCTGAGGGCGATTCTCCGCGAGCGCCGCGGCCCGTCGGCGCTGCCGGAGCCGTGGGCGTGAGATGAATTCAGCCTAACCTCGGACTCGCGTGAGAACCGCGGTCGAAGAATCGCTCGAGCTCGACGACGTCCGCTCGAAGGCGATGACCGGGGTCGTCAACCTCGGCGTGCGCAACCTCGTCGTGAGACTCATCGGGCTGGTCGGGACGGTCATCCTCGCCAGGCTCCTGGAGCCGCGCGATTTCGGGCTCCTCGCGCTCGGACTCGGCCTTCAGCTCCTGGGCAACGTGCTCGCCTCCGGCGGCCTCGGCGCCGAGCTGATCCGCCGCGCAGATCCGCCGACCCGGCCCGAGCTTCGCAGCGTGCTCGGATTCCAACTGATCGCCGCGATGACGATCGTGCTCGCGATCGGTGCCGCCTGCTGGATCATCGGCGGGTCGGCGGGCGTGGTCGCAGTGATCGCGCTCTCGCTCCCGGTCGCGGTGCTCACGACGCCCTCGCGGATCCTGCTCGAGCGGACGCTCAACTGGACCCTGCTCGCCCGGATTGAGATCGGCGCGACGCTCGCCTTCAACGTCACCGCGGTCGCCCTCGCGGCGACGGCACTCAGCGTCTGGGGTGTGGCGATCGCCGCCATCTTCGAAGCGGGCGTCGCGACGACGATGCTGCTCGCCCTCGGCCCGGTCGGGATCCTGCGGCCGCGCCTCTCCTTGACGCTGATTCGCCCGCTGCTGCGGTTCGGGCTGGCCTTCCAGTCGGTCGCCCTGTTCGACCGGGGCCGCGACCAGGTCCTGAACACGCTGATCGCGGTGATCGCCGGGATCGCGACACTCGGTATCTGGTCGGCCGCGTATCGCATCTTTCTCGCGATCGACCTGCTGGTCGACGCCCTCTGGCGCGTCTCATTTCCCGCGATGGCGCGCATGCTCGAGCTGGGACAGGAGGCTCAGCGCATGGTCGCGGTCGCCCTGCGCCTCAACGCAATCGCGCTCGGCGCCCTCGCGGTACTGGTCGCCGGGACCGCCCCGGCGCTCGTCCCGACGTTGTTCGGATCGTCGTTTGACGATGCGATCGTCGTGCTCCCGTGGGGGGCAGCGGCGCTGCTGCTGACCGGGCCGGTGGCGGCGGCGGGGGTCAGCTTTATCCAAGCGATGGGCGACGGCGCACGGCTGATCAAGGTCATCGCCGCGCAGTCGGTCGCCTGGCTGGTCGCAGCCGCGATCCTGGTCGGGCCGTTCGGGGCCGAGGGAGCGGGAATGGCCATGCTGATCGGTGCCGTCGTCCTGGTCTGGACGACCGCGCGCGCGGTCAGCCACTACGTGTCCGTACCGATGATCAGCGCGCTCTGGCCGCCGCTGATCGGTGCCGCGGCCGGGGGCACTATCGGCTGGCTTCTCGCTGAGCGCATCGACCCCCCGCTGCTGGCTCTGGCGATCTCGGCGACGTGCTGTGAGATCGTCTATTTCGGGTTCATGCTCGTGCTGCGGCGCGGCGACCTGGTCCGACTTCTGACCACGCTCGCCACGACGACCCGGAACGTGTTTCCAGCGGTCGGCCGGCTGCTCCCGAGCCGGCAGACAGCGGCGTGACGGAGACGGCCCGCATCGTTGCCCTGGTCGGCAGCAGCGTGCGCAACCACCCGTACATAGAGCTTTCCCACGCTGCGCTCGAGCGCCGGGACGTCAGCATCGAAGTCCGTACCCAACTCCCGAGCCGCCTGGCCCGAGCGATTCCGCCCGAGGTCGACGCCGTCCACCTGCACTGGCCCGAGCTGATGGGCTATCGAAGCGAACGCCCGCTGATCGGTGCGGCGGCGACCCACGTGCTCGGGCTCCGAGCTCTGGACGAGCTCGGCGCGCTCAGACGCTCCAAGACGCGGTTCGTCTGGACGGCGCACGATCTGTTGCCGCATGAGATGGATTACCCCCGGCTCGAGCGGGCGATCTACCGATCCGCCGCCCGCGCAGATGGCGTGCTCGCGCACTCGCGATTCGCAGCGGAGCGACTGAGCCAGTTCGAGCCGAGGATCGGCCGGATCGCCATCGCCCCCCACGGGCACTTCATCGGCCACTACGCACCCGACGTGCGCGACCGCGACCAGATTCGCGCCG
This sequence comes from uncultured Solirubrobacterales bacterium, assembly GCA_963796815.1. GTDB lineage: Bacteria > Actinomycetota > Thermoleophilia > Solirubrobacterales > 70-9 > WHSW01. The sequence continues at coordinate 41,813 of CAWCNF010000008.1, forward strand.
AGCTCGACCTCCCACCAGACTCCTACGTCTACCTGCTGTTCGGGAGATATTCGGCCCTACAAGCAAACGGCGGCGGCGGTTCGCGCCTTCAGCTCGACAACCGACCGCTGGCCCGCCTACTCGTCGCGGGAAAGGCCGCGGACGAGGACGAAGCGCGGGAGGTGAGACAAGCTGTCGCTGAAGATGAGCGGGTACAGCTTCACTCGGCCATGTCGCGGACGACCGCGTCTCGACCTACCACGCGGCGGCCGATGCCGTGATCCTCAACCACCGCGAGATCTTTTCGAGTGGAGCGCTGCTGCTCGCCCTCTCGCAGGGGCGTCCGGTCGTCGCCCCGGCGGGCGGGTCCACGCCGGAGATTGTTCAGTCGGCGGCTCTGGTCAGCTTCGATCCAGGGGGCCTGCCCGAGGCGCTCGAGGAGGTCCGCCGCGGTGATCAGAACGAGCGCCGGGCGGCTGCGCTTGGCGCCGCCGGGCGCTGGAGCTGGGACGCAATGGCCGACCAACTGATCTCGCTGTATCTGAGTCGCCCGACAAGCTGAGCCGGTGACAGAGGCCGTCGACATCCTCGTGGTTCGCTTGAGCACGACATTCGGACTGCGCCGCGCGGAAGATCAGCTGGTCGACGCCCTGCGCGAGCTTGATCTCACGGTGGCGACGGCTTCGACCAACTTCGGCTGGCTCGGGCGACTTCGCGTCGGCCACCCTCTCATCGACCTCATCGAGGCCGCCTGTCTCTCGGTCGCCACCGGCCGAGCTGCGAGACGGGTGCGGCCACGGGCGATCATCTACCCCTCAAGCGTCGCGCCCCTGCTCGAGCCCCGATCCCGCCTCGCGGCGGCCGCGATCCGCTACGACGCGACCACAGTCGAAAACCGCCCCGGTTGGCGCAACTTCATCCAGCACCTGCTCGAGCGCCGCAGCCGCGGAACGGCACGGCTCCTCCTGCCGATGTCGCTGCAGGCGAGCTCCGACACCGTCGTGCCGCTACCGCCGATCCTCCCATCGCAGGCGCGGGAGCGGCCCGATCCGACGCGGCGGTTCGTCTGCTACGCGGCGAATCCGAGGAAGAAGGGGCTCGACATCGCGGCGCGGGCGTGGGGCCTAGCCGACACTCGGGGCTGGCAACTGGTGGTGACCGGTATCTCGGCGGCCGACGGGCAGCGGTTCCTGCGCAAGACGGGAGTGACCGAGCCCGACAACTTGAGCTGGGTGGGCCCGCTTTCGGCCGCCGGTTTCTGGGAGCTGCTGCAGGATGCCGCGGGGTTTGTGAGCGCCTCACGCCTGGAGGAGTTCGGAACCTCGCAAACCGAGGCGCTCGCCGCCGGTCTGCCGGTGGTCTGCTCGCCCTCCGTCGGTCCGATCGAGGCGCTGTCGATCGTGCGCCGGCTCGATCCGCGCCTCGTCGCAGCGGACATGTCGCCCGCAGCGCTCGCGCTCGCGCTCGACGCAGCGATCGCGATGACCGAGGCGGAACGCGATAGCTACCGCGCCCGTGCGGCCGAGCTGATGGCTCCGTACACACGTGAGGCGTACATGCGGCGCCTGAGGACGCAGATCCTGCCAGCCCTTCTCGGCGGGGAGTGAGGCGCGTGCGCCTCCTCCTGGTCAGCGATTCCTATCCGCCGCTGATCGGCGGCGCAACCCGGGCGACGAAACAGCTTGCGGTGGCGATGGCCGAGCGCGGACACGATGTCTCGGTGATCACGGTCTGGCAGCCCGGGTCGCCCGCGAAAGAGCGCGACGGCGAGGTCACCGTCCACCGCGTTCGCGGGCTCACACATCGGATCCCGGGCCTCTCCTCCGATCCCTATCGCGTCAATGCTCCCCCCTATCCCGATCCCGAGCTGGTCTGGCGAATCCGGCGGATCGTGAAGCGCACGGAGCCGGACCTCGTCCACACGTATGGCTGGCTCACGTACTCGCTCGTCGCCGCGCTGGCCGGGCGACCCAGTCCGGTCCTGCTCTCGGCACGCGAGTACGCGAACTTCTGCGCGTTGCGGACTTTGATCCGCCACGGCGAGGCCTGCTCGGGCCCAGCGCCCGCAAAGTGCCTCGGATGCGCGGCCTCGCACTACGGCGCGGTCAGGGGAACGGTGGCGACCATCGGCGTTCTTGGAGGGCGGCCGTTCCTGCGGCGAAAGCTGGGCGGACTGCACAGCTGCAGCCGATTCGTCCAGCAGACAATCCATCGGCACCTGATCGAGCCGAAGGGCAGCTCGGCCGGGATGCCGGACGCCGTGATCATGGACTGGCGCGACGGCGAGGACGCCACCGCTGAGATCGACGAGGACATCCTCGGCCAGTTGCCGCAGGAGCCGTTCATCCTCTTCGTCGGTGCGCTGCGGCTGGTCAAGGGCCTGCGGCAGCTATTCGCGGCCTACGAGCTGCTCGACCGGCCGCCGCCGCTCGTGCTGATCGGCCACCGCGCGCCGGACACGCCCACGATTCCAGCCGGGATCACGGTCTTAAACGACGTCCCGCACGCGACCGTGATGGCAGCCTGGGATCGGGCCATGTTCGGCGTCTTTCCCTCGATCTGGCCCGAGCCGCTGGGCAACGTCGTTCACGAGGCCATGAGCCGCGGCCGCGCCGTGATCGGGACGAAGCCGGGCGGTCACGCCGAGATGATCACCGAGGGCGAGAACGGGCTGGTCGTCCCCGCCGCCGACGTCCAGGCGCTGGCCGGCGCGATGAGAACGCTGATCGCCGACGAGCCGCTGCGCACCCGCATGGGCGAGGCGGGCCGCCGGCGTGCGGACGACTTCAGCGAGGCGGCCGTCATTCCTGCCTTCGAGCGCCTCTACAACAAGGTTCTCGCCTACCGGCGCTAGCGCGCGGGCAGGGGTTCTCGGTTCAGATCCAGCGAGACGCTCTGTGAGTGATCGCCGCCGCTGAGGCTGACCCGTAGCGGGCCCGCGTCGGGCTCGACCAGTTGCTCGTAGACCGAGGTCTCGCCGTCGGCGAGGCTCACCTGCCGGCGCATGACGTCGCCCCTGCCGATCGTCGTGCTGACGACGTAGGTCCGCGCGTCGCCCTCGTGGTTAGTGATCCCGACCTGAGCGACGTCCGTCTGCCCGGGCGCCGGCAACGCCCACAGCTGCGTGAAGGTGTCGCGGTCGCGCTGGCGCTCGACGCTGAGCGCGCTGATGACGCCCGCACCGGCGAGCAGTGCGACGCCAACGGCGACAAAGGCGGCATCGCGCCGCGAGATCGCGCGAAGCGAGGGCAGAGGAGGCGCATGATCGGGCTCGCTCCAGAGCGCGACGGCGGCGCAGATCGCCACGGTGAGCACCGCGAGGACGACGGTGATCTGTGTCGAGCCGATCTCGATGCCGAGCGCGTCGAGCGCGACCGCGGCCAGCGCGAGCAGCGACATGCTCGCGGCGAGGGCGATCGCGAGTCGCTCGGGCCAGCCCGCAGCGCGCGGCAGCGCCAGCGCGAGCGCCAGCCCCGGCAGCAGGAACATGAGCAGCACCGCGGGGATGATCCGGATCGAGGCCGGCTCGATGCCCGAGCACAGGATCACGGCGCAGATCGCGGCGGCGAGCGCGATCACGACGAGCGATCGGACCCTCATCGACCGGCCGCCCCCGGCTCCGGTTCCGCGTGGTTCGCGTCGTAGATCGCGATGTGATCGCTCGAGTAGATCTTGTCCAGCGAGGGGACGTGCTCGAACTTGGCGAGCGCTTCAGGGGAGGGGGGCTTCTGCTTGCCGTACGGATTCCCGGAGTCGAAGTAGCGACCCGTCCGCGGCAGCGCCTCGGCCAGGCGGGAGTCGATGACCAGATAGGTGAGGCGGTCGCCCCTGACGATCTCGGCCTGGCGCCTGTTGAACTCCGGGCCGAAAAAGAGGGCCCCGATCGGCGTCCCGTCGTAGTAGCCGCCCTTGGGATCCTGATGGCCGTAGGCGACCATCAGACCCTTGTTGGTCGCGTCGGCGAGCATCGTGCTCTGATCGGGCAGGTGGCTCTTCGCCCACCTGGCGGTCTCGACGCCCTCGGTCTCGACCGACCGCGCCGACGCCGAGACCTCGTAGTTGCCGGGCAGCCGTGCGTACGGCGGCCAGCCGATCAGCGGTCCGGCGACGAAGACGATCGCGAGCGCGCCGACGGCTCCGGCGCGGATCGCCGTTGCCCGCCGCCGATCAGCCGGCTGCTCGGAGACCCAGGCGGCCAGCGCGATGCCGATGGCGACCCCGAGCCCGAGGAAGACGAACGCCGACGACCGGTTGGAGCTCTCGGTGCCGTCCTGTGTGAGGCGCAGCGCCAGGGTCGCCGGGTAGGCGAGCGCGACCAGTCCGAGGACGGCGACCACAGGGTGCACCCGCCGCTGCCGCCAGACGGCGCGCAGGCCGAAGGGCAGGGCCACGAGGAGCAGGAGGACGCCGGTGATCCCGACGATCCGGGTCAAGAGCGGGTCCGAATATCCGGGCGCCGCGGTGAACGGGTGCTTGGCCCCGCCGCCGGTGATCACGTCCCAAAGTCCCGAGGTCGCATGCTGGAAGATCGGATCCAGCTGCGATTCGGTGGCGCCGCCGCGGATGGCCGCCCAGACGATCGCGAACGCGAGCGCGAAGCCGGCGATCACCGGGATCGTGTTGCGAAGCGAGTCCTTTCGCCGGTAGCGTCGGGCCATCGACGCGACCGCCCACACGACGAGCATCGCGACCATCGCGTAGCTGGAGAGATGGTGGGTGACAACGGCCCCGCCGGCGCAGACCAGCGCCGCCGCCACGGCGATCCAGCGTCCCGGCTGAGCCGCCTCCGAGTAGGTGGTCGCGAGAAGGGTCGCGGCGACGAGCGCCAGACCGAGGCTCTCGTAGCCGAACTGCGCGTCGAAGTAGAGGAAGTTCGGGTGCGCCACATAGATCAGAGAGGCGATGCCGGCGATCCGCGCGGAGTTCGTGACGCGGGCGACGAGGCCGAACAGAGAGATGACGAGGACGAGGCGGGCGACGCCGATGACGACGATGCCGGCGGGAAAGATCCCGATGTGGCCCAACCGCGCCAATCCGGCCGTAACCGACCCGAGCCCGGGGTAGTCGGCGTAGGCGGTGACCAGCGGGTTGAAGCTGTAGAGCCCGCCGGTGCGGAGGATGTCGTCGGCGCCCCGGTATTGGCCGAACTCGTCGTGGAAGGTGAACTGGTCAGGGCTGTGCAGGACCTTGATTGCGTACAGCGCCAGACCCAACACGGCGACCAGGCCGAGGCGCTCGCGGTCACCCGCCCCGGTCCCGACGAGGCGCCACGCGAACCCTCCGAAGATGATCAACAGCCCGCTCCAGTACGGCACCTGCGCCCACGAATAGCCGGCGCGCGAGGCCGTGAAGGCGACCGCGACCGCAAACACGCCGAAGGCGGCGAGCGCGAACAAGGGCGCGAGCCAGCTCCTTTCCGAGCCGACGTCGGGCGCGGTCGCGGCGCCGGTCATGCCCGTCGCCGCTTCGACGGCGGCCGAGTGCTCATCCGGGGCACCCGGTGCGGCCCGTAGCGACGACGACTGCGCGCGTAGGCCAGGGGCCCCCGGATCATGCCGCGCCGCCCGAGCCGTTCCAGCTCTTTGGGATAGTCGTGGGTCTTCTTCGCGTTGAGGGCGGAGGACGGGCTCAGCAGGTAACGCAGCGCCGCCGGGAGGCGACGCACGAGGTCAGCGCTGAGTTGTGGGCTGGCCAGCAATGTCTTTAGGTAATAGGCGGTCAGTCCGACCCCGTAGGAATAGACCTGGCGGCGGAGGTCGCCGTAGTCGCGGCGGTGGAAATGATGGACCAGGGCACCCGGCTCGTAGACGATCGCGTGGCCGCTGAGCACGGTTCTCAAGAGCACCTCGCTGTCAACCCCTCCGAGCGTCGGCGTTCCGTTGCCCAGCGCTGGGTCGAAGCCGCCGATATCGCGCAGAGCGGCGGTGCGAAAGGAAAAGTTGTTGCCGGTGCCGAAGTTGCCGGCCGTCCACGGGTAGAGGCGGTCGTCGGGCCGGTGGGCGTCGAGGTCGAAGATCCGGCGCTCAAAGCCGAGGGTGAAGCCGCCGTACTGCTCGAACCACAGCTGCGCCGGGGTCTCAAGCTCGGCCGGGACCACCTGTCCGGTGACGCACGCTGCCTCGCCGACCTCGTCGAACGCCCGAGCGACCTCGGTCAACCAGTGCGCGTCGACGATCGTGTCGTCGTCGGTCATCGCGACGAGCTCAGTCTCGACCAGCGCCAGGCCGCGATTGCGGGCGCTGGCGCTTCCGGGAGCGTCCTCGCGCGCGTAGACGACACGCCCGTCGAAGTGCTCCGCGTATGCGTCGACCAGCTGCCACGTGGCGTCGCTGACCGGCGCGTTGTCGACGACCACGACGCTGAAGCGATCACGCGGATAGGCGCAGCGAAGGATCGAGTCGAGGCAGCGTTCGAGGCGCTCGGGGCGCTCGCGCGACGGGATCACCACCGTCATCTCCGGCGCCCGCTCGAGAAAGCTCGCCCTGGCCACCTCACACCGAGCTGCGACCGCGCCAAGCCCGTCCGGATCGAGCCTCGATACGGGTGCCGCGCCGTCGGCCCCCAGATGCTCGTTGAGCGCCCGGCGCACCTGCGGCCAGATCTGGGCCGCGAGCGCGCTCGCGTCGAGCCCACCCCCGCTGAGCTCGACCTCGGCCAATCCCAACGGCTCGGAGTGAAACCTGACGAGGATCAGGGCGCGCTTATAGGGCCGCCCCTCGAGATCGGCTGCCGGCTCGAGATCAGGGAGCGGACTCCGGAGCTCAACCTCCAGGATCCGAGCTGGCCCCGCGCCCATTGCCGCCTCGATCATCGGCCCACCAGCAACTGGAACAAGTCGTCGAGGCCGGCCACCGTGCGGTCCCAGGAATGGACGTCCTCGAAGCGGCGCCCTCGCATCGCCTCGAGCTCCAGCAGGCCGCCCCGAATCGCGTCCGGATCATGGGGCGGCACGCGGATCGCACCGCCGTAGTCGCGCACGGCCTCGACGAGGCCGCCAACCGCGGTGACGAGAACCGGCAGGCCGTGCGCCATCGCCAGGTGAAGGGGCCCGCTCGACGACGAGCGGTGGTAGGGCAGCACGACCGCGTCGGCTGCGTCGAACAGCGCCGGCACCTCGTCGTCGCGAACGTAGCGATTGACGAAATCGATCCGATCGCGATGCCTGCTGCGCGCGATCAACTCGGCCGGCAGCGTCCATCCCTCCCAGGTCTCGCCAACGATGGTGAGGTGAAAGCGCCGAGCCTGGTCGGCGTCGAGTGACTCGAAGGCGCCCAGCAGGTCCTCGACCCCCTTGAACGGGCGGATGACGCCGAAATAGAGCAGCCGGCAGACGTCGTCGCCGTCGTGATCCGCCGCTGGCCCGGTCCCGGCGGCGTCCGCATAGCGATCGTAGGGTCCGTGTGAGATCGTCGCCGTCGGCTTACCCCTGAGGTCGTAGGCGGCGGCGAGCGCGGTGCGGTCGTACTCGGAGTGGACGACGACGCCGTCGCACATCCGCATCAGCAGAGGCGACAGCGCCCTCACGTACCAGCGCGCGGGGGCGATCCCGAGCTCACCGGTATCGAGGACCTCGTGGAACTCGATGACGACCCGCGCGCGCGCCAGCTTCGCGACCGCGACGAGCAGGAGATAGGAGTGCAGGACCGTGCCCGTCCACCACTCCACGAGGACGATGTCCGGCCGGCGGCGGACCAGCAGGCGGGCGGCTCGCCAGATGCTGAGCCCCCACCACCAGTCGACTCCGTCGAAAGCCTCGACGCCCGGCGGATACTCAAAATCGACCAGGTCGTCGCCGACCCGGTCGCGGCCGGGATAGAAACGGCGCGGAAGCAGGCCTCTGATCAGGATCGCGGAGACGCCGTGGCGGATCGCGAGGGCTGCGATCAGCCGGTTGGTGTAGTAGCTGATCCCGCTCAAAAAGCGCGGCCCAGCTCCGAGCACGCAGACCTCGAGGGGTTGCGATGGGGGCCCGTTGAGGCTCGGATCTGAATTCGATGCGCCCATTACAGACCGGTCGACAGGCGAGCAGCAGCGTAGCGGTCCGCCACCGTCCAATATGTGTCCATCGCCCACGCCTGCGCATGCGCGTGATCGCGAGCGCACGTCGATACGCACAGTGTGCGACTGGGCATCGGACAAACGGGGCGAACGCTCTTTGCGATCTGGCGTGCAATTGCGGCTTGCGCCGCCTTTGCGGCAATCGCCTGCGCTCCGGCGGTAGCCCGAGCCGACGACCCGCCGCTCGTCCTTGGGGCGAACACGGAAGGCATCGACCAGGCCGGGGTCGGCTCGGCGCTCGACTCCTTCCAGCAGCGCACCGGGGTGATGCCGAAGATCGTCATGTACTTCCGCGACTGGAACGAGGGCTGGACCACGGCCCTGATCGACCCCAAGGTGACCCAGCCGATCACCGACCGCGGCGCAGTTCCAATGATCACCTGGCAGCCGCTGGTCAGCGGCGCGGACCCCGTCAATCAGCCGCAGTACTCGCCGGCGCAGGTCGCCTCGGGCGCCTTCGACGACTACATCCGCCGAGCCGCCCGCGAGGCGGTCGCCTACAACGGGCCGTTGTTCGTCCGCCTCGCGCACGAGATGAACGGCAACTGGTCGCCCTGGGGCGCCGGCGTCAACGGCAACACGCCAGCCGACTACGTGGCGATGTGGCGCCATGTGGTCTCGATCTTCCGCGAGGAGGGCGCAACGCAGGTCAGGTGGGTCTGGTCGCCGAGCGTCTTCGGCGGGTCGACCGGGGTCGCCGACTTCACGCCGTATTACCCGGGCGACGACTGGGTCGACGACGTCGGCCTCGACGGCTACAACTGGGGCGGTGCTCTGTCGGGACAGTCCTGGCAGAGCTTTTCTCAGGTCGTCGGTCACAGCTACGACGCGCTCGCGGCTCTCACCGGAAGGCCGATGATGATCACCGAGACCGCTTCGACCGAGCTGGGAGGCGACAAGGCGGCCTGGATCAATGCGATCGCCTCAGAGCTCTCGAGCTTCCCACGACTGCGGGCGCTGATCTGGTTCGACCGCAACAAGGAGACGGATTGGCGGGTCGACTCGTCGGTCGCCGCGGGCGACGCGTTCCGCTCGCTGGCGGCCTCGCCGCTGCTCTCGGGGACGATCGACGATCTGCTCGCGGCCCCAACGGTCGCGCCGACGCCGCTCCCCCGCCCCGGTCCCGGACCCGGACCCGGTCGGGCTCGAGCCACGAGCGTCGATTGTCAAGACACCGGTCCGGGAGGGCGACTCGGGCACCCACTCGCGCGGAGTCTTCACGGTCCACCTTTCGAGCCGGGCCGAACGGCGCGTCACGGTCCGCTACCACGTCGGTCTTCGCCACCACGCCAAGGCCTCCGCGCGGCCCGCCCGCAAGGACATCTCTCGGCGTTCGGGGCGGGTCACGATTGAACCCGGCCACCGCTCGGGGCGGATCAGGATCCGAGTGACGGGCGATCGGCGACCTGAGCGCAACGAGAAGCTACGCGTGAGGCTGTTCGACAGCAAGAACGCCACTCTCGAGCAACGCAGCGCGGTTGGCTCAATCGTTGACGACGACTGAGCAGCCTCCGTACCATTGCACCGGTGCATCCGAGAACCTTGGCCATGGTGGGGATGGCCCTCGCATGCGCCCTACCGGTATCCGCAGCGCAGGCGCGCCCGCTGATCCTCGGCGCAAACACCGAAGGGCTCACCGACCATCCGGGCGCCAGCCTCGAGTCGTTTGCCCACAAGACCGGAGAGAAGGCGCGGATCGCAATGTTCTACCGCGACTGGGACCCGCAGTACAGCACGGCGCTGATCTCGCCAAAGCTGCTTCGGTCCATCCGCGCTGCCGGCGCTGAGCCGATGATCAAGTGGGAGCCCACCATCGCCAGCGGGGTCCCACCCAACTCCGTCTCCTACTCGCTCGACCACATCGCGGGCGGCTCCTTCGACGGCTACATCAAGCGGGCCGCCAAGGAGGCGGCGGCCTACCGGCATCCGCTGCTGCTCTGCCCCGCCCATGAGATGAACGGCACCTGGGAGCCGTGGGGCTATTCAGTGATGGGCAACACGCCGAGGGACTTCATCGCCGCCTGGCGCCACATCGTCAAGATCTTTCGCCGCGCCGGTGCCAACAACGTGCGCTGGGTCTGGAACCCGAACGTCTACGGAAACAACGATGTTCCCCAGTTCGAGCCCTTCTATCCCGGCAACGCCTACGTCGACATCGTCGGTCTCGACGGCTACAACTTCGCCCAGACCACGGACACGCCGTGGCGCAGCTTCCAGAACCTGTTCGGGCACTCGTACAAGGCGATTACGAGGCTGACCCACAAGCCTCTGATCGTCGCCGAGACGTCGAGCACCGAGACAGGCGGCAACAAGGCGCGGTGGATTCGCAAGGCGATCTCCCAGACGCTGCCGAAGCGAATGCCGAGGGTGCGCGCGCTCGTGTGGTTCGACCGCAAGAAGGAGACCGACTGGCGCGTCAACTCGTCCAAGAAGTCGCTCTCCGCGTTTCGGCGCGAGGTCGCCAAGGGCAGGCTTTCCGGCTCGGTCAACAGCCTGCTGGCCGCCTCGGCGCGTGCCGGCGTTGCCAAGCGGCTGCCCTAGACGAGCGCCGCAGGACGAAGCCGAGCCAGCCTCCGAACAGGTCCCAGGCGAGATCGAGGCCGGTATCGAGCGGGCCGCCCGACAGGTGTGTTCCAAGCAGCTGGTCCGCGCTCCACTCGGCGATCTCCCATGCGACCCCGACCGCCGCCACCGCGGCGACCACAGGCCCGACTCGTGACGGCAACCGGCGAATCCAGCCGGCGCCGTCCTCGGGGCCGGCCAGGACCCAGCCCACGAGCATGCCTCCGCAGGTGTGGGCGACGGCACTGGCCGTGTACTGACTCCAATCGCGCGAGAGCCAGACGAACCACAGCACCGCCACCATGCCCCACGCGAGCGGCGCCAGGCGCCGCGCCGAAATCGCGCGAGCGACGAGCGGGAGGATCGCGGCGACGCCGGCCGAGAGGGCGACCATTCCCGTCCCGGCGATCACCGCGAACGCGACGGCGCTGATCACGAGCGCGAGCTCGGCCGCAGCGAACGCTCGAATCGAAGGAGCTAGTAACAGGAGAGCCGCTTGTCCGCTCGCCCGTGGGGGCAGCGGTCGCGGCCGGGCCCGCCATCGAGGTCGTCCTCGCCCGGGCCGCCGCGCAGCGTGTCGGCGCCGACGCCACCGCGCAGCTTGTCGGCTCCGACCCCGCCGCGGATCAGATCGCGGCCGCCACCACCGCAGATCACGTCGTCGCCGCCGTGCCCCTTGATCTTGTCGTCACCGCCGTCGCCGACGATCACGTCGTCGCCCGGGGTGCCCGCGATGACGTCGGCGGACTTGGTGCCGACGATGGTCGCCTCGCGCGAGTGGCAGGTCGCGGGGTCTGACCCCGGCGTGGGGGGGCCGTCCGGCAGCGTCACCGGCGGGGGAAGCGCGGCGGCGCTGAAGGTCGCGGTCAGATCCGCCTGCTCAGCGGTCGCGGTTACCTCGTGGGCGATCGCTCCGCCGTCGGACCAGCCCTGCCATTGCATGCCGTTGTAGGTCGGCACCGAGGCCACGCCGTGACTCGACCCGTCGATCACCGTGGTTTCGAGCGGGGCGGGGGCGGTCGTGCCGTCGAGCGTCACGTCGGCCCCGGGCGGATCGCTGGAGAGGACGAAATCGACCGTCCTGGGGTCGAGCGCAACCGTCGTGGTCCCGGTGAGTCCGAAGCGATCGGTCGCCGTCAGCTCCAACATCAGGCTCGATGGATAATCGTGATCGGGGGCGGTGAAAGTGCCGTGATCGACGCCGTCGCGGACCGGTGAGGACGTGCTCGTGACAGCCGGCCGGGCAGTGGAGGATGACGATCTTCCAGTAGAGGCTGGATGCCGGCAGCGCGCCTTCCTCCGGATCGGTGGCGGTGCCGCTGAACGCGATCGTGTCCCCGACCGACCACATTGCGTCGACGCCGGGGCGTCGATCGACGGGACCGGGCGCCGAGTCCCCGGCGTTGATCCGCACTGAGTCGAAGCTCGTGTTGCCGTGCGGGTCCGTGACGCGCAGCCGAGCCGTGTAGATGCCGGGCTGGTCGTAGGTGGTAGGTCGGAGCGACGTCGGTCGAGTCGTCGTACTGGCCGTCGCCATCGAGGTCCCAGGCGAAGCTGAGTGAGTTGAAGGGGTCGTCGGGGTCCGAGGAGCCGCTCGCGTCGAAGTCGACATCGAGCGGCGCATCGCCACTGGTCGTGCTGGTCGCGATCTTGGCGGTCGGGCCGATGTAGGAGATCTGGCGGATCTCCCCGTCGACGAGGTCGGCGTAAAACAGCGAGCCGTCGGGCCCGAACTCGAGGTCGACGGGCGCTCCCGCCTGCGGGCGGAACCCCTCGACGGACCCCGCGTCCGGGACGCCGTCACCCGTCGTGTCGAGCATCGCCCAGATGCAGTTTCGGGCGTAGTCGGCGAAGAAGAGGGCGCCGGCGTAACTGCCCGGGAAGCTGGACCCTTCGTTGAACGCCAGCCCGGTGGTTGCCGAGGTGCCGGTCGGACAGCCGTCGCCGGGCGCGACCTGTGAGCTGTGGCTGTAGTGGTAGTAGGGGGCGACCACGGCCGTCGCGCCGTTCGCGTAGAGCGAGCTGCACAGTCGTGTTGTTGAGCGCTTGATAGCCGGGCTGCGGGTCGATGCCCTCATAACAGGGCCAGCCGAAGTTGACCGGCTGTGAGCCCGGGGGAGACGGCAGGCGGTCGATCTCCTCGATCACGTTCCAGCCGACGTCCCCGATCCAGAGCTCGTCGGTGCCCGGGGGAAGGCGATCCGGAACGGATTGCGAAGCCCTCGGCGACGATCCGCCGCGCGTTTGGGTCCGGGCTCGAGTAGAGCGGGTTGCCAGGCAGCGCCCTCCCGGTCTCCTTGTCGACGCGGATGACGCGTGCCGTCGAGCCCGGTCGGGTCGGACGGCGTGCTGACGTCCTGGGCTCGCAGCGCGCCGCCCTCGGCCGTCGTCGCGGTCTGGGTGCCGCCGCTGCCGCTCGGAGGGTCGCCGCAGGAGTTTTTCGGGTTGCCGAACTGCCCGTAATCGGGAACGTTGAAGTTGGCGCCGTCGCCGCCGCTCGCATAAAGGGCGCCGGCGGGGTCGAACGCGAGCGATCCGATCGAGTGGCTCGGGAACTGCTGGCACCAGTCGTCGATCAGGACCTTGCTGGTCGACGACGCTGTCCGCTGATCGGCGACAGCGTCAGCGCTCGAGGCGCCCCGTGGCGATGACAGCCGTCGGTCGTCGGTCCTGGCGCGGCGGCGCTGCGTGGGTTGGTCGGACCGGGCAGTCGTCATAACTGGTGCCGGTGCCCCAGAGCGGCGGCGTCCCACCGAGCCCGGCGTCGCGGGTGTAGAGGATGTAGATTTGTGGTTGTCGACGTAGTCGGGGTCGAGGCGAGCCGAGCAGGCCCCGATCCCAGATAGTTGTAGACCTCGGTCTGCAGATCATCGACGATGTCGCGGCGTTCGGGTCCCCGAGGCCGTCGAAATGCTCGATCAGGCCGCTCTTCTCGGCGACGAGCAGCCCTCCGTCGGGGAGGAAACGAAACGCGGTCGGTTGGTCGAGGCCCGTCGATGGCCGGTTGACTCGGCGAAAACCGGCGGCAGGCCATGCGCGGCCGCGACGAGCGCCCGGCACGGCAAGGACCGCCACCGCCACCGAAAGGGCGACGGAGTGCGAGCGTCCATTTGCCGCATCCGCTCCCACGTCCGCCGATAGTAGCTGGTTCATCCCCCCAGGGCAAACCATTAGCGCTCAGAGATGCGTAACCCGCTGCGCCAGCGCCGGCTCGAGCTTGGGCTGCAGCTGCGTGTAGAAGAGGCTGAGCGGGAACTCGTCGTCGCGCACGAGGTCGACGAGCTGCTTCGGCTCCTCCACCTCGGGCAGGTCGCGGCGCGTCGCGGGCCCAGACCGAGCTCTCGGCCGGCGGCACGTACTCGGCGACGAAATCGTGGGCGGCGATCCACTGGCCGAGCTTGGAGCGGTCGATGCCGGAGTGGTAGAGGTCGTGGACGCGCTCGCGCAGGCGCTCGACGCCGTCGGCGATCGCGGTTCCAGTCGATCGTCAGGCGGTTGTCGGTCCAGTGCAGGTAGCCCTCCTTGTGCAGGAAGGCGAAGAGCAGCTGGCCGCCGAGGCCGTCGTAGTTGCGCACCCGCGAGCCGGTGACCGGGAAGCGGAAGAGGCGGTCGAAGAGGATCGCGTACTGGGCGTGGCGCGCGAACGCGAAGCCCTCGCGCTCGAGCTTGACGGCCTCGCCGAACGCGGTGAGGTCGCAGCGAAGCTCCTCCAGCGAGTACATCCAGTACGGGCTGCGCTGGCGGATCATGAACGGGTCGAACGGCAGGTCGCCGCGCATGTGGGTGCGGTCGTGGACGAGGTCCCAGAGGATGTAGGCCGACTCGGAGAGCTCGGGCGAGCTCAGCAGGCAGGCGGCGTCGGGCGGCAGGTTGAGGTGCAGGATCTCCGCGGCGGCCCCGGCGACGCGGCGCAGGCGGGCGGCCTCGCGGTCGCAGAAGATCGCGCCGAAGTGGTACTCGCCCGGCTTCTCGGCGAGCGAGAACGTCTCGGGGAAGAGGACGGCGCACTCGGAGTCATAGCCCGAGGTGCGATCGACGAACGTGACCGGCACGAACTTCGCGTTGTCGTAGCGGCTCGACTCGAGCTCGTCGATCCACCCCGGCCACGGGACGCGGACGACGAGCGCCTCGAAGCAGGTGTCGGTCGACGCGTTCTGCTTGTACATCGGCATCACGCAGAGGTGCTCGATGCCGTCGCGGCGCTCGCGCTCGGGGCGGAAGGCCTCGGTCGAGCGGTCGAACGCGGGCTTGGCGTAGCCGCCGTCGGCCCAGGCGAGCAGGTCGGCGGCGACGGCGTCGATGTACTCCTCCTGGTGGGCGAAGCGCGGCTTGAGCGCCTGCGCCGACTCGGCGATCGCGACGGTGAGGTTGCGCAGCTTGTCGGGGTCGTGCTGTCGACGGTGTCGACGGAGCCGTCGGGGCTCTGGGTGAGACGCAGCTCCTCGACCGCCGCCTTCAGGCGGATCCAGGCGGGGTCGTCGAGCACGGCCGAGCGGGCGGCGGCGTCGGTGCCGGCGAAGCCGGGCTGCGCGGCCCAGTAGAGGAGGTTGATCCACAGCGTGCGGTGGTCGAGCTCGCCGATGCAGTCGTCGCCGAAGAGGTCGGAGTCGGCGCTGACGACGACGCGGCCGGCGCCGTGGTCGACGACGGCGGCGAGCGGGGCGTTCGGCAGCGAGGCGGTCGGATGGCTGCGCGCGAGCACCTTGGCGCCGTTCGTCATCGAGAGCGCGCCGGCAGCGGTAGAAGCAGGCGCTCGTGACGCCGGCGAGCGGGTCGGAGCCGTCGGCGACAAAGCGGTCGGGCGCCGCCCTCGAGCGAGTCGCCGAGCGAGGCGAGCACCCATGACGGCGTGTCGTGAAAGTGGTGTGAGTAGTCCTGGACGGTGGCGTTCTCGATCGTCACGCCAAACCGCGCGAGCAGCTCGTTGAGGTTGTTGCCGTACTTGTCCTGCTCGGTCTCGCCGAGGACGACGAGGCCGCCGCCCGCGCTGACGAACGCCTCGATCGCGTCGATCTCCGCCGCGCTCAGAAGCGGGGAGCCGCCGTTGACCGTGGCCTCCCACTTCGGATCGGACGGGATGGGCGATGACGAGGACCTGCGCGCCGGCGAGCGCGGCGGCGTCGAGCTCGCCCTCGGTGTGAGCGGCAACCTCGAACTCGCGCTCGGCCAGCGCGGTCGCGGCGCGCGCGAGGGACGAGTCGGCGGGGTGCGAGGGCTGCATGGCCTCGGCGACGTCGGGGCGGATCGTCCACGCCTCGGAGTGAGACTCGTCAAAGAGGACGCGCACGGGCTTGGGCGGAGCGAGCATCCTCATAACGGTATTGGGCGCGTTCATGAAGTTCAATGGCAATTTCTGACGTCAAAGCGTAGGATTCCTGCGCGTGGACGCCGTTGACCGCAAGATTCTGTCGTTATTGATGGAAGACGGGCGGCGCACCTACGACGAGATCGCGGGGCACGTCGAGCTCTCGGCTCCCTCGGTAAAGAGGCGCGTCGACCGGCTGCGGGAGTCGGGCGCTCTGCACGGCTTCACGGCGGTTGTCGATCACGCGGCCCTCGGGTGGAACACGGAGGCGCTGATCGAGCTCTTCTACCGCCCGGGGACGACGCTGCCCGAGGTGGCGCGGACGCTGCGCGACCATCCCGAGGTGGTCGAGGCGTGGAGCGTCACCGGGGAGGCCGACGCGATCGCGCGCGTGCGCACCGCCGACAACGCCGACCTCGAGCGCCTGATCATCGACCTTCAGGCCAACGGCCTGGTCGACCGAACGCGCTCTCAGGTCGTGCTCTCGCGCCTCGTTTTCCACGGCTCTGAATAGGTCCCATCGCCACTGATCGCCAGGCGCGCAGCCTCGACGCGTTCGAACGGGAGCCACTCGGCGACGCGGCCGTCCTTGATGCGAACGGCGTGAGCGAGCCGCCGGGTGGCGACCTCGTTGTCGTCGATCGCACGGATGGTGGTGGTCGCGATCGCGCAGCCGTCGCCGATCTCGTCGACGTAGATGTCCTCGACGAGCACCTCGTCGTAGGAGACGCGCAGGGTGACGAGGGCGTCGACGAACCGGTCGATGCCCTCGAAGATGTCGCCGTCGACGAGGACGGGGCGGAAGCGAACCTGGTCGTGGAGGTTGGCGACGAGCGCGTCGAAGTCGTCGCGGTTGAACGCGTGGACGCAGCGCTCGAGGATGTCGGCGGCGGACTCGCCGCGGCCGGGGCCGCCCAGTGATGCGATTGCCTCGCGCTCGGTCCGGAAATAGAGGCAGGCGCTGACGAGCCCGTTGCGCACGAGGTAGATCCAGGCGCCGGGCGTCGCCTCGGCGAGTCCGTGGCGCGGGTCGCGGTGCTCCGCGCCGACGACGAGCACGTAGCCGCCGCCGAGGTCGCGCACCGTCACGGTCTCGAAGTGGCGACTCGAGGTTGTGGCGGCGGTGTCGCGGCGCCAGTCATCCACTCCGCCGCGGCCGACGTAGATACGACCAGAGGAGTTGCGGATGACCGCGCCCTCGGCGATCAGCGCAACGACGCGCGGCCAGTTGCCGCGATCGGTGGCGCGCAGGAGCTCTCTTACGGTTTGGACGGCTGACGAAGACATCGCGGTGAGCCTAGTCGGGAATAGTGAGGATTTTTCGTGCGGCGGGTGTCACCACTCCGGTATGAATTCAGTGGGAGCAGGGCTTGGACAGCCCGCCGTCCATGAGTCGAAAAAGGGGGAATAACCGTCGTCGCGACGAGCGCCTTTACAAGGCGCTCTCGCACCCGCTGCGGTCAGGCATCCTGATCAAGCTCAGCGAGCGCGCCGGCGAGCCCGAGCGACCTGGCGGAGGAGCTCGGCGAGAAGATCGGCAACGTCGCCTACCACGTGCGGACGCTGCTGGAGCTGGATCGATCGAGCTGATCGAGACGAGAGCAGGTGCGCGGCACGCTCGAACACTTCTACCGGGCGACGGCGGCCCTCCGTTGACGACGACCATTGGGCTCGGCTGCCGGTCTCGGTCCGGCGGCAGTTCACCGACAACGACCCTGCAGGGGTCTGGGACCACATGGTCGAGGCGACGGAGGGCGGTGGCTTCGATGGTCCTACACGCATGTGAGCTGGACCGACCCTCGACCTCGACGAGCAGGGCCGCGAGGAGGTCAGCGCGGATCCTGGCGAAGCGCTCGAGGACAGTGACTGCCGCGCACACCGCCTCGGCAGGCCGGGAGGCGAGTGCGACCCCGAGGAGCGCGAGGGCGAGCGCAGCGAGCTCGCGATCATGCACTTACCGCCGCCCACGGCCCGACGAGGACTGACTCCCCGGCGTTTCGTTCGCTACGGCCAGGTCACAACTCCGTCCCGATTCGCGCGCCACACGCTACTCCTGCGAACGTATGTTGTAACCAGCATGCGCGAGAGCGACTCATCAACCGCCGCCGACAGGGAGACCTCGGGGAGGCGGCGGCCATCGAGTGGCTGACCTCCCGAGGGGCGGTCGTCTGGATCCCCCTTGGCCACAGCCCGGATCTCGACCTGATCGCGACCATCGACCAACGGACTCTCCGCATCCAGGTCAAGACGACCACCCAGCGACATGAATACGTCTGAGGGCCATCAGCGCTGGCACGTCAGCATCGCCACCAATGGCGGCAACCAGAGCTGGAGTCGCCGCTCAAAACTCTTCGATCCATCCAGCGTGGACTACCTATTCGTCGTTGTCGGCGACGGTCGCCGGTGGTTCATCCCGGCGACCGCAGTGGAGGCAGTGCATCAGCCTTGCGCTCGCCGGACCGAAGTACGCAGAGTTCGAAATCGAGCGAGGTCGGCCGATCACGCACCTCGTATACGAGGCCGAGTCCTCCCCCGTAGAATCCTCGCCCCGTCAGGGGGAGTATCCAAGCGGTCAAAGGATGGCGGCTGTAAACCGTCCGGCTCAGCCTTCACAGGTTCGAATCCTGTCTCCCCCATCCACGCAGTCGGTTCGCCCAACCAAGCGCCAGCGCCAGCTCGGGCGGTCCGGTCAGGCGATCATCGGCTTCAAGCGGCGATGACGATCCCTCAAGCCGTTTTTCGGCGCTGGGCTCGGTCGGTGACCGCCTTCGCGCTGTAGCGATGGGCGGGCCGCATGGTGCTCGAGCGAATCGCCCCGCCCTCGCCGGTAGCTGGTCCATAACCATGCGGCGCGTCGCCAGGCCGCTCCGCATCTCCGGCCTGATCACGATCGCGGTCTCGATCGTGCTCGGCATCCTGGTGACGCCGATCATCTTCATCGGCGTCTTGTCGGGTCATCGACCTGGTCCTCGCCCTGGCCTTCTCTCGCGGTTGGGTCGGGCGCAGCGACCCCGGACCCGATGCCGCGGCGCGCGCCGAGGACGATCCGAATACAACCCATACGCCCGCGAGGACTGACTGGCGGCCTCGGCACCGCTGCCGCCGCCGCACACTCCGCAGCCCTCGTCGAACGCCACCTCCTCGCGCTCGACGGCCATCGTCCGCAGGTCGACCGTGAGCGCGCGGCCCAGCGACGCCGGTTCGCTGCCGCCGGTGATGAGGTGGATCGCGTCCATCGCGAGCATCGAGCCCACCAGCGCCGATGCCGCGCCCAGCGTCGCGGCGGGCGGGGTCCGCGCCGACCGCAGCGTGCTCAGCTCGCGGTAGATCGGAAAGTCGCGCTCGGTCGCCCGCTCGAGGCACGCCAGGCAGGGCGTCCGTCCCGGGACCACCAGCGGCCCGACGCGCACGAGCGGCGGGAACTGCCCCGCGCCAACGTGGGCGACCCCGTGGCGCGCGCACGCCTCGTTGACCCACCGCGGCAGCTCATAGGGAGGCCAGTCGGCGGTCGCGATCAGGAGGTCCGGGTCGTCACCGAGCACATCGTCGAGATCCTCCGGCGCCTCCACTCGGCGGCGCATCGCCACGACCTCGAGCTCCCCGTTCTGCGCGCGCAGCGCCCGCGCCGCCGCATCTACCTTCGGCTCCCCCACGTCACGCTCGCGGTAGAGGATCTGGCGGTTGAGGTTCGAGAGCTCGACGGTGTCGCCGTCGATCAGCACCAGCCGCCCGACGCCGGCGCAGCCGAGCGCGCTCGCCGCCCACGACCCGAGGCCGCCGCAGCCGAGCACGACGACCGTCGCCGCGGCCAACCTGCCCTGCATCCACTCCGCCGAGCGGCGGCCGTCGGCGAGATCGGCGAAGTAGATGAGCTGACGGTCATAGCGCTCGGTCGCCAGCGGCGCGAGCACCTCGCGCTCGCGCTCGACCAGGCCGTGACGCTCGAGCTCGGCGAGCGCCCCCTCAAAGCCAAAGCCGCTGAACCCGCGCTCGACCAGCTCGGCATGAAGTCGCGCCCGCGTCGCGTAGCCGCCCGCCAGAACCTCGACCAGCGCCCGGTCGTCGGCGGTGATCTCGCCAAGGACGTAATCGTCGCCGGCGCCGCTGCGCATCAGGTACATCGGCCCATCGGCCGTCTGCAACGGCTGCAGGGACCGCTTGAGCCGAAACGCGACGGGCGACCGGCGACCTCCCCGCCGGTCACCCGCTCCTGCTCGGCTCAGGCGCCCTTCTGGATCGACGACGCTGGGACGATCGGCTTCTCGGTCTTCGTGACCTTCATTGGACACCTCCTTTCACCACTCCGTTGGTCAGCAAGGTCTCGCGATGACAATCGCCTTCGTGTGCCGCCCCTCGTCAAGGGGCTGCTCGAGCCGCGCGTCGGGGCCATGGCCGTACACGGCCAGGAGCTCGAGTCCGGCGCGATCAATCGCCCCGGCGATCTCCGCCTGCGTGAAATGGCGCTGGCGATGGACCGACCGCACCACGACATCCCCCGCCCCCTCCACGACCTCGACGACCGCCTCCACAACCGATCCCGGCGGCGTCGCCGCGCTCGCGCCTCCGCGCCACTCAACCCGGCGCTCGCCGTCTCGGTGCGTCTCGCTAGCGGCGAAGAAGCCGCGGTAGCTCGCCAGCGTGTTGACGTCGAAGAGCAGCACGCCGTCGCGCGCCACATTGGCCGCGAGTCCGCGGAACGCCGACTCCAGCTCGTCGACGTCGCCGAGATAGTTGATCACGTCGTCGAGGCACCACACGAGGTCGAACTCGCCGAATCGTGGCAGCGCCCGCACGTCGGCGACGTGCAGCTCGACCTCCTCGCCAACCTTCAGACGCGCCCGTGCCAGCATCTCGGGCGACAGGTCGCATGCGGTCACCCGCCAGCCGCGGTCGAGCATCGGCACGAAGCTCTTGCCCGTGCCGCAACCTACGTCGAGCAGCCGGTTTTTGTCGGCGAGGGCGACACGCGCGACGGCCTCGAGAAGTGAATGGACCCACAGCTCGTAGTCGTGATGCGCGGTGAAGCGGTCGTAATAGGGGGCGATCTCGTCATATGCGACGAGCGCGGAGCGACCTGCTGTGGGCGTGAGATTGCTCATGCCTCCTATAGACCCGCCGAACACTCAAGATCGTTTCACGCATTCGCTGCGCCGCGACTGCGTGCGGATCGCCCGCCACTACGGCGCGACCGCGCACGAGGCCGACGACATCGTCCAGGAGGCGCTCCTGCGCGCGTGGCGGTACCGCGGCAGCCTCCGCGCGACCGACCAGTTCCCCGCCTGGCTCGCCCGGATCGTTCACAACGAGACCGTTCGCATCCGAACTCGAGCGGTGCCGGAGCCCGTCGCGGAGATCCGCGAATCGGCCGAGGTGCGCGACGAGGCGGACGTGATCGAGCGCCTTGACGTGCGAGCGGCGCTCTCACATCTAACGGCCGAAGAGCAACAAATGGTCTGACTTCGATACCTTGCCGATCTGACGCAGCCCGCGATCGCGAGGACTCTGGGGGTACCGGAGGGGACGGTCAAGACTCGCCTGCATCGCGCGCGTGCCAAACTGCATCGAGCACTCAACGAGATATGAGCAAGACGAAGACTTCAAGGACGAAGCGGAACACAGGTCCCAGGACGACGGGGCGAGCGTCGATCCGCGCCTGATGAAGGCGCTCAGCCACCCGCTCCGCCAGCGCATCCTCCAGGCCCTCAACCAGCGCGTCGCCAGCCCGGCGGAGCTCTCCGAGGAACTGGGCGAGTCGCTCGGGAACGTCAGCTACCACGTCAAGATCCTGGCGGAGCTCGAAGCGATCGAGCTCGTGCGCACCGCCCCCGTCCGCGGCGCCCTCGAGCACTTCTATCGCCCGCTGGTCCGCTCGTACTTCGACGACGCACACTGGGCGCAGCTGCCCGACTTCGGTTCGCCGCGACCTCTTCGACCAGACGATCCAACAGGTCTGGGACCACCTGGTCGACGCCGCCAAGGAGAACAAGCTCGGCGGGACCGCGAGTGCGACCGCCTGGCTCGACCTCGAGCTCGACGAGGAGGGCATGAAGGAGCTGAGCGCAGGCATCGGCGAACTGCGCTCGACCGCGCGATGGAGATCCAGAGCGAGGCGTCCGTGCGGCTCGCCGAGCTCTCCGACGACGAGCGCGCCGACCGTCCACCGGACCGAGATCGCGCTGATTCACTTCCACCGCGCAGCCAAGACGCGGGTCACGGCGAGCAAGCCGCGCAAGAAGGGCAGCGCAAGTCTAGCCCGGAACGAGCTGACGGCGCCCGCAGGCGCCGTCGGTCCGTACGCGTCCAGGCGAGCGACTACTTGTCGTCGGGGTTGACCACGTCCTTGACCTTGTCGGCGGCATCGCCGACGACGTCCTTGACCTTGCCCGTGGCCTGGTCGACCTTGCCCTCGTTCTTGAGGCTGTCGTCGTCGGTCAGATCGCCAGCGGCTTCCTTGACGCGGCCCTTCGCATCATCAGCATTCTCAGGCATCTCGTTCCTTTCGTCATAAGCGCCAGCGGCACGCGCGGACGCTACCCCTCCACCTCCCCGCGAAGTGGCGAGCGAAACGGTCCGCAATACTGTCCGGCGGTGCGACGGTGGGTAGCAGGGCTTTCGTGTGCGGCGAGCGATCGTCGGCTGGCGCGCTCGACGGCATCGGCGGCCGCGCCCTACCCCGCGCCGCGCCAGCTGAGCGGCCGAACGTGATCGTCGTCCTCACAGACGACGAGACGGTTGGCGAGCTCTCGCGGGCCACCATGCCGAAGACGATGGCGAGACATCGCGGGCCCGGGGACGAGCGTTCACCAACAGCATCGTCTCGAGCCCCGCTGTGCTGCCCGTCGCGAGCCGGGTTTCTCACCGGCGACTATCCCCACAACTCCGGCGTCTTTGACAACGAGCCCGGCTTCGCCTCCCTGATCGACAAGAGCAACATCCTCTACTCGTGGCTGCAGGCGGCCGGGTACCGCACCGGCCACGTAGGCCGCTACCTCCTCAACTACGACCGCCCGGCCGGCCCCGACGACCCCTACGACCCAGATACCAACGGCGGACTCGATTCGCCACCTGGCCTCGACACCTGGTTCGGGTTCGTCGGGCTCGCAGACGCTCTACCAGGACGCGACCTTCAGCGACAACGGCACCGCGGTTCACACCGGCTCAAACCTCCACGACTACTCGACGCGGGTGATCAACCGCCAGGCGGTGAACTTCGTCCGCGGCGCCGAGACCGACCCCCGCCCGTTCTTCCTGATGGTCGCCCACCTCGCGCCGCACTCGAGCAACGCCCAGCTGCCAGGCGACTGCGGACAGGGCGGCCTACCGGTGCCCGAGCGCGACCAGCTCGGCAAGTTCGCCAACGTCCCGCTGCCGAAGCCGCCCAACTTCGACGAGCAGGCGATCGGCGACAAGCCCGACGTGGGTGCGATCGCGGCCGCCGCTCGGCCACAAGCGGCGCGTCGGCCTCAAGCTCGGTTACCGCTGTGCGCTCGCGACGCTGCCCAGCGTCGACCGCGGGGTCGGCCAGATCGTGGCCGAGCTCAAGCGCGAGGGACAGCTCGACAACACCGCGATCTTCGTCATGTCCGACAACGGCTACTTCTTCGGCGAGCACCGGATCTTCCTCAACAAGGTCTACCCCTATGAGGAGGACCTCAAGGTTCCGCTCATCGCCCGAGTGCCACCGGCGCTGCTCGGTGCCAAGGCCCAGCGCCACGGCGTTCCGCCCGACGTCTCGACCCAGGTCAACCAGCTCGACGTCACCGCGACGGTCCTCGACCTCGCCAACGCACAGCCCTGCACGGCGGATGGCGACTGCCGCGAGCTCGACGGGCGCTCGCTGCGGCCGCTGCTGGCCGGCAAGAAGCCCGACTGGGCACGCGGCCGCACGCAGCTCTTTCAGATCGGCTCCAACCGAACCTGCGGCCAGCTCCCCGCCGAGCGCGGCCTCAACACCTTCTACGACGGTCTGCGGACCAACCACTACAAGTACATCGAGCTCAACCGCGTCAACAAGGACACCGGCGTCTGCGACCGGCCCGAGTACGAGCTCTACGACCTAAAGAAGGATCCGTACGAGCTGCGCAACCTCGCGGCCAACCCCGCGAAGGGCCAGCGGGTGTCGCCGCTTCAGGCCTACCTGGCTCAACGGCTCGCCGTGCTGGAGCAGTGCGCGGGCGTCGCGGGCCGCGACCCGGGCGGCGATCGACCGTACTGCGAGTAGGGAAACAACTCGCGCCACGTCCTCGGCTTCGCCTCCGGGCGTGCGCGGCGGTAACTAGGCGAGTTCGCGCAGCCGCTGCGCTTCGGGCAGCTGCTTGAGCTTCTTCAGCGTGTTGTTCTCGATCTGGCGGATCCGCTCGCGCGTGACGCCGAACGCGCGGCCGACCTCCTCGAGGGTCAGCGGCTCGTGGCCACGCAGCCCGTAGCGCAGCTCGATCACCTGGCGCTCGCGGTCCGGCAGCGCGTCGAGCGCCCGCTGCACGTCCTCGCGCTGAAGGTTTTCGGTGGCCGCCTCGAAGGGCTCCTCGACCTGATCGTCGGCGACGAAATCGCCGAGCTCTGACTCGTCCTCGTCGCCCACCGGCTTCTCGAGCGAAACCGGCATCTGCGCCACGCGCAGGATGTCGCGGACCTCGCGAACGGTTATCTCGAGCTCGTCGGCGATCTCCTGCGGCTCGGGCTCGCGCCCGAGCTTCTGGACGAGCTGGCGCTCGACGTGGCCGACGCGATTGAGCTTTTCGACCATGTGGACCGGGATCCGGATCGTGCGCGCCTTGTCGGCGATCGCGCGGGTGACCGCTTGGCGGATCCACCAGGTGGCATACGTCGAGAACTTGTAGCCGCGGCGGTAGTCGAACTTCTCGACCGCGCGGATGAGCCCGAGCGAGCCCTCCTGGATGAGGTCGAGGAAGCTGAGGCCGCGACCCAGATAGCCCTTGGCGATCGACACGACGAGGCGCAGGTTGGCCTCGACCATGTGGCGCTTGGCGCCCATGTCGCCCTTCTCGATCAGCTTCGCGAGCTCGATTTCCTGGGCAGCGGTGAGCAGCTCCACGCGGCCGATCGACCGCAGGTACAGGCGCAGCGAGTCGAGGCTCGGCTCAACGGTGAGGTCGAGCTCGGGCTTCTTCGACTGGCCCGGCTGGCTCTCGCCGCGAGCCTCCTTGTAAGCGGAGATGCCATCCGCCGCGATGACGTCGACGCCGTGCTCGATCAGGTGGGAGTGCAGGCCCTGGACCTGCTCCTTGGTGATATCCACCTCCTCGAGGGTCTGGGAGATCTCCTCGAAGGTGAGATACCCCCGCTCACGTCCCTGTGTGATCAGGCCGCGGAGCTCTTCAGAATCGGGCAGCGAGCCGTCCGTCGCCGCTCCCGGCTCGTCCCCGTTCGTCTCCGGAACCGCGTCCACATCCCCCAGAAGCACATCCTGCGCTTTCTCTGCCATGCCCGCCTCCTCAAAATGCTCGGGCGGCGCGGAGTATTGCGGACGCATCCAGTAGCTCGTACTCTTTGAGTCATGGCCATGATCGAGACCACTCAGACCCGCGACGTCCAGGCCGGAGTGCCCGTCACCGAGGTCAGCCTGACCCGCGTCGGCGTCCACGGCGTCGAGAAGGTGATCCACGTTGCCGGGCGCCTCTACTTCGCCGAGCTGCAGTGCATGGTCGACCTCGAACCTCGCCAGGCCGGCGTGCACATGTCGCGCTTCGAGGAGATCGTCAACGAGGCGATCGACGCCGTGATCCCGGTCGACACCCTGCGCGCCGAGGAGCTCGCCGCGCGAATCGCCGAGCAGGTGCGCGAGCGCCAGGAGGGGATGCGCGCCGAGGTGACGATCGCCGCGCGGTATCCCGAGACCGTCCCGACCCCCTCGTCGGGCATCTCCACGCAGGAGATCTACACCCTCTTCGGCACCGCGGTTGCGTCGGAACGTGGAACGCGGATGCTGACCGGCGTCGAGGCCCAGGGGATGACAGCCTGCCCGTGCGCCCAGGAGATGCTCACCGGCCGCTCGCGCGAGCGCCTGCTCGCCGATGGCTTTACCGCCGAGCAGGTCGAGCGCGTCTTCGAGGCCGTGCCGGTCGCCACCCACAACCAGCGCGGCATCGGCTCGCTTCACCTCGGCAGCCCGGAGGGGGTCAAGGCCGAGATCGACGCTCGCGACCTCCTGCACATCGTCGAGTCGTCGATGAGCTCGGAGATCTACGAGCTGATGAAGCGCTCCGATGAGGCCGACGTGGTCGAGCGCGCGCACCGCAATCCGCGCTTCGTCGAGGACGTCGTCCGCGAGATGGTCCGCCAGGTCGCCGAGCGCTACCCGCAGCTACGCGAGGGCGGCTTCGTCCTCGCCCGCCAGGAGAACCTCGAGACGATCCACCGCCACTCGGTCGTGGCGGAGCGCTCCGGCGAGCTCGCCGAGATCTTCGCCGAGCTCGAGACCGGCGAGCGCACCGCGCACCACGTCACCCAGCGCGAGTGGCTTGAGGCTCCTTGCTCGTCGTAGCCGCCTGAGCCGCCTCGTCGAGGCGCTTGCGCAATCCGAGGAAGTAGTCGGCGCCTGAGATCAGGGTGACCGCCACCGCGACGTAGAGCAGCACGTCGGCCCAGACCGGCGCGGGGTCGAACGCGATCAGGCAGATGATCGCCGCTACCTGCAGCGCCGTCTTCAGCTTGCCCAGCCAGCTCGCGGCGATCACGACGCCACGCTCGGCGGCGATGCTGCGCAGGCCGGTCACCGCGAGCTCGCGGGCGATGATCACCATCGCCACCCACGCGGCGAGCCGGTCGAGCGACACCAGCGAGATCAATGCAGCGATGACCAGCAGCTTGTCGGCGAGCGGGTCCATCAGCTTCCCGAACGTCGTCACCTGCTTGCTGCGGCGCGCGATGTAGCCGTCGAGCCCGTCTGTGAACGCCGCGAGCGCGAAGACGATCGCCGCGATCACGTCCCCATCAGGCGTCTCACCAAGCAGCGCGACCACCAGCACCGGGACCAACAC
Organism: uncultured Solirubrobacterales bacterium; assembly: GCA_963796815.1. Classification (GTDB taxonomy): domain Bacteria; phylum Actinomycetota; class Thermoleophilia; order Solirubrobacterales; family 70-9; genus WHSW01. Next base: position 68,717 of record CAWCNF010000008.1, read on the forward strand.
GATCCGCAGCAGGGTGAGGACGTTGGGAACATTCAGGGGGAACATCTGGCTTCGTGAGTATCGCTAGGCGCGGTGGCTTTGGCAGTGAGAGCGGGTTTCCCGCAACGGTCGAGGTGAGCACCACCCAAGACGTGCGGCGCCGCGGCATCTGGATCCATCGCGTCACCGGGTTCGGCCCCGGGGAGGTGGGCGAAGTCGACGGCATCCCATGCACCTCCCCCGCCCGCACCATCCTCGACCTGGCGGGCCGCCTCGACGAGGACACGCTCGAGCAGCTCACGCGTCAACCGGAGGCGGTCGTCGAGCGCATCGCGGCCGCGCTCCGCCTGCGTGTCGCCGCCACGTGCTGACGGAAGGCCGCCGGGTCGTCAGCAGACCGTCGCGGCGTCCTGCCGGGCCTGCTTCAGCTTCTGCTTCGCCTTCTTCAGCTTCTTCTTCGCCTTTTGCTTGGCCCTGTGGCCGTTTGCGTCCTTGACCTGCTGTTTGCGCTTGGCCACCTTTGCCTTCGCCTTGTCGACGGCGGCGGTGGCAGCGGCGCACTGGGCCGGGTCGGCGGGCGGCGTCACGGGCGGCGCGGTCGTTGTGATCTGACTGCCCGGCGTGAGGTCGAACCGGTACCGGTTCTCGACGTTGCCGGAGACCCGGAAGTACAGAGCTTCGGCGCCCGGCGCCGTGTAGGTGATGTGGCCGATGGTGTCGTAGTCCACCGAAGCGCTCTGCAGCGACTCACCGGCCTCGTTGTAGAGCCCGACGTAAACCGTGCCGTCCATGCTCGTGGTGGCAAGATCGACCACTCCGGGCCCGGCCGTGTAGAAGTAAAACCAGTCGTACTCGCTGTAGGCGTCGATCCTGCCTTCGTAGAGGTGGTCGCCGGGGAGCGGCCCAAACGCGGAGTTCATGTCGCGGTTGTTGTTCGGTACCACTTCCGCGGGTCCGGGCCGCGATCCTCCCGTGATCGGCCCGGTGACGTCGAGCTGGTACAGGTTCGTGGGGGACGAGCTCTTCACGAGCGCGTAATAGGTGCCCGCGCTCGGGAACGTGTAGCTGATGGTGTAGTTGGTCCCATCGGAGATGTACCCGCTGCTGTTGAGCGTCTTGCCGAACTCGTTCTCGAAATAGAGGTAGGCGTCATGGCCACCCGGATCGGACGTGTTGGTCAGCTTTACCGTCGCCTCTCCGGGGCCCGACGCGTACAAGATGTAGACGTCACGATCGCTGTTGCTGTCGATCGTCCCCGTCTGCGGCGTGCCCGGAACGAGGGGGCCGTCCGCCTCCCAGACTCCGTTGTTGGGTTCGACCTCGGCGACCGCGAGCGCACTCGCCGGCAGAGCCATGCCGAGCACACCGACAACCAACGCGATGAGACGTTTCATTCCGACATGTCCTCCCTGACGTCGTTTAACGAACGCACCCCGATGCGCACGTACCCGTCGATGCTATCCCCTTAGGTCGGCCCCGTTCTATACGTAATCGACGCCACCACGAAACCCGGTGTCAGATTGCGGACAGCTCCCGCGCTCGTTCAAACACCGCGTCGAGCATCTCCTCGGTGAGCTTGCCGGTGAAAGTGTTCTGCTGGGACACGTGGTAGGAGCCGAGCAGCGTGTACGGGCCGACGCGCGCCTCGGCACCGTGTGCGAAGCGCGGCTTGGGCTTCGGAAGCTCGTGGCCGAGCGTGCCCAGGGCTCGCAGCAGTCCGTCCCACGCGAACGCGCCGAGGCAGAGGAAGACGCGGGCGCGGTCGAGGAGGCGCAGCTCCTCGTCGAGCCATGCCAGGCAGTTGTCGCGCTCGATCGGTGTCGGCTTGTTGGCCGGGGGCGCGCAGCGGACGATCGCGGTGATGTATGCGCCGGCGAGGCGCAGGCCGTCGTCGGGTCGCTCGTAGGTGGGCTGGTTGGCGTAGCCGGCGCGGTGGAGCGCCGCGTAGAGCCACTGGCCCGAGCGATCGCCAGTGAACATGCGGCCGGTGCGGTTGGCGCCGTGGGCGGCGGGCGCGAGGCCGACCACGATCAGGCGCGCCGCCGGGTCGCCGAAGCCGGGAACCGGTCGCGCCCAGTAGGTCTCGCCTCGGTAGCGGCGCGGCGGGTCGGCGGCGACCGCCTCGCGCCATTCGACCAGCCGCGGGCAGCGGCGGCATTCGCTGATCCGCGCCGCGAGGTCGCGCAGGGCCTGCTCATTGCCGGACTCGGAAGCCATCGTGCCCCGGTAGGGTGCCGCGAATGTCGAAGCTGACGCGCAGAGGCCTGTTCGCGGTCGGCGGTGCCGGCGCCGCCGGCCTCGCCGTGGCCGGCTGCGGCGCCGAGGACGACCCGCGCGCGGATGGACGCGATGGCGAGCTGCTCCTCGCCGCCGCTCTGGCGGAGGCAAAGCTCGGCGCGGTGTACGACGGGGCCGCTCAGGGCGCCAAGCCCGCCCCCGAGCTGGTCGCGATGCAGAAGGCATCTCAGATGCGCCTCACCCAGCTCATCAAGCTCGGTGCAAAGGTCGTGAGCGAGCCGCCTGCCTCAGGGGTGGGAATCGCCGACGCGATCCCGGCCGCCGACCCTGCGATCGCCGCCTACCGCGACGGCGTCGCCTTCCTCTCGACGAGCGAGCTGCGCTCAGCGGCCATCGAGTTCCTCACCCAGGTCTCGTCAGAGCAGGCAGTGGTGCGCGGCCTCGAAAACCAGGATCAGAGCCCGACCGCGTTCGTCACGGGACTCAAGGAAAAGCCCTACGTCGCCAGCGCCGACACCACATCAACCACCTCCACGACCTCCAGTTCGACGACGACGTCGAGCTCGACCACCACGACCACAGCCGGATGACCGAGCTCGCCCACAGTCGCAGGGAAACGCTGCGCCGCGCCAGCCTCGCCGCCGGCACGCTCGCCGCCGCGGGCATGCTGCGCCCGGCGCTCGCTTTGGCCCAATCGTCGTCCGACGACGACCTGCGCGACTACCTGGTCCCGGCCGTGGGGCTGGAGCAGATCACCGTGCTCGCCTACGCCTCGGCGCTCGACGCGAGCGATCCGAACGACCGCGACTTGATCACCCAGTTCCGCGATCAGGAGCAGGCGCACGCCAGCGCGTGGCGCGAGGCCGTCGACTCGCTCGGCTTCGACTCGCCGGACGCGCCGAACGCTCCCGATGACACCACCGTCTTCGACGGCGTCGACGGCCTTGACGACGCCACCGTGAGCGAGTTCAAGGACCTCCTCGGCAAGATCGGCGACGCGAAGGGATCGCAGCAGTTCTACGCGGTCATCGCCGACCTCGAGAAGCGTCAGATCGCCTACTACCTCGGCGGCGCTCCGGACGTCGACAGCTACGACCTCGCCCGCACTTCGGCTGAGATCAGCGGCTGCCAGGCCGCGCACCTGATCGCCGTGCGTGAGCGTATGGGCGACTCGCCCGCCGACGCGCTGAAGGCGGTGAGCGACGCGATCAACTCGGCCGAGTCGGCAGCCTCGAGCAACACCGGCGACACCTCCACGACGACGAGCTCGACGACCTCCACCACGAGCTCGTCTTCCACGACGACCACGTCGACGCCTTGAGCCCGGGGCTCGAGCCCCGCCCCATTGCGGACTCGCGCTCTGAGCTGATCCGCTGGATGGGCATCCAGGACGCCAACTCCGCCGGCTTCGTCCACGGCGGCATGGTGATGAAGACCTGCGACGAGGCGGCGGCGATCGCCGCGATTCGCCACTGCGGCCTGCGCGTCGTCACCGCCGGCATGGACCGCATGACCTTCACCGAGCCGGTCAGCGTCGGCGAGCTGCTCTGCTGCCGCGCCTCGGTCAACGCCGCCTGGCGCACCTCGATGGAGGTCGGCGTGCGCGTGGAGGCCGAGGATCCCCGCACCGGTGAGACCCGGCACACCTCGACCGCCTACGTGACGATGGTCGGGCTCGACGACGAGGGGCGGCCCACCCCGGTGCCGCCAGCGGTCGCCGCGAGCGACGACGAGCTGCGCCGCCAGCGCGAGGCCGAGCTGCGGCGCGCCAACCGGCTCGCCGAGCGCAACCAGATTCTCAGCGACCGCAGCTGAAGAGGTCGCCAGCGGCCACCCGAACCGATACGCCCACCGGGCCGAGAACCCTGCTTCGCTCTACGCTGAGCGGTCCTCGCCATGCCTGACAGCGCCCATTCCGACCTGGCCAAGCTCGCGATCGTCCCCGCCTACAACGAAGCGGGAATGGTCGGTCGCGTCGTGCGCGACATCCAGCGCCAGGCGCCGGGCTTCGACGTCCTGGTCGTCGACGACGGCTCCAACGACACGACCGCCGAGGAGGCCGAGGCAGAGGGCGCAGTCGTCATCCGCCACCCGTACAACCTCGGCATCGGGGGCGCCGTGCAGTCGGGCTATAAGTACGCGCTGCGCCATGACTACGACGTCGCCGTCCAGGTCGACGGCGACGGCCAGCACAAGCCCGAGTACCTGCCGACGATGCTCGACGCGCTGCGGCTAAAGGGCAAGAAGGCCGACATGGTCTACGGCAGTCGCTTCCGCGGCAAACCGGGCTACAAGGTCCCGCTCGGGCGCCGCCTGGGCAACCTCATCTTCTCGCTCGTGCTGACCGTGCTCACCCGCCAGCGCATCACCGACCCGACCTCCGGCTTTCGGATGACCAACCGCCGCGGGATCGAGCTCTTCGCCCGTGACTACCCGCACGACTATCCCGAGGTCGAGGCCATCCTGATGCTGCACGCCAACCGGCTGCGAATCCACGAGGTCAGCGTGCGGATGAACGCTCGTGGCTTCGGCAAGAGCTCGATCGACTACCCGCGCAGCGCCTATTACATGGCCAAGGTCCTGCTCGCCCTGTTCGTCGGACTCTTCCGCCGCCGGCCCACCCCGGTCGAGGCGACCGGCAGGGACGTCGCGGGCATCGGCCCGCCGAGGCCAGAGGAATGAAACGTCTGCTCGCCCTGACCTTCGTCGCGGTCCTGCTGGCGGCGCAGGCCGCCGGCGCCGCCACCCTGCACGTCACCTCCCAGGAGGAGACCGGTCCGGGCACGCTCGGCCAGGTGATCCTGCAGGCGGGTCCGGGCGACACGATCGAGGTGCCCGCCGGCCGCTATCCGCTCACCAATGGCGACGTCTTCGTCGCGCAGGCCAACATCATCCACGGCGCCGGTGAGGGCGTTACGACGATCGTCCCGACCGGCGGCGGCGAGGCGATCACCTCGGCCAACGTGGTCAACGCGACGATCGCCGCTCCCGAGCACCCAAAGGAGTCCAGCTCGACCAGCGGCACGTCGTCGATCGAGACGCGCGCGCAGATCATCGCCGTCGTCGTCGTCCTCGCGATCTTCCTGCTGATCCTCGACCTCGTCCGCCGCCGTCGCCTGGTGGAGCGCTACGCGCTGCTGTGGATGGGCGCGGCGTTCATCCTGCTCGTGCTCTCGATCTGGACCGGCGGCCTCGACGTCATCGCCAACGTGATGGGGATCCAGCTGCCGGCGAACGCGATCTTCATCCTCGCCTTCGCGATGATCTTCCTGCTGCTGCTGAACTTCTCGGTGGCGACGTCGCGCCTGTCGGAGGAGACAAAGATCCTCGCCCAGGAGAGCGCTCGGCTCGAACAGGAGCTGCGCGAGCTTCGGGGCGAATCGGTGGGCGCGAACGGCTCAGGCCCGGCGGGAGCCGAGGCAGAGCAGCACGACCCGCCAGTACGCACCGAGGACCGCGGCTAGCAGGCGCGATCGGCCCGCCGCGCCGAGGTAGGCGGAGTCGAGCGACGACACGAGCCCGGCGGCGAACTCGCCGGCGGTGATCGTTCGGGCGTGTTGGATTCGGCGCCGTTCACTCAGCAAACGAGGCAGTGAGGGGAGGGTTTCGGCGTAGGCGCGGAGTTTTTGCGGCAGCCAGCCGCCGGCCGTTGCGGCGACGAGCAGTGCCAGCTCAGTCGCGATGAGGGCGGGCATGATCAGAGCCAGCAGCGACCCGGGGTAATCGCGTATCAGCGTCGCCCACCGGTTGCGCTCGAGGTAGCGCCACTTCGCCGCCCCCTTGTCGAAGTCATAGCCGTGGTCGGCCCGCGCGTCGTGGGCGACACCCAGGTGCCCGCCCGCCAGACGCACCCGCAGCGAAAGGTCGACGTCCTCGTGGTAGAGGAAGAACTCCGCCGGCATCCCACCGAGCTCGAGGTACCGCTCACGGGCAATAACGAGACACGCGCCGGAGACGAATCCGACGTTTGCCCGTCCATTACCGGCAAACGTCGGAGTCGCGTCGGCCGGCTCGCCCGCGCCGCCCGCCCAGGCGATGCCCGTGAAGTGCACAACCCCGCCGCGGGTGTTGATGAGCCGGCCGCCGTCGCTCGTCACCAGCGCCTGCCAGGCGGTCCAGCCGCTGCCGTCCACCGCGGGGCGCTCGATCGCGTCGCGCCACCCCGGCTGGGGAATCGCGTCGGGGTTGAGGAGACAGAGGAGCTCACCCGACGCGGCCGCCGCACCACGGTTGCATCCAGCGGCAAAGCCCTCCGTTACTGCCCGTTTCGATCACCAGCGCGTCCGCGGCCAGGCGACGCGCGGCCGCCGCGCTTTCGTCGGCCGACGCGTTGTCGACGACGATCAGCTCGTCGCCGTCGCGAAGCTCGCCCGCCAGCGCGGGCAGCGTTGCGTCGAGCGCCTGGCGCGAGTTGTGCGCGACGATGACCACGGACAGTGTCGGCATCCGCTGGACCCTACGATGCACGCCAGCGATGAAGCACTTTTTGCGCCCGATCTTCGATCGCGTGATCATCAAGGAGCTCGAGCCCGACCGCGTCCGCAACTCGGGCCTCGTGGTCCCGCCCGGCCAGGAGGAGCCGCCGCCGCAGCACGGGATCGTGCTCGCGATCGGCCCCGGGCTCGACTGGTGGGAGGGCGCCGGCGTGCACATGCCCGTCGCGCCCGGCGACCACGTCGTCTTCCCGGCCGCCGCCGGAACCTGGGTCGAGGTCGACGAGGAGCGACTGCTGGTCTGCCGCGTCGGCGAGCTCCTCGGCGTGCTCGAGGAAGTGCGCGAGGAGGCGGGCGACCGGGCCTGAGAACGACGTGGTCGCCGTGTTCGCGTACGACCCGACCGAGTGGCACGAGCTCTTCGTGGCCACCGCGGGCGCGGGCGCGGCGCTGGCCGGGCTGGTCTTCGTCGCGGTCTCGATCAACCTCGATCGGATCCTGAAGTTCCCGGGCCTGCCCGAGCGCGCCCTGGAGACGGTGCTCTTTCTGCTCAGCGTCGTGGTCGTCTCGATCATCGGCCTCGTTCCCGGCCAGGACCATGTGGCCCTCGGCATTGAGCTGCTCATCGCGAGCCTGCTGGCGACATATGTGATCTGGCGGCTGGCGCTGAGCGCCAAGCTCAGCGGCGACGAGCCGAAGATGTGGCTCGCCGAACGCCTCCTGGTCCTTGCCTGGGGCACGCTCCCGTTCGTGATCGGCGGCTTCAGCGTCCTCGTCACCAACGGCGCCGGCCTGTACTGGATCGCCTTCGGCATCGTCGGTGCGATCGTTGGCGCCGTGGCCAACGCCTGGGTGCTGCTCGTCGAGATCCTGCGCTAGCTGGTCAACTGCCTCGCCCGGCGGTTAGCTCGGGATATTCTGCGTTATGGCTGACGCGCCTACACGCACGGCCTTCTACTTGGCGTCCAGCCCCGACGCGGTGTTCGCGCAACTGCACGAGCCCCTCGCGGACGGGGCTGGTGCAGCGGTAATGATCGTGCCGACGATCGGATGGGGAGACGTCGCCTCGGCTCCGATACGCCGGCTGTGGGCCGATCGCTTGGCAGCCGATGGCCACCCGGCGCTTCGCATCGATCTTCCCGGATCCGGCGACAGTGGGGGGAAGCCGACCGATCCCGGCCGGGTGACCGCCTGGACGAACGCCGTGGCCGACGCCGCCGAAGCGCTGCGTTCGCGATACCCCAACCGGAGGGTGGTCGCCATCGGTCTTGGCCTCGGTGGGCTGATCGCGTGGAAGGCGACGGCGGCCGGCGCTGCGATAGACGACTTGGTGCTCTGGGGCGTCCCGTCCAGGGGGCGCACGCTGGTGCGTGAACTCCAGGCCGTCGCAGCCCTCAAGGACGAACCGGGCGACGGTCAAGCGCCCGCCGCCGTGGCCTCACCGGCTGGGTTCGTTTCCGCGGGCTACGTCGTCGCCGAGGAGACGGCTGATGAGCTCAGCTCGATCGACCTGACCGAACTTCCTTTGACCGAAGCATCAGCACGTCGGGTGCTGCTCATCAGTCGCGGCGCAATAGCGGCCGACGGCAGGCTGCGGCAATACGCGGCGCACCTGGAACTGCCGCTCACGGAGACCGAAGGGCGGGGATGGGTATCGATGATGAGCGGTCCGCACGAATCCGTCCTACCGGAGAAAGAAGTCGAATTCGTCGCAGATTGGATCGATCTCGGGCGTGCCCTACCGGTCGCTTCAGACCTCAGGCACACAAGGCAAGTTGGCGTTCTCTCGATCCCTGGGGCGCTTGAGCGACCCTGGGCAGCTGAGCGTGACGACGCCTGTGAGTTCGGCGTTTTGGCAGAGCCAGTGAACGGTGAATCGCAGAAGCTCGCAGTTGTCCTCCTGAGTGGCGCTGTAAGCCACGGTCCCAACCGAATGTGGGTCGAATGTGCGCGTCGATGGGCGGCGCAAGGCGTTCCAGTTCTTCGCTTGGAGGTCGGAGAGGACCCCTCGGACATGGATGAGCACACCTACGCGAGGGAGGCAAAGCTCTACGACCGCCGGTTCGCTGTGCAGGCGAGTGACGCTATCGGCGATCTCGTGCGTGACGGTGTGGCCGATAGGTACTTGGTGGTCGGTCTTTGTGCCGCCGCCTCGTGGGCCTTCCATGCGGCTCTTCTCCGCCCGGAGGTGAGCGCTGCAGTTCTAATCAATCCGTTCGTCTTCGACTGGGAAGAGGATGTCGCGATCTCAGCCACCGTCGGCAGGACGAAGAAGCTTCGATGGCTCGACGGCTGGAGACGCTTGGTGTCCGGCGACATCGACCCGGCCCGGGTTCGCGTAGTCGCCAGCCATGTGGTCCGCACGCCGGTCGAGTGGCGACAGCGACGCCGCCGGACCCGTGCTCGAATTCAACGCGAACTCAGGGACCTCGACCGGCTTCGCGACGCTGACACTCGGCTGACTTTTCTAATTGGTCAGAACGAGCCGATCGTCGATCGGCTTCGCGGCGAGGGCGTGCTCGACGAACTGCACCGATCGCCGAACGTCACGTTGCGCAGGCTTCCCACTCGCAACCATTCCTTCAGTGACCTAAACCATCAAGCACTCGTGCATCGGGAACTCGATGCAGCGGTCGCCAGAGAGCTCGAGATGATCGTGGCTGGACGAATGTCCAGGCGGGAAATCCTCGCCAAAACGGATTCGTTGCGCTAACAATGAATCCAGTCTTACTTTCTTCCGCGGGGGTTTATGGAACAGCTCGTTGACGCGATTCGCGAACGGATTTCGCGGCCGCGACGATCATTCGTCACGCTCTGGTGGGCTCCACTCGACCTGGAACCGCCGCAGATGGCGCTGCTTCGGGCGTATCTCTCGGTCGAGGAGACGGCGCGCGCGGCTGCTCTGCGCCGAGCGCGTGACCGCGAGCGATTCGCGGCCGCCCACGGCTGGCTTCGGCACCTGCTCGGCGCCGAGCTCGGGTGCCACCCGGCCGACGTCCCCATCATCACGTCTCCAAGCGGAAAGCCCGAGGTCTGGGGCACAGACATCCGCTTCAGCGTCTCTTGCAGCAACGAGCTCGGCCTCTTTGCGATCGCGTGCGGAACGGACGTGGGCGTCGACGTCGAGGCGATCGGGCCCGAGGCCGACATCGACCGGGTCGCCGCCATCTTCTTCTCCCCGACCGAGCGAGGCGCGTTGGCGGATATGCGCTACGCCGAGCGGCTGCGGTCCTCCTTCGAGTGCTGGACGTGCAAGGAGGCCTACGTCAAGGGCACCGGCCGAGGCCTCGACGACGACGTCCGGACCTTCGAGACCTGGACCGGCGACGGGAAGCCCGCACGCGTGGGCGATTGGTTCGTCCACCCCGTCGAGGTCGCGTCCGGCTTTGCCGCCGCGCTCGCAATCCATCGCGGCGCCAATCCCGTAATTGAGATTCAGGGAGCCCGCATCGGATGAGCATCGACGCCCTCGACTTCGCCGCGACATCGGTCGTCGACCTGATCGACGACACCATCGCCACGCGGCCGAACGAGGTCGCGGTACGCGCGGACGACGCGACCCTCACCTACGCCGAGCTCGCCGAGCAGGCGGATCGGCTCGCACACGAGCTGCGCCACAGCGGCGTCAATAGCGGCGACCTCGTCGGGCTCTGCGTGAACCGCTCGAGCGCGCTGGTCGTCGGCGCGCTCGGGATCATCCGCGCGGGTGCCGCGTTTGTCGCGATCGACCCCGACTATCCGGACGAGCGCCGGCGATGGATGCTCGAGGACTCGGGCGCCGCGGCGTCGGTGATCGACCTGGCAACCGACAAGCGCTTCGCGCACCGCCCGTCCGTACCGCAGATCGTGCTCGAGCCCGGCGGCGAGCTCGCCGACCCGAGGGCCGCCGATCACAGCGAGGCGCTCCCGGGTCCGCCCGATCCCGACGACGTCGCCTACGTCGTCTACACCTCTGGCTCGACCGGGCGGCCCAAGGGCGTGCTCGTCGAGCACGCCGGCCTTGCGAACCTCGTCGATTGGCACCTCACCGCGTTCGGCCTCGCCCCGGGCGACCGGTGCACGCCAGATCGCCAGCCCCGGTTTCGACGCCTCCGTCTGGGAGATCTGGCCGAGCCTCGCCGCCGGCGCGACGCTTCACGTGGCCCCGGACGACCTCAAGCGCGACCCGATGGGCCTGCGCGACTGGCTCGTCGAGCGAGGGAATCACCGTCACCTTCCTGCCGACCGCGGTGGCCGACGTCGTCATCGGCCTGAACTGGCCGGATGAGGGCGAGCTGCGATACCTGCTGACCGGCGGCGACGCGCTGAGCGACGCGGCCCTCAGCCAGACCTCGGCTTCACCGTCGTCAACAACTACGGCCTCAGCGAGACCGCTGTCGTGGCGACGTCCGGTCCAGTCGTCCCCGGAGGGCGAGGGCGCGCCCACGATCGGCCGGCCGATCAGCGGTGTGGAGATCGAGATCGTCGACGATGACCTGCGCCCGGTCACCCCGGGCGAGAGCGGCGAGCTGATCATCGGCGGCATCGCCGTCGGGCCCGGCTATCTCAACCGGCCCGAGCTCACCGCCGAGCGATTCCTCGTCTCCGCGGACGGTGGCCGCCGATATCGCACCGGCGACCGCGCGCGCATGCGCGAGGACGGCGAGATCGAGTTCTTCGGCCGCCTGGACGATCAGCTCAGCATCCGTGGCTTTCGCGTCGAGCCCGGCGAGATCGCGGCGGCGCTCAACGACCACCCGGCGGTGGAGACCAGCGTCGCCGTCGGCGTCGGCAGCTCGAGCGCCGACCGTCAGCTCGTGGCGTACGTCGTCGCGGCCGGCGTCAGAGCAGCCCGGGCCGCGAGGAGCTCGGCGAGTTCCTCGGCGGGGTCCTGCCCGAGTACATGGTGCCGTCGCGCTACGTCTGGCTCGACGAGCTCCCGCAGACCGCCCACGGCAAGATCGATCGCAGCGCCCTCGTGGGCACCGGCCGACACCGGCGCCGACCGAGGCGGAGGGACGCGGCCCCGAGACGGAGATCGAGCTGGCGATCGTCGGGGTGATGGCCGAGCTGCTCGAGATCTCCGCGGACGAACTCGGAATGGAACAGAACTTCTTCCTGCTCGGCGGCCACTCGATGCTCGGCGCGCAGCTCATCGCCCGGCTCGACCGGCTCTACGGGGCTGAGATCAGCCTGCGCTACCTCTTCGATCACCCGACGGCGGCGGCCATCGCCGCCGAGGTCGAACGACAGCTTGCTGAGACCGCGGAGGCGGGGTGAACGCGACCGAGGCTGAGCAGGACCCGCCGCTCAGCCTCTACCACCTGCTCGATCCGGACGTCCTCGCCGACCCGTATCCGCTCTATCGCCGCCTGCGCGAGGAGGCGCCGGTGCACTGGGACCCTACCTGCACGCGTGGGTCGTCACCCGTTACGAGGACGTCGTCATGGTCCTGCAGCAAGTACCTGGCCGCCCGCACGCCGGACCCGGACCGGCTGGCCGCGCTCGGGATGGAGGAGCTGACGCCCGATCGCCGCGCTGATGGTGCGCCAGATGCTCTTCCTCGATCCGCCCGAGCACCGTCGCGTGCGCGGGCTGGCGTCGGCCGCGTTCACCCCGCGCCGGATCGAGCACCTGCGCGACCACATCCGCCAGATCGCCGAGGACCTCGTCGACGCACAGGTCGGCGCCGGGAGCTTCGACGTGATGGACGCGGTCGCCAACCCGCTCCCCGCGATCGTGACGGCCGAGATGCTCGGGGTCCCGACCGCCGACCACGAACTGCTGAAGTCGTGGTCGCAGGACTTCGCCGAGATGCTCGGCAACTTCCAGCACAACCCCGGTCGCGCACGGCAGGTGGTCAAGAGCGTCGAGGAGATGGTCGAGTACTTCCACGACGCGGTCGTCCGCGAGGCGACCCAACCGACCGAGGGGCTCATCAACGCGCTGACGACCGCCGAGATCGACGGCGACCGTTTCACCGAGGAGGAGGTCGTCGCGAACGTCATCGTGACCATGGTCGGCGGACAGGAGACGACGACCAACCTGATCGGCAACGGGCTGCTGACGCTGCTGCGCCAACCCGAGCAGATCGGCCCGCCTGCGCACCGAACCGGACCTGATGCCCAGCGCGGTCGAGGAGCTGCTTCGGTTCGAGAGCCCGAGCCAGCACACCGCCCGCCTCGCCCCCGACGACGCCGTGCTCGGCGGCAACGAGATCGAAGCCGGGCGCCGCCGTGATCGCGGTGATGGGCGCCGGCAACCGCGATCCCGAGCGCTTCGCAGAGCCGGACGAGGTCAAGCTCGACCGCGAGGACAACCGCCACCTCGCCTTCGGGTGGGCGAGCCACTTCTGCTTCGGCGCGCCGCTCGCGCGCATGGAGGGGCAGATCGCCTTCGAGACCCTGCTCGACCGCTTCGCCGAGATCTCGCCGGCCGACGAGTCCGTCGAGCTGGCGCCCGAACCTCGGCCTGCGCGGCCTCACCGAGCTCAATGTCGTCGCCGCGTGAGCCGGCCGCCGCCGTAGGCGCTCCGGCGCCGCCGGTCTCGGTGGCCCAGGAGGCCCTCTGGTACTCAGCCTCCTCGATCCCAAGCGACTCAGCTACAACGAGACCGTCTCGATCCGCAAGGCGGGGCCGCGTCGACGTCGCAGCCCTGCGCAGGGCGTTCACCGAGATCGTGCGCCGGCACGAGGCCTGGCGGACCACGTTCGACACTGTCGACGGCGAGCCCGTCCAGATCGTCGCCCCCGGCGCCGTGGTTCGACCTGCCGCTCGTCGATCTCAGCGGGCTGAGTTCCGAGGAGGCCGAACGGCCGGGCCGTACGGGTCGCCGCTGAGCTTTCGCGCGCGCCATACGACCTGCGCCGCGGCCCGCTCGTGCGCCCGCGGCTGGTGCGACATGAGCTCGACGAGCACCGCCTCTATCTGGTCGATGCACCACATCACCTTTGACGGCGTGAGCGTCTATCGGGTCGTGCTGCCGGAATTGATCGAGCTCTACAACGCGTTTGCCGGCGGGCCGGCCCTCGCCGCTGGAAGAGCCGAGTCCGACTACGGCGACTACGCCCGCTGGGAGCAGGAGTGGATCACCGGGCCACGCGCCGCACGGCGCCTTCGCTACTGGCACGAGCACCTCGCGCAGCGCGTTCCGCTCGCGCTGCCCACCGATCGTCCCCGGCCCGCCCAGCAGCGCGTTACCGCGGCGGCGTCGCCGGGCATCTCGGTTCCAGCCGACCTGGTCGCGCGCCTGCGCGCGGTCGGCCAGGGTTCGGGCACAACCCTCTTCGGCGTGCTCGCCGCGGCGTGGGCGGTGCTCCTCGGGCGGTACGCGGATCAGGAAGACGTGGTGTTCGCCACGCCCGCGGACCTGCGCCAGCGACCGGAGTTCGAGCAGGTCGTCGGCTACTGCCTGACCCCGCTGGTCGTCCGCATGGACCTCTCCGGCGACCCCTCTTTCGGCGAGCTGCTCTCGCGAGTCCGCAACGAGATGCTCGACGCCCTCGACAACGCAATCCCATTCGAGCGGGTGGTGCGCGAGCTGCGGCTCCGAGAGCAACGGCGGGGCGAACCCCGTCTATCAGTCGATGATCGTCCTCGAGCCGGCGATCGTTGCGCCCGATCCCAACTGGTCCGCCCACTTCATGGAGAACGAGATCACGCGGGCTGTGGACGCGACCAAGATCGACCTGGAGCTGCAGATCGACGAGCGCCCCGAGGGCGAGCTCGCCGGGCGACTGATCTATGACCGCGATCTCTTCGAGGCGGGCACCGCCGAGAGGCTGGCCGAGCGGTGGACGCGAATCCTCGCCGCGATCGCCGCCGATCCGGCGCTGGCCGTGTCAAGCCTCGCGGGTGCGACCGCGGCAGAGGAACGCCGCCAGTCGGTCGAATGGAACGCCACGGCAACCGAGCGACCAACAGCGACTGTGCGCGATCTAATCAGCGAGCGCAGCGCGGCGCAGCCGGACGCCATCGCGATCACCGACGGTGGCCGCACGACCACGTACGCCGAGCTCGAGGAGCGCCTGGTGGCGGATGGGCCCTTCGGAACCCAGTCGACCCGTACGGGCAAGACGGTCGCGATCTCACAGCTAGCGGCGGTCACCGTCGCGACCGCGGTGGCCAGCGAACTCGGACTGAGCCCGGCCGACGTCGTGCTGAGTGCGCCGGAACGCATCCACCGGGCCCCGTTGCTGGCGCTCTGGGCGCCGCTGATCGCAGGTGCCCGGGTCGTCATCCCCGCTGCCGAGGAGGCCAGCATCGGGGCGCGGGTGACTCAGCTGATCAAGGCCGAGGGCGTCACCCTCTTGCACGCCAGCCCTGACGATTGGGCCGCGCTGATCGCCTCCGGTCTGCGGGCGGGGCGGTCGCTGCGGGCGCTCAGTACCGGGGCCGAGCTGACGCAGGAGCTCGCCGACGAGATCCTCGGCCGCTGCAGCGGGCTCTGGAACGCGTATGGCACGCCGGAGACGGCGGGCTGCGCCACGATCGGCCGGATCGAGCCGCCCGCGCCGGTGGTCATCGGGCGGCCGATCTCCAACACCCGGGTCTATGTCGTCGACGGCGACGGGCGGCCGGCCCCGATCGGCGCGATCGGCGAGCTGCTGATCGCGGGCGACGGCGTCGCTCTCGAGTACATCGACCGGCCCGAGCTCAGCGCCGAGACCTTCGCCGACGCGGCCATCGAGGGCGGCCCGGTCTTTCGCACCGGCGACAGCGGCCGGTGGCTGGCCGACGGGATCCTTCAGTTCGCTAGCCCCGTGACGCCGTGACCGTCCTCGCCGAACAACGGGCGCGCGGCCGCGAGGCGGTGACGCGGCGTGCGCTGTACCTCGGCACCCGCCCCGATCCCAGCATCGCCCACATGCACGAGCCGGCGAATCGCGCGCGGGGCTCGGCGGTGCTCATCGTGCCGCCGTTCGGCTGGGACGACATCGCCTCCTATCGCGCACGCCGTGAGTGGGCCGACGCGCCTGGCGGCCACGGGCCACCCGGCGCTGCGCCTGGATCTACCGGGCACCGGCGACAGCGGCGGCGGTCCTGGCGACCCGGCACGAGTGGCGGCCTGGACCGGGGCGGTCGCCGCGGCGGCAGCGTGGCTGCACGGCGCGGTACCCGGAGCTGCCGGGTCACGGCGATCGGCCTCGGGCTCGGCGGTCTGATCGCCTGGACGGCGACTGCGCGGGGCGCGGCGATCGACGACCTCGTGCTGTGGGCGACACCGGCCAAGGGCCGCGCGCTCGTTCGCGAGCTGCGGGCGGTGGCGGCCCTGAAGGCCGACGAGTGGCATGGCGGCTCGCCCCCCGACGACGCGATCACGCTCATGGACGCCTTCGACGTCGCCGGCTACGTGATCTCGGACGAGACCGCCGACGCGCTCTCCGCACTCGATCTCACGAAGCTTGCGCTCGATGACGCGGGCACGCGGCGCCTGCTGCTGATCGGCCGCGACTCGGTTGCGGCGGACCCCGCGCTCGCCGAGCACGCCACGACGATCGGGGTCGACCTCACGCAAGACGGCCGGCCCGGGTTGGGGCACGATGACCACCGGCCCGCAGGAGTCGGCACTGCCGACGGAGGTCGTCGACTTCGTCGGCGACTGGCTCGCGGACGCTCCCTCAGCGCGGCCGCCGACGGTGAATGACTCCACGGAAGAGCTTGCCGCCCTTGCGCTCGACGGGGCCACCGAACGGCCGTGGACCGCCGCACGGCATTTCGGCGAGCAGTTCGGGATCCTCGCGGTGCCTGAAGGCGGCGGGCCCCGCCCGCTCGGGGTCCTCCTGTTAAACGGCGGCGCCGTGAGGCACACCGGACCGAATCGGATGTGGGTCGAGGTTGCGCGCCGGTGGGCCCCGAGGGGCGTGCCGGTTCTGCGCCTCGACATCGAGGGCCTCGGCGATTCGGAGGGCGACGGGCGACCATACGCCGCCAGTGCCCGGCTCTACGACCCGCGCCTCGCCGAGCAGGTCAGCCAGACCGTCGCCGACCTCGCCACCGCCGGAGTCGCTGAACGCTGGCTGGTTGCTGGGCTCTGCGCTGGTGCCTCGTGGGCGTTTCACGCTGTCCTCAACGACTCCGATTCCGTCGATGCCGCCGTCCTGATCAACCCGTTCGCCTTCGACTGGGAGGACGAGCTCGAGGAGGAGGTCGATGTCGTCAGGATCGGGGAGGCTGCGCGAGGCCGGCGTCTGGGGACGAGTGCTCTCCGGTCAGATCAGCGGCGACCGCGTCCGCGCCGTGGCCGCTCACGCCGTGAGGACGCCGGTCGAGTGGCGTCAGCGGCGCCAGCGCAGGCAGGTCCGCGTGCAGCGCGAGCGCGGCCAGCTCGATCAGCTACGCGACGCCGACAAGCACCTGACCCTCCTCATCGGCCGCGACGAGCCGATCTACGACCGCTTCCGGGGCGAGGGGATCATCGACGAGCTCGACCGCTGGCCCAACCTCACCCTGCGCCGCCTGCCGACGCGAGACCACACGTTCCGCGCCCCGTGGCTCCAGGCGAAGGTCCACGCCGAGCTGGACGCGGCGATCGAAGCCCAGCTCGGCCGGCTGCCCGGCTGACCGGCGGGGCGCTACCTAGAATGGGGCGCCCACGCCGACGTAGCTCAGCTGGTAGAGCACTTCACTCGTAATGAAGGGGTCAGCGGTTCGAATCCGCTCGTCGGCTTTTCTTGAGGTGGCGAACGCTCAGGCCCGGCCGGATAGGGTCGCGGGCGCAGATGAGCGGGGGCACGAGATGGAGGCGTCGCGAGGTGCTCGCGGCGGGTGCTGGCGGGGCGCTGACCGCTGCCGCGGGCACGCTGGCGGGCGCTGAAACGGCGGTTGCCCGCGGGCGCGCGAGGCGCTCGGCTGACGTGGTGGTCGTCGGCGCGGGCCTTTCCGGGCTCACCGCGGCGCGTGCCATCGCCAAGCGCGGGCACTCCGTGCTCGTCCTCGAGGCGCGCAACCGCGTCGGCGGCCGGACGTTCGACCACCACCTGAACCGCAGGACGGTCGTCGAGCTGGGCGGTGAGTGGGCGGGGCCCGGACAGGACAAGGTGCTCGCGCTCGCAAAGGAGCTCGGGATCAAGACGTTCGAGACCTTCGCCGACGGCGAGAGCATCTACTACGCCGGCGGGCAGCTGCAGCGCTACTCGGGCGACATCCCTCCCGCGAGCGTGCCTCGCTCGTCGAGCTCGAGGCCTCGATCCTCAGCCTCAACCAGATGGCGGCCGACGTCCCGGTCGGCCAGCCCTGGACGGCGCCGCAGGCGGCTGACTGGGACGCCCAGAGCGTCGGCTCATGGATCGCCGACAACAACCAGACGGCCGAGGCGCGCAACCTGCTCGCGCGTCGCGATCCGGGGCGTCTACGGCGAGGAGGCGACCCAGATCTCGCTGCTCGATCTGCTCGCCGCGATCGCCGGGGTGGGTGGCGACGTCGAGACGCTGACCGGCTCCGCGCAGAGCACGCGGTTCGTCGGGGGCACCCAGCAGTTGTCGATCGAGCTCGCCCACCGCCTCGGCAAGCGGGTGCTGCTGCGAGACGCCCGTCGACGCGATCGATTGGGGCAAGGGCCGCGTCCTGGTGCACAGCGGCGACCGCGCCTTCCGCTGCAAGCGGGCCATCCTGACCGTGCCGAAGCCATTGCTCGCCGCGATCGCCTACGAGCCCGCGCTGCCGGCCGCCGAGGCGCAGCTGATCCAGCGCCAGCCGATGGGCGCGGTGACGAAGTTCAACGCGATCTACGACCGGCCGTTCTGGCGCGACGATGGCCTCAACGGCCAGGTCGTCTCCGACACCGGCCCGGTCGAGCTCACCTACGACAACTCGCCGCCGTCGGGCACGCCCGGGGTGCTCGTCGGGTTCCTCGAGGGCGACCAGAGCCGCCGCTACTTCGGTCGCCGGCCGAGCGAGCGCAGGGCCGCGGTGCTGGACGCGCTCGCGGTGTACTTCGGCGACGCGGCACGCAGCCCCAGCGCCTACTTCGACGTCGAGTGGGCGAGCGAGCCGTACACCCGCGGCGCCTATGGCACCTTCAACCCACCCGGCGTGCTGACCTCGCTGGGTCCCGTGAGCAGCCCGACCGTCGGCCGCCTGCATTTCGCCGGCGCCGATTACTCGGCGGAGTGGCCGGGGTACATGGACGGAGCGATTCGCTCCGGCGAGGCGGCGCCGCCGACGTGCTCGCCGCGCCTCTAAGCCGCAGGCGGCCAGTGGTGTCCGTGGTGGTGCTTGTGCTTCTTCTTGACGATGAAGCCCGCCGTGGCCGCAGCGCTCTTGTTGCCTGCAGCGTCGCCGGCGACAACCGAGAACGTGTGCTTGCCCGGCTTGAGCTTCGTTGTCGTGAAGGGCGACGCGCACGCGGACGACTTACCGTCGATGGCGCAGGTGCAGGGTCGCCATCGGGTCGTCTGACGAGAACGTGAACGTCGGGGTCTTGTCCTTCGTCTTGGTCGGGGCCGAGTCGATCTTCACGGATGGGGCAGTGGTGTCCGCCGGCGGCGCCTTGATCGGGCCAACTGGGAGTTGTCCGTCGCGTCGAGGACGCCATCGTTGTCGTCGTCGGTGTCCTGCGATTCGTCGCCGAGGCCGTCGACGTCGTTATCCGCCGGCGGGCAACCTTGAACTTCATCGTGGCCGGCGCGCTCGCGGCCGTTTGGAAGCTCCACGAGGTATGACTCCGGCGGACGGGGACACATACTCGTTGGTGGCATTTGGCGAGCCTGTCTGGAAGGCCGTGATGTCATTGATGGGGCATCCGCCCGACGGCGTGAACGTCTGACCGATCGTGGTCGCAGCGCCAGCGGGCGGTGCGGCCGCGAGCACGACTGCAGCGCTGGCCAGGACTCCCAAGACGAGTTTGCGCATCCGTCCTCCTTGACGTAACGCTCGCCTGAATCCGTTCGACAAGCGACCTCCGGCTGGTCAGCCGACCCTAAGTGCGCGACATCACGGAAAGCAACCGTAGTCCTACGGTTAGACCGAATCAGCCCTCGGCGAGCTTGTAGCCAACCCCGCGAACGGTGAGCACGAGCTCGGGGTCCTGGGGGTCGCGCTCGACCTTCTGGCGCAGGTTCGAGATGTGGACGTCGCAGGCGCGGACGTCGCCGGAGAACTCCGACTGCCAGAGCTCCTCCATGATCTCCCGGCGGCTGAAGACCTGGCCCGGGCGCTCGGCGAGCAGGCGCAGCACCTGGAACTCCGAGCGGGTGAGGTTGGCCGGCTCGCCGCGGATCGAGACGAGGTGGCGGGCGAGGTCGATGCGCACGTCGCCGGCCTCGATCGTCTTCGCCTCGGTCACCGTGCTGGTGCGATCGAGGTCGCGCCGGCGCAGCTGCGCGCGGACGCGGCCGATCAGCTCGCGGACCGAGAACGGCTTGGTCACGTAGTCGTCGGCGCCGACCTCGAGGCCCACGACCTTGTCGACCTCCTGGTCCTTCGCGGTCAGCAGGATGATCGGTACCGGGCTGCGCGCGCGCACGTCGCGGCAGATGTCGAGGCCGCTGCGCCCGGGCATCATGATGTCGAGGATCAGCAGGTCGTAGCCGGGGTCGGTACCGCCGAGCTTCGCGTCGGCGTCCTCGCCGTCGACCGCGAGCGTGACGTCGAATCCCTCCTGGCCGAGCGCATAGGCGACGGCCTCGCGAACCGAGGGCTCGTCGTCGGCTATGAGAATCCTGTCCATCAGCGCGCTCAAGCTACAGGGGTGGTGGCCGGTTGCGCTGCACGCAGGCGGACAGTGAAGGTCGCTCCCTTGCCCTCGCTCGACTGCACCTCGAGCTCGCCGCCCATCACGTCGACCATCCGCCGGGCGATCGAGAGCCCGAGGCCGAAGCCCTCCTTCTCCAGGGAGCCGGTGCCGCGGTAGAAGCGCTCGAAGATCCGGTCGATGTCCTCGGCGGCGATGCCCTCCCCGCTGTCGGCGACGGAGACCCGGACCTCGCCGTCGGCCTGCGACGCGCGAATCTCGACGTGGCCAGGCGGCGGGGTGTGCTTGAAGGCGTTCGTGAGCAGCCCGATGAGGACCTGGCGCAACAGCACGCGATCGCCGCTGGCGACCGGCTCGCCCGAGTACTCGACGCGACGTCGATTCCCTCAGGCGCGGCGACCGCCTCCGTCGCCTCCTCGATCACGAGCGCGACGTCGAGCGCCTCGGCGCCGCCCTCGCCGACGGCCTCCATCCGCGCCAGCGTCAGCAGCGACTCCGTCAGCCTGCTGATCCGCTCGGAGTCCTCGGAGAGGCGGCCGAGGAAGTGGTCGCGGGCGACGGGATCGTCCTTGGCGCCGGCGCGCAGGACCTCGACCGCGCCAGAGATGCCGGCAATCGGATTGCGCAGCTCGTGCGCGGCGTTGGAGACGAAGTCGCGCTCGGCGACCTCGCGGCGCATCTCCTCGCTGCGGTCGCGAACGACGGCGAGCACCGCGCCCTCGGCCGGGAGCAGCCGCGCGTTGATCGAGTAGACATGGTCGTCGACCCGCAGCGCGTCGTTCTCGACGACCGCCCGAATTGCCGCGCGCCGCAGCCAGGGCCGCAGCGCCTCGATCGCGCGGCCGTCGGGATCGATCAGCGCCTTCGCCGAGGCGTTGGAGAAGCGCACCTCGCCGTCGGGTGAGACGACCATGACCGCGTCGGAGAGCGCCTCGAAGATCGCCGAGAGGCGGTCGCGCTCCTCGCGCAGCGCGCTGAACGTCTGGCGCAGGGCGCCGCGCATCGTCTCCAGCGCCCGGCCGAGGTCGGTGATCTCGTCGCGCCCGCCGGTGCCCTCGAGCGGCTCGTCAAGCTCGCCCTCGGAGATCCGGGCGGCGCTCTCCGCCAGGCGCTTGACCCGCGACGTGATCGCGCTCGCGGTCAAGAAGGAGATCAGCACCGCGACGACGACCGCGACGCCGAGCGCGGTCAGCCGCGAGCGCCTCAGCTCACCGATCGCGGCCTGGACATCTGGCGGGCGGAACGAGCGGCCGAGGATCGCGCCGTCGATTACGCCGCCGCGCAGGATCGGGACGGCGACGACCGTGACGCCGCCGGGAAAGTCCTGGACGTACGCGGCTGCCGACAGTCGCCGACTGCACCGCGTTGCGGGCGCCCGGCACGGCGAGCAGCTCGACGTTGTGCGAGCGGCGTGCGGTGAGCAGGCGGCCGTTGGCGTCGAAGACCCAGGCCGAGTAGCCCTGCTCGGTGATCCCGGCGAGCGTCGCGGCGGCGGCGCGCGGCGGCCGGTTGCCGATCTCGTCGGCGAGACCGACGGTGCGGCCGACCGCGAGCTGGGTCAGGTCCTCATCGGCGGCCTGCTGACCGGTGTCGGAGACCAGCAGGTAGGCGAGCCCGGCGGTGATCAGCGCGACCGAGGCGAACGCCAGCGCGAGATACAGCCGGACGCCGAACGGGCGGCGCCGGACCGAGCGCACTCTCTTCCTTGCGGTCGTGCCTGCCATGGCTGGATTATCGCCGCAGCGGCGTGGAAGCGCTCAGGCTTGGTTGAGCAGGTACTCGAGCCGGAACACCAGCGCCTCGAGCGCGAACGTCTCGGAGACGTTGACCTCGAGCCGCCGGCGGGTATCGAGGACGAGCTCGCCGGCGCGGCGCGCCCGGCGGCCGTCGAGCCCTGCGGCGAGGCGCTCGAGGCCACGTCGGCGCGGTCGACAGTTGAGCACGAAGCTCGGCGGCGCCTTCGGCGACGGCAGCGAGGTCGCGCATCCAGGCGCCGAGCAGCGCGAGGCCGAGGTCGAGGGTCTCGGTCCGCGCGCGCCGCGACGCGCGCTTCGCGGCCTCCTCCGCCTCGCGCGCGCGGCGGCGCGCGGCCGGGCCGCTGCGCTCTGCCTCCGCCTCCTCGTCGCCCTCGAAGCGCTCGCGCACAGCGGCGGCCTGGACCTCCGCGGCGGCGTCGGCGGCGCCGTGGCGATCGCCTCCCAGGGAAGGTCCGCCCAGCTCGCCCGTGCGCGCGGCGGTCGCGACCGCCGTCGGCCGCGTCGCGCAGCGCGCGCCCCTCGTCGCCGAGCAGGAAGCGGGCGCTCGAGACGTCGCCGCCGGCGAGCCGTGGCGGCCGCGGCGCGCTCGGGGCCCGGCGGGCGACCTCGTCGACGAGCAGCTCCTCGACGGCGTCCGGGTCCGAATCGCGCGAAACGATCTCGCGGCAGCGCGAGCGGACCGTCTCCAGCAGCGCCTCTGGCTCGGCGCTGATCAGGATCAGATGCGCGAACGCCGGCGGCTCCTCGAGCGTCTTCAGCAGCGCGTTCTGGCTCTCCTCGGCCATCGCGTCGGCGGCCTCGATCACGAACACGCGGCGGTCGGCCTCGAACGGCCGGTAGGCGACCTGGGCGATCACCCGCTCGCGGACGTCCTCGACCAGGTGCTGGGTCCCGCGCGGGCGCAGCCAGACGAGGTCGGGATGCGGTGAAGGATCGGCGAGGACCCGGCGGCGCGCGTCGTCGGGGTCGGCGGCCCCTCGGCGAGCAGCTCGGCGGCAAGCGCGCGCGCGGCCGCCGCCTTGCCGGCGCCGGGCGGGCCGACCAGCAGATAGGCGTGAAACGGCTGCGCTCGCACGCGGCGCCGAGCGCGACCCGCGCCGCGGGCTGGCGGTCCGTCGCCGCCTCGATCGCGGCGCTCACCGGCGCTCCTCGATCGAGCGCCAACACCCGCGCGTGGACCTCGGCGCGGCATCGCCGGCCGCGTCGATCGCGACGATCCGGTCCGGGTGGCGCTCGGCCAGCTCGTCGTAGGCGGCCGCGACGCGCCGCTGGAAGTCGACACCCTCGCGCCTCGAAGCGATCCTCGCCGTCGCGCTCGCCGGCCGCGAGCCGCGTCTGGCCGCGGTCGGCCGCCGCGGCGGGATCGACGCGCAGGAGAACGTCAGGTCGGGCACGCAATCGCCGACGACGAGCGAGTTGAGCTGCTCGACCAGCTCGATCCCGAGCCCGCGGGCGACGCCCTGGTAGGCGACGGTCGAGTCGATGTAGCGGTCGCAGACCACATCCAGGCGCCGTTCGCGTCGCAGGCGCGATCACGTCGGCGGCCAGCTGCGCGCGGGCGGCGTTGAAGAGCAGCAGCTCGGCGCCCGGCGGCAGCGCCAGCTCGGGATCCTTGAGCAGCTCGCGGATGCGCTCGCCCGCGTGGCGTGCCGCCGGGCTCACGCAGCTGCACCGTCTGCGGGCCCAGCGCCTCGGCGAGCAGCGCCGCCTGGGTCGTCTTGCCGGAGCGATCGATGCCCTCGAGGGTGATGAACACTGCGGCCGCTCGGCCTCTGGCCTAGGACTTCGACCTGGCCCGCTTGGTCCGCGCCGTCGTCGGCGCGGGTTTCTTCGGCCCTCGCCGTCCGCCGCGCTTGGCCGGCGCAGCCTTGGCGTCGCCTTCGGAGTCCGCGCGGCCGCGGCTCGCCGTTCGGCCGCGGCCTTGGCGGCCTCGCGCGCCTCCTTCGGGGCCTGGCGCTCGGCGCGCTTCTCGCGCATCTCGACCATCGTCGGGCAGTCGTCGTTGAGGCAGAGCTTCCAGGGACGGCCGCGGAAGCCTCTTGACCGTCAGCCGCGGGCGCTCGCCGCAGACCGAGCAGCGCTCTTCGAGGCGCCAGAGCTCATAGCCACGGCCGGGCAGCGGGCCGCTGACCGGGCAGGAGTCGGGCGAGTCGGGGTCGTCGTCCTTTCTCAGCCAGCCCTCGCAGCCGTACATGCGCTTGCCGCCCTTGAGGTCGATGATCCGCAGCCGGTTCGGCTCGCCGTTCTCGCGCTTGCGGCCGGCCTCCTCGCAGACCTTGCAGGGGCCGAGGAACTTGTCCTCGTCCATCCCTGCCCAGATCTGCTTGGCGAAGTCCTCGCGGCTCTCCTCGAGCTCGGTGGTCGTCGTGTGCAGCATCTCGCGGCTGATCCGCACGACCTCGTCCTTCGAGGTCTCGCCGGCGGCGATCTTGTCCATGTCGCGCCTCGAGCTCGGCGGTCATCTCCGGCGTCGCCATGCGTCGGTACGTACTCGTGGAAGGCCTTGTACATCGCGATCCCGGTCTCCGAGGGCTCGGGCGGATTGCGCGTAGACGTAGCCGCGGTCGTAGAGCTTTTGGATGATGTCGGCGCGCGTCGCCTTGGTGCCGAGGCCGCGCTCCTCCATCAGCTCGATCAGCTTGCCCTGGCTGATCCGCGACGGCGGCTGGGTCTCCTTGTCGACGATCCACGGCTCGCCGTCGATGCTCGAGGGTCTGGCCCTCGGAGAGGGCGGGGATCTCGTCGTCGGAGGAGCGCGCGTACGTGTAGATCGCGGCGAAGCCCGGATCGACGACGACCGAGCCGCGGACGAAGTAGGTCTCCGAACCGGCCTCGATGTCGGCGCGCGTCGACTCGGTGATCATCGGCTCGGCTGAAGGTGGCGAGGAAGCGACGAACGACGAGCTCGTAGACGCGCTTCTTCGGTCCCTCGAGCGCGCCGGGGTAGACCGCCTGCGTCGGGTAGATCGGCGGGTGGTCGGTCGTCTCCTTCTTGCCGCGCGTCGCCTCGAGGGGCTTGTCGAGCAGGCCCTTGGCGGCCTCGAAGTCCGGGATCCGCACCAGCGACTGCACCAGCTCCTTGGTGTTGAGCGACTCCGGGTAGACGGTGTTGTCCGTGCGCGGATAGGAGATGAACCCGTCCATGTAGAGGTCCTCGGCGATCCGCATCGCCGCGGCCGGGGTGATCCCGAGCCGGCTCGAGGCGTCGGTCGTGAACGCGGTGGTGTTGAGCGGGGTTGGCGGCTTGCGGGTGTTGCGCTTCGAGGACACCTCCTTGACCACGCCCGGGCTCTTGGTGCCCGCGAGCGCCGCGTCGGCCTCGCGCCTTGTCCCAGAACTTGTCGACGCTGTGGTGGGCCTCAAAGGACCCGTCGGGGTGCGCGAAGTTGGCGAAGAGCTCCCAGAAGGGCTTCGGCATATGGGCGCGGCGCTCGAGCTCGCGCTCGACGACCAGCGCCAGCGTCGGGCTCTGGACGCGGCCGACGGAGAGGAAGTTGGAGCCGAAGCGGCGGCTGGCGAGCGAGACGGCGCGGGTCAGCGTCGCGCCCCAGATCAGGTCGATGTCCTGGCGCGCCGAGCCGGCGTAGGCGAGGTCGTATGAGAGCTCGTCGAGCTTGGAGAAGGCGCGCTCGATCTCGTCTTTGGTCAGCGCCGAGTAGCGGGCGCGCTTGACCGGGGGCCGGAACTCGCATACAATCCGCCGGCGACATCGGCGCTGGCGGCGATTGCTTCGATGATCTTCGGATTGGCGTCGAGCGCCTGCTGCAGCGCCTCGAGGCCGATCAGCTCGCCCTCGCGGTCGAAGTCGGTCGCGATCACGACCTCGTCGGCCTCCTTGGCGAGCTTGCGCACCGCCTTGACGACGTTCTTGTCGGTCGGCTCAGCGCACGAGCTCGGCGTCGATCAGCTCGTGGAGGTCGGTCTCCTGCCAGTTCGAATAGCCCTCCGGGAAGGCGACTCCCATGACGTGACCCTTGAGCCCGACGGTCATCTGATCGCCCTCGGCGTCGGTCCATGTATAGAACGGCACCTTGTACGTGGCGTCGCTCTTGGCCTCGCCTGAGGAGAGGATCTCGGCGATCTTCTTCGCCGAGTTGTTCTTTTCAGTGATGATCAGCCTCACAGCGGCGCGAGAGTAGCAGGGGGTTAAAACGGCCCGGCGTGCGTGAATGCACGCACCCGAAGGGTGCGCTCGGCTGTTCGCACTAACTACTGGGGGCTACTGGGCGACGATATTCGTCACCCGCAGCGCCATGAGCCGCACCGACGTGAGGTCGATGCTGGTGTTGTTAGTCGACGCGCAGGTGTAGTTCACCGTCCCGGCGCTTGTGAGCGTCAGCGGACCGCCAAATTCCTGCTTGGTGAAGATCAGCGCATCGCCTGCGTTGTTGGCGGCCAGACGCTCCTTCGACGCATCGACGACGGTGTCCGCCGTCCCGACCGAGCATTCCAGCCGGGTCGATGCGGCGGTGCCGTTGTGGACGGCCGACGCGCCGGCGGTCACCAGATAACTCCCCGCAGGCAGGGTGAGGGTCCCGACGACCGTGCCAGTGGCGGTGCTCACGTTGGTCGGGCCCGCGTTGACATCCGTGAAGAGCGTGGCCTTGGCATCGTCGGCGACCTTCGCCGCCGTAATCGCGCCATCTTGGATCGCATCGGTCGTGATCGCGTTCGACCCGACCTTGGTGGACGTGACCGCGCCTTGCGCGAGCTTGGCGCTCGTGATCGCGCCATCCTGGATCGCGCTGGTGGTGATCGCGCCACTGGCGAGCTCCACGGCCGTGATTGTGCCGTCGCGAATCTCGGACGCTCGCACAGCCCCCTTCTTGATCTGCTTCGCGCCGACGGTGTTCTTCCCGCCCGCAGCGTATGCGCCCGCGCCGAGGGCGACGAACAGTGCGACGAGTGCGATCAGATGGGCGGAGCTGATCCGCTTGCGCTTGGGGGCCTGCCTGGCCATCACCATCTCCTCAGTTCGGTTGTCTTAATGTCAGGCCGACCCTAAGCCCGATTGCGTCAGTGTCAATGCCCACGGTGCCCGGAGCCCTGCTCACTAATCTCTAGGGCGTGCCCGCTCAGCAATACACAGGCAAGGAGTGCGTCTGTCAGTACCGGCGGGGCGTGTGCGATCAGAGCTGCGTGCGCGGCATGCTCGAGACGCCGTTCTACATCGCCTGCCTGCGCCTCGAGGGCCGCAACTGCCTGGTCGTGGGCGGCGGCGAGATCGGCCTGGAGAAGGTGGAGGGCGTGCTCGCCTGCAACGGCGACGTGACGCTCGTCGCCCCCGAGGCCAACGCCGAGCTGCAGGCGCTCGCCGACGAGGGCTCGATCACCTGGGAACAGCGCCCATATGAGTCTGCGGACCTCGAGGGCAAGTTCATGGCGATCGCGGCGACCAACGACACCGACGTCAACATTTCCGTCTACGAGGACGCCGAGCGCCGGGCGATGCTCGTCAACGTTGTCGACGTGCCGTCGCTGTGCAACTTCATCCTTCCGGCGATCGTGCGCACCGGGCCACTCGCGATCGCGATCTCGACGGCCGGCGCCTCCCCCGCGCTCGCCAAGCGCATCAAGGCCGAGGTCACCGAGTCGTTCGGCGAGCCCTACGCCCGCCTCGCGGTGCTGCTCAACGAGGCGCGCGGCTGGGCCAAGGGCAACCTGCCCACCTACCAGGACCGCAAGGCGTTCTTCGAGGGGATCGTCAACGGCGACCCCGACCCGATCGACCTCCTACGCGAGGGTCGCGACGCCGACGTCGTCGCGCTGATCGAGGCTGCGAAGACCGTCGAGGCCGCCTCGACGGTCTCGGGCACCCAGTGACCCCGCTCGGGGTCTACGCGATCTGCCTCGGCATCCTGCTGGCCCTCTCGATCGGGGTCTACGTCAACCGTTACTACGCGACTCGAAAGTGCCACCAGTGCGGCGCCCAGGTCGAGCTCGGGCGCTCGAAGTGCCAGACCTGCGCGTACCGGTTCATCAACTAAGGAGACGAGATGAAGCTGCGACGACTCGGAGACTCAGACCTGGAGGTCTCGGAGATCTCCCTCGGCTCCTGGCTGACCTACTCGGGCGGTGTCGAGCGCGAGCAGACCGAGGCCTGCACCCGTGCGGCCTTCGACGCGGGCATCAACTTCTTCGACACCGCCAACGTCTACGGGACCGGCGCCTCGGAGACAGCGTGGGGCGAGATCCTGTCTGACTACGACCGCGACTCGTTCGTCCTCGCGACCAAGGTCTACTTCGAGATGGCGCCCGGCGACCGCGGGCTCTCAGCCGAGCAGATCGCCAAGCAGATCGACGCCTCGCTCGAGCGGTTGCAGACCGACCACGTCGACCTCTACCAGTGCCACCGCTTCGACTCGAACGTGCCGATCGAGGAGACGATGGAGGCGCTGACGGAGGTCGTGCGCTCCGGCAAGGCCCGCTACATCGGCTTCAGCGAGTGGACGCCCGAGCAGATCCAGGCGGGGCTGGACGTCGAGGGCACCGAGAAGTTCGTGTCCTCGCAGCCGCAGTACAACGCGATCTGGCGCGCGCCCGAGGCCGAGGTCTTCCCGCTGTGCGCCGAGAACGGGATCTCGCAGATCGTCTGGTCGCCGCTCGCCCAGGGCGTGCTCACCGGCAAGTACAAGCCGGGTGAGGACGCTCCCGAGGGGACCCGTGCGACGAGCGAGGCCATGAGCGTCTTCATCGAGGACTACATGCGCGATCCGGTGCTCGAGGCCGTCCAGCGGCTGGTGCCGGTCGCCGACGGGGCGGGCATCTCGATGACCGAGCTCGCTCTCGCCTGGACGCTGCGCCGCCCCGAGCTCGCCTCCGCGATCATCGGCGCGAGCCGGCCCGAGCAGGTTCACGCCAACGCGGCTGCCTCCGGGATCGAGCTCTCACAGGACACGCTCGACGCGGTCGACGAGGCGCTCGGCGACGTCGTCATCTCCGGTCAGCGGCTCGGCAACAACGCAACGGCCGAGATCAAGCACCGCTAGTCGGCCGGCCGCCAGCGCTGCACGATCAGCGCGGCGGCCGCCAGGGCCACGCCGGTGACGAAGATCAGCGTCCCCATCACGAAGACCTGCGGCGGGATCCCGACCTTGACCGCGCCGTAGACCCACAGCGGGAACGTCAGCGTCTGGCCGGCAACGAAGCTGGTGATGATGAAGTCGTCGATCGACAGCGCGAACGCCAGCAGCGCGGCGGCGAGGATCCCGGGAAAGATCAGCGGCAGCGTCACCTTCCAGAAGGCGACCCAGGGGCTGGCGCCGAGGTCGTTGGCGGCGTCGATCAGCGACTGATCGAGGTCGCGCAGGCGGGCCTGGACGACGACGATCACGAAGGCGACGTTGAACGCGACGTGGGCGATCAGAATCGTCCCGAAGCCGCGCGAGATCCCGAAGTAGACGAAGAACCCGAGCAGCGAAGCGCCGACCACGACCGAGGGAGCGGCGATGTCGGCCAGGATCACCAGGTCGGAGAGCCCGCGCCCGCGGAAGCGATAGCGGGCGAGCGCAATGGCCGCTGGCACGCCGATCGCGATCGCGATCACCGTCGACAGCGCCGCGATCTCGAGCGAGTGCAGCAGCGCGGCCGTGAGGTCGGGAATGTCGAAGAGCTGGCGATACCAGTCGAGCGTGAAGCCCTTCCAGGCGAAGGTCAGGCGCCCCGACGGCGCCTGGTTAAAGCCGTAGAGGATCATCACGCCGATGGGCACGAGCGTGTACGCGATGACCGCCCACGCGTAGGCGTGCAGCGCGATCCGCGCCCGCGGCCGGCGCCCGGGGGGCCGCGTCCCGAGGATCCCGGGAGCGCCGCTGCGCACCGTTTCCGTCGCGTCGCTCATAGATCGCGCCTCAACGGCGGCGCACCTCCGCTTCGCCCTTCGGGCTCCGCGATCACACGTACTCCTGAATCGAGCGGGTGCCGAAGACGCGCGCGTAGATGAACATCGACCCGAGCAGGAGCACCATCAGAATCAGCGCCAGTGCCGACGCGACCGGGTAAGCCGCGTTCTGGACGTACTGGGTCTGGATGATGTTGCCGATCATCGTCGTCGACGGGCCGCCGAGAATCGCCGCGCTCACGTAGTCGCCGATGTTGGTGATCGCGACGAGGAGGATCCCCGCGTAGACACCGGGCGCCGAGAGCGGCAGCACGACCTTGCGGAACTGCTCGCGCGGGCTCGCGCCGAGGTCGGCGGCGGCCTCGATGTAGCCGCGGTCGATGTTCTCGAGCGCGACGTAGATCGGCAGGCACATGAACGGCAGGGCGTCGTAGGTGAGCCCGGCGATCACCGCCGCCGGCGTCGACAGCACGTGGAAGCCCTGGCCGAGGATCCCGATGTCCTTCAGCGTGCCGAGGACGATGCCGTTGTCGGCGAGGATGAACTGCCAGCTGATGATCCGGATCACGAACGAGACGAAGAAGGGCAGCAGCACCACGAACAGCAGCACCGACTTGCGCCGCCCGCCGTGGAAGGCGATCCAGTAGGCGACCGGGTACATGACGACAAGCGCGATCGCGGTCGACGCCAGGCCGTAGAGGAACGAGCGCGCGAACTGCGTCGAGTACTGGTCGGCGACGTCGCCGAAGATCCCGAAGTTCCAGGTGAGCTTGTAGCCGTCGATCGAGTTGCCCGTCATCAGGGCGACGGCGAGGATCGCCGCGAGCGGGCCGACGAAGAAGATCCACAGCCAGGCGCCGGCCGGGAAGCCGAGCGCATACGGCGCGAGGCGGCGGCGCACCCCGGCGACGCGCGCGCTCACGACTGGATCACCGGGTCGAAGATCGAGGTCCACTCCGCATGGTCGTCGACTCCCTTGAAGTCGTAGTAGCCGCGCAGGCGACTCTGCGTGCCGGCCGAGGGGAAGACGAGCGGGCTCTGGGCCACCGTGCGGTCGCCGAGCTGGTCGGAGATGATCGATTGGGCGGCCGGGACCGGGCAGATGTAGTTGACCCAGTCCTCGATCATCGCCTCGATCCGCGGCTGGTAATAGAAGTTGAGCCACTCCATCGCGTCGACCGGGTGCTCGGCGTGCAGCGGGATCATGCAGTTGTCGTGCCAGAGCATCCCGCCCTCCTGCGGGACGACGAACTCGAGGTGCTCGAAGCCGGAGTTCTTCGCCTGGAAGATGTCGCCCGACCAGGCCTGCGAGATCCAGGTGTCGCCGTCCTCGAGCGCCTTGATGTAGCTCTGGTCGTAGTACTGGCGCACCAGGCCGTCGTCTCGCTGCTTGGTCAGCAGCTCGGCCGCCCGCCGCCAGTCGGCGGGCGTGGAGGTCGGCGGGTCGATGCCGAGCGCGAGCATGCCGACGCTGCCGAGCTCCGTGTCGTCGGAGAACATCCCGACCTTGCCCTTAAAGGCGGGGTCGAAGAGGTCCTTGACCGTGGTGATCTTCCGCCCGGTGGCTCGCGGGTCGTAGCCGATGCCCGTGATCCCCGCCTGCCAGGTCACCGTGTAGCGGTTGGTCGGATCGAAGACTGGGCCCTTGGCGATCGCCCCGGCGTGACGGTAGAAGTTCGGCATCCGCGAGTGATCGAGCGGGATCAGCCAGCGGTTCTGGAACATCTGCGTCAGCTCCCAGCCGTCGGTGATGACGATGAGGTCGTAGCCGAGCCCCTGCTGGGCCTGCAGCACAGGGCTGATCTGCGAGAAGAAGGACGCGTTCTCCTCGATCACCGGCCGGTAGTTGACCGTGGTCCCGGTCGCCTTCTTGAACTCGTCGAGCGACGGGTGCGTGCCGTGGGACTGGTCGATGTAAAGCGGCCAGTTGGCGAAGTCGAGGACGCCCTTGCGCTCCTGCCCGCGCCACCACGAGTCCCAGTCATAGCCCGCGGTCCAGCCGGTGTCGCGGGTGCCGGCGATCCCGCACGCCTCGAGCACCGACGCGGCGCCGAGGCCGGCGCCAACCGCCGCTGCCCCCTTCAGGAGACCCCGCCGCGAGAAGCGCGACTGCGTCAGCCCGCGATAAAGAGCGGGGTCTGACGCGTTGAGGCGTCGCTGCCGCACGTTGGCGATCTTAGTCCTGAGCCGTTGCCGGCCCCGGGGTCAGGTCGGAAGGGCGAACAGAGCGATCGCCGCGAAGTGCGCGGCGGCGGCGGCGATCACGAGCGCGTGAAAGATCTCGTGGTAGCCGAACACGGATGGGCTCGGGTTCGGACGCTCGACCGCGTAGACGACCGCTCCCGTGATGTAGAGCGCGCCGCCCGCGGCGATGAGGATGCCGGCGCCGATGCCGGTCTCGGCGATGATCGCCGGAAAGCCGATCGCGCCGATCAGGCCAACCGCGACGTAGACCGCCGCCGACACCCACTTCGGCGAGTCCGTCCAGAGCAGCTCGACCGCGGTCCCGGCGAGCGCTCCGGCCCAGACGGCGATCAGCAGCGCCGTCGCGAGCGGACCGTTCATCACCAGCAGGGCGAACGGGGTGATCGTGCCGGCGATGAGGAAGAAGATCATCGTGTGGTCGAGCCGGCGCATCCGCTTGCGCGACTCCGGCCGCTTCCAGTCGACGCGGTGATAGAGGGCACTCACGCCGAAGAGCGCCGAGAGGCTGGCGGCGTAGATCGCAACCGCGATGCGCGCCTCGCTCCCCTTGGCGATCAGGATCAGCCCAACCCCGAGAACGAGCGAGACGAAGAAGGCGTACTCGTGGGAGACGCCGCGCAGCCGCGGCTTGACCTTGGCGATCTGCCCGGCGGCGGCGGCCTTCGCGTCGGCGACGGCGTCGGCGGCAGCACCGCGGACGTCGGCCATCGCCCCGGCCGCGTTGTCGCGCGCCTCAGCGAACGCGTCGAGGGCGGCATCGCGTCGGTCGCCCATCGCCTCCATGGCCGCGTCACGCCGTTCGTTGAACTTTTCCCGCGGGCTCATTCGATGCCTTCACACAAAGCGTATTCGCTCGCCGCCACCGTCCGCGACAGTTGCCCTGAGGCCCGCCGCCCCCGCTGGGCCGAATCCGTCCCGCTCAGCGGGATCGATTCGGCCCACCTCGCCCCGCCGGGCCGTCCTCGCACTACATCTAGTGTCCGGGACGGGAAGGAGAACACTACTCCCAGTAGAATCTCCTCCAATGGATTGTCCGAGCTGCAACCGCCCCACCACGGTCCTGGAGACCCGCCGCGCCGAGGATGGCGGGGCTACGAGGCGCCGACGGCAATGCCCGGCCTGCGGCCACCGCTTCACCACCTACGAGCGGCGCGACCGCGAGCCCATCTTCGTCCGCAAGCGCGACGGCGAACAGCAGCGGTTCGACCGCACCAAGTTGCGGGCGGCGCTCCTGCGCTCGACGCACAAGCGCCAGGTCAGCGCCGCCGACGTCGAGGCGCTCGTCGATCGGGTCGAGGTGGCGATCGAGGCGGGCGGCGGTGAACTCGGCGCGGATCGGATCGGCGAGCTCTGCCTGCAGGGCCTGCGCGACCTCGACCACGGGGCGTATCTGCAGTTCCTCGGGACCCTGCCGACCCCAAACCCGGAGTTTGCGGATTCGGCCGAAACCAGTTCCGTCCGAGGCGCGCGGGAGAGTGCATCGTTACCCGCTCAAGCCGGGTCGAAGTCTTAAGTAAGTCTGTTGGAGAGGAGCAAGAGGATGGCGGAAACCGCTGCAAGCAGCGCGAATTTGAGGTCTGAAGGCCTGGTGATCGAGCGTCGGCACACAACGCCGGGAGTGCACCCGTTCGACGAGATCGAGTGGGAGCTCCGCGACGCCGTCATCGGCGATCCGGCCAAGCCCGCCTTCGAGCAGTACGGGGTCGAGTTCCCGAAGAGCTGGTCGCAGAACGCGACCAACATCGTCGCCCAGAAGTACTTCCGCGGCCGCCTCGGCACCGACCAGCGCGAGAGCTCCGTCAAGCAGATGATCTCCCGCGTCGCCGGGACGATCGCCGGCTGGGGCCGCGACGGCGGCTACTTCGCCTCCGACTCAGACGCCGACGCCTTCGAGGCCGAGCTCACCCACATCCTGCTTCACCAGAAGGCCGCCTTCAACAGCCCCGTGTGGTTCAACGTCGGCTTCGAGGAGCACCCGCAGTGCTCGGCGTGCTTCATCCTGAGCGTCGAGGACACGATGGAGTCGATCCTCGACTGGAACACCAAGGAGGGCCAGATCTTCCGCGGCGGTTCCGGCTCCGGCATCAACCTCTCCAACATCCGCGGCTCGGTCGAGCACCTCTCCAAGGGCGGCCTCGCCTCCGGCCCGGTCAGCTTCATGCGCGGCGCCGACTCGTGGGCCGGGACGATCAAGTCCGGCGGCAAGACCCGCCGCGCGGCGAAGATGGTCGTCCTCGACGTCGATCATCCCGACATCGAGGACTTCATCTGGTGCAAGGCCAAGGAGGAGAAGAAGGCCAACGCGCTGCGCGACGCCGGCTTCGACATGTCGATCGACGGTGACGGCTTCACCTCGATCCAGTACCAGAACGCGAATAACTCGGTCCGCGTCTCCGACGCCTTCATGGAGGCCGTCGAGGCCGACGCCGATTGGGATCTGCTCGCCCGCAAGGACGGCTCGACGACCAAGACCGTCAAGGCCCGCGACCTGATGGCCCAGATCGCCGAGGCCGCCTGGCAGTGCGCCGATCCGGGCGTTCAGTACGACACGATCATCAACGACTGGCACACGTGCCCGGAGTCGGGGCGGATCAACGCTTCGAACCCGTGCTCGGAGTACATGCACGTCGATGACTCGGCCTGCAACCTGGCCTCGATCAACCTCATGAAGTTCCGCCGTGCCGACGGCTCCTTCGACACCGAGGAGTTCGAGCACACGGTCGACACGGTCTTTCTCGCGCAGGAGATCGTCGTCAGCCCGAGTTCGTACCCCACGGAGAAGATCGGCGAGAACGCCCGCGCGTTCCGCCAGCTCGGCCTCGGCTACGCCAACCTCGGCGCGCTGCTGATGTCAGACGGTGTCCCGTACGACTCCGACGAGGGTCGCAACATCGCCGGTGCGATCACCGCGCTGATGACAGGTCGCGGCTATCGCAAGTCGGCGGAGATCGCCGCGGCGGTCGGCACCTACGAGGCGTACCCGCCAAACCGCGAGGCGCACAACAACGTCATGCGGATGCACCGCGACGCGTCCTACAAGCTCGACGCCGACGGCGTCAAGGGCGAACTCGTCTCCGCGGCGCAGCGCAGCTGGGACGAGGCAGTCGAGTTCGGCGACGAGCACGGCTACCGCAACGCCCAGGCGACGGTCCTCGCCCCCACCGGGACGATCTCGTTCCTGATGGACTGCGACACGACGGGCATCGAGCCCGACTTCTCGCTGGTCAAGTTCAAGGAGCTGGTCGGCGGCGGGTCGATGACGATCGTCAACCGGACCGTGCCGATGGCACTCGACGCGCTCGGCTACTCGCAGTCAGAGATCGAGCAGATCGAGGCCTACATCAACGACAAGAACACGATCGTCGGCGCCCCTGGCCTGAAGGATGCGCACCTGCCCGTCTTCGACGTGGCGGTGGGAGAGCGCGCGATCTCACACATGGGCCACATCAAGATGATGGCGGCGGCGCAGCCGTTCCTCTCGGGAGCGATCTCGAAGACGGTCAACCTGCCGCAGACGGCGACGGTCGACGACATCGCCGAGGCCTACACCGAGGGCTGGAAGCACGGCCTGAAGGCGCTGGCGATCTACCGAGACGGCTCGAAGACCGCGCAGGCGCTTCGCACCGACGCGCAGAAGGGCGTCGAGGAGGAGGTCACCGAGACGGCGAAGCCCGAGCGGCGCAAGATGCCGAAGACGCGTGAGTCGGTCACTCACAAGTTCTCGATCGCCGGCCACGAGGGCTACATCACGGCCGGCAGGTACGAGGACGGCTCGGTCGGGGAGATCTTCCTCACCGACATCGGCAAGGAGGGCTCGACCCTGCGCGGGATGATGAACGCCTTCGCAACCGCGATCTCGATCGGCCTCCAGTACGGGGTCCCGCTCGAGACGTTCGTGAAGAAGTTCAGCTACATGCGCTTCGACCCTGAGGGCATCACCGGCAACCCGGAGATCCCCTTCGCGAAGTCGATGCCCGACTACATCATGCGCTGGCTCGCCAGCCGCTTCATCGAGGACCTCGACGAGCTCGAGGACCTCGGGATCCTCACCCCGGAGGTGCGCGCCCGCAAGGAGGCGCAGCTGGCGATGTTCACCGACGACACCGCGGGCCCCGCGGCGCCGCCGGAGCCGGAGGAAAAGAAGGCCAACGGCAACGGCAACGGCTCGAACGGGCACGCGAAGCCGAAGGCCGAGACCATCCACCAGCCGGGCAAGACGGTCGCCGCCGCATCGGCGATGACCGACACGCCACCGGTGGTTCCGGCCCGCATGGTCGGCGGCGACCTCGGCCCCGCCTGCGAGCAGTGCGGCGGCATGATGCAGCGCACCGGCTCTTGCTACACGTGCTCGAGCTGCGGAAATAACACCGGCTGCGGCTGACGGTCTGAGCGCGGGCCGGCCGGCGTCCTCGCCGGCTCGCGTGCGGAGCACGCCACGCCGGCTGCGTCCTTGGCCGGCTGGCGCTCAGCCTCGTCAGTACGGTCTCGGGAATGCGGCTCGACGAATTTCAGCGCAAGCTCGTGCTCCCGGAGGGCTTCGATCCACCGGAGCGACTCACCCACGGAGGCATCGTGGCGACGGTCCTCGGGCGCGAGGACCTCGATGACGACGTTCGCGGCATCAACGCGAGCCTCGAACTGATTCGCCGAACCCGGGGCGGTGACTGGCCTGAGGAGCCGGTGACGCCCGAGTTCAACCTGGCCGACCTGATCTGGCACGAGGTCGAGTTCCACGATGGCTACTCGTACTCCTACGTCCTGCGCGATGCCGACGGGCGATACCTCGGCTGCGCCTACCTCTATCCGATGGGGCGACGCACCGGGCTCACCGAGGAGCTGGCGCACCACGACGTGGACGTGAGCTGGTGGGTCACCGAGGACGCGTACTGGTCCAACCGCGAAATCCCGTAGCTCTTGCGCCACCACAGCTGATCGGAGATGATCGGCCGCGGTGGCTCGTTCACACTCGATAGGCGGTCTTGCGTCCATCGTCGTCGCGTTCGCCGTGGCGGCGCTGGCCGCTTTGGCGCTCGCCGATCGGGCGGACGCCTACGTGTACTGGACGCGCCTTGGCGGCTTCGGCGCGGCCGGTGAGATCGGGCGCGCGAACAACGACGGCTCGCACGCGAACCCGAACTTCATCCGTGGCGGCGGCATCGGGCCGGACGGGGTCACGACCGACTCGAAGCACGTCTACTGGATCAACGGCGACGCGGACGCGATCGCGCGCGCAAAGCTCAACGGGCGCGGCGTCGACCAGGAGTTCATCAAGCACGTTGGTGGCTTCGCGCGCGACCTGGTCGTCGCGGGCGGCTACCTCTACTGGAGCAACGGCGAGACGACTCAGCGCAACGCCTCGATTGGCCGCGCCCGGACCAACGGCAAGCAGGTCAACCTCGACTTCATCGGATTCGAGGAACCGCTCCTATATTCGACGCCGAGCGAGCTCGCCGTCGTCGGCGACTACATCTACTGGGCCAACTCCTACAAGCGGTACACGATCGGCCGCGCTCGGCTCGACGGCAGCGACGTCAATCAGGAGTTCATCGAGGGCGCCCCGCAGAATCCGTACGTCCCCCGCCTGCACAACCCGTTCGGCCTGGCGGCGAACGAGGACTACATCTACTGGACCGATCGCGGCTCGAACTCAATCGCGCGGGCGAACATCGACGGCACCGGCGTCGAGATCAAGTTCATCCCGGACGTCGGCCACTACGTCTCGAGCCTGGCGGTCGACGACGACCACCTCTACTGGCCCGGGCGGCACCACTCGCTGCGGCGCTCCGACCTCGACGGCTCGAACGAGACGCTGCTGATCGCGCACGGCTTCAAGGGCGGCGCGCTCTTCGTCGACCGGCTCGGGCCCTAGTTATTGCGGCTGACGCCGGTGGCGCCGCCGTTTGACCCGAGCAGGTCGGCCCCCGCTGCGAGTACGCCGCAGAAGGCCAGCCACGCGAGCGCCGTCCCGAAGAGCACCAGCCCGATCTCGAGCAGTCGCCTGCTGCGATCGCGGGAGGACATCGCCGCGGCGATGTCGAGGCCGGCTCCGATGACGGCAAAGCCGGCCGGAGGCAGGAACGTGAGGTAGACGAGTCCCTGATTGCCCTCGATCTCAAACGCGGTCGCGCCGTAGGCGGCGGCACCCGCCAGGGCGACCGACAGGACGGCCATGACGATCGATCCGGAGACGCCCCGCTCGGCTGCACGTTCCACAGTGCGCGCGAGCCTAGCGACCGGACGGGCGGGTCATAGCATCACGTCGATGCTCGACCCAGCCGACCGCGACCGCCTGCTCGACCACATCGGCCTCGACGCCGTCCCGGCGGCCGACCTCGACGGCCTGCGCAAGGTCCACCGCGCCTACGTCTCCCATGTCCCTTTCGAGAACCTGGCGGTCCAACTCGGCGAGTCCCGCCCGATCGACGCGCCCGCGCTGGTCGAGCGGATCGTCGCCGGCGGGCGCGGCGGCTACTGCTTCGAGGCGAACACGGTCCTGCTCGAGTTGCTCGAATCCCTCGGCTTCGAGGTCGAGCGCCGGGAGGCGATCGTCGGCCCCCGCGACGCCTTTGCGCGCGGCGCAGCGACCAACCACCTGGCGCTTGTCGTACGGATGCCCGACGGCGAGGAAATGATCGCCGAGGGCGGGTTCGGCGAGGGCCCGGTCGAGCCGCTGCACCTGCGCGAGGGCCCGCAGGCCTCGGGCGCGTTCGAGATCGCCTTCGAGCGCGAGGACGGTGGCTGGTGGTACGCACAGCACGACCAGTCCACCACGCCGGGCTTTCGCTTCGGCGACGACCCGGTCGCGCTCGACATCTTCGCCCCCGAGCACCTGCGGCTGTCGACGTCGCCCGAGTCGGGCTTCGTCCGCACGCTGATCGTCCAACAGCCACACGCCGACCGCATCGTCAGCCTGCGCGCGCGAACGCTGCGCGAGGAGGGTCCCGGCGCGCGCTTCGACCGCGAGGTGCTCGACGACGCCGGAGCGTGGGCGACAGCGCTGCACGAGCGGTTCGGCATCGATCCCGACGCCCTCGGCCGCGAGCGGCTCGCGCGCCTATGGGAGCGAGTCGACGCCCAGCACGAGGAATATCTCGCCGAGCAGGACGGCTAGTTGCTGTGGGCGATCCGCTCGCAGTGGCGGACGCGGTCGTGGTCGCTGGCCTCGGCCAGGTCGCGCCCCGGCCCGCAGTCGACGCGGTCGCGCTGAGCCCCGAGGCTGTTGAGCCGGTCGTTGCCGTCCCCACCGAACAGGTCGTCGTGACCCTTCCCGCCGTAGATCGTGTCGTTGCCGAGTCCGCCCGTCAGCTTGTCATTCCCGGTTCCGCCGACGAGGAGCACGTTGTACGGAAACGGCCCGGTGAAGCCCGGGCCACCGGCGGCGGAGAAGACGTCCGCGCCCCCGTTCTCCAGGTGGGATGAGTACTCGGTGGCCGAGAAGATGAAGTCGTTGTGCTTGCGCGGTGGCTCGACGTCGTGCAGGACGATGTCCACGTCGGGGTTGGCCTCGTCGGCGTTCAGGTTTGCGCCCGGGCCGTCTGGGGTCTGGCCGAAGCTGTAACTCTCGGCCTTGTCCGACGGCGTGATCTCAATCTCGATGTCGGGGACCGTGGAGTCAATCTCGATCTCCGATCCCGGCCCCTCGTCGGTCGCGCCCGGTGCGAGCGGGCCGTCCGCCAGCACCAGCGTCAGCAGGACGTCGACGTCGCCGCTCGAGGTGAGATCGATGCGATCGGTGTTGTGGACCGTCGGGACTCCACCGGCACAGGTCAGCGCGTGCCCGTAGTTGGCCTTGAATACGAGCTGGTCGCCGGTGCGGCCGATGTAGGGCTGTTTGATGGCGAAGGTGTTCGGGTCGTAGTCGGCCGTGCGGCCCGGGAAGTTGAAGGTGACAACCTTGGTCGCCGGGTCGTAGGCGCAGGTTGAGCTCGCACGACGAGCCGCGCCGTGGCTTGAGGCGGTCGCCACCAGGCCGACGATCAGGACGAGGGTCGCGCCCCCAATTGCCCTCCCGAAGGACATGGTTCACCCTAACGCTTGCGTCGACGATCTAGTCAACGGCGGCGGGGTGTCAAGCTGAGGCGGTGGCGGACGTCTACACGATCGGCGTCTACGGCTTCACCGTCGACAGCTTCCTCGGCGAGCTCGATCGAGCCGGCGTCCGCCTGATTCTCGACGTGCGCCAGCGCCGCGGCGTGCGCGGCTCCGAGTACGCGTGGGCGAACTCGCAGCGGCTGCAGCGGTCGGTGGCCGACGCGGGGCTTGGCTATGAGCACCACCCCGAGCTGGCGCCGACGACCGCGATGCGCAAGGCCCAGTACGCGGAGGACGACAAGCGCAGAATCGCGCGGCGCGATCGTTTCGACCTCTCCGACGAATACGTGCGCAGCTACACGACCGAGGTCCTCGACCAGGTCGATCTGAGACCGCTCGCGGCCGAGATCACCCAACGCGGGCCGGCGGCCCTCCTATGCGTGGAGCGGGTTCCCGAGGCCTGTCATCGCTCGCTGATCGCGGCGCGCCTGGCCGACCGCCACGGGCTCGCAGTCGGCCATCTGCTGCCGGCGGACTAGAGCTTCAGGCCTTGCCCCAGAGCATCACCGACTGCGGGTCGTCCGGATCGACCTTGACGTTGACCTCGTCGCCCACCGCGAACGGGGCCGCGGGATAGACGTACTGGTTGAAGGTCACCTGGTAGGCCTCGCCGCTCGGGGGCTTGACCGTGGCGGTGATGACGTTCTCGGCACCGCCGGGCGTATCGGTCTGGCCGGTGGGCTCCATCGAGTCGATGTGACCCGGTGTGTCGACCCCTGAGTTCATCAGCTTCTTCGCCTTGTTGGCGAGCGCCATCTGATCGGCTGAGGCACCGACGCCGACCTTGCTGGTCTGCGCCTGAACCGATTCCGCGGCCCCCTTGAGCCGGTCCATGAATCCCATCTGCGAATCCCTTCTACGCGTCGTCCGCCTCCCTGGTAGAGCGACCATACTCTCAGGGGTGAGCGATCCGTACGGAACACCGCCACCCGAGTACGAGCCCGAGCCAGAGCCCGGTGAACGGCCACCCATGGACTCCCGCGCGAAGATCGCGATCATCGCGCTCACGGCGCTGGCGATCGGCCTCGGCGTCGCGCTCGGGGTCGTCGCCGCGGACCCGCCCAAGGAGAAGATCGTCGTCACCCAGACGAGCACGTCGACCACGACGGTTCGCCCGACAACGACAACGAATGTGACGACCACGACCGAGACGACGACCACCACGACGACGAGCACGGACTCGACCTCCACCACGACCGTCACCCAGCCGCCCGAGACGACGACGGTGACCGAGACCGTCACCGGTCCCTGAGCTCAGCCCCCGTGGTGGGCGAAGAACCTGCGCACCGCGTCGCGAGCCGGATAACGCCCGCCGTACAGCGACGGCACGTGACCAGCGTTCCGGACGACCATCTGCCTTGCGTCGGCGAACTCGCTGACGACCGCAGCCCCCTCGGCGGGGCTGGTGACGTCATCGAGCTCGCCTGAGATCACCAGCGTGGGCATCGTCGGCTTCGGGTCGCTCCGCCGCGCCGGGGGTTGGTAGAGCGGGCTCGGCTTCGGCCAGGAGAGGCACTCGAGGTAGCCGGCGCTCGACTCGAGCGCGACCTCGCGCGGCGTAAACGGCGCGAACATCCGCTGCGGATAGCGGCGCACGCGGGCGGCCAGTTCCCTGCTCCGCGCCGTCGGCCCTGACCGCTTGTCCCACAGCATCGGGTAGTCGTTGCAGCTGACCGTCAGCTCGTCGCCGCGCGAGTAGGAGCGGTAGCTGCCGTAGCCGCCCGAGCCGGGTGCCGTGAGGCGGCGATACGGCCCGCGGTCGCCGGCGAGGTAGGCGCTGATGGCGTCGTCGATGGCCAGGTAGCTGCGCGTGGGCGGCTCGTAGCCGGAGTATGCGATCGCGTCGAGCAGCGGGCCGACGCCGCGCGGGGTCTCTCGCAGAAGCGCCACCATCCGCGCCAGGCGCGCGGTCGCGTCGCCCTCGCAGCGGTTGGCGCGCTGGCAGGCGATCTCGAGGCCGCGGATCCCGTTGCGCCAGAGGCTCGGATACAGCGGGTCCTCACCGTAGACCGGATAGGCGCTGTCGAGCACTAGCGCGTCCAGCCGCTTGCCATGGCGGAATGCATAGGACTGAGAGAGATAGGTCCCGTAGGAGTCGCCGTAGAGCGAGATCGACTCGAGTCCGAGCGCCCGGCGCACATCGTCGATGTCGTCGGCCGCGGCCGCGGTCCGGTAGGAGGCGTAGTCGTCGCCGAGGATGCGCGCGCACTGGGCGACGCCGTGTGCGTCCGAGCCCCGTCCGTTCTGCAGGTCGGGGCAGTCGATCGCATGCGAATGACCGGTGCCCCGCATGTCGACGACGACGAGCTCGCGCCGGCGCAGGAGGGGGCCGAGCATGTGGACGTAATACCGCGCGCTGCCGATCGAGCCATAGCCCGGCCCGCCCTCGACCGCGAAGACCGCCCCGCGGGAGGGACGCGACGAGTCCGTGGGGCGCCGGACGGCGAACGTGATCGGGATCGTGCCGCGCTGCGGCGCCGCGCGCTCGAGCGGGAGGTCCAGCGTCGCGCAGCGCAGGCGCTCGGGGCGGACGTGCTTCGGGCAGGGGCCGAGATGGACGGGCGCAGCGGTCGGGCCGGCTCCGGCGGCTCCTGGGCGCGCGGCGGCGAAGACGAGGGCCGCGACGAGGACGGCGGCTATGACGAGCTTGGCCGCCGCCCTCACTGAGTTACGGCTTGACGACGTCGTGGAGCTCGAGCACCTGGACGTTCGGCGGGCCCGCAGCCTCGCCAAGGACCTCGGCGACGGCCGGGCCGAGCC
This sequence comes from uncultured Solirubrobacterales bacterium, assembly GCA_963796815.1. Taxonomy (GTDB): domain Bacteria; phylum Actinomycetota; class Thermoleophilia; order Solirubrobacterales; family 70-9; genus WHSW01. The sequence goes on from CAWCNF010000008.1 coordinate 111,692, forward strand.
GGCTCTCGCGGAAGTCGTTGAAGGCCTGCTCTGACTCCCAGACGTCGATGACCTTGATGGTCGCCCCCGTGACGCTGCCGACGTGGATGATCAGCCCCTCGGGCGGATTCGCCTCGGGCTGGATCTTGTCGTTGACGGCGTCGTATTGCTCGACGCTCGCCTCGATCTCCTGGATGATCGCTACGGCCATAGGTACCCCTTTCGTGGGATTTCGGCCGACCCTAACGGGCTAGTGGGCGGCCGTGAAGCGATTTCGTGAATGTTTAGGTTCGACCGCCTCGTCGACCATCGCGATCGCGAAGTCCTCCATCGAGATCCCGCTGTGGCCGTCGTCGTCGGTCAGCAGGTGGTCACCGCCGAGGCGGTACTCGCCGGTGCGCTCGCCCGGCTCGAGCAGCGCGCCGGGGCTGACGTACGCCCAGTCGACATCGGTGTCGGCTGAGCGGTACGCGTCGAGCGCATCCGCCTGGGCCTGGGCCTCGGGCTTCCAGTCGTCGTGAAACTCAGGGGTGTCCATCAGGCGCGCCCCGTCGGAGACGAGGAGACTGCCCGCGCCGCCCGCGACGACCAGCCGCGGCACACCGGCCTGCGAAAGGCCCTCGAGCAGGGTGGACGCCACCTCGACCAGGATCTCGGGGTGCGAGTGCTGGGTCACCGCGCTCAGCGCCGCGTCGTGCCCTGCGGCGACCGCGGCGACCGCGGCCGGATCTGTGGCGTCGGCGGCGACCACGGTGATCTCCCGCGCCGCGCCCTCAAAACGCGAGACGTCGCGGACGGCGGCGGTGACCTCTATCCCACGCTCGAGACACTCCATGACGAGCCGCCTGCCGAGAGCGCCATTCGCGCCAAAGACGATCAGCTTCATCCAGCTAGTTGAGCAGACCGGGGGTCACCCAGTTAACCCCCAGGGTGGGTGCACGCGAGGCCCTCGGCTTGCGAATCTGTGGGCATGAAGAATCCGCAGCCGAAAACCCGCCGTCCCGCCCTCCTCCTGGGCGCCGCCCTCTGCGCCTGTGCGATCGCCGCCTCCCCGGCGAGCGCCGCCCCAAAGGTCGATGGCGAGTTCGCGGTTTCCGGCGTCGGCACGAACAACGAGCTCACCACCGGGCCCGACGGCAACATCTGGGTCACCCTCGACCAGACAAACGATCTGGCCAAGATCACGCCGGACGGGACGGTCACGGAATACAACCCGGCGAACGTCACCGCGCCCATCGGGATCACCGCGGGTCCGGACGGCAACCTCTGGGTGACGCAGGCCGGTGGCGTCGCGAGCTTCTCGCCGGCCGATCCCGACGCCGCGGTCAAGTTCGCGATCAACGACATCACCGACGCGCGGCCGATCGTCTCGGGGCCGGACTCCAACCTGTGGACCGTCAGCGGCGCGAACGTCATCCGGATCCCGCCGGCGAACCCGGCCGGATCGACCTCATTCCCGGTACTCGTCGCCGGCCGCGACATCGACGCGAGCACCGACGGCAACCTCTGGGTCGCCGACTTCGGCAGCCAGGTCGTCAGCGTCACCACGGCGGGTGTGCCAACGGCGTATCCGACCGGCGCCGGCTCCGGGCTGCAGGCGATCGCCGCCGGGGCCGCGGGCCAGGTCGCCTACGCGGATCCCACCTCGAACCCCCAGCAGGTCGGCCGCCTCAAGGCCGGCGGCACGCCCGAGAAGACCGAGACTCCCGGTGACCCGTTTGGCGTCGCGTTCGGCGCCGACGACGCCTACTGGATCCCCCGGTTCGCGGCAGGCGACCTGGTCCGTCTGACCGCCGACGGCAAGGAGACCACGCTATCCGGGCTCAGCGCGGGCGCCGGGCCGCGACGGATCGCAACCGGGCCGAACAACACGCTGTGGGTGACGGAGGACACCGCCAACAAGGTCGCTCGCGTGACCGGCGTCGAGGCGTCCAAGGACAACCCGCCCGACACGAGGATCACCCGCAAGCCCGACAAGCGGATCGTCGACGAGGATGGGCGCGCCAAGGTCTTCTTCGGCTTCAAGTCGAAGCCCAAGGGCGCGAAGTTCGAGTGCCTGATCAAGACCAAGGGCTCCCCGTCGCCGCACTTCACGAAGTGCCACTCGCCCAAGCGCTACATCCTCACCTGGGGCACCTACACGCTCAAGGTCCGCGCCGTCGGCGCCCTCACCGACCCGACCCCGGCGACCTACCGGTTCAAGGTCGTCAAGCCCTGAGCACGTCCCGACGTCATTCCAGCCGCGTAGCGCTCTCGGCTTCCGAGGCGCGGCGGCTCGCGCTCGGCGCGCAGGGCTTCGCCGACCCGCCGCCGGGCGGCGAGCCGGGTGGCTGGGATCTGCGCCGCGTGCTCGGACGCGTCGGGCTGATCCAGATCGACTCGGTCAACGTCCTCGAGCGCGCCCACTATCTCCCCGCGTTCAGTCGCCTCGGTCCGTACCCGCGCGAGGCGCTCGACCGGCTCTCCCACCGCGCTCCCCGGAGGCTGTTCGAGTACTGGGGCCACGAGGCGTCGCTGATTCCGGTCGAGACGCAGCCGCTGCTGCGCTGGCGCATGGACCAGGCGCACACCGACGCGTGGGGCAGCATGCGACGGGTCGCCGAAGAACAGCCGGAGCTCGTGGCGAGCGTGCTCGACGAGGTGCGCGAGCGCGGGCCGATCGCGGCATCCGAGCTCTCCCATGAGCGCCCGCGCCGCAGCGGTCCGTGGTGGGATTGGTCAGATCACAAGCGCGCGCTCGAGTACCTCTTCTGGAGCGGCCAGGTCAGCTCGGCGCGCCGGCGCCGGTTCGAGCGCCTCTACGACCTCACGGAGCGGGTGCTGCCGGCGAAGGTCCTCGCCGCGCCCACGCCCGAGCCCGCCGAGGCGCAACGCGAGCTGCTGCGCATGGCGGCCCGATCCCTCGGAGTCGCGGCCGAGGCCGACCTGCGCGAGTACTTCCGCCTGACCGGCGCCGAGGCGAAGCCGCGCTTTGCCGAGCTGGTCGAGGCCGGCGATCTGATCCCGGTCGAGGTCGAGGGCTGGGGTCGCACGCCCGGCTACCTCGACCCCGGCGCCCGCATTCCCCGCCGCGTCGACGCCCGCGCGTTGCTCGGGCCGTTCGACTCGCTGCTGTGGGCCCGCCCCCGGGTCGCGCGCATCTTCGACTTCGAGTTCCGCCTCGAGATCTACGTGCCCGAGCCCAAGCGCGTGCACGGCTACTACGTGCTGCCGTTCCTGCTCGGCGACAAGCTCGTGGCGCGCGTCGACCTCAAGGCCGATCGAGCCGCCGGGCGCCTGCTGGCGAGAGCGATCCACCTGGAACCAAACGCTCCTCCGGAGACCCGCGAAGCCCTCGAACTCGAGCTCAACTCCCTGGCCAACTGGCTGGGCCTCGATTATTGAGAACTGTTAAGGGGTCTGACCCCTTAACACGGCCACGCGCACATTTCGTGCCTGGGAGCCCGCAAGGGGTCTGACCCCTGTTAGGGGAGGTCGAGCGAGGAGACCAGCTTGCGCATGCTGGCGATCCAGCGCTCGGGCTGGGCGCCCTTGAAGGCGATGTGCTGGGCGACCTCGGGGTGCGGGAGGATCAGGAAGCGCTCGTCGCGGATCGCCTCGAGCGCGATCTCGGCGACCTCGTCGGGCTCGAGGATCCCGCCCGCCTCGAGCAGTGCGGCGCCCATCGGCTCCTCCTTCGCTGCCTCGAGCATCGCCGTCTGCACGCCCTGCGGGCACATGCACGAGACCGCGATCCCGCGGTCGCCGTAGGCGATCGACATCCATTCGGCGAGCGCGACGGCCCCGTGCTTGGTCACCGAATAGGCGAGCGCCGAGACCTGGGTTGTCAGCCCGGCAGCGGACGCGGTGTTGACGAGGTAGCCCGAGCCGCGCTCGAGCATCTCGGGCAGCAGCGCGCGCGATGCCCAGACGTGCGCCATGACGTTGATGTCCCAGGTCGCCTGCCAGTCGGCGTCGTCGCCACCCTCCGGCCCCCCGGCGGGTCCTGGGACGCCGGCGTTCGACCAGAAGAGGTCGATCGGGCCATTCTCGGTTGTCGCGTCCGCGATCAGCCTCTCGATGCTGTCCCGGCTCGCCGCGTCGAACTCGCGCGCGTCGCCGCCGACCTCACCCGCGACGGCCCGCGCCCCGGCGAGGTCGCGGTCGGCGACCACCACCGTCCCGGCGCCCTCGGCGGCGAAGCGACGAGCGAGCGCAGCGCCGATCCCTCCGGCGGCGCCGGTGATGACGATGTGTGCGCCGGCGACCTCCATGCGGGCGCGACCCTATCGCGCTAGGAGACCGCTTCGCCGTTCGCGGTCAGCGTGACGTCGATGTTGCCGCGCGTGGCGTTGGAGTACGGGCAGACCTTGTGGGCTGCCTTCACGAGCTCCACCGCCTCGGTGGAGTCGGTGATCAGAGGAATCTGGACGTCGAGCTCGACGGCGACCGTGAAGGTCCGCTCCTCAGCCGTCACCAGCGAGACCTTCGAGTCGATCGTGATGTCAGTCGGCTCAAGCTTCTGACGGCGTGAGACCGCCTGCAGCGCGCCCTCGAAGCACGCGGCATAGCCGACGGCGAAGAGTTGCTCCGGGTTGGTGCCGCCCCCCTCGCCCGGCGGGCGCAGGTCGACCTCCAGCTCGCCGTCGCTCGTCTTGCCGTGCCCCTGAAGCCGCCCGCCCGTCACGTTCGCCTCCGCTGTGTAGATCACGTTCCCACTCATGCCGCCGCCTTTCGCCGTTGTTGCGTCACCAATCAACCTATCTGGACGCAGCCGCATTACCCCGAGGTAATCGACGGACGGCCGATCCCCAACTACAGTCGCGCGAATGGCGACCACCGAACAAGCCGCGATCGGATCGACACTCCGCGATTGGCGCCAACGGCGGCGCCTGACCCAGATGGATCTCGCGCTCGACGCGGGCGTTTCGACTCGCCACCTGAGCTTTGTCGAGACCGGTCGCTCGAAGCCGGGGCGCGAGATGCTGCTGGCGGTGCTCGAGCGGCTCGAGGTCCCGCTGCGCGAGCAGAACCGGGTCCTGATGGCGGCTGGGCACGCCCCGGCCTTCCCGGAGCAGCCGCTGAACGCACCTGAACTCAGCCACGTGCGGGAGGCGCTCAAGATGATCCTCCACCGCCACGACCCGTACCCGGCGATCGCGGTCGACCGTCACTGGAACATCGTCGCCTCGAACCCGTCAACGGTTGCGCTGACGGCGGCGGTCGAGGTCGACCCCGCCCTCCTCGAGCCGCCGGTCAACGCGATGCGCCTCAGCTTTCACCCCCGCGGGCTCGCCCCGGCGATCGTCAACCTGGGTACCTGGCATGCGCACTTTCGCGAGCGGATCGAGCGCCAGCTCGCGCTCAGCGCGGACGCGGAGCTGGCGGCCCTGCTCGAGGAGATCGATGGCTACGCGCCCGACGAGGAACCGACCGCGGGCGCGGACCAGCTACCGGGGCCGCTGAAGGTGCGGGCGCCGCAGGGCGGCGAGCTCTCGTTCTTTGGCGTGTTCGCCACCTTCGACACGCCCTTCGAGGTCACGACCTCCGAACTGGCGATCGAGCTCCTGTTCCCCGCGGACACCACGACAGCGGAGGCGATCGATACATGGACACAACGGTGATTCGTAGAACCGGTGCGGGCATCGGAGGCGCGATGCTTGCCGTATCGCTGTTCCTGCCCTGGGCGGGAGGAAAAGACGGCTGGGAGCTACTCACGAGCACCGACCTCCTCTACGTGACAGCCGCCGTCGTCGCGCTCGCGACAGCGCTCACCGGCGGCCGATTCGGGGTCTTTCGCGCCGACGTTTCGCTGATCGGCCTCACCGACATGCTCAACGTCATCTCGACCACCCTGCTGATCGTCTTCCTGGCGGTTGAGGCGCCTGCCGATATGCGGTCCGGCGCCTATGTGGCGCTGGCCGGTTCCGTAATCGCCATGTTCGCCGTCGGTGAGTACCGCCGGCCGGCCGGCGGCTGGTTTCCGCGCATCGGCTCTGACGCCTGAAACCGCCTCGCTACCATTACTTCAGAAAGTGAAGTAAGCCCCTGGGCGAGCAAAGGAACCTCATGCAGCTTCTCCTCATCCCCTTCGACGACAGCATCCTCTTCCCCGGCATGACGCTGACGATCGCCGCCGATCCCGGCGACGCGCAGCGCGTCTTCGTCCTCCCGCGCCACGACGGCGAGTACGCGACGATCGGCACGGTCGCCGAGGTCGTGGACACCGGCCGTCTTCCGGGCGGCATCAACGCCGTCACGCTCACGGGCCTGCATCGCGGCCGCGCCGGCACCGCCTCGTCCGGCCCCAACGGCCAGCTGCTGATCGACGTCGAGAAGCTGACGGACACCAATCCTGAAGACGAGCGCATTCGCGAGCTCGAGCGCAACTACCGCGCCGTGGTCGAGGAGATCCTCGACCTGCGCGGCGATGACGGCAGGGTTGCCGCCTTCCTGCGCTCGGTCTCAGAGCCGGGCGAGCTCGCCGACACCTCCGGCTATAGCCCGGACATCTCGGTGGAGGACAAGCAGCGGCTGCTCGACACGATCGACGTGACCGAGCGGCTCGAGCTCGCCCTCGAACTGCAGCGCGAGCGGCTCGCCGAGCTTCAGGTGCGCAAGCGCATCCGCGACGACGTCGAGGAGGGCGCCAACGCTCAGCAGCGCGAGTACTTCCTGCGCAAGCAGATGGACTCGATCCGCAAGGAGCTGGGCGAGGACGACGCCTCGGTCGTCGAGGAGTACGAGAGCAAGATCGCCGAGGCCAAGATGCCCGAGGCTGTCGAGGAGCAGGCAAGGCGCGAGCTCGGCCGGCTCGAGCGCATGGGCGAGTCGACGGGCGAATCGTCGATGATCCGCACCTACCTGGACTGGCTGATCGGCGTGCCGTGGAACAAGCGCTCCGACGAGAAGCTCGACCCGGTGAGCGCCCGCGAGGTGCTCGACGCCGATCACGCGGGTCTCGAGGACGTAAAGGACCGGATCACCGAGTACATCGCCGTCCAGGGTCTGCGCCGCGAGCGCGGCCTGGTCGACGAGGGCCGGGGCGCCGGCGCGATCCTCACCCTGATCGGCCCTCCGGGCACCGGCAAGACCTCCATCGGCGAGTCGATCGCCCGCGCGACCGGGCGCGAGTTCGTGCGCATGTCGCTGGGTGGGGTGCGCGACGAGGCCGAGATCCGCGGCCACCGGCGCACCTACATCGGCGCGCTGCCGGGCCGTCTGGTCCGCGCCCTCAAGGACGCGGGGACGATCAACCCGGTGATCATGCTTGACGAGGTCGACAAGGTCGGCGCCGATTGGCGCGGGGACCCGAGCTCGGCGCTGCTCGAGGTCCTTGACCCAGCGCAGAACCACTCGTTCCGCGACCACTACCTCGATGTCGAACTCGACCTCTCCGAGGTCCTGTTCATCGCCACGGCGAACGTCGCCGACACGATCCCCGGGCCGCTGCTCGACCGCATGGAGGTCGTGCGCTTCGACGGCTATACGACCGATGAGAAGGTCGCGATCGCGCGCGGGTATCTGTGGCGGCGCCAGATCGAGCGCAACGGGCTGAGGGCCGACGAGGTCCAGATCTCCGACGAGCTGCTGGAGCAGCTGGTCAGCGAGTACACCCGGGAGGCTGGCGTCCGTGGCCTTGAGCGCGAGCTCGGCAAGCTGTTGCGAAAGACAGCCACGCGCATCGCCTCCAAGCAGACGACAGCGCCGGTGACGATCGATGGCGACGCGGTCCGTGACGCGCTCGGCAAGCAGCGCTTCTATCAGGAGGCCGCCGAGCGGACCGCCGTTCCCGGCGTCGCGACCGGTCTCTCGGTCAGCGGTGCCGGCGGCGACGTCCTCTTCATCGAGACGACGTCGATGCCCGGCAAGGAGGGCTTCGTGCTCACCGGCCAGCTCGGCGACGTGATGAAGGAGTCGGCGCGGATCGCGCTCTCCTACGTCCGCGGCCACGCTGACAAGCTGGGCCTCGCCGAGGACGCGTTCGCGGAGCGCGAGTTCCACATCCACGTCCCCGCGGGCGCCATCCCGAAGGACGGCCCGAGCGCCGGTATCACGATGACCACGGCACTGGTGTCGTTGCTCACGGGTAGGCCGGTCAAGCACACGGTCGGCATGACGGGCGAGGTCAGCCTTCAGGGCCGGGTGCTGCCAATCGGCGGCCTCAAGCAGAAGGTCCTCGCCGCCCACGCGGCCGGTCTCACCGACGTCGTCATCCCGGAGCGCAACCGGGCCGACCTGGAGGACGTGCCGGAGGAGGTTCGCGAGGAGATGAGCTTCCACCCGGTGCTGTCGATCGACGAGGTGCTCGAGCTGGCGCTCGAACCCGCGTCCACGCACGCCGAGCCGCAGGTGTCCGCCTGACCAACCCGGATGGGGCTTTACGTCACGACGGCGTCGACGAGGCGCTCCACTCGGACGATCCCGAGGTAGCGGCCGAACTCGTCGCAGCACACGAGCGGCGCCAGGCGCTCGCGGCGCGGCCGGGCCATCGCCCGGCGCAGCAGGTCGGTGGTGGCCGCGGCCGGGCCCACCCGCATCGGCACGGTTCGCCCGTGCTCCCCGACCAAGAACGCGCCACGATCGACCAGCGAGACGACCTTCTCATCCGCGTCGATCACGGGCAGGTGCTCGAGCATGGGGTCCTCGCCGAAACGCCAGCTGAGCTCCTCGCGATCCGCCGCGGCCATGGCGGGCTGAACGCGCTCGATCAGCGCGATCGGCGAGCCGTCGTCCTCGCGGCCGGTTGGAACCTGCGAGGCCCAACTCGCGTCGAGTCGCTCGAAATTCGGCGTGGGCTTGGCGAACAGGTACCCCTGTGCCAGCGGCACCCGCATCTGCAGGAGCCGCTCGAGCTCGCCGAGTCGCTCCACCCCCTCGGCGACGATCCAGGCGTCCATCCGGCTGGCGAGCGCGCCCATCATCTCGGTCGCGGCGGCCTTGACGTCGTCGCCGTGGATATCGGTGATGAGCGAACGGTCGAGCTTGATGAACTGCGGCCGCACGGCGATGATCCGCTGGAGGCTGGCGTACCCGGCGCCGGCGTCGTCGATCGCGAGCATCGCGCCGCGCTCGCGAAAAAGGGCAGCGCTCGCAGCGAGACGCTCGAAGTCATCGATCTCGGACTGCTCGGTGATCTCGATGACCAGTGGCTCGAGGCGAGGTCCGCGCGTGATCTCCGAGAGGACGGCCTCGGACGTGACCCCAGTGCCGGTGACGTTGACCGAGAGGAAGGTGTTGGGCGGGAGCGTGCGCAGCGCCCGCCGGGCCAGGCCGAGGACTGCTGCGTCCAACTCCCCCACGGTCCCGAGCTCAGACGCCGCAGCGAACCACTCCGCCGGCGAGCCGCCCACGGGGTGCTCGAAGCGGGCGAGCATCTCGTAACCGGCGACGGTGCCGCGCTCGAGGTCGATCAGTGGCTGGAAGTGCGGGCGGATCACCCCCGGCCGCGCGATCACGTCCTCGATTCGCCGCCCCCAGCCCTCGTCGACAGTGGCCGGGCTGGGCACGATCAGCTGTTGACTGGCGCTCACCCAAGTTGAATCGACCACCCGTACAACTGGCTTGAGGATGCCCAGCCCGAACGGCCAATCAGGCTTGACGCGGCGCCCAGGCGGCATATAGTCGGGGCAGTGAAGCGGGGGGCCAGAGCGATTCTTCTAGCGGCCGCGGCAATCGCGACCTCAGCGTCGGCTGCGCCGGCCGCGCAGGCTGCCCCCGCGGTCGTCGGCGAGTTCGCGCTCCCCGCGGGCCTCACCGTAGGTCCGAACAACGAGCTCGTCGCCGGCCCGGACGGCAACATGTGGATCACCACGGAGCAGAACAACAAGATCGTCAGGATGGCCCCCGACGGCACCGCGGTGGCGTTCACCCCGCCGGGGATGAACCATGTCCTATCCGGGATCACCGTCGGCCCGGACGGTCGGCTCTTCGCGGTCCAGGAGGGAGGCGTCGGCTTCACCGTGATCGACCCGGCGAACCCGCTCGGCGCGTTCCAGCAGAACATCGGGGGGGTCACCGGCGCGGGGGCGATCACCACGGGCCTCGACGGGAACATCTGGCTGGCGTCCACAAACGGGGGCGGCGACCTGATCTCGATCGACCCCGCGACCCCGTCCAACCACGTCGAGCACTTCGTCACGATGACGAACCCGCATGGGATGGCAACCGGCAGCGACGGGCTGCTGTGGGTCGCCGACAGCGACAACGTCCGCAGCTTCACGGCGACGGCCGTGCCAACCGAGACCGACTACAACGTCGGTGGCATCACCCAGGACATCGCAGCGGGCCCGAACGGGCAGGCGGCCTTCGTGAACCCACAGAGCAACCCGCACTCCCTCGGTCTCATCACCCCGCCCGCGAGCCCCCAGATCATCCCCCTCACCACCAGCGATCCGGATGGGGTGATCTTCGGAACCGACGGCGCCTACTGGGTGGCTCGCGCGTCCACCGACGACCTAGTTCGCCTGACGACCGACGGTCAGGTCTCGATGCTCAAGGGTTTCTCGATTAGCGGGAACGTCGGCCCGCGAAAGATCGCAACGGGGCCCGCCAACACCCTTTGGGTAACCCTCGATACACAGGAGAAGATCGCGAAGGTCGCGGGCGTCGACCCGCCGCCGACCCCGACCCCCACTCCCACTCCCACGCCAACCCCCACGCCCACGCCCACGACGCCTCCCGAGACGACGATCGACAAGGCGCCAAACCGCAAGGTCGAGGCCAAGGAGAAGACCGGCAAGGCGAAGATCAAGTTCAAGTTCAGCGCGACCGGCACCGCGCCCAGCTTCGAGTGCACGCTCAAGAAGAAGCACAAGAATCCCAAGACGCGGGACTGCACCTCGCCCCAGAAGTACAAGCTGAAGCCCGGCAAGTACAAGTTCGCCGTGGCCGCGACGGCCGACGGATTGACCGATGGTTCGCCCGCCACGGCGAAGTTCAAGGTCATCGAGCCCTAGTTCGTGCGATAATGCCGCTCGCGGGCGGACCTCACGTGGGGGTTTATTGGCGCGTTTGGCGTCATAACCATGTGGGCACACAGGCGTGAAGACGCCGAGCCTGGCTCTGTAGAGCGGATTTAGCCAGCTACTTGCAGCTGCAACTATTTTTCGCTATACTTTTTGAAGCCAGGGTTTTGACTAGAAAAGACATAAGAGGCAACTCTACGTAGAGGGGTGAAACATGCCTCGACAGAGGGGCGCTGACCAGCAGCGCGATCAGGTACGCCGCAAGCGCGGCGAACACTTCACAAACGCTTCGAAGGGCGCCGGCGCGAGCCGCGCGCAGCAGAGAACAGATACTCACGCGGTCGCCGAGGCCACGACGGACAGCCTTCAGCTGTTCATCAACCAGGCGATGAAGTACCCGCTGCTCACGGCCGCGGAGGAAGTCGAGCTCGCTCAGGCGATCGAGCGCGGTGACCTCGCTGCCAAGGAGCGGCTCATCAACTCGAACCTGCGGCTCGTGATCAAGTTCGCGCGCCGTTACCAGGGCTTCGGCCTGCCGCTCGCCGACCTCGTTCAGGAGGCGATGCTCGGACTCATCCGCGCCGCGGAGAAGTTCGACTGGCGGCGTGGCTACAAGTTCTCGACCTACGCGGTCCTCTGGATCAAGCAGTCGATCCAGCGCGGCCTCGACAACACCGGGCGCGGTGTGCGGATCCCCGCTCACATCGCCCAGCGCGAGCGCACGGTCAACCGCACGACCACGCAGCTGGCGGTCGAGCTCAACCGCGATCCGACCGACAAGGAGGTCGCCAAGCGCGCCAAGCTGCCGCTCGACGAGGTGATGGCTGTCCGCGATCTGACCAGGATCACGACCAGCCTCGACACCCCGGTGGGCGACGGCGACACGACGCTCGGTGAGCTCCATGCCGAGAGCACGGCCGATCTCGAGGACGAGGTCATGGTCCGCGAGCAGGAGGAGGCGGTCGGGGCAGCCCTGGCCAAGCTTCCCGATGACGAGCGGATGATCATCATGGCCCGCTTCGGAACCGGCGGCCGCCCTGAGGTCTCACTGCGAGACGCCGCGCGTGAGCTCGGCGTCACCCAGAAGGCCGCCCGCGAGCTCGAGGAGCGGGCGCTTGCGCGCCTCGCGACCGACGGCTCGCTCGCCGGCTGGCGCGCCGCCGCTTAGGCAGCGCCCAGACGGGTCACTTCCAGGACGCTCTCAGAGGGGTCGATTCGCAAGCTCTGGCTTGCGGCGACCCCTCCAAAGGGCGCTGCTGAGACAGCGACCACGTTGACGTAGAGGCTCCCGGCGGGAGCCTTTTTCACGGTTGCGACCCCGTACTTCTCGGTCAACATCGGGCCCTCGGCCGGCAGACAGTTGAAGCCGGTGTATTTGGAGAGGTTTCCCTTCCACGTGATCGCGGCCTGGGCCGCCCCGCCGGGCTCGTCCTGAGTCGGCGAGTCGCCGACGAACAGGCGCGTCGAAATTCGAGCGGGGGCTGGCAGGCCCGCAGCGTCGGTCGCGATGCGGGCCTTGATCAGCAGGCGCTCGCCGGCGACGAGGCCCGCGAGCTCCTGTGAGAGCACCACGGTTCGCGCCTTCGAGATCGGAACTGCCCCGCAGAGGCAGGTGGCCTGGCGCAGAGGCGCCGGCGCCTGGGCGCTCGCGGGCCGGAACCGCACGACGCGGATTCCGGACATGTCCTGGACGACCACGGGCGTTTTTTCGTTCTGACCGACGAGGAGCACGTCTCCGTCCTTCGCGGCGGGGTTGCTGGCGCCGACGACGAGGTTGATCCGCGTCTGACCGCCCCATGGGAGCCCGGCGGCCGGGATCGTCGCGGCGCCGTTGCCGAACGTGACCACGCCGTGGTGGCGCTCCTGGCTGATCGACTGCCGCCAGGCGGGCGCGAGCTCGATCGCCTGGGCTCCGGCCTCGGTGACGCTCGCGTCGGCGGCCAGCAGCAGGGTTGCCTCGACGTCCGGCGCGTAGGAGTACGCGTTGCCGATGAGGCCCGGGTGGTTCGGGTCGGCGGCGTCCGTGGTGAGCTCGAGCTCGGCCAGCACCTCGAGCCTGTCGCCGCCCGCGATCTCCGGCAGCGGCGAGTCCGTGTCGGTGTCGGGCCCGAGCGAAAGAACCACGCGCCGCGCGGCGCCGGGCTGAGCCGTGATGGGGATCGTCTCGAGCAGCTCGGGCTTGTTCTCGGTCGAGGCGACGTCGATCGACGTGCCGGCCGCAAACTTCGCCGCGCTCCCGCCACCGTGCTGAGAGGCAACCTTCTGCGCGTCCGCCGGGGAGGCCGCGTGCGGGCTGGCCACCCCGCCGGAGAGCGCCTGGCCGATGCTCGGGATCGCGCTGGCCGCCGCCGCCGCCGCGCCGGAGATGATCTCCCCGAGACCGCCGCCGCTCGACGGCGCCGTGCTCGGCTGCCCGCCCAGCCCCTGAAGCTCGCTGAGGTCGGGAGTCCCGCTGATGTCGTGGACATCGTCGGGCCGGCGGTTGCCGCCACCGCGCTGCCCGCCGCCACCGCGCTGCCCGTCCGCCACCGCGCTGCCCGCCGCCACCGCGCCCCTGTCCGCCGCCGCGTCCTCCCGTGCCTCGACCGTCGCCCCTTTGGCCGCCTGCACCGCCGCCCTGTTCGGGGTCTCGCTGGGGGGGATCGGGTTGGCGCTGCTGCTCGGGCTGGCGCTGATCGTGTTGGCGATCGTCGCGCTGGCCGCGGCGATCGCGACCGCCGCCCTGTCCACCGCCGCCGCGACCCTGCCCGCCGCCGCCTTGGCCGCCGCCGCGACCCTGCCCGCCACCGTGTCCGCCGGGCGTCATGCGGGCTCGGTGTGGAGCATCCGGCGCTCAAGCGCGTAGCGGACCAGCTCGGAGCGCTTGCTCATGCCGAGCTTGCGCTGAACATGCGCGCGATGTGACTCGACCGTCCGGACGCTGAGGACCAGCTGATCGGCGATCTCGGTGTTCGTGTAGCCAAGCGCGATCAGGCGCAGGACGTCGAGCTCGCGATCCGAGAGGCCATCCGGGTCATCTCCCGGCTCAACCGCCAGCTGCGCGCCCAGCTCCGGCTGCAGATAGCTGCGACCGGTCGCGGCCAGGCGCACGGCGTTGACCAGGTCCTCGTCGACGGCGTCCTTGAGCACGTAGCCGAGCACTCCGGCGCGCAGCGCCTCGCGCGCGTACGACGCATCGCGCTGCATGGTGAGGACGACGATTCCGGTGTCCGGCGAGATCTCCCGCAGGCGCGGCACCGAGGTCAGGCTCGGGCCTTCGGGCAGGTGCAGATCGAGGACGAGAACCTCGGGCCTGTGGACCTCCAGCTCGCGCGCCGCGGCGTCGACATCGCCCGCCTCGGCGACCACCGACAGATCGGACTCGGCGTCCAGCAATAGGCGTAGTGCGCTGCGGACCACCGCGTGGTCATCCGCAAGCACGATCTTGACCTCGCCCACGCCTCGGAGCGTACCGCCGCGAAACGATCGATCCCCAGGCCGCGGGCGACGCGCTAGGCGCTTGCGGGCTGGCGCTCGCGCACGAGCAGCGTCTGCAGCGCGCGGCCGATCGGGCCGCGCTCGTCGTGCAGCACGCTGTCGGCGAGGCCGATGCCCTCCGGCTCGGGCAGCGTCACCGCGTCGAGGCCGATCCACTCCCCCACCGGGAGGCGGTGCAGATGGACCGAGAGGTCGACGTTGATGAAGATGTAGCGCTCGAGGTCGAGCGTCGCGCTCACGCCGTTGCCCGAGTCGGCGGCGATCATGACGCGCTGCAGCGGGGTCATCTCCTCCCCCGCCACGAGCGGGTGGCGGGCGCGCAGCCAGACGAGCGCGGGCCCGAGCTCGGTGAAGCCACCGGCAACGAACCGATACTCCATCGCCGTGTGGTACCCGACGCTCTGGCCGGTGTCGAAGAACTCCTTGACCTTGCCGCGCTCAGGGCCGGGGAGCGCCTCGAAGCCCGCCTCGAGCTCGGGAGGGATCTCCACGTCCTGGGTCGCGACGCGCCACGCGCTCGCGGTGATCAGCGGCTCGCCATGGGCGTCCGTCAGCGTCGCGCCGAGCAGCTCCACCGAGCGGCCCGGCCGGCGCACCTCGACCTCCACGCGCAGGGGTGCGATCGGGACCGGACGCAGGATCTCGTAGGTGACGCGACCGATCTGCCAACCGGGCGCCGTCGCGCGCTCGATCTCGCGTGCGATCAGCGCGGCGGGAGGTCCCGCATGCTGAGCCCCCGGATCCCACGGCCCGCGCGTGAGCTCCGATGAAACGAATTGACCCCCATCGGAGACATAAAAAGCGTCAGGAAAATTCACGAGCTGGCACTAAAGTAGGAGACAAGAGATGGAGAAGGTGCAGAAGACCGAGCAGGAGTGGCGCGCCGAGCTTTCCCCCGAGGAGTACGAGGTGCTCCGCGAGAAGGGCACCGAGCGCGCGTTCACCGGCGCTTACTGGGACAGCAAGGGCGCGGGCACGTACCGCTGCAAGGGCTGCGGTGCGGAGCTGTTTTCGTCCGACACGAAGTTCGACTCCGGCACGGGCTGGCCGAGCTTCTACGCGCCGGCCGCGGACGAGAACGTCGCGACCGAGGAGGACCGCAGCTTCTTCATGCGGCGTACCGAGGTCAACTGCAGTCGCTGCGGCGGCCACCTCGGCCACGTCTTCGAGGACGGCCCGAACCCGACCGGCCTGCGCTACTGCATCAACAGCTGCTCGCTGGACTTCGATCCCAGCGCTGAGTAGCGCCTGGGCTCAGTCGAGCGCGTAGTACTCCACGCACGCCGGCGAGTGACGGCGGTCGCGCCGGGCGCCGTCACCGAGGTCCACGCAGTTCCGGCCCGAACTGTCCGTCCTGGGTTGCGCTGAGCGGAACTGAGGCCGGACAGTTCGGCAGGGCGAGCGGCGTGTGGCCGGCCGGTGACGGATTGGGTATCCCATGGGTCGGCGATCCGCCGCCCTGCCCAGCCCTGAGCCGGCGTGCGTCAGGGCCGATTCCGCCGGGAGCTACGAGCTCCCGATCACCTCGGGTGCGCCCGCGTCCACCAGCGCGGCGGGTAGGCGGACCGAGCCGTCGGCCTGCTGGCCGTTTTCGATCAGGGCGATCAGCGTTCGGGGCACCGCGACGGCGGTCCCGTTGAGCGTGTGCAGGAACTCGGGGGCAGCCTCGGCCTCGCGGCGGAAGCGGGCGCCGAGGCGGCGCGCCTGGTAGTCGGTCGTGTTCGAGCACGAGGTCAGCTCGCGGTAGCGCTCCTGGCTCGGGATCCACGCCTCGCAGTCGAACTTGCGCGCCGCGGGCGCGCCGAGGTCGCCGAGCGCGATGTCCACCACGCGATAGGGCAGCTCGAGGGCGCCCAGGACCTTCTCCTCGATCGCGAGGATGCGCTCGTGCTCGGCGCTGGAGTCCTCCGGCAGCACGAACGAGAACATCTCGACCTTGTCGAACTGGTGGACGCGGAAGATCCCGCGCGTGTCCTTGCCGGCGGCGCCTGACTCACGCCGAAAGCAGGTCGAGATCCCGGCGTAGCGGCGCGGGACATCGGCGGCGGCGAAGATCTCGTCGGCGCCCAGGGCCGCAAGCGACACCTCCGACGTGCCGACGAGAAAGAGCTCGTCGCGCTCGACCTCATAGATCATCTCCCGCTCGCCGGGGAAGAAGCCGGTGCCGTAGAGCGGGGCCTCGCGGACGAGCACCGGTGGCACCACCGGTTCGAAGCCCTCAGCGCGAACGGTCTCCACCGCGAGCCGCACGAGCGCGAGCTCGACCATCACCAGGTCGCCGATCAGGTAGGCGAATCGCGAGCCCGAGGCGGCGGCCGCCTTCTCCATCTCGATCCAGCCGTGCTGCTGGGCGAGATCGAGGTGGTCGCGGACGGCGAAGTCGAAGGTCGGGCGTTCGCCGACCTCGCGGAGCGTGACCGCGTCGTCCTCGCCGCCGTCGGGCGCGTCGGGGTGCGGGAGGTTGGGCAGGGTTGCGGCAAGCGCGTCGCGCCGCTCCTCGACCTCCGTCAGCTCGGCCTGGATCTGCTTGACCTCGGCAGAGACCGTCTTCATCCGCTCGATCACATCCGCCGCCTCCTCGCCGGCGCGCTTGCGCGCCGCGATCTCGTCGGAGGCCTCGTTCTGCGCCGCGCGGCGGGTCTCGGCCTGTGGCAGCAGCTCGCGGCGTCGCGCGTCGAGTTCGAGCAGCTCGTCGAGCGCGTCAGCGGCCCCGCGACGTGCGAGCGCGTCCCGGGCGGGGCCCGGGTCGTCGCGGATTGCCCGCAGGTCGAGCACCGCTAACCGGTCCGGCTACTGCGAGGCCGAGGCGGGCGCGTCGCCCGGCTTGACCGGGCGATTGACGTCCGTGCCGGCGTACTTGGCGACGAAGTCGGCCACCGCCTGCGCGTCGTCGCCGACGACGATGTTCTGAGGCATGATCGCCCCGGAGAACCCGCCGTTGCGGATCGCGTAGAGGACGTTGTCGGCGGACTCGATGCGCTGGTTGAGGTTCGGGCCCTGGTTTCGCAGCTCGCGGTTGGCCGAGCCCTGTGCGCCCGCGGCATCGAGCGAGTGGCAGCCCGAGCAGCGCTCGGAGAAGAGCACGGCGCCCGTGTAGTCGGGGTCATCGTCGGCGACCTTGATCCCCTGAGTCCCGCACGCCCCGAGGGCGAGCGCGGTCGCAACCATCGCTGTGGAAAGACAAAACCTGCGCAAGACCGGCGCCATCATACTTCCGGCCGGATGAGCGCGCCGACGCCCGACCAGCTCCGCGAGGCAATGGCAGTTCTGCCCACCTCCGTGACGATCGTGACTGCGCATGGTCCCGACGGTCCGGCCGGGGCGACCGCCAACGCCGTCACCTCGCTCTCACTCGAGCCGCCGCTGATGCTCGCCTGTCTCGACCGGCGCTCGCGAACGCTGGAGATCATTCGCGCGGCGGGCCGGTTCGGGGTCAGCTATCTCGCCGGCGATCAGGAGACCTTCGCACGCGCCTTCGCGACCAAGGCCCCCCACACGGAGAAGTTCCGCGAGGTTGCGTGGACGGATCACGCGGGCGTACCGATCCTCGACGGCGCGCTCGTGTGGGCCGCGTGCGAGGTGGCCGAGGTACATGCCGGAGGCGATCACGAGATCTTCGTCGGCAAAGTCGTCGAGCTCGGCTGGCACGGTGGCGACCCGCTGCTCTTTCATCGCGGCGGCTACCTGCCGCTGAGCGAGGACGCTCGCTAGCTAGCGAGGGCTGGAGCTAGCGGCGAGGGGCGCGACGTTCCGCCGGCACCGGCAGCTCGTGACGCTCGCACCATTCGACCAAGCGCCGGCGCGCCAGGTAGGCCGGGTCCGCCGCGACCGGGGCCGGCCGCGGCTTCGAAGCCGCTCCTGGTTCTGATCCTTGCGCTCGTTGATCCACTGTTACCCCTAACAAGGATCGGTCGCAGAGGTTGCGCGCTGAAGAAAAGATTGCGCCATCCCATCCATAGGACTGCCCGCGATTGCGCGCGCAACGCGCCAATTGGCCGGATATTGCCTAGAAGAGGTGCCCGCTCGTGCCCGCGGCGCGCAGCGCGAGGAAGAAGACCACCCAGACCGAGACGGCCATGATCCCCGTCTCGCGGCGGACGATCGCGGCGGCGAAGCGCTGCTGGCGGTTTGCCGGCAGGGCGTCGAAGTCCACGCCCTCGAGCTCTCGCGCGGCCACCCCGGCGCGCATGGCCTCGGCGAGCAGGGCGACTGCCAGCGGCAGCACTCCGTAGACGTAGTGGAGGTCGTCCGCGGCCTCGTGGCCGCCCAGGAGCAGGATCGTTCCGAGCAGCAGCTGGAGCACGACAACCGCCTGCGCGACACGCAGCATGTACCAGAAGGCGACGCTCGGGCGAGACCGATACCAGGCGAGACCGCCGACGATTCCGGCGGCGAGGTTTGCGACCAGGACGCCGATCCCGACGACGAGGTGAACGTCGGCCATCGTCACCCACCCCGCCGGGGTTCAAATTTTCGCTTGTTTATGCGGAACATCACTATGTAGCAACTCGTCACAAGGGAATACAGTGTGCGCCGTGCTGCGTAGCTACCTGCCTGTCCTGGTCTTCGTCGGTCTCGGCACTCTCGTCGGTACCGCGTTCGCGTTCCTGAACGTGCTCATCGGCCGCAAGACCCTCCGCGATCGCTCGATCAAGGGCGACCCCTACGAGTGCGGTCTGCCGAGCGAGGTCTCGCGCACCTTCCGCTTCGGCGTGAGCTTCTACATGATCGCGATGCTCTTCATCCTCTTCGATATCGAGGTCGTCTTCCTCTATCCGGTCGGGGTGATCCTCAACGTCGCCAACTCGGTCTTCGTCCTCGTCGAGGTGATCGTCTTCGTCGTCCTGCTCTTCGTCGCCTTCATCTACGTCTGGAGAAGGGGGGCGCTGGATTGGAGCTGAAGCGCGAGAAGCTGCGCGACCTGGCACCGCTCGCTGAGCCCGGCTCGCCGGAGCAGCTGCGCGTGCGCCAGCTGCGAGCCCGCGACCTGCTGCGCGGCGACCTCACCGACGCCGATCTCGACGAGCACGTCAACCAGTCGGTTGCGACGACGAACCTCGAGAAGCTGCTCGCCTGGGGCGCGACGAACTCCATCTTCCCGATGACCTTCGGCCTCGCCTGCTGCGCGATGGAGATGATCGCGGTCGTCGGCTCACCTCGAAACGACCTCGCCCGCTTCGGCGCTGAGGCGCTGCGCGCCTCGCCTCGCCAGGCCGACCTGATCATCCTGTCCGGCCGCGTCTCGATCAAGATGGCCCCGGTCGTCCGGCGCCTCTATGACCAGATGCTCGAGCCCCGGTGGTCGATCTCGATGGGCGCCTGCTCGTCGTCGGGCGGCATGTTCGCGAATTACGCCGTGGTCCAGGGCGCCGACAAGTTCATGCCGATCGACGTCCACGTTCCGGGCTGCCCGCCACGCCCGGAGGCGCTGATGTACGGCTTCAACAAGCTCCAGCACATGATCATGGGCCACCCGGACCAGGGTTGGCGGCGCCGGTACAACGCGATCGGCACGGAGGAGTGGGCCCGCGACGACGTCATCGCCGGACAACCCTCCGAGGCGTCTGAAGCGGCCTATGCCCGCGCGCGCCAGGCGGTCGTCGAGTCGGCCGAGGCAACGGGCCCGGAGGGCCCCGGCGGGCCGACTCAGCGCGGCGCCGGGATCCGCTGATGCCAGACGCTCCCGGGCTCGAGCTGATCGCAGGCGAGCTGCGCGAGGCGTATCCGAACTCGATCACCGGCACCTACCACGAGCACGGCCAGGCCTGCCTGATCGCCGACGCCGAGCAGATCCTCGACGTCCTCACCTGGCTGCGCGAGACGCCGGGCCAGGAGTACACGTTCCTCGCCAGCGTCCACGGCGTCGACTACCTGCCGGCCGAGCCGCGTTTCGGCGTGCACTACGAGCTGCTGTCACGCGCCCGCGTAGAACGCGTGCGCGTGAGAGCAGCTCTCCCTCGACGTTCCGCCCGGGTCAGCGGAAGGACGGGCTTTGCCGGAAATCGACTCCTGTGTGCATCTGTTCCCGACGGCCGACCTGCAGGAGCGCGAGGTCTACGACATGTTCGGGATCGTCTTTCGCGGCCATCCGGACCTGCGCCGCCTGCTGATGCCGGAGGTCTACGAGGGCTGGCCGCAGCGTCGCGACTTCCCTGTCGGCGGCGAGCCGGTGATCTTCACCTACAACGAGCATCAGGTCCCGGGGTGGTCAAACTGACAGAGGAACGGGAGCAGCGCGGCTCGGCCCCAGCCCACGGCGGCGACGTCATCTCGGCCAGCGAGGCCACGGTCATCGGCACCTCGGTCATCGAGGAGACCGAGGCCGGCGACCTCCTCGAGCCCGAACACGAGCTGCTCACGGTCAACATGGGCCCGCACCATCCGGCGACGCACGGGGTGCTGCGCCTGCTGGTCAGCCTCCAGGGCGAGCACGTCGTCGACATGAAGCCGATCATCGGCTACGTCCACACCGGGATCGAGAAGAGCTGCGAGGACAAGAGCTATTGGAAGGTCATCCCGTTCGTGGAGCGGATGGACTACGTCTCCTACTTCTTCAACATGCAGGCGTTCTGCGGCGCCGTCGAGCAGCTGCTCGAGCTCGAGATCCCGCCCCGGGCCAAGTACCTGCGCACGCTCTTCCTCGAGCTCAACCGCATCCACTCACACCTGATCTGGCTCGGGACCTCCGCGCTGGACCTCGGCGCGGTCTCGATGCTCTGGTACACGTTCCGCCAGCGCGACGCGATCGTCGACCTGTTCGAGATGGCGGCCGGCCAGCGGATGCACACGCGCTACTTCCAGGTCGGCGGCGTCTTCGAGGACATCCCGCTCGGCTTCGAGGAGAGGGTGCGGGCGTTCTGCAAGGAGTTCCCGACCCGCGTCGATCAGTACGAGGCGCTGCTCGACCGCAACGAGATCTTCCTGCAGCGCACCAGGGGCGTCGGCATCGTCTCGCGCGAGCGCCTGCTCGAGCTCGGCGTCACGGGTCCGCTGCTGCGCGCCGCCGGCGAGCCGTGGGACCTGCGCAAGGCCGACCCGTACCTCGCCTACGGCGAGCTCGACTTCAAGGTGCCGGTGGGCACCGTCGGCGACGGCTACGACCGGTTCCGGGTGCGGATGGCCGAGCTGCGCGAGTCGGTACGGCTCATCGAGCAGTGCCTGGACAACATGCCGGACGGTCCCTGGATCGCGGACGACCGCAAGATCGTGCTGCCACCGCGCGACGAGCTCTCGACGTCGATGGAGGCGTTGATCCACCACTTCAAGCTCGTCACCGAGGGCTTTCGCGTGCCGCCCGGCGAGGTCTACCACCCGATCGAGGGCCCGCGTGGCGAGCTCGGGTGCTACATCCTCGCCGACGGCTCGGCCAAGCCGGCACGCGTCCACTTCCGTGACTCGTCCTTCGTCAACCTCCAGATGCTCAAGGACATGTGCGTGGGCGGGTACGTCGCTGACCTGATTCAGAACCTGGCGATGCTCGACCCGATCCTCGGAGGAATCGACCGATGACGAAACGACTCGCGCCACGTCCTCGGCTTCGCCTCCGGGCGTGCGCGGTGGAGATCTGATGGATCCTGAGATTCGACAGCCCACGCACCTGATGGAGCCGACCGACGACCTCACCGCCACGGAGCGCAAGGCGCTGATCGCGTCGATGCGCCCCGCGGATGCCGAGGGCGTGCCGGAGCTGCACGAGGTCGACATCCCCGACGAGCTGCGCGAGCAGATCGAGACGGCGATGTCGCGGTACCCGCAGCTGCGCTCGGCGTCGATCCCGGCTCTCTGGGCGATCCAGCGCTACTACGGATGGTGCTCGCCGGAGGGCATCCGCGAGGCCGCGGCGGTTATGGGCGTAACGCCGGGCTACCTACAGTCGGTCGCCTCGTTCTACGACCTCTTCGCGACGGCGCCGATCGGTAAGCATCGCGTGCTGGTGTGCCACAACCTCTCGTGCTGGATGAACGGGGCCGGGGGCCTGCTCGACGCGTTCTGTGAGGCAACCGGGGCGGACGAGCACGAGGCCGATCACCACGGGGCGACCTCGCCCGACGGCGAGTTCTTCGTCAAGGGCTTTGAGTGCCTCGGCGCCTGCGACATCGCTCCGATGGTCTCGATCGACGAGCGCTACTACGGGCCGCTGGACGCGGCCGACGCGCTCGCGGCGATCGACGCGCTTCGCAAGGGCGCCGAGCCGCTTCCCGACAAGGCGCTCGCCAAGCGCCAGGCCGCCGGCGGCCCTGAGCCGCCACCCGACCCCCGCGTCGCGGAGGTTGAGTCAAACCCGGCCGCCCCCGGACGCGAAGCGGAGGAGGCGGGCGGAACGTGAGTGCTTCTGAAACGCGGCTGCTCTTCCGCAACATCGACGACCCGCAGTTGGCGACGATCGACGGCTATCGCAGCCATGGTGGCTACGGGGCCCTGCAACGAGCATTTCGCGAGCTCGATCCCGAGGACGTGATCGGGATGCTCGAGGACTCGGGTCTGCGCGGCCGCGGGGGAGCCGGCTTCTCGATGGGCAAGAAGGGCTCGTTCCTGCCCCGCGGCGACATGGAGAAGTACCTCTGCTGTAACGCGGACGAGTCCGAGCCGGGCACCTTCAAGGACCGGGAGCTGATGCAGAAGAACCCGCACCAGCTCATTGAAGGCGTCGCGATCGCCGCGCTCGCGGTTGGCGCCACCTACGCGTTCATCTTCATCCGCGGCGAGTACTGGGAGGTCGCCGACATCCTCGACCGCGCGGTGGCCGAGGCCTACGACGCCGGCTACCTCGGCACCAACGTCCTCAACACAGGTAAGCGGATCGAGCTGGTCGTCCACCGCGGTGCCGGCGCCTACATCTGCGGCGAGGAGACGGCGCTGCTCGACGCGCTCGAGGGCAAGCGCGGCAACCCGCGCCTGAAGCCGCCGTTCCCCGCGATCCAGGGCCTCTACGGCGGCCCGACGCTGATCAACAACGTGGAGACGCTCTCCAACGTCCCGCACATCGTCCGCCACGGGGCCAACTGGTACAAGCAGTTCGGGACCGAGCAGTCGCCGGGCACGAAGGTCGTCTCGATCTCCGGGTGCGTCCAGAAGCCGGGCAACTACGAGATCGAGCTCGGGATCCCCTCGCGCGACATCGTCTTCGAGCTGGCGGGCGGCCCACCGGAGGGACGCGAGGTCAAGGCCTGGTTTCCCGGCGGGTCATCCGCGCCCGTCCTGACCCCCGCCGAGCTCGACCTGCCATACAGCTTCGAGGCAATGGCCGAGGCGGGCTCGATGCTCGGCTCCGGCGCGATCATCATCTGCGACGAGACCGTTCCGATCCCCGAGCTGGCGCTGCGGACCGCGCGCTTCTACCACCACGAATCGTGCGGTAAGTGCACGCCGTGCCGCGAGGGCACCAACTGGACGGTGAAGATGCTCGAGCGAGTCCAGCGCGGCGAGGCAACGCCCATGGACCTCGAAATCATCGCCTCGGTCCAGGAGAACATCATGGGGAATTGCCTCTGCGTCCTCGGCGACTCGATGGCGATGCCGGTCGGGGCGATGGTGAAGAAATTCCGGGGCGAATTCGAAGCGGCGCTCGAGGGCGCCCGAGTTCCGGGCGCTGGCGAGCTCGATTCGCATCCCGACGACGGGCCGCTGACCACGGGAGCGATGGCCGCGTGAGCGCCCAGAAGATCACCCTCGTCGTCGACGGCGTGGAGGTCGAGGCCGACGAGGGCGCGATGCTCGTCGACGCGGCGAAGGGCGGCGACGTCGAGATCCCGGTCTTCTGTTACGAGCCGAAGCTCGGCGGCCCTGTCGGGGCCTGCCGCATGTGCCTGGTCGAGATCGAGGGCATCCCGAAGCTGCAGACGGCGTGCTCGACCCCGGTGCGTGACGGGATGGTCGTCTACACCCGCACCGACCGCGTGGTCGAGGCGCAGAACGCGGTCGTCGAGTTCCTGCTCGTCAACCATCCGCTCGACTGCCCCGTCTGCGACAAGGGCGGCGAGTGCCCGCTGCAGGACATCGCGCTCGGCTGGGGCCCCGGCCGCAGCCGGGTCACCGACCCCAAGCGCCACTTCCGCAAGCCGATGCCGCTCTCACCCCTCGTTCGCATCGACCGCGAGCGCTGCATCCTCTGCTACCGCTGCGTGCGGTTCAGCCAGGAGGTCTCCGAGGACGAGCAGCTGCAGCTGCTCGAGCGCGGCGCCAACAGCCATGTGGGCACGTTCGACGACCGTCCCTACATCGCCCCCTTCCACGGCAACATCATCGAGCTCTGCCCGGTGGGCGCGCTGACCTCCGAGGCCTATCGGTTCCGCGCGCGCCCGTGGGACATCGAGGACTCCGGCTCGATCTGCACGCTCTGCCCGAGCCAGTGCAACGTGAAGTTCACGGTCCGCGACGAGCGCATCGAGCGCGTCCTGGCCCGCGACAACGTCGAGGTCGACAACGGCTGGCTGTGCGACAAGGGCCGCTTCGGCTTTCAGATGATCAACTCGGAGGAGCGGATCACCACGCCGCGGCTCTCCGGCAACCGCGCCGGGTGGACCGAGACGGTCGATGCGGCGGCCAAGAAGCTCCGCGGCGCCGGGGCCAATGTCGCGGCGATCGTCGGCGGGCAGGCTTCCAACGAGGAGGCCTACCTGGTCCAGCGCATCGTCCGCGGCCTGGGCTCGCCCAACGTGACCTCGATGGACGAGATCGATGCCGGCCTGCTGCGCGACCTCTCGGCGCCGGAGCTCTCCGCCGCGATGACCGAGATCGACGCCGCGGACTCGATCCTCGTCGTCGGCGTCGACCCGCTGCACGCGATGCCGATCCTCGACCTGCGCCTGCGCAAGGCGATCCGTCAGTCCGGCGCGCGCGTCTGCATCGCCTCGGAGCGGCCGACCGCGCTCGACGGCGGCGCCGAGGAGACGGCTCGATATCAGCCTGGCGGCGCCGCGGCGTTCCTCACCGCGCTCGCTCACCACGCGATCAACCCTGATGTGCGCCCCCGCACGCCCGGAGGCGAAGCCGAGGACGTGGCGGGAGTTATGCACGCCGACGCGTCGCGCCTGGCCGAGGAGCTGCGGCCCGGCAAGACGGTGATTGTCTGGGGCGAGCGCATCGCGCGCGGCCACAGCGGGATCGCCGCGCTCGCCGCGTTGCGCGAGGCGGCCCGGGCGCTCAGTTCCGACTCAGATGGCGCCGGGCTGATCGGCATCCCCGACGGCTCCAATGCCCGCGGTGTGCGCGAGGTCGGGGCGCTTGCGGGCGCCGGCCCAGGCTTCGCACCGGCTGACGCGGGCCGCGACCTGGAATCGATCAAGCAGGGCCTGCTCGATGGCGACGTCGACGGGATCATCCTCTGCCACGCCAACCCGGTGCGCGACCTTCCCGACGGCCCCGGCTGGGCCGAGGCGCTGCGGCGCGCGCGGACCGTGGTCGCGATCGCCGACTTCGAGGATGCGTCGGCCAAGGCGGCCGACGTGATCATCCCGGCCGAGGCCTACGCCGAGAAGGAGGGCACGGTCACGCACCCCGACGGGCGCCTGCAGCGTCTGCGCCCCGCGGTGCCGCGTCCCGACGAGGTCCGCCCGGTCTGGCAGGTGCTCGCCGCGATCGCCGACGCGCTCGGTGACGAGACGCAGATCGGCTCAGCCCCGGACGCGCTTGCGGCGATCGCTGCCGAGGTCCCGTTCTACGCGGGCGTCACCGCCAACGAGATCAGCGGCCATGGCGTGCGCTGGCAGGAGCGCGAGGCCGCAGCAGCGTTTCCGCGCGATGGCGGCGCTGCCGCATCTCGAGCAGACGGCGACCGCGACCACGACGGGAGGCCGGACGATGGCCTGCGGCTCGGCACCTACCGCGATCTCTGGGCCGGTGAGGTCTCCGAGCGCAACCCGGCGTTGCGGTTCCTCGCGCCCTCGCAGCGGGTCGAGATCGCGCCGGCCGACGCCGAGCGTCTCGGGCTGACAGACGGCGACGAGGTCGCGGTGCGCTCCAACGGCACCTCCGTTGAGGCGCGCGTGGCCCTTCGCGACCGCGTCCGGCCGGGAGCCGTGTTCCTGATCGAGGGCACGGCGACGCAGAACGCCAACGTTCTCAACGGCGCTGAGTACGTGAAGCTGGAGAAGCGTCCTTCGGCAGCCCCCGGCACCCCCGGAGGCGAAGCCGAGGAGGTGGCCGGGTGATTCTTTCCGACGTCAACTTCGTCGAGGCGACGTGGATCCTGATCGTGAAGTCGATCGTGATCTTCCTCGTCGTCTTCCTGATCGTTCCGGTCCTGACGGTGGTCGAGCGCAAGCTGATCGGCCGCTTCCAGAACCGCTACGGGCCCAACCGCGTCGGCCCGGTCGGGATGCTCCAGCCGCTGGCCGACATCCTCAAGCTCGCGGGCAAGCAGTTCTTCCGCCCCGACGCCGCGATACCGCTGCTCTTCGCGCTCGGCCCGGCGCTGGTGATCTTCTCCGGGATCACGACGATCGCGATCCTGCCCTTCGGCGACGTCAAGAACGGCGTCGGCTTCTACGGGATCGACGTGCCGATCGGCGTCCTCTACTTCTTTGCCTTCGGCTCGCTCTCGTTCTACGGGCTGCTGCTCTCGGGCTGGTCGTCGGGCTCGAAGTACAGCTTCCTCGGCGCGATGCGTTCGGCCGCGCAGCTGATCTCCTACGAGATCGCGATGGGCCTCTCGCTGCTCGGCGTGATCATGATGGCCGGCTCGCTCTCGCTGGTCTCCGTCGTCGAAGCTCAGGGGACCATCTGGTACATCGTCCCGCAGTTCGTCGGCTTCATCATCTTCATGCTGGCCGGCTTCGCCGAGACCAACCGGGCCCCGTTCGACCTCCCCGAGGCGGACGCCGAGCTCGTCCAGGGCTTTCAGACCGAGTACGGCGGCACCCGCTTCGCGTCGTTCCTCCTCGCCGAGTACCTGGAGATGTTCGTCATCTCGGGCATCGCCGCAGCCTTCTTCCTCGGCGGCTGGATGGGCCCGGGCCCGGGCTGGCTCGACCCGATCTGGATGCTCCTCAAGATCATGCTCGGGATCTTCTTCTTCATCTGGGTTCGCGCGACGCTGCCGCGCCTGCGCTACGACCAGCTGATGAGCCTCGGTTGGAAGGTCCTGCTGCCGCTCGCCACCCTCAACGTCCTGGTCACTGCTGTATTGGTCACCGTCACATGAGCACCGAGTTTCCATACCTGCCCGACGACGACGTCGTCGAGGTCCAGCGCGGGCCCGATCCCGGCGGGGCCAAGGGCGCCTATCGCGCGTTCGGCGAGACGCTGCGCGGGCTGCGTACGACGATGGCGCGGATCTTCGAGGGACCGGTGACGATCCAGTACCCGGAGGAGAAGACGCCGGTCTATCCCCGCTTCCGCGGCCGTCACAAGCTGCACCGCTTCGAGGACACGCACCTCGAGAAGTGCGTCGGCTGCTCGCTGTGCGCCGCCGCGTGCCCGGCCGACTGCATCCGCGTCGTCGCCGCCGAGAACGATCCGGCGGATCGCGTCTCGGCCGGCGAGCGCTACGCCGCCGTGTATGAGATCAACCTCGCGCGCTGCATCTTCTGCGGGTACTGCGAGGTCGCGTGCCCGTTCGACGCGATCACGATGGGCCACGAGTACGAGATGGCCGACTACAACCGCAGCGACCTGATCTTCACCAAGGAGATGCTGCTCGCGGAGCCCATCGAGCGGACTCCGCTGCGGCGCGAAGGAGAGTGACGTGAGCAGCCCCGCAGCTGACCGCGGCACCCCCGCAGGCGAAGCCGAGGAGGTGGCCGCGTAGTGGAGCAGGTTGCCTTTTTCGCCGGGGCGATCGGTGCGCTCGGAGGCGCGATCGGCGTCATCCTGCTCCGCAACCCCTTCTACAGCGTGCTCGCGCTGATCGTGCACCTGATCGCGCTGGCCGGCCTGTTTTTGATCCTGCATGCCGAGTTCATCGCCGCCGCGCAGATCGTGGTCTACGCCGGCGCGGTGATGGTCCTCTACCTCTTCGTCGCCGCCTACGTGGGCGGGGGTGAGGAGCCGCTCTGGGAGCCGATCCCCGGCCAGCGTTTCTTCGGGCCGGTCCTGGCCGCGGCGCTCTTCATCGAGGTCTCAATCGCGGTCCTCGGCACCGGGCTGAAGACGATCGACACCCAGGGCCCGACGATCCCGGCCGGCTTCGGCTCGCCCGCCTCGATCGGAAAGCTGCTGCTCGAGCGCTTCCTCGTCGCCTTCGAAGCGGCCTCGTTGCTCCTCCTGATCGCCGCGGTGGGCGCGATCGTGCTCGCGGGTCGGAATAAACCGGCCACGTCCTCCGCTTCGCGTCCGGGCGTGCCGGGTGGCGACCCGGCCGGGGGGTCCTGATGGATACGTCTTGGTATTTGGTTCTTTCGGCCCTGCTCTTCGCGACAGGGGCCTGTGGCGTGCTCCTGCGGCGCAGCCCGCTCGTGGTCCTGCTGTGCCTGGAGCTGATGCTGAACGCGGGCAACCTCGCCCTCGTCGCCTTCTCGCGGTCGTCGGGCAACGAGGAGGGTCAGGTCTTCGCCCTCGTCGTGATGGTCGTCGCCGCCTGTGAGGTCGTCGTCGGCCTCGGGCTGATCGTCGCGATGTTCCGCCGGCGGATGGCGCTCGACGTCGACGAGATCCGGGAGCTGCGCGGGTGAACACCACCTGGGCGTGGCTCGTCCTGCTGTTTCCCCTCGCCGGGAGCATGCTGATCGCCTTCGGCGGCGGGCTGATGCCCGGCAAGGTCTCCGGCTGGGTCGGCACGGCGGCGATCGCCGGCGCCTTCATCTGCTCGCTGGGCGCGCTGTTCTCGTTGCTCGACCAGTCGGTCGAGAGCCGCCAGGCGACGAGCACGCTGTGGAACTACGCCTCGGCCGCCGGCCTGCACATCGACCTCGGGATCCTCGTCGACCCGCTCTCGGTCTTCATGTGCCTGGTCGTGACCGGCGTCTCGACGCTGATCCACCTCTACTCGGTGGCCTACATGGATTCCGACCGTGGCTACCGGCGCTTCTTCTGTTACCTCAACTTCTTCGTCTTCTCGATGCTGCTGCTGGTCCTCGCCGGCAACTTCGTCTTGCTCGTGGTCGGCTGGGCGTTCGTCGGCTTTGCGTCCTACGCGCTGATCAGCTACTGGTACCGCCGCGAGACGGCAACCAAGGCCGGCATGAAGGCCTTCGTCATCAACGTGATCGGCGACATCGGGCTCGTCTTCGCCGCCTTCTTCATCTTCCGCGAGCTCGGCACGTTCAACTACCTGAGCGTCTTCAGCGCGGCCCGCGAGACGTTTCACACCAACCAGGGCGTGGTCGTCGCGATCTGCCTGCTGATCTGCGTCGGCGCCTTTGCGAAGTCGGCGCAGCTGCCGCTCCATACCTGGCTCCCGGACGCGATGGAGGGCCCCACGCCCGTCTCCGCGCTGATCCACGCGGCGACGATGGTCACCGCCGGCGTCTACCTCATCGCCCGCATGTTCCCCCTCTTCGAGCTCGCCCCGACCGCCGCCGACATCGCCGCCTTCGTCGGCCTGGCGACGCTCATCGTCGCCGCCTCGATCGCCCTCGTCGTCACCGACCTCAAGCGGATCATCGCCTACTCGACCATGAGCCAGATCGGCTACATGATCGTCGGCGTCTCGATCGGCGCCTACTCGGCCGGCCTCTTTCACCTGATGACGCACGCCTTCTTCAAGGCTCTGCTCTTCATGGCGGCCGGCTCGGTGATCGCCGCGATGGCGAACAACCAGAACATCGATCGGATGGGCGGCTTTCGCAAGGCGCTGCCGTTCACCTCGGTCCTGCTGCTGATCGGCGCGCTCGCGCTGGCGGGCTTCCCCGGCTTCTCCGGCTTCTTCTCCAAGGACGAGATCCTCACGTTCGCCGCCACCCGCGGCGGCATGTACTGGATCTTTGCCGTCGGCGGCTATTTCGCGGCCTTCCTGACCGCCTTCTACTCCTTCCGGATCGGCTTCCGCGTCGTCTACGGCGAGCCCTGCGAGGAGGCGCGCGAGCTCGAGGAGGGCCACCTCGCCCACGGCGACCCGGAGAACCCCAAGACCGGCGAGAAGGAGGACACCGATGTCGGCTTCCCGGGCGCCGAGCACCACATCGCGGAGCGCGCCTGGCCGATGCGGGTCGCTATGGGCGTGCTCGGGCTCGGCGCGATCTTCGGCGGCTTGATCCAGATCCCGGGCGTGGATGACGTCCTCACGAAGTTCTTCGAGGGGACGTTCCAGAGCTCCAAGTTCGCCGCGATCGCCCCCTCAACCGCCGACGCGTGGCTCGGCCTCGCGGTCGGCGGCGTCCTCTCCATCGCCGGGATCGGGCTCGCCTACTACTGCTACATCGCCAACCCCGGCGTGACGGTGCGGCTCGCCCAGCGCATGCGGCGCCTGCATCGCTTCCTCATCAACAAGTGGTACTTCGACGAGGTCGAGGACGCGCTCTTTTACCGCCCGACGATCGCGCTCGGGCGCTTCGCCAACGCGGTGATCGAGAGCGTGGTGGTCAACGGGCTCGTCTCGACCGCGACCGGCGCGGTCCGCGGCGCCGGCTCGGTCGTCCGCGGCGCCCAGTCCGGCTTCGTCCGCGCCTACGCGCTGCTTCTGGTCGGTGGCTTCGCCGCCCTCGGGATCTACTTCCTGGTGGTGGCCAACTGATGTTGAGCGTGCTGCTCTGGACGCCGCTGGTCGCCACCCTGGTGATGCTCGCCGTGCCGCATTCCGCGCGGCGGTGGGTCGCCGTGCTCGGGTCGCTGGTCGCGCTCGGCCTCGCGATCGGGCTCGTCGCCGACTTCGACATCCACGCCAGCGGCCTCCAGCATGTCGTCGACGACTCGTGGATTCCCGATCTCGGCGTTCGCTACTCGCTGGGCGTCGACGGGATCAGCGTCTTCCTGGTCCTGATGACGACGGTGCTGTGGTTCGTCGCGACGCTGTGGTCGGCGCTTCGCAACGAGCCGGGCGACCGGCGCTCGCGCCTCTACTACTTCTTCCTCGGGCTCGCCGAGACGGCCGCAATCGGCGCCTTCATCGCCCAGGACCTGCTGCTCTTCGTCCTCTTCTTCGACCTGATGCTGGTCCCGTTCTTCTTCTTGATCGGGACCTTCGGCAGCGGCGAGCGGATCGCGGCGACGACCAAGATGATCGTCTACACGCTCGTCGGCTCGCTGCTGATGCTGGTCGCCGCGATCGCGACCGCGATCCTCGCCTCGAGCTCGGTCGGCGAGCTCACGTTCTCGATCCCCGTGCTGCGCGAGCACCTGCTGTCGACCGGCAGCCAGTACTGGATCTTCTGCTTCTTCGCCGCGGCCTTCCTCGTGAAGATGCCGGCCTTCCCGATCCACGGGTGGATGCCCGACGCCTACCGCGCCGCGCCACTGCCGGTGCTGATCCTGCTCTCGGGCGTGCTGTCCAAGGTCGGCGCCTACGGCTTCCTGCGCGTGGCGCTCCCGCTGTTTCCCGACGCGACCACGCACTTCCAGGAGGTCCTGCTGGTGATCGCGGTCGTCTCGATCCTCTACGGCTCGGTGATGGCGTTCACCCAGCTCAACGTGCGCCTGATCGCCGGTTACTCGTCGATCGCCCAGCTCGGCTTTATCACGCTCGGGATCTTCAGCCTGCGCCCCGACGGGGCCGATGGCGCCGTCCTGCAGATGGTCAACCACGCGATCGTCGTCGGCGCGATCTTCATCGTCGTCGCGGTCCTCGCCGAACGAGCCAAGACCGAGGACCTCAGCCGCATGGGCGGACTCGCCATGCGCGCACCGGCGCTGGCGGCCCTCTTCTTGGTCGTCGCGCTCGCCAACCTGGCGATGCCGGGCTCGGCCAACTTCGCGGGCGAGTTCTACATCCTCAACGGGGTCTTCGAGTCGAAGATCGTCTACGCGTTCGTGGCCGGGATCGGGATCGCCCTCGCCGCCTTCTACTCGCTGCGCCTCTACCAGCGCGCGATGCACAACCGCCTGCCGGATGGGATCGAGTCGCGCGAGATCTCGGCGCGCGACGGGCTCGTGCTCGCCCCGCTGGTCGCGATCATCGTCGGCCTGGCGCTGTGGCCTGGCCTGATCCTCGAGCGCGGTGAGGCGTCGGTCAATCAGGCGGTCGCCGCGTTCAACGGCGACCAGGAGCTGGTGGCGCAGAAGTGACCTTCACCGCCCCCCACATCGACTACGCCGGCCTCTCGCCGATCATCGCGCTCACGGCGGGGCTCGTCTTCACCCTGCTCGCGGGGCTGATCGGCGGCTCGATCGGGCGCCAGCGCCTGGTGGTCTCGATCGTCGGGATCGGCACGCTCGGCGCGGCCATCGGGCTGGAGATCTGGCAGTGGGGCGAGGCGAAGGACCTCGTGTCCGGCGCGCTGCGGGTGGACGACCTCAGCCTCGCGGCCGGAATGCTCGTCGCGGGCGCCGCGATCTTCGTGATCCCGCTCTCCTGGCGCGAGCAGGCCTTCGACCGCCCCCTCGGCGCCAGCGGCCACGGCGAGTTCCAGACGCTGCTGATCTGCTCGGTCCTCGGGATGACGATGATCGCCCAGGCGCAGAACCTGGTCGCGCTGTTCGTCGCGCTCGAACTCCTCTCGGTCCCGCTCTACGTCCTCTGCGGCTCTGCGCTGCGCCGCAAGGAATCGCTCGAGTCGGGCCTCAAGTATCTGATCGTCGGCTCGCTCGGTTCGGCGACCTTCCTCTACGGGCTCGCTTTCCTCTACGGCTCTTCCGGGTCGACCGACTTCAGCCAGATCGGGCATGCCGCCGGCGGTTCCATGCTCGACGACCCGTTGCTTCTGATCGGGATCGCGCTCGCCGCGACGGGGATCGCCTTCAAGCTCTCGGTCGCCCCCTTCCACCAGTGGACGCCCGACGTCTATGAGGGCGCGCCCACCCCGGTGACCGCGTTCATGGCGGTGGCAACCAAGGCCGCCGTGTTCTGCGCGGCGGTGCGGTTCTTCGACGTCGCGCTCGGCCCGGCGGTCGACGACTGGCAGCCGGCGCTCGCGGCGCTGGCGGCGGTCTCGATCGTCGTCGGCAACGTCGGTGCGCTCGGCCAGGATTCGCTCAAGCGCCTGCTCGGCTACTCCGGCGTCGCCCAGGCCGGCTACATGCTGGTCGGCGTCGTCGCCGCTACAGCGGCGGGCACGAGCGCGCTGGTCTTCTACCTCGCCGCCTACACGCTGATGAACCTCGCCGCGTTCGCGGTGATCACCATTCGCGAGCGCCAGACCCCGTTCGGGGACGACATCCGCAGCGTCGAGGGGCTCGGCAGCGAACGGCCGGTCCTCGCGGTGGTGCTGACCGTCGCGATGCTGGCCCTCGCCGGGCTGCCAGGCACAGCGGGCTTCATCGGCAAGCTCTATCTGATCGAGGCGACGGTCGACGCCGACTACACCTGGCTCGGCGTGATGATCGCGATCGGGACCATGATCTCGCTCGCCTACTACCTGCGGGTCATGTCCTACGTCTGGATGCGCGGCGCCTCCGACGAGCGGCCCGCCGGCGCCGTGCCCGCCATCGCGGGCGGCTCGCATGAGGCCGATGCCGCGGACGGCACGCGCTGTCGCGCGATCATCGGCCTCGCGCTGCTCGCGGCCGCAGCCACCGTCTTCTTCGGCGTGATCCCGTCGCCGCTGGTCGACTGGGCCAATCACGCGGGCGCAGCGATCGCGTCGCTGCTCTGATGCCCGCGGCGGACGCCGACCACTCCCTCGGCGACGCGGCCAGACTTCTCGGCGTCAGCGTCGACACGCTGCGCCGCTGGGACCGTGCCGGGAAGCTCGAAACGACACGCGACGCATCGGGCCGTCGCCGCGTCTCGGCCAAGGAGGTCGAGCGCCTGCGCCCGACGCCCGAGCGTCACCGCACCGGCGACACCTTCTCGGCTCGCAACCGCTTCCCGGGCGTCATCCGCTCCGTCGAGGTCGACGGGGTGATGGCGATCGTCGAGATCGAGGCGGGCCCGTTCCTCGTCTCGGCGGCGATCACCCGCGACTCCGTCGAGGAGCTCGGCCTGGCGCCGGGCGTCGAGGCGACGGCCACGGTCAAGGCGACCTCGGTGATGGTCGACCGCACCAAGAGCTGACGGCGCGGGTTACCTAGGCGCGACCGCTTGACTCGCCTCAAGCGGGGCTTAGGATCGGAGTAATCAGCCGAAGACAGGCGTCGCGACGGCGCGGTCAGGAGATGACTCATGAGGAACGCTCGGCGAGGGGGCAACCGGACCCTCACATGTGCGTTCGTGGCGGCCGTAGCGATCGCGCTCTTTGGCGTCGCGCAGTCCGCGCAGGCCTACGTGTACTGGACGAATCCGCAGGCCAACACGCTCGGGCGCGCCAACCTCGACGGCACCGACGCCAACGCCCACTTCATCTCCGGGGCAACCTTGCCGCGCGGGGTCGCCGTTGACGGCGCGCACATCTACTGGGTCAACGCCAACGGCACCATCGGCCGCTCGAACCTCGACGGGACGGGTGTGAACCAGGCGTTCGTGACCGCACCGGTGTCAGGCCATGGCACCACCATCGCGGTCGGCGGCGGACACATCTACTGGGTCAGCGATTTCGGAGCCGGGCCCGGTACCGAGACCGGCGCGATCGGCAGGGCGAACATCGATGGCACCGGGGTCGACCCGAACTTCATCACCGGGATCAGCAATCCGGCCGGCGGAATCGCGGCCGACGCTGCCCACGTGTACTGGACGAACTACGAGCCGAACTACCCGGTCCTCATCCTCTACCACGGGCCGCTTCCAACCAGAATCGGGAGTGCGAACGCGGACGGGTCCGACGTGCAGGAGGGCTTTATCTCCCCCACCCTGACGAACGAGTTCGGCGTGGCTGCGGACATCCAGGGCATCTGGTGGATAGGCCTGAGTCCGAAGGGGCACGGGCGGACGCCGGCCGAGGCGAGCGAAATTGTCGACGGCGTCTACCGGACCCCGCCGACGGGCGGAAGCGCGACCAACGTGGTCCCACCAGGCACGCTCACCGCGTGCGGTGGACTCGCGGTCGGCGCCACCCACGTGTACTGGGCGGACAGCGGCTCGGTTGGGCGCGCGCGCTTTGACGGCACCCGGGCGACGACCCGCCTGGTCAGTACCGGTTCGGGTTGCACCGGCGTCGCGGTAGACGCTCTCGGACCGCCGCCGTCACGTGAGTTCAGCATCGGGAAGGCAAAGCCCGCCGACAAGCACGGCATGGCGGAGCTGACGGTGAACGTTGCCGGCCCCGGCGATCTGGAGCTCGCGAAGAGCGGCAGGGTCAAGGGCGCGACGGCCGTCGCGGCGCAGGGCGGCGACGTGGCGCTCACGGTCAAGACCACGGGCTCGGCGAAGGCCAAGCTGCACGACGGCGACCCGGTGAAGCTGGATCTCGCGGTCACCTACACGCCGGAGGACGGCAAGGCGGCGACCGACAGCAAGAAGGTCACGCTCAAGCCGCATAAGGGCTAGCGCCGGTCGGCCTCAATCGATGAGGTTCAGCGTCTGGTCGAGCGCCGTCAGCTCGAGCAGCCGCCTGACCTCGCCGTCTCCCGCCCTGACCACCATTCGGCGGCCGTCGAGGTCCGACCGACGACCGGCGACGAGGACCGCCGCCAACCCGCTGGAGTCGATGTAGTCCAACGCGCTCAGGTCGATGACGATCCGCGTCGCGTCCGAGCGCTCGGCTTCCTCGATCACCTCGCGGTAGCGATCGACGTTCTCGAGGCCGAGCTCGCCGGCGGTGGCGATCGTCACGGTCTCGCCGTCTCGCGTCATTGCGATCGAGAAGTTGGGCCGACCATCCAGGTCGGTATCGGGTGCCACGGCCATCGATCCTACGCCCAAGCCGCGCCAGATCAAAGCGCGATCGTTTTGCCTATGCGATGCTTAGGCGGATGCGGCGCCTGCTCGCGGTCACACTCTTAACGCTCCTAGGTATCGCGGGCTGTGGCGGCAATGATGATGCGACGTCGAGTTCGAGCTCACAGCTCGTCGTCTCCGCCGCCTCCTCTCTCCAGCCGGCGTTCACCGCGTACGCGGACGCTGCGGGAATCGACGCCAAGCAGTCGTTCGCGGGCTCCGATGACCTCGCCGCGCAGATCCGCCAGGGAGTGACGCCCGACGTCTATGCGGCGGCCAACACGAGCCTCCCCGACGATCTCCACAAGGAAGGGCTCGTCGAAAAGCCGGTCGTCTTCGCCACCAACACGCTGGTGCTCGCCGTCCCGGCCGACTCCGGCATCAACTCCATCGACGATCTCACTCAAGACGTGAAGATCGCGATCGGCCAGGAGGGCGTCCCAGTCGGCGATTACACGCGCGAGGTGCTGGGCCGCCTTCCCGCAGATCAGAGCCAGGCGATCCTCGCCAACGTCGGGTCCGAGGAGCCGGACGTCGCCAGCATCGTCGGCAAGCTCACGCAGGGTGCCGTCGACGCCGGTTTCGTCTACATCACGGATGTCGTCGCAACCGACGGCGCCCTCAGGGCCGTCGATCTGCCAGCGGACCTGCAGCCCGACGTGGCATACGGTGCCGCGGTCGTCACCGGTGCGAGCAATCCCGAGGGTGCGCAGGAGTTCATCGACGGCCTCCTCAGCGGGGACGGGGCGGACGCCCTCAAGAGCGCCGGCTTCGGCCCACCGCCATCGGGCTGAGCAGCATGCGTGGCCGCGGCGTCTTCGCGTTAGTTCTCGTGATCGCCCTCGCGGTGGCGCTCGCGTTCCTGGTGCTGCCCATCATCGCGATCTTCGCGAACACGGAGCCGGGAGACCTCGTCGACAGCCTCGGCACGGATGTCGCGCGCGACGCGCTCTGGCTGAGCCTGAAGACGAGCACGATCGCCATCGTCGTCATCGTGATCGTGGGCACCCCGGCCGCCTACCTCCTCGCCACGCGTAGCTTCCACGGCAAGCCGCTCGTCACCACCCTGATCGAGCTCCCGCTCGTACTGCCGCCGGCCGTAGCGGGCATCGGCCTGCTCGCAGCGTTCGGCCCAAAGGGAATCTTTGGATCCGCTCTTGACGACGCGGGTATCGAGCTCGTGCTGCAGACGGCCGGCGTGGTCGTCGCCCTGACGTTCGTCTCGGCGCCCTTCTACCTGCGACAGGCGCAGGCCGCCTTCGCCGCGGTCGATCCAAATCTGCTCGACGCAGCGCGAACGCTCGGCGCAAGCGAGGCGCGGGCCTTTGTCCGGATCGCGATCCCGGCGGCCGGCGGCGGTATCGCGGCCGGGCTCGCACTGGCCTGGGGGCGCGCGCTGGGCGAGTTCGGAGCGACGCTGATGTTCGCGGGCTCGTTTCAGGGAATCACGCAGACCGCGCCGCTGGCCATCTTCGCCAACTTCGCCACCGACTTTCCGGCGGCTCTCGCGCTGTCGGGCGTGCTGGTGGTGGTGTCGGCGGCGCTGTTGCTGGGCGTGAAGTTGCTCGGGCGGTCGGCGCTGCTCGGATGGGCGGGCGACGCATGACGGCGCTTGACGTCGACATCGCAAGCGAGCTGCGCGAGTTCGAGCTCGACCTCGAGCTGTCGGTGAAGCCGGGAAGGTGCCTCGCGGTTGTCGGGCCCTCCGGCGCCGGCAAGAGCACCATCCTCCGCGCCATTGCGGGCCTGCACCGCCCCGGTCGCGGCCGGGTCGCGCTCGGTGACGTCGTCTGGCTCGACCGCGCGGCGCGAGTCGACCTCGCTCCAGAGTCGCGGAGCTGCGGCTACCTCTTCCAGGACTACGCCCTGTTCCCTCATCTCGACGCGTGGCGCAACGTCGCCTTTGCGCTGAAGCGACGACCGCGCCGGGAGCGGCGCCAGCGCGCTCTGCAGCTGCTGGAGCGTTTCGGTGTGGGCGAGCTCGCAGAAGCGCCGGTGCGAGAGCTCTCGGGCGGTGAGCGCCAACGGGTGGCGCTGGCGCGCGCTCTCGCCCGTGACCCCGACGTTCTGCTGCTCGACGAGCCGCTTGCCGCGTTGGATCCGCGGACAGCCGCCGCGGCCTCCCGGGAGCTCGCGGCGACGATCGCCGCCGCCTCAGCGCCGGCGGTTCTCGTCACCCACGACTTCGCGGAGGCATCGCTGCTGGCCGACGAGGTCGCGGTGATCGACCGCGGCCGGATCGTCCAGCGAGGCACCCCGGCGGAGCTCAGCTCACGACCGGCGTCCGCCTTCGTCGCCGACTTCACGGGCGCTGCGGTGCTCGTGGGCAAGGCAGCGCCCGGTCCGGACGGGACGACGCACGTCGCCCTGGAGGGTGGCGGCACGCTCACGAGCACCGACACGGCCACCGGGCCGGTCGCGGTCGCGGTCTTCCCCTGGGAGGTGACGCTCGAGCCGGGGCATCCCGACCCGCACGGCTCAGCCATGAATGCGATCCCGGCCACGGTCGCCTCGGTCACCGAGATCGGCAACCGCGCCCGCATCGGGCTGACGACGCCGCAGCCGCTGGTCGCCGAGGTGACGGGGGCTTCCGTTCGTCGCCTCGGCCTTCGGCCGGGCACTCAGGTGACGGCATCCTTCAAGGCGACCGCCACCCGCCTGGTCGAGCGTTAGCCCCTAGCCACCGGTGAGCTCGGCGGTGGCCTCGGCGAACGCAGCCGTGTGGAGGTCGACCTGGTCGGCCGTGGTCGCCGGCGACATCAGGGCCATCATGTGAAACGGCGTCAGCAGCACCCCGCGGTTGAGCATGTAGAGGTGCAGGAGCGAGTCGAGCTCCTCGTCGATCGCGGCCGCAGCCTCGGCGCCATTGCGCGGCGGCTCGGCGGCGAACATGTACTCCGCGCGGCAGCCAAGGCGCGTGATCGACCAGGGCAGATCGCGCTCGGCGATCGTGTCGGACACCCCCGTCTCGAAGCGCCGGCCGAGTTCGATCATGCGCTCGAAGGCCTCATCGGTGAGCACATCGGCAAGGGTCGCTCGCACCGCCGCGAGCGACAGTGCGTTGCCGGCGAGCGTGCCGCCGATGCCGCCGACGTCCGCCTCACGCCAGTTGGTATGCGCGAGCATCCGCTCGGCAACCTCGGTGCTCATCCCGTATGCGCCCACCGCAATGCCGCCGCCGATCGGCTTGCCGATCGTGAGGAAGTCCGGGTCGAGCCCGTGTGCGCTTGTGTAGCCGCCGGGTCCGCAGCAGAGGGTGTGGGTCTCGTCGATCACCAGGAGCGTCCCGGCCTTTCGGGTGAGCTCGCGCACACCCTCGTGGTAGCCCTCGTCGGCGAGGACGATGCCGATATTCGTGAGCGCGGGCTCGATCAGCACGCAGGCGACATCGCCGAAGGCGAGCTCGCGTTCGAGCCCCTCGAGGTCGTTGATCTCCACCACCCGCGTGGTCTCCGCGACATCGACCGGCGGGCCGACGCTGCCCTCGCGGGGCTGCACCGCGCCGTCGACGAGCGTCGCCACGGTCTCGTCGACCGACCCGTGATAGCAGTGGTTGTGAACGATCACCTTCGGCCGCCCGGTGATCTGGCGGGCGATGCGGATCACGAAGCGGTTGGCGTCGGTCGCCGAGAGCGTGAACTGCCAGTCGCGCAGCCCGAAGCGCCGCTGCATCTCCTCGCCGACGATGGCGGCGTCCTCGGTCGGGAGCATGGAGGTGATCCCGCGATCGAGGCGCTCCTTGACCGCCGCGACGGTGGGCGCCGGAGCGTGGCCGGTCATCGCGCCGGTGTCGCCGAGGCAGAGGTCCGCGTAGACGTTGCCGTCCACGTCGCGCAGCTCGGCCCCGGAGGCTGACTCCATGAACACGGGGAAGTCCCCCGGCCAGCGCGTCATCCAGTTCATCGGCACGCCCGAGAGCAGCGACTCCTTGCCGCGCTCGTGCAGCTCGCGCGAGCGCGGGTGCTCGGCGGCGAACCGCTCGCGCTCGCGCTCGAACAGGTCCGCGATCAGATCGCGCGAGATCGCCATAGCCGGACGGTATCCGACGACCTACAGCCAGCCCTTGTGCCAGGGCCCGGTGATCGCGAACGTCTCGCCCGGATACTGCAGGTGGACGAAGAGCCATTTGCCGTCGGGACTGAAGCCGGCCCCCGCCGTCTCGCTCGCGCCGATCGGCGTGCTGCGCGAGGGCTTGCGATCCCAGCGCCGCGGGTTGTACGGGAACAGGTCGGCGGCGAAGTGACCGTGCAGTGGCAGGGGCTCGGTGACCTTGGCGAAGTCGAACAGCTCGCCTTTCGGCGTGAGGCCGCGCATCCAGTTGTCGGCGCCGTCGAAGTCCTCGCCATCGCCGTCCTCGCAGAGCAGGATGCCCCCGCGCGGGCTCACGGCGATCGCGTCGGGGCCGTTGAGCACCCGGTTGCGCGGCGAGGTGAACAGCAGCTCGAGCTCGCCCCGCTTGAAGTCCTTGTTGTCGGGGGTGTAGCGCCACACCTGGCCCTGGCCGGCGGGGCCGCCGTCGGAGGCCGTGAAGTAGCAGCTGCCGTGCGAGAACGTGCCGCCCTCGAGGCCCATGAACTTCGCCGCGCCCTTGTGGCGCCCCTGCATGTAGACGGCCTGCGGGAACCTGCTGGCGCCGTTGGGATCGGGATCGTCGATGTCCACCCAGCGGCATTCGTACTTGGCGCCCTGCTCATGATCGGGGGTGGTGTTGTAACCGGGCTTGCCGTGGATGGCGAGCATTTGCAGCTTGCCGCCGAGATGAAGCTTGCCCTTGTGGTCGGGCAGGTAGCGATAGAAGCCGTCGCCCGGATCCCCGTTGTCCTCGGTCATGTAGACGATCCCCGTCTTGGGGTCGACCGGGCAGGCCTCGTGTTCGAAGCGGCCCATGGCCTTGATCGGGACCGGCTCGACCGTTGAGGTCGCGTGCGAGTCGACCTCGAAGACGTAGCCGTGCTCGTTGCCGTATCCCTGCTCGACGCCCACGACGTTCTCCTCGCCCGAGAGCCAGCTGCCCCACGGGGTCATGCCGCCATTGCAGTTGTTGTCGGTCCCGTTGAGGACGAGGGAGCTGGCGAGCAGCTTGCCGGTGCCGGTGTCGAAGAGCGAGGCGGTCACGCCGCCCTGCGCGACCGGGTCATAGGCGTTGACCGGACCCTGCGAGCGGCCGGCGTGGAAGCCCTCCTGGTTGCGAAGGATGCGCACCCGCTTGCCGCCGGCGGCGAAGTAGCCGGTGCCGTCGTGGCAGGTCGGCGTCGGCAGGCCGTCGGACATGATCGAGCCCGCGCGGCCGAAGCGGATGTAGTCGAAGCCCTTTGGCAGGGCGAACGCCTTGCCCTTGCGGTGAACGAGCGCTCCGTAGCCCGGCTTGGCGAGCCGCGGGCGCATCGAGGCAAGGGCCTCGTTGGCACCGCCGTAGGCGAGGATGCGCTCGGCGACGGTCAGGCTCGCAACACCCGCGATCCCGTTCTTGAGTGCCTGCCTCCGTGTGAACGCGCTCGCCGTCATCTCGGATTCCCTTCCGTCGTCGCCTGAAGTTGATGAATTGTTGCACAATGCGTCAATCTTTGGAAGAATGGCCGCGATGGAAGCTCTCACCCTGCACCTCAACACCGTTTCCACCGTCGACGCCGCCGCCAACGTGCTGCGCCAGCTGATCCTCGACGGCGAGCTCGAGCCGGGGAGCCGCCTGCGTGAGGCGGAGTTCGCCGAGCGTCTCGGGATCGCTCGCCATTCCTTCAGGGCGGCGACCCAGGTCCTGATCAGCGAGGGCATGCTTCGCCGCGAGCCCCATCGTGGCGTCCAGGTCACCGTGCTCGGTGCCGCGGACATCGTCGACACCTTCCGGCTGCGCGCGGCGCTCGAGACCGAGGCCGTGCGAATCCTCATCGCCGAGGGCCGGGTGCCCGAGAACGCCCGTCAGGCGGTGGACGAGCTATCCGCCGTCCCCGACAACGCCCCGTGGCGCGACGTCGTGGAGCCGGACATGAACTTTCACCGCGCGATCATCGACGCGGCCCAGAGCCCGCGGATCTCGCGGGCCTACGCCGGCGTCCAGGCCGAGATTCAGCTGTGCATGGTCCAGCTGCGGCCCCATTACGAGCGTCCCTCCCAGGTCGCCGACGAGCACACGGAGCTGCTCGCAGCGATCGTCGACGGCGACGCCGACCGCGCTGACGAGCTCTTTCGCCGCCACCTCACCGAGGCGGTCCAGAACCTGAGTAGCGCTCTCGCAGCCGGCGAGGGACGCGATGCCAAGGAGGTAACCCTGTGAGTGAAGCGAGCACCACGAGCGGCACTGCCGTCACCGACATCAGGGCCCGCGAGGTCCTCGACTGCCGCGGCCTGCCGACCGTCCAGGTCGACCTCGAGCTCGAGGGGGGCATCGTCGGAACAGCGGACGTCCCCTCCGGACGCTCGACCGGTTCGAACGAGGCCTGCGAGCTGCGCGACGGCGGCGACCGCTTCGGCGGCTTCGGCGTCCGCACCGCCGTCGGCAACGTTGTCGGCGAGATCCGCGACTCGATCGTCGGCTCGCCACTGGCCGACCAGCGCAGCCTCGACAACGCGCTGATCGAGCTCGACGGCACCACCGACAAGGCGCGCCTTGGTGCGAACGCGATCCTCGGCGTCTCGCTGGCGGCGGCCCGCGCCCGCGCCCATGCCGGGCGCATCCCGCTCTACCGGGCGCTGAACGCGAACGCTCACGTGCTTCCCGTGCCGCTGGTGAACCTCATCAACGGCGGCAAGCACGCCTCCAACGACCTCGACTTCCAGGAGTTCATCGTCATCCCCACGGGCGCCGACTCGATCCTCGAGGCGCTGCAGATCTCGACCGAGGTCAACCTGGCGCTCGCCGAGATCCTGCTGGACCGTTACGGCAAGAGCGCGCTCAACACCGGTGACGAGGGCGGCTACGCGCCGGCGATCTCCGACCCGCGCGAGGCGCTCGGTCTGCTCCACGAAGCCGTGGCCGACGCTGGGCACGAGGGACGCTTTCGCTACGGCCTCGACTGCGCGGCGACCCACTATTACGACCGCGGCGCCGGCACCTACGCGCTCGCGGGCGAGACCCGCGACACCGACGGGATGATCGAGCTCTACCTCGAGCTGATCCGCGACTTCGACGTGATCACGATCGAGGATCCGCTCGACGAGGAGGATTTCGGCGGGTTCGCGCGGCTGACCGCCGAGAGCGGCATCCAGATCGTCGGCGACGACCTCTTCGTCACCAACCCGGAGCGCCTGCGGATGGGCATCGCCCAGAACGCGGCGAACGCGCTGCTCTGGAAGGTCAACCAGATCGGCACGCTCTCGGAGGCGCTCGACGCCGCCGACCTCGCCCACCGCAACGCCTACAAGGTCGTCGTCTCCGAGCGCTCCGGCGAGACCGAGGACCCGATCATCGCCGACCTGGCCGTCGCCCTCGGCGCCGGGCAGATCAAGACCGGGGCGCCGGTTCGCGGCGAGCGCACCGCAAAGTACAACCGCCTCATCCGGATCTCCGAGGAGCTCGGCGCAACCGCGGTATATCCCGGACGCGACCTGGCGCCGGCGGCGGTCGCGGCCTAGGCGCACGGAGCCCGTGACCGCCGCCGCCGATCGATCCTCCGCCGCGGCGGCGCCGCGGTCGGGCCCGCGAATCGAGCTGCTCGAGACGCTTGCGGATCGGGGCATGAGCGACGCCCGGCGGGCGGCCCTGCGGATCGCCTCGGCGGGGCTCGCCGCCTGCGACGTCTACGGCGCGACCCACCGGGCGGTCGCTCTCGACGGCGACGATCTCATCGTCGACGGCGTCCGCCACGGGCTCGACCCGGGCGGGCGGCTGCTGGTGATCGGCGCCGGCAAGGCCTCGCTCGGCATCGCGAGGGCGCTCGAGGAGATCCTCGGCGAGCGGCTGACCGGGGGCGCGATCGCGGTGCGCTGCGGACAGGAGGGCGAACTCGACCGCATCGACGTCCTTGCGGCCGACCATCCGTTGCCGTCGGCAGCGAGCGAGGCCGCCGCGAGGCGGCTGCTCGAGATCGCCGACAGCGCGGGCGAGCGCGACATCGTGCTCGCGTGCTTTACGGGTGGGAGCTCGGCCCTCGCGAGCCTGGCGCCGGAGGGCGTCAGCTCCGAGGACAAGCGGGCGCTGCACGAGCTGCTGCTCGCCTCCGGGATCGGGATCGTCGAGGTCAACACGGTGCGCAAGCACGTCTCGGCGTTCAAGGGCGGACGGCTCGCGCAGGCAGCTCTGCCCGCGGCCCTGATCAACGTCACCGTCTCCGACGTCGCGGGCGACCACCTGGACGCGATCACCGACCCCAGCGTCTCG
The DNA here is from genome assembly GCA_963796815.1 of uncultured Solirubrobacterales bacterium. GTDB lineage: Bacteria > Actinomycetota > Thermoleophilia > Solirubrobacterales > 70-9 > WHSW01. Next base: position 156,189 of record CAWCNF010000008.1, read on the forward strand.
GACACGACCACCGCTGCCGACGCGATCGCGGTCCTGCGCGGGCGGGGACTCTGGGACCGTGTGCCGGCGTCGATCCGCGCGCACCTGGAAAGCGGCCGTGCCGAATCCCCGGTCCTTGACGCCGAGCGGATCCAAACCGCGCTGCTCGTCACCGGCACGAGCGCCTGCGACGCGATGGCCGTGGCCGCCGCGGAGCTCGGGCGTAAGCCGGTCGTCGTCTCGACCACGCTCGAGGGCGAGGCACGCCAGATCGGCAAGGCGCTCGCCAACCTCGCACGCCACAGCGCCGCGGACGGCTCGCCGTTCGCGGGCGGCACCGCGATGCTCGGATGCGGCGGCGAGTGCACCGTCACCCTCGCCCCTGGCGCCCCGTTCGGAGCCGGCGGGCCGAATCAGGAGGCGGCGCTGGCGGCGGCGCTCGAGCTCGAGGGCGCCGCGGTGGCGGCGGTGTTCCTCGACACCGACGGGTCCGACGGCGGGACCGAGCACGCGGGCGCGATCGTCGACGGGCTCACGGTCGAACGCGCCGCGGCGGCCGGGCTCGACCTGCGCGCGGCGCTGCTCGAGCACAGGTCGGTCGCGACGCTTGCGGCCCTGGATGACGCCCTCGTGACCGGGCCGACCGGAACCAACGTCAACGACATGTTCGCGATCGTGATCGAACCGAATGGAGAGCGCAGATGAGCGGGGAGCCGATGATCGTCGTCGACCGGGTGGTCAAGGAGTTCGGCGACGTTCGCGCCGTGAACGACGTCACCCTCGAGATCCCGGCGGGCGAGTTCTTCTCGATGCTCGGCCCCAGCGGCTGCGGCAAGACGACCACCCTGCGAATGATCGCCGGGTTCGAGGAGCCCGACTCCGGCCGGATCCTGCTCGACGGCGAGGACGTGACCTGGGTCTCGCCCAAGAAGCGCAACGTCAACATGGTCTTTCAGGACTATGCGCTGTTCCCGCACATGACCGTTGCGGAGAACGTCGCGTTCGGCCTGAAGCTCCGCAGGATCGACCGGTCGGAGGTCAACTCCCGGATCGCGGAAATGCTGAAGGTCGTGCGCCTCCACGGCTACGAGGATCGCCGTCCCGCGGCGCTCTCTGGCGGCCAGCGCCAGCGCGTCGCGCTCGCCCGCGCGTTGGTCAACCGACCCGCGGCGCTCCTGCTCGACGAGCCGCTCGGCGCCCTCGACCTGAAGTTGCGCCGCGAGATGCAGCACGAGCTCAAGAGGATCCAGCAGAGCACGGGCACGACCTTCGTATACGTCACCCACGACCAGGAGGAGGCCCTCACGATGTCCGACCGGATCGCCGTCATGGACGGTGGCGTGGTTTGCCAAGTCGACGCGCCGAAGGCGCTGTACGAGCGCCCGGCCACGCCCTTCGTCGCCGACTTCATCGGCACCTCCAACACGCTGTTGCTCTGTTCCCCCAGCCGCACGAACGGCGTCGCGAGCGTCGATCTCGGCGAGGGGATGCGCCTCGTCGCGCCCGACGCCGGGGACGGGGGCGACTGCAGGATCACCGTGCGCCCGGAGAAGATCAGGATCGGAGCTCCGGCCATCGACGAGGGCTCGCGTGTGGCGGGCAGGGTCGTCGAGCAGGTGTACCTCGGCTCGCTCTCGCAGACGGTGGTGGAGATCGTCACCGGGGAGCGGCTGATCGTGCATCAGCTCAACGACGACGAGCATTTCGCGCCGGCGCCGGGCGACGACGTCGTTCTCAGCTGGCCAACGCGCCACAGCATGGTCCTCGACGCGGTCAACGGTGACCACTCATGAGCCGCTCGAAGCCCATCGCCGCGGTCGCGATTCTTGCCTGCGCGCTCGCCGCCGGCTGCGGCTCAAGCAAGGGCAACACGGATGTTGCGCCGCCGCCGAAGGATCCCAACGCGGCGGCGACCGGGACCCTGCGGGTCTTCGCCTATGGCGACACGCTCGACGACGCGATCATCGATCCGTTCCGCGAGCAGAACCCGGACGTCAACCTCGAAACCGCGAGCTTCAACTCCGACAAGGCTGCCGCGGCCAAGCTCTCCGGCGGCTTCGAGGCCGACGTCGTCGAGGTGTGCGCCGACGAGATGCAGCCGCTGCTCGTGCGCGGCCTGATCCGGCCGCTCGACCCGGCCGGGGTCAAGGACTTCGACTCGCTTGCCCTCTCCGCGTCCGACGAGATCCGCAACGACGCCGGGCAGGTTCTGTTCACCCCGGACTCGGCCGGCCCCCACGGGCTGATCATCAACACCGACGAGGTGGACGCGAGTCAGATCGACTCCTACGCCGACCTCTTCGATCCCGCCTACGCGGGGCGGGCAGCCATGGAGTCGACGGCGCTGACCGCGATCGGCGTCGGCGCGATGGCGCTCGGGCTGGACGACCCGATGAACCTGAGCCCGGACGAGATCGACCAGGTCAAGAGCTATCTGCTCGACCACCGCGACCAGTTCCGCGACTTCGCCGAGTCCGACGCCTCGATGGTGAACGACTTCAAGTCGGGCGAGGTCGTGATCGCCGACGGCGGCCGCGGCACGACCGAGTCGATGATCCGCGACGGCGTCCACGCCGAGTGGATCGCGCCGAAGGAGGGGGTGCTGTCGTGGGTCTGCGGCCTCGGGATCACCTCAAAGGCCAAGAACATTGACGCCGCCTACAAGCTGATCAACTACTACGCCTCACCCCAGGCGCAGGCGATCATCGGCAACAGCGGCTTCGTCGCGATGAACCCGAAGGCGGTGCCGCTGATCGATCCGGACTTCCGGGAGACGGCCAACCCGAAGTCGCTGCAACACGCGATCCCGGAGACGACGCCCTCGAGCAGCGACCTCTACGACCGCGCCTGGCAGGAGGTGGCGGCGGGATGAGCGCCGCGCCGGTGGCGATCCGCACGGGGCCGCCGCTGCGGATCCGCATCAAGCGGCGGCTGCCCGGCGCGGCGAGCGTCCTCGTCATCACCTTCGCTCTGATCCTGCTGTTCGGGCCGGTGCTGATGCTGGCGCTGTTCTCGTTCAACGACTCGTCGATCATCTCCCTGCCGTGGGAGGGGTTCACGACCCGCTGGTATGAGGCCGCCTGGAACTCGCACGAGGCGAAGCAGGCGATCCTCAACTCGCTCCTGGTCGCATCGCTGGTGACGGTTGGCTCGCTCGTGCTCGGGACCCTCGCCGCGTGGGGGCTGACGCGGCTGCGCTTCTTCGGGCGCGGCGCGCTCGCCGGGGTCCACGGCGCGGTCCTGGTGGTCCCCTGGCTGATCATCGGCGTCGCCGGGCTGATCTTCTTCAGCCAGCTCGGGATCTCACTCTCGCTGACCACCGTCGGGCTGATGCAGCTCGTGGTCACGTTCCCGCTGGTGGTCGCGATCATCTCCGCCGGCCTCGTCCGCTTCCCGCGTTCGGTGGAGGAGGCGGCGATCGATCTGGGTGCATCGCAGTGGCAGATGATCCGCCACGTCGTCCTGCCCCAGATCGCACCTTCGCTCGCGGCGTCCGGAATCTTCGCGTTCGCCTGGTCGTTCAACAACTTCGAGGTCTCGTTCTTCACCGGCGGCTTCGAGCAGACGTTCCCGGTCTGGGTGTTCTCGATCCTGCGCCAGTCCGAGAACCTGCCGATGGTCAACGCGGTCTCGACCGTGATCGCCGCGGCGCAGGTGATCCTCGTCTTCGCCGGCTGGCGGTTGATGAAGCGGCTGACCCGCGACACCGGCGGCGACAGCGCCCTCACCGACCTGATGACGGGGGCAACACGCTGATGGAGGCGGCCCGCCTTCCAGCGCCGGCGCCGGCGGTCGCGACGCGCTCCCGCCGACGCGTGGGCGGCATCCTGCGCCCGTTCGCGTTCCTCGCGGGCCCGGCTGCGGTGCTCGGCCTGCTCTTCCTGGGCCCGATGGCGGTGATGCTCGTGATCAGCCTCCAGTACGGGATCCTCAGCGGCTCCTCGGGCTTCACCGTCACCAACTACACGAACGCCTTCACCGACCCGCTCTACCGCGAGGTCGCCTGGACGACGGTGCAGATCGCGACGCTGGCGATGCTCATCCAGCTCGTGATCGCGATCCCCGTCGCCTACGTGCTCGCCTTCAAGGCGGGCAGGTGGGAGCTGCCGCTGCTGCTCTTCCTCGTCCTGGCCGACGAGCTCAACCCGATGGTCCGGATCTACGCCTGGCGCATGCTGCTCGGGCGGGAGGGCCTGATCAACGAGGCCCTGCAGCGGATCGGGCTCATCGACCACCCGATCGACGCCCTGCTATTCAGCAAGTTCGCCGTGATCGTCGTGCTCTCGACGAGCTACCTCACGTACACGGTGATCCCGATCTACGGGGCGATGAAGGCGATTGACAAGAACCTGTTCGAGGCCGCGCTCGATCTGGGAGCCGGCTGGTGGACCCGCACGCGCCGGGTGCTGCTCCCGCTGATCTCGCCGGGGATCTTCGTCGCCCTGCTGCTGGTCTACATCCCGCTCTTCACCGACTTCGCCAGCCCGACGCTGGTGGGCGGCACGAGCGGCTACATGCTCGGCCAGATCGTCAACGACCTCGTGCTCGAGAGCGGCGACCTCAACGGCGGCGCCGCGCTCAGCCTGCTGATGCTCTTCGCCTCGGCGATCTTCGCCGTCGTCGCGTATCGCCTGGCGAAGATCCGGCAGTTGGAATCGTGAGTTCCCGCGCCGGCGAGTACGACGCCGTGATCGTCGGTGGCGGCCACAACGGGCTCGTCGCCGCGCACTACCTCGCCACCGCCGGGCTGCGCACTGTCGTCTGCGAGCGCCGCGAGATCGTCGGCGGCTGCTGCGTCACCGAGGAGTTCGCGCCCGGCTACCGGGCGTCCACCGGCGCCTACGTGCTCAGCATGCTGCGCGAGCCGGTCTGGCGCGATCTGCGCCTGGTCGAGCGCGGAATCGAGGTCGACGCGGCGGGCCCGGCGCTGAACCTCTTCGCCGACGGCTCGACGCTGTACCTCGACGACGACCTCGCCAGGACCCAGGAGGAGTTCCGGCGCTTCTCGCATGCCGACGCCAGGGCGCTGCCCGACTTCGAGGACGATCTCGCCGACATCGCGAAGCTGATCCTCCCGCTGTTTGACACGACGCCGCCCGACCCCCGGCGGCTGCGCCTTGGCGAGCTGCTGCGCCTGGGCGGGCTGGCGGCGCGCAACCGCCGGCGGATCTCCGACGCGCTGTTTCTGTTCGGGACCTCCGCCGCGCAGTTCCTCGCGGAGTACTTCACGAGTGAGCAGGTCCGCGCCGCGCTCGGCTGGCACGCGATCAACGACTCAACCGGCGGCCCGTCCACGCCCGGTACGGCGTTCGTGCTCCTGCACGACCACGCATCCGAGCAGTCGGGCGGCGGCATCCGCCAATGGGGGTTCGTCCGCGGTGGCATCGGGCGGCTGACCGAGGCGATGGCCGAGTCGGCGCGCGAGGCGGGGGCTGAGATTCGCACCGAGGCGCCGGTCGAGCGGATCCTGGTCGAGGACGACCGCGCGGCCGGCGTCGTCCTCGCGACCGGCGAGGAGGTCCGGGCCCGCCGGGTCCTCTCGAACGCCGATCCGAAGACGACCTTCCTGCGGCTCGTCGCGGGCGACGCGTTGCCGCAGCGGTTTCGCGCGACCGTCGAGGCCTACCGCTCCGAGGGCACGAGCGTCAAGATCAACCTCGCCGTCGACCGCCTGCCCATCGCCGCGGCGATGGGGGGCGACGGTGTGCAGCCGTATCACCGCGGGATCATGGAGGTCAACCCGACGATCGCCGAGATGGACGCCGCACAGGCGCAGGCCCGCGCGGGCATGCCAGCCCCCGACCCGCACATTGAGCTCTGCATCCCGACGGTCCATGATCCGTCGCTCGCGCCGGAGGGAAAGCACGTGGTCACGATCGACGTCAACTCACAGCCCTACACGCTCGCCGATGGCGACTGGGATGCGCATCGCGATCGGGTCGCCGACCGCGCGCTCGCAAAGCTCGAGAACTACTTCCCGGGACTAACCGGCTCGGTCAACGCTCGCCAGGTGCTCGCCCCGCCGGATCTCGAGTCGAGGCTCGGCATCTGGGGCGGTCATGCCCTCCACGGCGAGATGTCGTTCGACCAGCTCTTCAACCTCCGGCCCGTGCGCGGCTGGGCCGACTACCGCACCCCCGTCCGCGATCTCTGGCTCTGCGGAGCCGGCACGCACCCTGGCGGCGGCGTCACCGGCGCCAACGGGCGTAACTGCGCGCGCGAGGTGATCCGCGATTCCCGCCGCAGTGCGCGGCAGCTCTGGGGGTCTCGCAAGTGAGTCCGCTCTGGCCCAATTCGTGGGATCAGATCTCGGCGCCCGCGATGCTCGTCGACCCGCCCGGTCCGAACAGCCGCGAGGTCCTCGCACGGATCGAGGCGACGGCCTATCCCGGCCTGTACGGCGGGCTCGCGCCGATGGCAATCGCGGAGAAGCGGGCCTGGACCGTCGCCGACGTGGACGGCAACGTGTACCTCGACCTGGTCTCGGCGTCGGCTTCGGTGCCGCTCGGCGCGGGACGACCTGAGGTGGTGTCCGCAGCCACGAGCGCGCTGAAGGCCTTCGGCAACGAGGATTCCCACGCGCTCGTCTCCGAGCTCACCGCACAGCTCGGAGAGAAGCTCCTGGAGATCACGCCGGCGAGCCTCACCCGGTACGACATCGCGCTCAACGGCACCGAGGCGGTCGAGATCGCGGTGCGAATGATGCGTCGGGCCACCGGGCGGCCGGTCGTGCTCGGCTTCCTCGGCGGCTACCACGGCGAGTCGTCGATCACCGCCGCGCTCGGCGCCGAGTCCTCGGAGATCAGCCTCGGCCTGCGCGGGCTCGTACCCGGCTTCGTCCACGTCCCGTACCCGAACCCGTACCGGACGCCATTTGCCGAGCCCAGGGCGGGCGGGACCGGCGACGCCACCGTCGACTACATCCGCGACCACCTCCTGTTCCACGCCCTCGAGCCGAGCGACGTTGCCGGCGTCGTGATCGAGCCCGTGCTCGGCTCGGGCGGCTGCATCGCCCCGCCGGACTCCTTCTGGACCGCCCTGACCGCGCTCTGCTCCGAGCACGGGTGGCTGCTGTGCGCCGACGAGGTCAAGACCGGGATGGGCCGCTCCGGAACGCTCTTTGCGGTCGAGCGCTGGAACGTCGAGCCCGACCTGATGTGCCTCGGCAAGGCGCTGGGCGGCGGCGCGATGCCGATCGGCGCGGTCCTCGGCTCCGAGCGCGCGATGGGCTTCGACGACCTCACGACCGGTAGCACCTGGTCGTGGCTGCCGGCGAGCTGCGCCGCGGCCCTGGCGACGATCGAGGTCTATGAGAACGAGCCCGTGCTGGAGAACGTTGCCGAGCTCGAGGCGCTCGCGACCGACCGCCTCTCCGCGCTGCGGGAGCGCTACGAGCAGATCGGCGAGGTCCGCGCGGTCGGCTGCTTCCAGGCGATCGAGTTCGTGCGCGACCGCTCCACGCGCGAGCGCGACACCGACCTGCAGCACGCCGTCGCCGCCGAGATGCTGCGCCGGGGGGTGCTCGCCGATTCCTCGACGACGTCGCTCAACATCCAGCCGTCGCTGGTCATGCCGGCGGCGGTGCTCGACAAGGGCTACGCGTTGATCGACGAGGCGATCGAGCGGGTGCTCGAGGACAGGGACGCGGCGTGAGCGAGCTGGCGGGCGAGCTCGCCGCTGAGCTCTCCGAGATGGAGCGGGCAGGAACGCTCAAGAGCATCCCTCTGCTCACCTCGCCGCAGGGCCCGGTGATCGAGGTCGAGGGCCGCGGCGAGGTCCTGTGCCTGTGCTCGAACGACTATCTGGGACTCGCCAACCATCCGGACGTGGTCCGCGCGGGGGCCGAGGGGCTCGAGCGCTACGGCGCGGGCACCGCGTCGGTGCGCTTCATCTGCGGCAAGTTCGAGCCGCAGGTCGAGCTCGAGCGCGACCTCGCCGCCTTTCTGCAGACCGGCGCCGCGCTCACGTTCGTCTCCTGCTGGACCGCAAACGCGGCCCTGCTCGACGCGCTCTGTGACGAGCGCACCGCGGTCTTCTCCGACCGCCTCAACCACGCGTCGATCATCGACGGCATCAGGCTCGCGCGACCAGCCCACAAGGCCGTCTACGAGCACGCCGATCCCGGCGACCTGCGCCGTGTCCTCGCCGAGGCGCCGCCCGCCGAGCGCAAGCTCATCGTCACCGACGGGGTCTTCTCCATGGAGGGCGATCTCGCTCCGCTCGATGAGCTGCTTGAGATCGCCCGCCAGCACTCCGCGACGCTCATCGTCGACGACTCCCACGGGCTCGGCCCCGTCGGCGCGACCGGCCGCGGCACGGCCGAGCACTTCGGTCTGCTCGGCGACCCGGACCTGATCTTCACCGGGACCCTGGGCAAGGCGCTCGGAGGCGGCGCCGGCGGCTTCATCGCCGGCGGCGAGGAGCTGATCGCGGTCCTCGAGCAGCGCTCGCGACCGCAGCTCTTCTCCAACGGCCTTCCGCCGACCGTCGCCTGCAGCTCGCGCCGCGCGCTCGCCGAGCTTCGCGACCGCCCGGGGCTGGTTGGCGAGGTGCGCGCGAAGACGGCCCGCATGCGCGACGGGCTGCGCGCCGCCGGCCTGGAGCCGCTCGACGGCGAGAGCGCGATCGTCCCGATCATCGTGGGCGAGACCGCGACCGCAATCGACATGAGCCGGCGACTGCTCGAGCGCGGCGTCTACGTGACCGGCTTCGGCTATCCGGTTGTCCCGGAGGGCACCGCGCGGATCCGCATTCAGGTTTCGGCGGCCCTCACGGAAGCGCAGATCGCGACGGCTGTCACCGCAATCGCGGCGGTGGCATCGGAGGCGGGCGTCACGGCGTGATACTCATAAAGGCGTGAGCGAGAACGTCGACCGCTATCGAGACGCCCTCGACGCCTGGAACCGGCGCGACCTCGTGTGGATCCTCGAGCAGGCCGCGCCCGATCTGGTGTTCAACACGGCGCAGATCTTTCCCGGCATCGAGCCCGCCTACCACGGGCGCGAGGGCATGGTCGAGTTCTGGACGACGTTCATCGAGGAGCCGTGGGCCCTGTTCCGCCTCGACGTCGACGAGCTCGAGCCGGTCGACGACGATCGCGTCCTCGCGCTGATCACCTTCCACGGCACCGAGCGCGACAGCGGCGAGGAGGTCAGCCGCCAGTACGCGCACCTGGCGACCTTCCGCGGCGAGGAGGTCTCGCGGATCGATGCCTTCGAGGACTGGGGCGAGGCGCGCAAGGCCGCCGGCCTCGCCTGAGCGGTGCTGCAGCACGTCTCGATCGAAGTCGACCCGGCCCTCGTCGACGAGATGGTCGACTTCTGGGGTCTCCTCGGGTTCGAGCCCATCGACTCGCCCGAGGCTCTCGGCGGCTACGTCACCTGGCTCGGCCGCCAGGGCACCCACATCCACCTGATCCACACCGAGGCCGCCACGGTGCCCGTCCTCGGTCACGCTGCGGTCGTCGTTGACGACCATCCCGGCACCGTCGCGGCGCTGCGCGCGGCCGGCCACGAGGTCCAGGACGCGCGCGAGCTCTGGGGCGCGCCGCGGGCATTCGCGGTCGGGCCGGGCGGCCACCGCGTGGAGCTGATGGGCGCTCCCCCGCCTGAATAAGGGGCCTCAACGGCGGCGCGACTCGGCTTCCGCCTCGCAGTGAATTCCACCGGAGCGATCACTACGATCGACCGCCCGTGCGTTACCCGGTCGAGACCTTCACCCAAGCCGAGCAGGAGCTCCTGCGGCCCCATTTCACGAACCTCGACCGCCCCGTCTTCGGCCTGGTCAACCTCCCCGAGACGGTCAAAGGCGCGCTTTTTGCCCGCTATTCGCGCTATCCGGGCACGCTGCGCCGGCTCTTCTGCGAGGAGTTCGCCGAGGACGTCCCCTCGGGCGGTCGTCCCTTCGACGGCAGCGAGGGCGAGCGCGCCGCCGGCCTCTACGAGCGCGTCTTCATCGGCTACGGCGACGACTCGATCGCGCAGGTTGGCGGTGCCCACGTCGGCTGCGAGTGGGTCTCGAACGTGCTCACGAAGATCCTCCAGCGTGGACGGCTTGCCGCCTACCTGGAGCAGTCGACGCGCTACATCCCCTACGACCAGCCGGTCGAGGGAATGCATGGCGGCGGCTACCGCTACTACGGCGACGACGACCTCGGCCCCGAGTACGCGGCGACGATGGACGAGCTGTTCGGGATCTACTCGCGCGGGCTCGAGAGCGTCCAGGAATGGGCGGCCGATCGCTGGCCGCGCGCCGACGACCAGCCCGAGCGCGCCTGGCACTCGTCGATCCGAGCCAAGGCGCTCGACCTCTTGCGCGGCCTGCTGCCGGCTTCCACCCTGAGCCATGTCGGCATCTACGCCTCTGGCCAGGCCTACGAGCAGCTGCTCCTGCGCCTGGCCGCCTCGCCGCTGCCCGAGGCGCGCAACTACGGCGAGATGCTCCTGGCTGAGCTCCAGCAGACGATCCCGAGCTTCGTCGCGCGCGTCGATCGACCCGACCGCGGCGGCGACTGGGTCGAGCACTTGCGCGAGCGGCGCGAGGCAACGGAGGCCGCGGTCGCGAGGCTCGGTCTCGACCGGCGTGAGGGCGACGCGATCCCCTCCGTCGAGCTCGTCCACGTCGACGGCACGGAGGAGGACCTGCTGACCGCCTCGCTGTTCGAGTCGGCCGGCACGTCGGAGTCTGAGATCCGCCGGCGCATCGGCGCCCTGGATCCAATCGAGCGCGCCGAGCTGATCGGCGAGCTGGCCGGCGAGCGGCGCAACCGCCGCCACCGTCCCGGCCGCGGCTGGGAGGCGGTCCGCTACCGCTTCGAGATCGTCTCCGACTACGGCGGCTTCCGCGACCTGCAGCGCCACCGGATGCTCACCTGCCAGTGGCAACGCCTCGGCCCCGACCTCGGCGCGGGCGTTCCCGAGGAGGTCCGCGAAGCGGGCGTTGGCGGCGATTACGAGCGCGCGCTTGAGATCTCCCATTCCGAGTTCGACCGCCTCGAGGCCGCGGGCCTCGCCGAGGCGGCGCCTTACGCGCTGTGCCTCGGTTACCGGATCCGCTACGTGCTCGACCTCAACGCGCGCGAGGCCATGCACCTCTGCGAACTCCGCTCAGGCCGCGAGGGCCATCCGACCTACCGCGCGGTCGCCCAGGCGATGCACGAGCGCATCGCCGCAGTCCACCCGGCCGTCGCAGCGGCGATGACCCACGTCGATTCCACGACCGAGCCGCGCCTGGAGCGGATCCTCAGCGAGATCCGCACCCACCGCAAGCGCCTCGCCGCCCAGGACGAGCAGGCGGTCGACAGCCCACCCGGCGTCAGCACCCTCGGCTAGCCGCTAGTCCGTCCCCAGCCGCGCGTGCAGGTGCATGTCGTGCCATCCGTCCGGATGGAGCACAGCTCCAACCGGTGAAAGCGGCCCTCGCGCAGGTTGAGCTCTCGAAACCCGACGCGTCCGACGCCGACGCTGCCGACCGTGATGGCCCAGTCGACGCCCATCTCTCGGCTCCAGCGCCCCATCCGCTCGGTGATCCAGGTCCTGGCCTCCGCTTCGTTCATGGTTCGCGCGTGCCACTGCTGGATCGCCGGGTCGCGAAAGGCCTCGGTCAGCAGCGGCACGTCGTCGAGGCTCCAGGGGCGCAGCTCGACGCCGTCGTGGGCTATGTGCGGCTGCACCTGCCCACGCAGGTGGCCGGCGGGAACGACCGGGTCTACCAACTCGCCCACGTCAGGGAACGCTGCGAACGACCTCGCAGCCCACGGCGCGGTCACGCCCGGGGCCGCCGACGCACACGTCATGGCCGGGCCCACCGACGAGGGTGTCACGGCCGGGGCCGCCAAAGAGGTCGTCCGCGCCCCGACCGCCCGAGAGGTGGTCGTTGCCTGAGCCGCCGCATGCCGCGTCGTCGCCACCGCCGCCCACGGCGCGGTCCAAACCTCCTTCGAGGCGGAACGACTGGGCGTGACCGGCGCCCTTGAAGCTGTCCGCGCCGCCGCCGCCGAGGTTGGTCACGGCGGCACCCGCGCAGAGCATCTGCGGTCCGGACGCCCGCTCGTAGAGGTCGCGGGCGTCGGCGCCGAAGTAGGGGCCGTAGAGATGGCTGAGATCAGCGGCGTAGCCGTAGCTGGTGAGCCCCACCACCGAGCCGTTGGCGGCGACCCAGCCGCCGCCGCTTGAGCCGCCGCTCATGTCGCAGTCGATCTGCATCGTCTCCGGGCCGGTGCCCGGAGGATCGTCGGTGCCGGTGATGGCCGAGTCACAGCGATAGAGGCGCTCCCCGTCAAAGAGCGGCTCGAACAGCGTCGGCTCGGCCGGATAGCCGAACGCGGAGACGGTGTCGGGCCGGGCGTGCCCGAAGGTGATCGCGCGGGAGCCGACCACGTCCTCGACGCCGCGCCCCTCAGCGTCGCGCGCCACGGTCACCGCGCCGAAGTCCACGCGCGTGTTCGCCGCGTTCTGCCAGCCCGGGGTCGTCTCCAGCCGCTTGGCCGGCCACTCGCCGAACGGCTTGTCGCCGGCCCGGTAGCCGGGCACGAAGGTCCAGTTGGTGGCAAAGCCGCCACCGGTCTCGGAGTCGTCGACGCAATGTCCCGCCGTCCAGACGAGCGCATGTGAGTTGGAGTGAACGACCGTGCCCGAGCAGACGTAGTCGCCGGGATCGGAGCCACCGACCAGCGTGAAGAACACCTTGCCGTGCGCGCGCTCCGGGAAGTTGGCGCTCGAGGTACTCACGTCGGAGGCACGATCGCCTGGCAGGAGCGGTCCCGACTTCTGCCTCGCGGGCGCACGCTCGAGGCGACCGCCGTCGCCCACGACGAGGTCGAGCGGTGACGCGTGGCGCATCCGCTCAGGTGTCCAATACGCGCGTACCTGCGCCGGGGCGCGCTGCGCCGGCATGCTCACGACCTTGGCCTGGGACGCCGGGACAGCAAGCGCCAGCGCGCCCACCGCGAGCGCCACAACTGCCCGCCCTCGCTTCACCACGCTGAATCTACGGACCCCCCGGTACGCGCGCGCCGGGCCTCAGGCCGGGTCTGGACGTCTGGCCACCACGAGGACCCAGACCGGGATGAGCACGGTGGCCGCCAAGGCGATCACGTTGGCGACGGCGTCGAACGTGCCGTACGGGCCGAGGTTCAACAGGTGGTAGATCGAGTGTGGCACCGAGAAGCAGAGAAACGAGGCGCACGCGACCATGACCAGGCGCCGGTCGAGCGTGCGCGCCGCCGCCAGCAGGACCACGGCGGTTGCGATGAAGAGGCCGCCGACATCCCTGACCAGGTGCTCGTTGTAGGCGGGCAGGGCCTCCACCCAGCCGCGGCCGACGGGAAAGTCGTCGTAGAACGAGCGCGGGGCCAGCAGTGCGTACAGCCCATCGACGAGCTGGATCAGCCCGAGGATGGCGAGCGCTGCGCGAATCGCCCCTGCGTGGCGGCTCAACAGGTCTTGAACTTCCGTTTCAGCGTCGCCAGCGGTCCGCCGTGATTGGCCTGCACGACGATGCTCAGCGAGTGATTGCCCTTGTCCAGCTTCTTCGGGTTGACCTTGAACGAGAAGCTGTCCTTCTTGCTCGTGGCGAACGTCTTGCCGTCGACGAGGGCCTTGGTGTTGTCGGCCTTCGGGACGTCGACGCCGACCTTCACGGTGAAGGACCCCTTCGCGCAGCTGTCCGGCAGGCCGTCGACCGTGATCGGCGCGCGCACCTGCGTGACGATCTCGGCGTGATTGTTGTCGGGGTTCGGGTCGATCGTGGTGTCGAGGTCCGGCTGCACGGTCGCCTGGATCGGGAGCGTGGGGATGTCGGCGTCGAACGTCTTGACGCCCACCTGGATCTTCACGTTGTCGCCCGGCTTGATCTCACCGAGGCGGCAGATCACGCCCTTCTTGTCCGCGAAACAGGTGCCCTGCGTCGTCGTCTGCGACTGGGTGCGCAGCGGGTCGCCCTGATCGACGTTCGTGGCCCCGTGGCCGCCGGTGAGCCGCATCTTGGCCGCCTCGGTTCCGGGCCCGTCGTTGGTGATCACGACCGAGTAGGTCGCCTTGCCGCCGACCGACGCGCTCTGCGGGCCGTCGAGGGTGAGGCCGAAGTCGGCCGGGTCGCCGGCGGCCGAGGCCGCACCGGGCGCGATCGCGATCGCCGCGATGGCGAGTGCGAGCGAGATCCCGGTGTTCCTCATGAGCGCTCCCTAGCGTCGTCTCTTGCGCTTGCGCTTGCGCGCGCGGTCGCGCCGTGCGGAATGGTCGCCGTTGCTCTGAGATTCGAAGGCCTCGGTCGCGTCGCCCTCGATCGCCTCGGCCGGTGCGCCGGCCGTCGCGACCTGCTCGCCCGGCCGTGGCCAGGGGATTGCCTCGCCCGCGGCCCAGGCGGGCGGGCGGCCGTTCGGGATGCGGTCGAGGAAGAGGAAACCGAGCCAGGCAAACCACGCCATCAGGGCGGGCCGCCCGAGCTGCGGAACGAGGATCTGGGCCACGGCGAGCGCCATTCCCAGGGTCCCGAAGAAGCGCGTGAGGAGGCCGACCCGGAAGGCGTTCAGCGACGTGTAGAAGATCGCAACGACGAGGCCGAGCGCCGCTGGCAACTGGAGGTAGGTGCCGATCTGGGTGAGCGTGCTGTCGTCCTGGATGTCGGACAGCAGGTTGTAGATGTCGCCGCCGGCCGCCGACTGGGCGGCGAAGTCAGAGGCGACGTTGCTCTGGGCGAACGCGAGCAGCACGTTGCTGAGCGCGTAGAGCGCCGGGCCCAGGAAGACGAAGCCGACCATCGCTGGGTTCACGCGCTGGCTGCGCGCCTGGACCGCGCGGAAGAGGTAGTAGAGGGGGAAGACAAACAGCGCGTAGAGCAGCGCCGTCAGCAGGCCCTGGGCGATGAACGCCCCCGAGTGGTCGTTGAACGAGCGGAAGGTCTCGGTCGGGATCCCGGTGAGGTTGAAGCCCGACTCCGAGAGGACGATCTGGGTGAGGATGAAAATCGGCAGCGTCGCGATCGCCAACGCGCCCGCGAGGACCTGCCCGCTGCGCTCGCGCTCGAGGATCGCCTGCCTGTTCACAGCAGCTAATCGCTCTCCGCGGAGGGCTGGGGCCGGCCGAGCTCGAGCCTGTCCGCCGCGGCCCGCACCGGGACGTAGTCGTCAGCCGGGGCGACCAGGCGCGAAACTCGGTCGCCGACGCTCAGCACCAGGTCGAGCGCAGGCGCGGCGAGGCCGATCAGCGCCTCGAAGCGCGCCCGGGTCTGTAGCTGCTGTGGGGTGGAAGGCATTGGTTTAACCGCGCTCGTGAAAGAAGAAGCCTGGCAGCGCGCCCTCGATCACGTCGTGCGTCATCCGGTGGGCGACCTCGAGGTTGCCGGTTCGAACGGCGATGTCGTCGATTGTCACGATGCCGACGAGGCTCTCGCCGTCGACGATCGGCAACCGCCGAATGCGGTGGGCGACCATCAGCGCGGCGGCCTCCTCGAGCTCCATGTCGGGCTCGCCGGTCACCAGCGGTCGCGAGGCGTGGGTGCCGATCAGCTCGTCCGCTGGGAGCTCCTCGGCGAGAGCTCTCACCGTGAGGTCGCGGTCGGTGACCATCGCCTCGGGCGTGCCGTCGGCATCGCAGAGCACGACGGAGCCGACGGAGCGGTCGCGCATCAGCCGCGCGATCGCCAGGACGTCGGCGTTCGGCGCGGCCGTGACGACGCCCGCGGTCATGATCTCGCGCAGCTGCATGAGGCAACGATATCCGGGCGAATACGATCCCGCTCGCGATCCATGGAAGCGTCGACCACCCAGGCACAGACAGCCGCCTCAACAGCGGCGGGACTCCGCGCCGTCCTTCGGACGCCGCGATCGCAGACAGGGCCCATCGCCGTCTACGGCGCGACCGGGTACACCGGGCGCCTCGTCGCCGCCGAACTGAAGCGCCGCGGCGCCGACTTCCTGGTGGCCGGGCGAAGCGCCACGAAGCTCGACGCGCTCTCGCAATCCCTGGGAGGCGTCCGCACCGCGCACGCGCCGCTTGAGGACACCGCGGCGCTGCAGGCGGCGCTCGAGCCATGCGCCGCGGTGATCTCGTGCGCCGGGAGCCCGTTCACCGAGCACGGCGAACCCGTGCTGCGGGCCGCGATCGCGGCCGGCACCCATTACCTCGACACGACCGGCGAGCAGCCGTTCATGAAGACCGTCTTCGACCGCGACGCCGACGCGAAGGCGGCGGGCGTCGCCCTGGTGACGGCGATGGGCTTCGACTACGTCCCCGGAGACATGATCGCCGCGCTCACCTGCGAGGGGAACGGACCGTATGACGAGGTGCGCCTCGCCTACTGGACCGAGAGCTTCGGGGCTTCGCGCGGAACGACGATCTCCGCCGTTGGCCAGATCGGTGGCGACGAGCTCGAGTGGCGCGACGGCCGCCTGCAGGTGGCGGCGCGCAAGGTCCGTCGCCCGGCCGTCGACTTTCCCGCGCCGGCCGGTCGCCAGCAGATGGTCGCCTACCCCGCGGGCGAGCACTTCACGGTGCCGCGGCACGTCGACACGCGCAACGTCCGCACCTCGCTCAGCGCCTCGACCGTGGCACCACACCCGAAGCTGGGCGCGACCGTGCCGGTGATGATGCCCGCGCTGCGCTTTGCCCTTGGCACGGGGCTTCGCGGTCTGGTCGAGAGGGCGATCGCGAAGATGCCCGAGGGTCCCAGCGAGGCCGAGCGGCGTCGCGCTCGGTTCGTGATCGTCTGCGAGGCCGGCAAGGGCCCGAAGACCCGCAAGGGCGTCATTCGCGGCGTTGACGTCTACGGCCTCACCGCCGTGGCAACGGTCGAAGGCGCGCTGCGCTGCGCAGCCCCTGGCTATGACCGCAGCGGTGCCCTGGCGCCGTCGGAGGCCTTCGATCCACGCGACTTCCTCGCGTCCCTCGAGGACGCCGGCGTCTCCTACGAGCTTCCGCAAGCTAGGTGAGCGACGAGCTCCGTCCGTGCCCGCTGTGCGGGCAGCCGCTCTTCCCGTGGGTGGGGCTGCCGGCACGCGGCACCGAGGCGGCGAGCATCGGTGAGCCGCTTCCCGACGCCGAGGCCGAGCGGGTCATCCTGCGCTGCGAGAGCTGCGGGGTCGCGCTCGAGCATGACCGCGAGGTTGACCTGAGCGCGGAGTGGGAGGCGGTGTGCCGGCCGGGAGACCGGGGAACCCGCGAGATCGCGATCCCCGATCGCGCGAGCTGGCAGGCCGCGATCGGCGTCGGCGGCTGGGCCGCGATCGATCTCTACCCGGGGCACCTCATCCACACCCGGCGCAGCCTCGACCTGCTCGCCGTGCATAACGGCCACGGGCTCGAGTCCGTCAGCTGGCCGTGGCGCGGGCCCAACCAACCGTGGATGTGGCAGACGCTGCTGAACGGCCTCACGTTTCATCCCAACTTCGCGCGTGAGGTGCGCGCCGGGAGGCTGCGCGCGAAGAACTCGCGCAGCCGCCTGCAGTTCGCCGTCGACAGCGTGGTCACCGTGCTGGGCGCGCCGCTTGTGGCGCTCGTGTCGTTTCCCCTCGAGGCGATCGCGGCGCTCGCTCGCAGGGGTGGTCAGATGGTGGCCGTGGCGCGCCGGCGCTAGCCGCCTATCTCCTGGCCGCGCCCCAGACGCGCTTGACCAGCGGGATCGCGAGCGCCCTCGGCGTGTACTGGCCGCCGATCGCAGACGCGCGGTTGAGAACGCCTGGAATCACCACGCGCTTGCCGTTTGAGAGGCCGTCGACGGCGGCCTTCGCCACCTCCTCGGCACTCGCCCAGAAGAGGTCGGGCAGCTGCTCCTCCGCCCCGCCGATCCCAGCCACCTCGGCGAACTCGGTCTTGACCGGCCCGGGGCAGAGCGCTGTCACCGTGACGCCCCTGCCCTTCACCTCCGAATGCGTCGCCTCGCTCAGGCTGAGCACGAAGGCCTTCGAAGCCGCGTAGGTCGCCGTCCCAGGCATCGGCTGGAAGGCAGCCGTGGAGGCGACGTTGAGGATCGCGCCGCGGCCGCGCTCGACCATCCCGGCCGAGTACCGGGCCTGGAGGTCGAGCAGCGCCTCGCAGTTGAGCCTCACCATCGCCAGCAGGCGCTCGCGGTCGGCGGTGTTGACCCAGTCGTTGTCGCCGTAGCCGGCGTTGTTGACGAGGATCTCGACGTCGAGGCCGAGCTCGTCGATGCTGGCGACGAGGCGATCGCGCGCGGCGGCGTCGCCGAGGTCTGCGGTGAGCACGTCCGCGCGGACTCCGTGCTCGCCCGCGATCTCGCGTGGCAAGCTCGCGCAGCCGATCCTCGCGGCGCGCGACGACCACCACGTTGTGGCCGCGAGCCGCCAGTTCGTGCGCGATCGCCGCACCGATCCCCGACGAGGCGCCGGTGATCAGGGCGGTCGATGAGTCCTGCGGGTCGGGAAGGGCCACGCGGCCAGCCTAGGGCCTGGGCGCGGCGGCGGGGCCGGGATGGGGGTGGTGTCGCGGGGCGTGGTCTTGCTGGGTAGGGCCGGGTGTTGCGTGGCGTTTGTGGTGTGTCCCGTGCGTGGTCGCGTGGCGTTTTCGATCCGTGGGCAGATATGGGTCCCTTGAGGACCCATCTGCCCGTCGGCGCGGGGGGGCGGCCGGACTCGTGGCGCGACCCGCGCTGAGTGTGGCCACAGCCGCGAGTCGCCCTCCCTCACTGCCTGACCCGCGCCCGCACCTCCGCGAACGTCCCTCAAGGTCGCCCATAGCCCTCAGCGCGGGACGTTCGGCGGCGCCTGCGACCTGGAACTGCGAACAGCTGTGTTCGCAAATGCTAGGGTCGCGCGCCATGGAGACGACTGAGGTCCGTAGCGCGCCCGGGCCACGAATTGCGCCGGGGTCCGGGCGGGAGCTCGGGCGGGTCAACACGCTGATCACGCGTGCGCTTGGAGCGGCGGTCGGCGGGGCGCCGCCGCACGTGTTCACGACGCTTGCCCGGCACCGGCGGCTGTTTCGCCGCTGGCTGCCGTTCGCCGGCGCGCTGATGCCTGGGGGCGTCCTCCCCGCGCCGAGAGCGAGCTGGTGATCCTCCGCGTCGCTCACAACTGCGACTCGGCCTACGAACGCGATCACCACGAGCGCCTTGGCGCCGAGGCCGGCCTCACCCCCGAGGAGATCGAGCGCGTCGCGCTCGGCGCGGCCGCCGAGGGCTGGACGCGAGCGCCAGCGGCTGCTGCTGCGCGCCGCCGACGAACTGCACGAGCAGCGGACCATCTCCGACGCCCTCTGGGCGGAGCTCGCCGCGAGCCTCGACGACCGGGGGCTGATCGAGCTGTGCATGCTCGTCGGCCACTACGAGATGCTCGCGATGACGCTGAACGCCCTGCGCGTCCAACCCGATCCGCCGCCCAGCGGGCCGCCGTCGGGGCTCGCCCGGATCGCGCGTCGGCTGACCGAAAGAAGAAGCCGATGACCGACTCAACCTCGCTCGCGGGCCGCCGCGTGGTGATCACCGGGGCTGCGCGGGGCATCGGCGCGCTCACCGCCAAGCGCCTGCACGAGCGCGGCGCCACGGTCGCGCTGCTCGGTCTGGAGCCCGACCAGCTTGCCGAGACGGCCGCCGCATGCGGCGACGCCCCGTGGTTTGAGTGCAACGTCGCCGAGCGCGAGCAGGTGGACGCCGCGGTCGCACAGGCCGTCGAGCGGCTCGGCGGCATTGACGTCGCGATCGCCAATGCCGGCATCGGCGCGCAGATGACGCTGATCGACGGCGACCCCTCCGTCTGGGACGCGCAGATCGCGGTCAACCTCAACGGCACCTACAACCTGGTCCGCGCGGCGGGTCCGCACGTGAGCCACCCCCGCGGGTACTTCCTGCTGACCGCCTCGCTGGCCGCCGCCGTGCACCTGCCGCTGATGTCGGCGTACTGCGCGTCGAAGGCCGCCGTCGAGTCGCTCGGCGACTCGCTGCGGATCGAGCTGCGGCCGAGCGGCGCCAAGGTCGGCGTCGCCTACTACGCGGAGCTCGACACCGACATGACCTCGCGCGGGTTCGCGACCGAAGCGGCCTCGCGGATGCCGATCGGCGGCCAGGGCCGGATGCCGGTCGCACCGGTCGAGGACGCGATCGACGCGCTCGAGCGCGGCATCGCCCGGCGCTCGCGGCGGATCGTCTCGCCGCGTTGGGTGGGCGCGGTCCTGCCGATCCGGATGCTCGCCCAGCGGATCGTCGAGACGCAGACGCGCCGCGGCTTCGGCAAGACCATGGACATCGCCCGCGCGGAGCGCCCGCCGCTCACCACCCAGCAGCCGGGCCGCGACGGGTGATCCGCCGCCGCTCGCTAACCGCCGTCGCCGCGACCCTCCTCGCGGCGTGGGCCGCCGCGCCGGCGCGGGCTGAGACGGTCAGCCAGAACGAGCGCTTTACGGCGTCCGACGGGGTCGAGCTGGCCACGACGCTCACGGGTGAGGCGCCGCTTGGGCCGCGACCGACGATCGTCGAGTTCAGCCCCTATGGCCGGGGCACGACGACCTTCACCCCGGGTCCGGCGTACAACTCGCTGCTCGTCCAGATCCGCGGCACCGGGGACAGCGACGGGCAGTTCGACGCGCTCGGGCCGCGCACGCAGCGCGACGTCGGCGAGGTCCTGCGCTGGGCCTGCCATCAGCCCTGGAGCGACGGCAGCCTCGGCATCAACGGGTTTTCGGCGAGCGCGATCACGATCTACAACTCGCTGCATCGCCGGCTGCCGTGCGTTCGCGCCGCGGTGCTCAAGTCGGGCACCTTCGAGCTCTACCGCGACCTGCTGTACCCGGGCGGCGTCAACAACATGGTCCCCGGCGCGGGCGTGCTCGCGCTGATCGGCTTCCCGGCCGCGGTCCAGGGGCTGGACCGCCTCGCCCGCGACCCCGCATCCGGCGCGGACATAATCGCCGGCCTCGCCGACGCCGGGCTCAGCGATCTCCTGCACCCGACGCTCGACCGGTGGTGGCACCAGCGCGGCTTTCGCGGCGACGTCAACCACCTGCCGATCCTGATGATCGACGGCTTCTTCGACGTCGAGTCGCGCGGCGCGTTCCAGGCGTTTCAGCAGCTCCGTGGCGACGGCGCGCACCTGGTGGTGGTCGGCGCGCACGACGGCGCCCCGGCCAACACCGACGGCGGTGTCGCCGAGAGCGCAGCGTGGTTTGACCGCTACGTCCGTGGCGTCGACAACGGCGTCGCGAAACACCCACGCGTGCAGCTGTGGCTGGCGAACGGCGACCGTGAGGACATGCTCGCCGGCGACTTCTCCCGTGTCGACGGGCGCAACTGGCCGCTCCCGGGCACCCGGTGGGCTTCGCTGGCCCTCGACCCGGCGCCGAGCGGGACCGCCAGCTCGCTCAACGACGGCACGCTCACCCTGGGCGTCCCGGCGACCGCGACACAGCAGTCCTACCCAGCGCTCGCGTCGATCCCGTTCAACAGCGACCCGTACAACACGGCGATCATCGGCGGCTTCGGCGTCAACCAGCTCGCGACGGCGTTCCCGGTCATCACCGAGATGAACGCCTCGGAGCCGTCGGCCCTCACCTACACGACGGCGCCGTTTGCGAAGGACGTCCTCGCCGCCGGCCCGGCGAGCCTCGACCTGAGGCTCTCGAGCACTGCGCCCGAGACGGACATCTGGGCCGTCCTCTCCGACGTCTCACCCGACGGCGTCGCCCATCCGGTCGCCTCGGGACGCCTTTCGAGCGCGTTCCCGCACGTCGATCGCAAGCGCTCGTTGCGCCGCGACGGCGAGCTCGTCCAGCCCTACGGCGAGTTCGACTCAAAGGACCCGGCCGCGCCGGGCGCCGAGCGGCGCTACCGGGTGGAGCTGTGGCCGATCGGCAATCGCTTCGCGGCGGGCGACCGGCTGCGCCTCACCCTCCTTGCCGCCTCGGGAGCTTCCGAACCCGGGGTGCCAGCGGTGGATACCGTCACGGTCGGCGCCGGGAGTGGCTCGCGCCTGCTCTTCCCTGTGTTGCCCGGGAGCGAGATCGGCGAGGCATTGCGTTGAGGCGCCACTCCGATCGCGGAGCGGAGGTGCGCCGCCGTTGAGGCGCCTCTGCGATCGCGGAGCGGAGGTGCGCCGCCGTTGAGGCGCCTGATGCAGCCGCTGCCGCGCGGGCGCCACTCGCTCTCGCGCGCGGAGGTCACAGGTTCCCAGCGTGAGCGGCTGCAGCGCGCGATGGCAGAGGCGATGGCCGAGAAGGGCTACGCGCTCACCTCCGTCGCCGACATCCTGCGCAGGGCCCGCGTCTCGCGCGAGACCTTCTACGAGCTCTACAGCTCCAAAGAGGACTGCTTCATGAGCGTCTTCGACGCTGCCTACGCCGCAATCGGCGCGGCGATGGCCGAATCCTCGGGCGGGGCGGGGCGCGAGGCGGACGACCCGCCACTCGCCCGCGTGCTCGACGACTACCTCGGAGCGATCGCGGCCGATCCGGTGACAGCGCGGGTCTTCCTGATCGAGGTCTACGCAGCGGGCCCTGCGGCGATCGAGCGCAGAACCGCATTGCAGCACGGCCTCGTCGATCTCCTGGCGGCTGCCGTCGGCGCCGACGAGCACGATCGGTTTGCCGTCGAGGCCGGGATCGCGGCGATTGCCGCTCTTGTCACCGCCCGGCTCGCCGCGGGCGACGTGAAGGGAATCCGAGCCCTGCGCGACCCGATTCTCGAGCTGCTCGACCGGCTCGGGATCGGCGCCCGTCTATGATCGAAGCATGGAAGGAAGCGATCCCTTCGGCCTGTTCGGCGACCCGGACGAGCTCCGCGCCCGCCTCGGCGAGATGGCCGAGCAGATGCAGGGCGCTCAGAAGGTCGCCTGGGCCGACAACGCGATCAAGCTCGCCGTCGACATCACGGTCGCCGCGATAGAGCGGCTCAACCTGCAGGGCGGCAGCGACGAGCAGGCGATGCAGGTTCGCGACGCGATCCGGGTCGTGTTCCCCGAGGCCGTCACCCTCGTGCGCGAGGCGCGCGAGGGCCTCTCCTAGTCACTGAGGCGTTAGCCGAGGTTGCGCCGCCGTTGAGGCGCCTTGTTCACTGAGCCGCCACACTCGCCGCGTCACCCGTAGTGCGCGCGAGCCTACGGTCGCCCGACCATGCATTGGCGCGACCAGGCCGGAGCGGCGACCGCCGAGCACGTCGGGATCACGATCCTCGTCGCGCTGGCGCTGATCGCCGGCATCGCCGCCGTCGGGGCGGGCGCCGACCACAGCGGCCGCGAGCTCGGTTCGACTCTCGCTCGGAAAATGCGCTGCGGCGCCGTCGGGCCCGGCCCCTGCTGGCGCGACCCACTGACCGAGGCGTACGGGCGACCCCTCGCCGGGACCGTGCGGGCGCTCGCGCCGGCACCGACGGCCTCCGGCGGCCTGCTGCCGGTCGACTTTCGCCGCTGCCGTAGCGCGAGCTGCGCGCTTCCGGGCGCAAAGCCTGGCCTCACCGCCTCGAACCGGCGCATCACTGAGTTCGTTGCGGTCAGCGACCATCGCCGGGCCGGCGGTCCGGCCGAGATCACCTATTGGCTGTACCGGCCCACGATCGGCTGGGAGTCGCTCGGACGCGAGGCAAGCTCGGCCGACGTGCAGCGACTTGCGCCGACCCCGCTGCTCGAGGACGCGGTGCCGGCGCTGGTCGCACTCGAGACCCTCGACGGGCGCAACCAATACGAGTGGGCCGCGGGCGAGGAGCCGCCGTGGCGCTGGCAGGTGGAGTCGGTCTATCCGTAGGCGCCGGCTACCAGGTGGCGTCCTGGTGCTCCATGACGCCAAAGGCCGAGGCGAGCTTCAACCCTCCCGGAAGGCTGCCGGTGAAGGTGCCAAAGGGCTGGCGATAGGAGTACTTGACGAACGGCCTTGACTCGTCGTGGCTGCGCTCGGCCTCGGCGTCGCAGACGAGGCGCGAGCCGTCGTCGAAGCCCACCGACTCGAGTCCGTGAAAGCTCACCGGCCCGGGCTCGGCAGCCAGATCGCCGTCGACCCAGATCGCCCGCTCGGAACCGCGCGGCGGATCGTTGACGCCGCTGACGAGGTTCCAGGCGACCGCCCTGCCGTCGGCGGTCGTGCCGACGCCCGCCGACCAGTCCCAAACGGTGTGGTGCGGGTGATAGCCGCACGACTCGTCCTCCACCCCGCGCGCCTCGCAACGGATGCGCCTGTCGCCGACGCGGACGTCGACCTCGACCGTCACGGGGCGCTTGCGGGTCCAGACCCAGCCGTCGCCCTCGCCCGTCGGGCAGACGGCCTCCAACCACGGGCCCGCGCTCTCCACGCCCAGGAAGCCGCGAACCTGCGGCTTGCCGTCACGCGCCGAGGCCTCGACGCGGACGCGCAGCTTGCCCGCGTCCGGGGCCCACTCCACCTGACCGGGTTCGTCGTCGACGTCCGGCGAGTGCTCCGTCCAGACCTCCCCGCGCGCCAACATCGGGATGATCATCCGGGTGCGCTCGCTCAGCTCGCGCGTCTCGCGGTCCCAGATCGCCCAGAAGGTCTGCCCGAGCGGTCCCACCCCGACCCGAGCCGCGCAGAGCATGACCTCGTCGGAGAACGCCCCCAGGTAGCGCCAGCGCTTGCGCCAGGTGCCGGCGTGGCGCAGCTTCGGCCTTTCATCCGGCGGCAGCGCCAGCTCCGGCCGCCCGGGTCCCGGACCTCTCCACGGGAGCCCTTCAGACAAGGCGCCTCAACAGCGGCGCGGCTCGGCTAACGCCTCGCATGCGCGACCTACTCGATCTTGCAGATCGGGTCGCCGGAGTTGATCGCGGCGCCCTCTGAGACGTTGAGCTCGGTCACCTTGCCGGCGACGTGAGCGGTGATCTCGTTCTCCATCTTCATCGCCTCGATCACACAGATGAGCGCGCCCTCGGCGACCTCGGCGCCCTTCTCCACGGCGACCTTCAGGATCGTGCCCTGCAGCGGCGCGGTCAGCACCGGCCCGCTCGGACCGCCGCCACCGGAACCGCGCTCGCGCTTGGCCGGGCGCTTGGCGCCGGCCGCCGGGGCCGCCGCGCCACCACCAGCGGGCGCGGCACCGATCACCTTCACCGCGTGGAGCTTGCCGTTGACCTCGACCGTGTAGGTGCGCTCAACCGTCTCCTCGTCCGCATCGTCACCGGACGGCGGCGGCGGGGAGCCGGCGAGCGTGGCGTGCGGCGTGATCTCCTTCAGCCACTTCTTGTCCTCGGTCAGATCGCGGCAGGTCTCACCACGCGCCCACTGCTCCGAGGCAAGGATCTCCAGGTGAAACGGGATCAGGGTCGTGAGCGGCTCGATGATGTACTCGTTGAGGGCTCGAAGCATGCGCCGCGTCGCCAGCTCGCGGTCGGCGTCCCAGACGATCAGCTTCGCCACCATCGGGTCGTAGAGTGGCGTGACCTCCCCGCCGGCCTCGAGGCCAGAGTCGACGCGGACCCCCGGGCCGGAGGGCTCGATGTAACGCTCGATCCGCCCCGGCGCGGGAGCGAAGTTCTTGTGCGCGGCCTCGGCGTTGATCCGGCACTCGATAGCGTGGCCGCGCAGCGCGACGCTCTCCTGGAAGACCGAGAGCTCCTCACCCGCGGCGACGCGGACCTGCTCGCGCACGATGTCGACGCCGGTGACCATCTCGGTGACGCAGTGCTCGACCTGTACGCGGGTGTTCATCTCGAGGAAGAAGTACTCGTCGCCGACCTGCATGCCCTCCACGGTGCCGGCGCCGCGATAGTCGACCGCGCGCGCCGCTTCCTTGGCGATGCGGCCGATCCGCTCGCGCATCTCCTCGTCGACGTGCGGGCCCGGCGCCTCCTCGATCAGCTTCTGGTGGCGGCGCTGGATCGAGCAGTCGCGCTCGCCGAGGTGGACGACGTTGCCGTGCGAGTCGGCGAGCACCTGAACCTCGACGTGGCGCGGGTCCTCGAGGTACCGCTCGAGGTAGACGCGGTCGTCGGAGAAGAACTTCTCGCCCTCGCGCGCGGCGCCCTCGAACGCCGCCTCGAGGTCGTCAGGGGTGAGAGCGACGCGGAAGCCCTTGCCGCCACCGCCACCGGCGGCCTTGCAGGCGACCGGGTAGCCGATCTCCTCGGCGGTCTTGCGAGCCGACTCGACGTCTGGGGAGGGCTCGGTGGAGCCCGGGACGATCGGGACACCCGCCTCCTGCATGATCTCGCGGGCGCGTGTCTTGGAGCCCATGGCCTCGATCGCGCTCGGGGGTGGGCCGATCCAGACGATGTCGTTGTCCGCGCACGCCTGCGCGAAGGCGGCATTCTCGGCGAGGAAGCCATAGCCCGGGTGGATGGCCTCCGCGCCGGACTCCTTGGCGACCTCGATGATCTTCTCGATGTTGAGGTAGCTCTCGGCGGGGGTCGCAGGGCCCAGCAAGAAGGCCTCGTCGGCCTTCCGTACGTGAGGCGTTTCGCGGTCGGCCTCGGAGTACACGCCGACGGAGGCGATTCCCATCTCCTCGAGCGTCCTCATGACGCGCACCGCGATCTCGCCGCGATTCGCGACCAGGACCTTCTCGAACATCGGCCGGGAAGCCTACAAAGCGCAACCGCGTAACCTTGACATGAAACGGTGTAACATGGCCACATGACACGGATGAACCCGAAGGAGCTCACCCGATGAACACCGTTGATTCCGCCCCCGCGGGCGGTGCCGCGCTCGGCCAGGTATTTGGTGCGACCGCAGCGGCAATGCTCGCAACCGGCCTTCTGCTGTACCTCGGCTGGTCACACCGGACCGGCCGCAACAACATCTTGCGCCGCCTCGCCGACCTCGCCGCGCGCGACACCGGCTTCGCCCCCTGGGCGGCACTGCCGTCGCTGATCGCCGCGGGCGCGCTGCTCGTCGCTCTGCTCGGCATGTACTGGGACATCTCCCTGCACATCGACCAGGGCCGCGACGCCGGGCCGCTGGCCAACCCGGCGCACTACCTCATCCTCTTCGGCCTGTTCGGGATCTTCGCCGCCGGCTTTCTGGCGATCGTCCTCCCCGAGGGCAAGCCGTCAGAGCGTGCCGTCCACATCGCGGGCGATTGGTACGCACCGCTCGGCGGCGTCGCCATGCTCGCCGCGTCGGCGTTCGCCCTGATCGGCTTTCCGCTCGACGACATCTGGCACCGGATCTTCGGCCAGGACGTGACCCTCTGGGGGCCCACGCACCTGATGCTGATCGGCGGCGCCGGCCTCACCCTGATCGGCAGCGCGATCCTCATCGTCGAGGGGCGCGGCGACAGCGTCGGCAAGGACGAGGTGGCCCGGATGCACCCGATCGACCGCGTGATCACCTACGTGTCGCGCTACCGCAAGTCGTTCGCTGTCGGCGGCCTGCTGATCGGGCTCTCGACCTTCCAGGCCGAGTTCGACTTCGGGGTGCCCCAGTTCCAGTTCGTGCTCGAGCCGATCATGCTCGCGTTCGCCGCCGGGATCTCACTGGTCGCCGCGCGGATCTGGATCGGTCCGGGGGCCGCGTTTGCCGCGGTCGCGTTCTTCATCGCCGTCCGCGGGGCGATCGCCTTCATCGTCGGCGACGTGTTCGGCGAGGTGATGCCGCACATGCCGCTCTACATCGTCGAGGCGGTCTGCGTCGAGCTTGCGGCGTTCGCGATCTCTCCGCGACGCGGCTACGCGTTCGGCGCCTTCGCCGGCGCGCTGGTCGGCTCGGTCGGGATGCTCGCCGAGTACGCCTGGTCGCACGTCTGGATGCCCGTCCCCTGGCCCTCGAGCCTGATCGCAGAGGCGATCGTGCCGACGGTGATCACCGGCATCGCCGCCGGGATCCTCGGCGCGTACCTCGGCGGCTCGTTCGCTGCCGCCGGTGGCCGCAAGCCGCGCCCGGCCGCGCCCGCTGTCCTGCCGGCCAGCGTCGCGCTGATCGCGATCGTGGCCTGCGTCGGCCTGAACATCCCCGACTCCACGCCGAGCGGCTGGAGCGGCGATGTGACGCTCACCGACGTCACCAGCGGCCCCGATCGCACTGTCAACGCGACGGTCCGCCTCGACCCGCCCAGCCTCGCCGACAACGCCTTCTGGATTCAGGCGATCGCGTGGCAGGACGGCAAGCTCGTCGTCGACCAACTCAAGGAGGCATCACCGGGCGTCTATGAGACGACCAAGCCGCTGCCCGTGACCGGCACGTGGAAGACGCTGATCCGCCTCCAGCGCGACAACTACGTCGCGGGCCTGCCGATCTACCTCCCGGAGGACTCTGCGATTCCCGCGCCCGCGGTGAAGGCGCCGGCGCACTTCGACCGCCCCTTCACCGACGAGACGCAGATCCTCCAGCGCGAGCAGAGGCAGGGCGTGCCCAGCTTCCTCGCCGGGATCGCGTACTCGGTCGTAGCGGCGATCGTGGCGAGCCTGCTGTTCCTGCTCGGCTGGGTCCTCAACCGGATCGCCCGGCCTGACGAGCAGCGCCCGACGCGCCGCCGCGAGCCGGCCGCCCCGCCCGCGGGCCAGGGCCGGGAGGTGCCCGCATGACCCTTCCCCTCGCCCACATGGGCCACTGGCTGATGGGAATCGGCTTCGCGGGTCCCCCGCTGACCGTGGTCGGCGGTGTGATCTGGATGGCGATGCGCGAGCGCCGGCGCGAGGGACGGACCTCGAGCCAGTCCTAGTCGCTCGTGCGTCGCTCCTCGTAGCGCGGCAGGCCGTCGTCTGGGATCGGTTCCCAGACGGCCGCGTAGGCGGTGAACTGCCTCGCGCTGGGGCGGACGCCCGGGTCGCCGTCGATCGCGCCCAGGCGCACTCCATGCACGTCATCGCGATCCGGCGGTTGGCTCCAAAGTGCCGAGCCACACACCGAGCAGAAGCTCTTGAGCCAACCCCCGCCACCGGGATCGTAGGTGCTGATCACGTCCTCGCCCTGGAGGATCGAGAGGGATTCCGTGCGGGCCCCCGGAGACGCCGCCGTGCCGCTACGTCGCTGACACCGGGTGCAATGGCAGTACTGGGCGTGTTCGAGCGGCTCGGCGATCTCGAAGCGCACGGCGCCGCACAGGCAGCCCCCGGTGAGAGCAGGCTCGCTCATGAATACCTTGCGGCGGCTTCGCCGCCTGACACGCTCGTTTCGGTGCTAAAGCACCTCATCACACACCCACCCGCTCCGGCGCCTCCACCTGGATCACCTGCTCGCGCCCCGGGCCGACGCCCACGAGCCGGATCGGCACCCCGGCGCCCTCCGAGATCGCGGCCAGGTAATCACGGGCCTCAGGCGGCAGGTCGGACTCGCGTCGAACCTCAGAGATATCTTCCTCCCAGCCGGGCATCTCGTCGTACTCGGCGGCCGCCGTATGCAGGATCGACTGGTGGTACGGGAAGGAGTCGAACACGGCCCCCTCCTTACCCCGGTAGCGAGTGGCGATCCGGATCGGGTCGAGGCCGGTGAGAACGTCGAGCTTGGTGATCGCCAGCGCCGAGAGCCGGTTGAGGCGCGTGGCGTAGCGCAGGGCGACCATGTCCAGCCACCCGCAGCGGCGCTCGCGCCCGGTCGTCGTGCCGAACTCGTGGCCCTTGTCGCGCAGGTGGGCGCCGATCTCGTCGGTGAGCTCCGAGGGGAAGGGACCCGCGCCGACGCGCGTCGTATAGGCCTTGCACACGCCCCAGACCTCGTCGATGTCGGTCGGCCCCACGCCGGCGCCCACGCAGGCCGCGCCGGCAATCGGGTTCGAGGACGTGACGAACGGATAGGTGCCGTGGTCGAGGTCGAGCAACGCCGCCTGGGCGCCCTCGAACAGGACCGTCTTGCCCGCGTCGAGCGCGTCCCAGCACAGCCGGGAGGTGTCCGCGATGTGCGGCTCGAGCCGGTGGCCGTAGCGCAGGTACTCCTCGGTCATCGCGTGCAGGTCGAGCTTTGGGTCGCGAGCGAACGGACGTAGCTGCTGCTGCTTGGGCTCGAGCGCCGTCGCGATCTTCTTACGCAGGATCTTCGGGTCGAGCAGGTCCTGGACGCGGATCCCCAGCCGCGCCGACTTGTCCGCGTAACACGGCCCGATGCCGCGCTTGGTCGTGCCGATCTCGAGCTTGCCGAGCCGCGCCTCGCCGGCAGTGTCGAGCATCACGTGGTAGGGCATGATCAGGTGGGCGTTGGCGGAGATCTTCAGGCCGCTGACGTCGATCCGCCGGCGCGTGAGCGCATCGATCTCGCCGAGCAGGACTCCCGGGTCGACCACCACGCCGTTGCCGATCACGCAGAGCTTGCCCGGATAGAGGATCCCGGAGGGGATCAGGTGGAACTTGAACGTCTCGCCGTCGCGCACGATCGTGTGGCCGGCGTTGTTGCCGCCCTGAAAGCGCACGACAGCGGTGGCGTCCTGGGCAAGCAGGTCGACGACCTTGCCCTTGCCCTCGTCGCCCCACTGCGTCCCGATGATTACGACTCCCGGCATAAGGGTGATTATGCAGGGGCGTTACGCGGCGAAGCGCTTGTCTTCGCCGTGCACACCGATCCAGGTACAGGTCTCGGAAAGGCGCGAGACGGTTCGTTGGCCGATCTGCTCCTCCAGCTCCGGAATCGGCAGGTTGGTGGTGACGATCATCGGGAGGCTCGACGCATAGCGCTCATCCACGATCGCGTAGAGCTGCTCGAGCACCCAGTCGCTGCGCTTCTCGGCGCCCAGATCGTCGATGTGGAGGAGATCGACCGACGTGAGCCGCCGGAAGAACTCGAGGTAGGAGAGCTCCCCCGCCTCGCCGTCGTACGTGCGCCGGATCCGAGCCAGCAGCCGCGGCAGGGAGTAGATGGCCACCGAGTGCCCCGTCTCGATCGCCCGCTTTGAAACCAGCATCGCCAGCGTCGTCTTGCCCGTACCGACGTCGCCCTCGAGCCAGAGTCCCCGTCCCTCGCTGAGATAGGCGTCGAAGTTCTCGATGTAGTCCGTGACGGCTCGCATCGCGTTTCGGTACTTCGGGTCGCGCGCCATGTCGGAGATCGGCGGGCGGTCGAGGCCGACGCCCTGGTACTTGGTCGGCAAGACCGAGCGGACGCCCTGCGTGCGCGCCTGCTGGACGCGGCGCTCGCGGCACTCGCAGGGGAAGACGGAGTCGTCGTCGCGCAGCACCCAGCCGCTGCCGTCGCAGACGGCCAATGGGCAGGACCGCGGGAGTCGCTCGACGGTGCCGGTCACTCGTAGTCCGCCGCCTCGGCGATCGGGCCGGGATCGGCGTCAGGCCCCGGAGCAACCGAGGCGAACTCGCTGCGGTCGGTGCGCGAGAGGGTCGCGAACGACGCGTACTTATCGATGAACGCGAGCTGGACCGTGTCGATCGGCCCGTTGCGGTTCTTGCGAACGATCAGCTCGGCGATGCCCTCGAGCTTGGCACGCTCCTCGGCGTCGACGTCCTCCTCGCCGAAGTTCTTGTAGTAGTCCTCGCGGTAGATGAAGGCGACGAGGTCGGCGTCCTGCTCGAGGTTCCCCGACTCGCGCAGGTCGGAGAGGATCGGCCGCTTGTCGCGACCTGTCCGCTGCTCGGGGGCGCGGGAGAGCTGTGAGAGCGCGATCACCGGCACGCCGAGCTCGCGCGCGAGGATCTTCAACCCGCGGCTCATCTGACCGACCTGCTCGACGCGGTTGGCGCGGTGGTCATCCGAGCGCATCAGCTGGATGTAGTCGAGGACGATCAGCGCGAGGCCGCCGTTGCCGTTCGACTTCTCCTGGGCGTGCAGGCGGCGGGCCTTGGCGCGGAGGTCGAGGATGCCGAGGTCGGAGGACTCATCGATCCACAGCGGAGCGTCCTCGAGCTCGTTGCAGACCTTCAAGACCTTGGCCCACTCTCGCTCCGCGACTTGGCCCTTACGAAGCTTGTCCGAGGGGATGCGCGCACGCTTGGCGATCAGGCGCTGGGCGAGCTCTGAGTCCGACATCTCGAGCGAGAAGAACGCGACCGGGCGGCGGTCCTTCACCGCGACGTGCTCGGCGATGTTCGCCACGAGGCCGGACTTGCCCATGCCCGGCCGGGCGGCGAGGATGATCAGGTTGCCCGGCTGAAAGCCGCCGGTGATCTTGTCGAGGTCGGCAAAGCCCGACGCCGTGCCGGTGACCTCCGCGGTGCCGCTCGCGAGCTCCTCGAGCCGGTCGACCTCTCGGGAGAGGATGTCCTTGAGGACGTGGAAGTCCTCGGCCTGCTCCTCGTGGGCGACGTTGAACAGAAGGCGCTCGGCGCGCTCGGCGAGCTCCAGCGGCTCGCCCTCGCGCTCGTGGACCGAGCGCTGGATCGTGTGCGACGCGTCGAGCAGGCGGCGCAGCAGCGAGTTCTGCTGGACGATGCGCGCGTAGTGCCTGGCGTTGCCGGCGACGGGAACCGACGAGGCCAGGTTCGAGACCACCTCGCGGCCGCCCGCCTCCTGCAGCTCGCCCTGCTGTGCGAGCAGCTCCGAGACCGTCAGCGCGTCGATCGGCTCGCTGCGCTCGTACAGGCGCTTGATCGCGCGGAAGATGACCCGGTGGCGCTCGCGATAGAAGTCGGTCTCCTCGAGGCGGACGTCGAGGATCACCGGATTCATCGCCGCCTCGGAGACCATCAGCGCGCCCAGCACCGACTCCTCGGCCTCGAGGTTCTGCGGCGGGACGTGGGCGGTTGCTGCTTCCATCTGAAGAGTCGGTTTAGAGGTCACGTCGGCGGAACTGCGGCGATGACGACCTCCGTTGCGAGAAAACCACAGGACCCGTGATGGTGTTGACACAGTTCCCGCTATCTCGGGGCAAAGATCGCGGCGCGTATCGTCCGCCGCATGGGCACCGAGGTCCGAACGATCGACACTCCCCATGGCCCGGCCGAGGCGCACGTCGAGGCGGTGAAGGGAGCACCCGGAACGCTGGTCCTGGGGCACGGGGCCGGTGGAGGCATCGCGGCGATCGATCTGGTCACCGCCTCGACGGTCGCGAGCGAGTGCGGCTTATCCGTGGTCCGCGTGCTGCAGCCCTACCGCGTCGCGGGCCGCAAGTCGGTCGCCCCGACGAAGCAGCTCGACGCGGCCTGGCTCGCGGTGATCGCGGCGCTGCGCTCCGGCGGGCCGCTTGGTGACGGCAAGCTGATCGCGGGCGGCCGGTCGTCGGGCGCGCGCGTGGCGTGCCGGACGGCTGCGCAAGCCGGCGCTGACGCGGTGCTGTGTCTCGCCTTCCCCGAGCACCCACCGGGCAAGGCCGACGACCCCACGAAGAGCCGCCAGGGTGAGCTCGACGAGGTGGAGGTGCCGGTATTGGTCGTACAGGGCGAACGCGACCCATTCGGGCGCCCGGTCGCGTCGCGCCCTGACCATGAGGTGGTGGTGGTCAAGGGCGACCACGGCCTGAAGGCCGACCGGGAGGCGATCGCCGCGGCGATCCGCGAGTGGCTACCGAAGGTGGTCGGCTAACGCCGCAGCGCTTGTCCTGAGGCCAGCCGCGTTAGGCAGCGAGGGGGAGGGGTTCGGCCGCGCGTTGGCGATCTCCGGATCTGTGGGCAGATATGGGTCCTCCGCGGACCCTTATCTGCCCGTCGATTCGCAAAGGAAGGCGAGAGCGCTCAAGACGCGCGTGGAGTCGCACGAAACGCGCGCGAACTGGTCCCTCGCTGCAAAGCCACGCCCCCGGAGC
This sequence comes from uncultured Solirubrobacterales bacterium, assembly GCA_963796815.1. Taxonomy (GTDB): domain Bacteria; phylum Actinomycetota; class Thermoleophilia; order Solirubrobacterales; family 70-9; genus WHSW01. Next base: position 189,660 of record CAWCNF010000008.1, read on the forward strand.
GATGCACCGGGGGGGCATCGTCGGCGATGTGGCGCGGCTACTTCTGCTCGGCGACGATCGTCTTCACGGAGGCGGTGGCGCCACCGGGAAGCTCGACATCGACCATGTACGTGCCGATCTCGCGGATCGGCTCAGAAAGCTGGATCTTGCGGCGGTCGACCTTGAGGCCGCGGGCCTCGGCGATCGCGTCGGCGATCTCCGCGCTGGTGACCGAGCCGTAGAGGCGGCCGTCCTCGCCCGCGCGGTGGTTGATCGTGAGCACCGTCTTCGAGAGCAGCGCGGCGGTCTGCTCGGCGCGATCCAGCGCCTCCTGGGCGGCCTTCTCGGCGACCTCGCGGCGGCGCTGGGCCTCCTCGAGCGATGCCTGCGTCGCGGCCTGGGCCAGCTTGCGCGGCACCAGGTAGTTGCGGAGGTAGCCCGGCGAGACGTCGACGGCGTCCCCGGCCGAACCGAGGCTCTCGACGTCCTTGAGCAGGATCGCCTGGGCCACCGCTATCTCTCGCCGACGTAGGGCAGCAGCGCCAGCTCGCGGGCGCGCCGGACGGCGAGGCCGAGCTGCTGCTGATGGCGGCGCGAGAGGCCGGTGACCCGGCGGGAACGAACCTTGCCGCGGTCTGAGATGAACCGCCGCAGCGTGGTCAGATCCTTGTAGTCGATGTTCTCGACCGTGATCCGGGTGTACTTGCGCGGGCGGTAACGATCGCCGAAGCGGCCACGGCGGCGCCCACCGGGACCGCCGGTGGTCGGAGTCGGCTGGGCACGCTGCTTGCGGGCCATCAGCCACTCACCTCAACGCTGTCGAAAAAGCTCGTCATATTCGCGCAAACGCGCCGCACGTGTGGGCGGCGCGAAGCGCGATTCTAGCGGCCTAGAACGGGATGTCGTCGTCCGACGCGCCCACGGCCGCCGGGGCCGGGCTGTCGAAGTCGGACGTGTCGGCTGGGACGTCGGACGGCGCGTTGAAGCGCTGGCCGCCGCCCTGCTCGCCGCCACCGTCGCGGCTGCCGAGGAACTGGACCGAGTTGGCGATGATCGAAACCGACTGACGCTTACCCGAGCCGTCCTTCGCCTCCCACTCGCGCCAATCGAGTCGCCCCTCGACCGCGACCGGACGACCCTTGCTCAGGTAGGTCGAGCAGTTCTCGCCTTGGGCACCAAAGACGGTGACGTCGAAGTAGTTGGGCTTGTCGACCCAGTCCCCATTCCCATCCTTGCGCCGTGAGTTCACCGCTACACGCATGTCGCACACGGGCGTCCCGCCGCCAGTGCTGCGGAGCTCGGGGTCACGGGTCAGGTTGCCCGTGATCACGACGACGTTGACATTCGAAGCTGCCACTTAAATCACATACCTCTCTGATTCGCTGATCGTTGCCAGTCTAAGACGGGCTCCGGCGAACTCTCTCCCCCTGTTAGAGAAAAAGGCGGAAGCTGCGGCTACTGCGGCGCTTCGTCGGCCGGGGGTGCCTCGGCGGCGGGCGCCTCCTCGGCGGGCGCCACCGGCTCCGGGGCTGCGGCCGGCTCGGCCGGTGCGGCTGGCTCCGCGGGCGCCTCGGGCGCCTCGGCAGCGGGGGCCTCTGCTGGCGCCGGGGCCTCTGCTGGCGCGCGGGGCCTCGGCGGGGGCCGGCGCGGGAGCGGCGGCAGCGGGCGGCGGCCCGTCGTCGCGATCGCGGCGTCCGCGGCCGTCACCGCGCGGGGCCGAGCTCGCGAGCGAGGTCGGCGGCGGCGGGTCGACCACCGGCGAGTCGGGATCGACCTTGAAGATGCGGAAGCGCAGGACGCCGTCGGTGATCTTCAGGTTGTGATCGAGCTCGTCGAGCAGGGGCGACTCGGTCTCGAAGCGGAAGAAGCGGTAGTCGGCCTCGGTGCGCTGCTGGATCTCGTAGGCCATCTTGCGCAGTCCCCAGGCCTTCTCGGTCTTCAGGGTGCCGCTGGACTCGATGCGCCCACGGGCATTCGTCGCGATCTCGTCGCGTCGCTCGTCCGGAGCCTCCGGATCGAGCATGAGAACCAGTTCGTATTCAGAAACGGCCAAAGCGGCGGACGACTATAGCGGGGGGCATCCCGCATCGCGGTGGGCTTGTCGCCGTTGTGGGCAAGACCAGGATCCGCTGGCGCAACGTCGCTCGCCTCGCCGCAGGGGCCGTCGTGGCCGGCCTGCTGATCGCCCTCGTCGGCTCGATGCTCAAGCCAAAACCGCCACAGCCACTGCCCGCGGACGTCGGCCTCGGCGGCGTCACTGGACGGGCGGTCGCCTACGTGCCACCCCACCGCCACGCCGAGCGCGACGACCGCCCGCAGCCCAGGCCGGAGCACCAGGAACGGCCTGATCACAGGCCGCCGCCGCGCACCGACCGGACCCCGCATCACGCGCCCGCGCCGGGACACAGGGCGCCGTCGCCGGCACCGCCGTCGCCGGCACCGCCTGCACCGGCACCGCCACACAGCTCCGCACCCCCACCAACACCAGCGCCACCGGCTGCGCCACCAGCTTCCGAGCCAGCGCCCACCACCCACGAGGAGTCACCGGATGCCGCACCCCATCACCCCGACCAACCGCCGCCCCCTGCACCAGCCCCGGGCGGCACGAGCCAGTTCGGCTTCGAGCGATGAGCGCAGCCCGTTGAGATTCCCGCAGCCACTCGCCCCGCTCGAGGCCAGCCGTCACGGGCGCCTGCGCTTCTTCGCCTTCGTCCTCGCGATCGCCCTGCTGGCGCTGCTCGGCGCCGCTGGGCGTGCGCGCGCCGGCACCTACACCGTCACCCAGTGCAGCTCGGTGACGCCGTTCTCGGAGGCAAGCTGGGAGCGCAGCTCCGGCCACTACATGCCGCGCGAGCTCTGCGGCAGCGACCAGGGCCTGCAGATCTTCCACGACGCCAGCGACAGCGGTCTCGGCCAGTACGGGGCCTGGGTCTGGCGAGCACCCGCGGGCACGGTCTTCACGAACGTCAACGCGAACTCGAGCGTGACCAGCCAGGCGGGCCACCAGGGCGGGCTCTTCGTCACGACCACCGCCGGCGACGAGGTCGGCTTTGGCCTCGAGCACAACGACTTCCGCTACCACTCGCTTGACGGCGAGTTCACGCAGTTCGCGAGCGTCCTGCGCTGCACGGCGCCGGGCGCCGGCAAGCCCTGCGGCCGCGCCGGCGAGGACTCTGCCCACGCCTACGTCCGCGGCGTCTACCTGCGCACCGAGGACCGCTCGGCGCCCACGCTTCAGATCACCGGCGGCTCGATGCTCGACGGCGAGGTGATCCGCGGGGTGCGCGGACTCGCCTTCAGCGCAAGCGACGCGGGCGGCGGCATCCGCAAGGTGTTCGTCGTCGCGAACGGGACCGAGCTCGTCACCGACATTCGCAACTGCGCCGTCGCCGACGGCTTTGCGACCGCGCTCAGCCCCTGCCCACTCACGACCACCGAGTCGGCGGCGGTCCCGACCGCCAGCCCCGCCTTCGTCACCGGGCCCGACAACTACGTCTCCGCCTGTGTGGAGGACCTCGCCAGCGACGGCTTCGCCAACCGCACCTGCGAGCCGCGCCAGGTGTGGGTCGACAACGCCTGCCCGGCCTCGGCCGTCGGCGGCGGTACCGCGCTCGTGGGTGGGTTCGGCACGGCAGCCGCGGACTCGACAGCCGTCCGGTCCGACCGTTCGGCCGTGGTCCACGGAGCGATCTACGGCGCAGGGGCTGGGGCGACGGTCTGCGCCCTTTCGCGTGTCGCGGGTGGCCCCGTGGTCGTCGACGCAACCACCACGACGGCGGCGGACGGCACGTATGAGCTTCGCCTGGCACCGGGCCCAAGCCGCGAGGTGTTCGTCCACTACGTCGTCGGCGACACGGTCCTCGCCCGTCATGGACTTGCGCTGGCCTCAGTGGCCCGTCCGGCCCTGACGGTCCGGCCAACCCACGGGGTCCGGAGCCACGATCGCCTCTACTTCAGCGGCCAGCTGCCGGGGCCGGCATGCGCCGATCGCATCGTGAAGGTCCAGGCGAAGCTCGGCAAGGCGCGCTGGCAGGTCTTTCGAACCGACCGCACAGATGCCGACTGCCGCTTTGCCGCCCGCTACAAACTTCGTGCCACAAAGGACGCACGCCGCTACCGGTTCCGGGCGCTCGTCCCCCAGGCCGAGGGGTATCCGTACGAGCGAGGAACGTCCCGGAGCTTCAAGGTGAAGCTGCGATCGCGCCGGCCGTAGGCCGGCGCGGAGCCCCGCCGCTGTTGAGGCGGCTACTGCGATCGCGCCGGCCGTAGGCCGGCGCGGAGCGCCGCCGACGACGCTAGTCGCGCTTGAGCTCGATGTCCGCGAGCTGCTCGGAGATCCAGACGTCAGGATCGCGCTCGCGCACGATCTCGCGCAGCCGGTCGGCGCGCACCTTGCGCTCCTCCGGGTCCATCGTCAGGGCCCTGTGGATCGTGTCGGCCTGCTCCTGGATGTCGAACGGGTTGACGGTCAGGGTGCAGTCGCCCAGCTCCTCATAAGCCCCGGTGTTCTCCGAGAGCATCACGACCCCGTCGCGCGTATTGACGGCCGGCGCCTCCTTCGCGACGAGGTTCATCCCGTCGAAGATCGAGTTGACCATCAGCAGGTCGAAGTGCTTGTAGCGCGCGACGGCATCAGGAAAGTTCTCGTAGATGCGCAGGTCGATCGGCATCCAGTCGGTCGTGCCGTGGCGGTGGTTGATGACCGCGACCAGCGCCTCGATGCGCTCCAGGTACTCGGCGTACTCGGGCACGTCCTGTCGCGACGGCTGCAGGTGGGCGATGAAGGTCACGTTCTCGCGGAACTCTGGGTGCTGCTGCAGGAACGTGTCGAAGGCGGTGAAGCCCCGCAGCACGTTCTTGGAGAGGTCGGCGCGATCGACGCGGATGATCAGGTGGTCGCGGCGGCGGCGCAGCAGCTCCCGCTCATAGCCGGCGACCTCCTCCGAGTCGGCAGCGCGCTCGAGCCGTTTGGCGTCGATGCCGAGCGGATAGGCGCGGACCCACGTCTCCCGGCCCTCGTGGATGACGGCGTTGCGCTCGAAGTCGACCTCGAGCTCCATGAGCTCCGTGCAGCAGTGCAGGAAGTTGCGGCAGTAGGCGGTGGTGTGAAAGCCGATGATGTCGTTGGCCAGCAGCCCGCGGTAGATCTGCTCGCGCCAATGCGCCGGGATGATCCGCCAGCTGTCGGGCTGCGACCACGGGATGTGGACGAAGTGCTGGAGGAAGGCGTCCGGGCGCTCTGAGCGCACGATCCCGGGGGCCGTATAGAGGTGATAGTCGTGGAACATCACCAGCGGCTCGTCCTCGTCGGCGATCGTCGCGAGCACCGCCGCGGCCACGTCTGCGTTGACCACCTTGTAGCCGTGCTCCCACGCGGCGGCCTCCTCCGCGCGGATGTCGGGAGCGTTGGAGAGGTCCCAGAGGTAGTGCTGGATGAACCAGAGGATCGGGTTCGCGATGACGTTGTAGAAGCGGTCGTAGGCGTGCGGGTCGGACTCGACCATGAGGACGTCGTACGAGCTCTCGCCGAGCTGGACCGAAACCGGGCCGCCCTCGGCCTCGCGGGAGACCTCGACGTCCTCATCGGTCATCGCCGAAGCGATCCAGAGGCCGCCCCGGGCGGCGACCAGCCCCGTGAGCGCGGTCACGAGCCCGCCGCCACCGCGGTGCACCGTGCGCTCGCCGTCGATCCCACGCTCAAACTGCGCGGGCCCGCGGTTCGAGACGATGACTAGGCGCTGGTCGCTCATAACCAGCTTGTACCCGAATTAGGTGTCGAGGTCCGTAAAGAGCGTGAGCCAGTCACGCAGGAGGCGCGGTGTGAGGAAGTGCTCGCGCGCGTGTTCCTTGCCGGCGCGGCCGAGCTGCTTGGCCAACTCCGGGTCCTCGAGGATCTCAATCGAACGCTGCGCCGCGGCCTCCGCCGAGTCGACGAGAAAGCCCGAGACGCCGTCGGTGATCTGCAGCGGAATCCCGCCCACGTTGCCGCCGATCATCGGCCTGCCCTTCCACAGTGCCTCGCTGACGGTGAGCCCGAAGCCCTCGCGGATCGACTTCTGCATGCACACATCGGCCTGGGACTGGAAGGCGTTGACCTCGATCGCCCCCACGTTGTTGAGGTTGTTGAGAATCTTGACGTCCGGGTCGCCGTCGGCGTGCTGGAAGGTGCGGTTGAAGAAGTCCCAGCCCTCCGGATCGTCGGTGGCCATCGAGCCGACCAGAGCGAGCTGGGCGTCGGGCACCTTCTCGCGGACGATCCGGTAGGCGTCGATCACGCCCATCGGGTCCTTCCAGGGGTCGAAGCGCGAGACCTGGCAGATCAGCGGCCGATCGGTGTCGATGCCGAACTGCTCGCAGACGAACGCCGCGTCCTCGGGCGAGAGCGCCATGTTCTTCGGCGAGAGCGGATCGATCGCGGGCGGACAGATCTTGCGGATCCCACCGCCCCCGTCGAGGCCGGGCGGCACGTACTCGTCGAGGTGCCAGACGGTCGCGTCGTAGCCGGTGATCAGTGGGATGAGCCGCTCGATCGTCGACGGGTTGGGCGTCGAGAGGTCGATGTGGCAGCGCCAGATCCAGCGCCGCGCGCGCTCGCCGGCGTTGAGCTTCATCGCGGCGGGCTGAGGGTCGTGGACGATGATCACGTCCCAGTCGCCCTCGAGGCTCTGCGCGTTGGAGAGGTTGTAGGCCTGGAAGACCTCCCACTGCTGATCTGAGATCGCCTGGGGGTCGCCCTGGAGCGAGTTGTGCATCAGCTTGGTGACGTTGAAGAACTCCTCAGCGCCCGAGATCACCTGCCAGTGCGCGTCGAGGCCGATGTCGCGCATCAGCGGGACCAGGGTGTAGAGGATCTCCGAGACGCCGCCGCCGAACGCGGTGGCGCTCACATGCAGGACGGATTTCCCTTGCAGAGGCTCCGCGAGCTCGCGGATGCGCTCGATCAGGCCCCTGCCGCAGATGTGCGTGTAGTCGGCGAGCGACTTATGTCCGAGCGGAATCTCCTGAAGCACAGCGCGGGAGGGTATACCGGCGCGCGGTGCTCAGTTACCGGTAACGCTGGTAGGCCGTTCGCCGAGGGTGAGATCGATCGTCTGCTTCTCGCCATCGCGGACGATGTCGAGGGTCACCTTGTCGCCGGCGTTGAGCTGAGAGACGATCCGCGGCAGGTCGGAGTTCTCGACGACCGGCTCGCCGTTGACGGCGGTGATCACGTCGCCACCGGTGTCGACCTGTTGTCCCTGGAAGGTGATCGTGTCGCCGCCCGCCTTCAGCCCGGCCTTGTCGGCGGGCCCGCCGGAAACCACCGAGGAGACGATCGCGCCTGCGTCCACCGGCAGATCGAGCCGGTCGGCGAGCTGCGGATAGAGCTGGGTCGTCGTCACCCCTGCGTAGGCGTAGGAGACGCTGCCGTCCTCGCGCAGCTGGTCGACCGAGCGCTTGGCGAGGTCGATCGGGACGGCGAACCCGACCCCCTCGTTGCCGCCGGACGAGGTCTGAATCTGCTGGTTGATCCCGACAACCTTGCCGTCGGCGTCGAGCAGCGGTCCGCCGGAGTTGCCCGGGTTGATCGAGGCATCCGTCTGGATCCCGCCGTCGATCGAGAAGGCGGTGAGCGAGTCGATCTGGCGATCGGTGGCCGAGACGACGCCGACCGACAGGGACTGGTTCTGCCCGAAGGGGCTGCCGATCGCCGCGACTCCGTCGCCGACCTCCACGTCGGTCTCCGAGCCGAGCGGCAACGGATGCAGGTCGAGGCCATCGGGATCGACCTTGAGCAGGGCCACATCTGCGAAGGGGTCGAAGCCGACGACGTCCGCCGTTACCTGGTTGCGGTCGGCGAACTGAACGTAGATCTCGTCGGCCTCGTGCAGCGGCCGGTTCGGGGTCCCGGTCGTCTCGGCGTCGGTGACGACGTGAGCGTTGGTGAGGATCTCGCCGTCGTCGGAGATGACGAAGCCCGAGCCCTGGCCCTCGGCGCCCGGTGGGGCGGAGCCGCCGTCGCCACCGCCTGGGTTGAAGATGTTCGGCGTCGTGCTGCTGCCCTTGAAGATCGAGACCACCGTGACGACCCCGGGCGCGGCCGCCGCGTAGATCGCGTGCGGGTCGAAGGCGCCGTTCTCGGCCTGGATCACAACGCGCTGTGCATCGCCGCTGGTGGTGGTCGTCTCCGACCCCGAGGCACCGACGGTGACGGTCGAGCTCCCGGAGCCGCCGCAGGCGGCGAGGACCAACGCGGCGAGGAGGGCGGAGAGGCCCGCAATGGCTCGCGTCGCCAAGCTCAGGACCTCGTGGCGGCGGCCGGCAGCCGCAGCTCGAACTCGGTCCGGCCGCGACGCGTGCGCAGCACCAGCGAGCCGCCCATGCGAAGCGCCAGCTCGCGTCCGATCGCGAGGCCGAGGCCGGAGCCGCTCACCTCGTCACCGGTGTAGAAGCGCTCGAAGACGCGCTCGCGCGAGTGCGCGCCGATGCCCGGACCGTCGTCGGTGACGGTCAGGCTCGCTGTGCGATCTGCTGGGTTCCCTGCGTCGGCTTTTGTCTGCACTTTGATCGCCGTCCCGGGCGGCGTGTGCGTGAGCGCGTTGTCGATGAGGATACGCATGATCTGAGCGACCCTGTCCGGGTCGGCGCTGGCAGCTGCCCCGTTGCCGTCGGCGACCTCGATGGGCGACCGGTGACTGTCCGCGCGGGGGCCGAACTCCTCGGCCACGCGGCGTGCGACGTCGGCGAGGCGTACCCGCTCACGGCGTATGTCGATCGCGTCGGCATCGAGCTTGGAGAGGTCGAGAAGGTCCACGGTGAGCTTCGTCAGGCGGTCGACCTGCTCGCGCATCGTGCGCACGAACTCCGCCCGTGCCTTCGGATCCGGATCGTCGTCCTCGAGTAGCTCTACGAACCCCGAGAGCGAGAAGATCGGCGTGCGGAGCTCGTGCGAGGCGTTGGCGATGAACTCCTTGCGCGCGCTGTCGAGCGTCGCCAGGCGCTTCTGCATCTCGTTGAACGTGCCCGCGAGCTGGCCGACCTCGTCGGTGGAGTCGATCGGGATCGGCGTCGAGAAGTCGCCGTCGGCGATCTTCTCCGCCGCCTGCTCGAGACGGCGCAGGCGGCGCGCATGCGCGCCCGCGACGAGATAGCCGGCGCCAAGCGCCGCGATCAGGGCGATCCCGCCCGCGATGAGGATCTGGCGGCGGATCAGGGCGACGTTGTCGTCGACGTCGGCGAGGCCGGTCGTAAAGACGGCGACCCAGCGGGGGTGGCCACCCTCGATAAGCGGCACCGCGGTCTCCGCCAGGCGCTCGCCGCCCACGCCCTCCACGGCGCTCGCCGTGTGTAGGCCGGCCGCGGCGCGCGCGGCGGACGGGTAATCGGGCGAGACCGCCGTACGCTCGACCTCGGAGTCCGCGACGACGAACGCCGGGACGGCGCCGTTGACGCCGGTGCGCACGCCGAGCACCGTGACCCGCGCTCCGGTGCGCTGGTCGATGCCGCGCACGACCGCGAGCACGCGCTGCTGTGAGGCGTCGGCGCGCATCGCGTCCTCGATCGCGCCGCTCTGGGTCGACGCCACCGTCTCCAGACGTCGGAGCTTCTCGGCGGTGAGATTCGAACGCAGCTGCGGGACCACGTAGAGGTAGATGAACCCGACCGCGGCCGCCGTGATCACGAAGAACAACAGGGCGAGCCTGTTGCGGACCGAGTTCATGCTTATTCGCGGAAGCGGTAGCCGACGCCGCGCACCGTGAGCAGGTACTCGGGCTTGCGCGCGTCGGCCTCGAGCTTCTCGCGCAGGTGGCGGACGTGGACGTCGATCGTGCGCGGGTCGCGATAGGCGGAGTCGCCCCAGATCTGCTCGAGCAACATCTCCCGGGTCATCACCCGGCCGGGCGAGCCGGCGAGCGTCGCGAGCAGCTCGAACTCCACGTAGGTGAGGCGGACCTCCTCGCCATGGGCCATGACGCTGCGGCGCCCGAAGTCGATCGCGATCTCGCCGGCGAGGATCGGTTCGCCGCCGGGACGGGCGCTGAGCATCTCGGAGCGGCGCAGCGCCGCCTTGACGCGGCTGCGGAACTCGCGAACCGAGAAGGGCTTGGTGATGTAGTCGTCGGCGCCCATCTCAAGCCCGAGAACCTTGTCGCCCTCGTCGTCCTTGGCCGTGAGCATGATGATCGGCACCTGGCTGCGGCCGCGCAGGCGCCGGCACACCTCGATCCCGTCGAGCTTCGGGAGCATGATGTCCAGGACCACGAGGTCGAAGCGCTTCTCCGCAAACCGCTCGAGCGCCTCGCGGCCGTCGTGCGCCTCGACGACCTCGTAGCCGTCCTTGCGCAGGGGGTATCCGAGCAGCGTCTGGATCGATTGCTCGTCGTCGACGAGCAGGATCCGCGCCGAACCCTCTCCGTTCGCGGCGCTTGCCATGCAGCGAAGCGTAATCGGCGGCCGCCGCGTGTCCAGACAGGCAACATGCAAATTCCCCGCATCCAGGCACGAACGTGATCAACTTCCGCCTCTACCGCCTCGCCTTTATCCCCGCCGTCATCGCGATCGGCGTCGTGATGTTCTCGCTCGAGGGGGCTCCCGATCCACTCGAGCCAGGGACCCTCCGCGGCGAGTTCGACGGCGCCCGGGCCGCCGCGTTCGCGCGGCAGATCGTCAATGCGGCGCCCGATCGCACCCCGGGAAGTGACGGCGACAACCGGGTGGCGGACATCGTCTCCGACCATCTCGGCGACACGCCGACCGGCGCCGTCTCAGAGCAGCGCTACGACTCGACGTACCAGGGCGATGACGTCAGCCTGCGCAACGTCCTGCTGACCCTGCCGGGGACGACCGATGAGACCGTCGTCATCGTTGCGGCCCGCGACGCCGCCCGCAGTCCCGCCGCGGCCTCGAGCGCGGCCGCCACCGGGATCCTGATCGAGCTGGCGAACACGTTCCGGATCAGCCACCGGCTGACCTACGTGCTCGCCTCCGTGAGCGGCTCGGAGGCCGGCGCGGCCGGCGTCCGTCAGCTGATCGAGAGCCTGCCCGACCCAGGGTCCGTCGCGGGCATCATCGTCATCTCCCAGCCAGGCGCAGCCAACCCGCGCCAGCCGTTCGTCGTCTCCAGCGCCACGAACACGTCGACGGCCTCCGCCCAGCTGGTCGAGACCGCTGCGCTCGCCGTCTCCCAGCAGGCCGGGCGTCCCGCGGGCGGACCCGGGGCCCTGACCCAGCTCGCGCGGCTTGCGGTGCCCTCCGGCCTCGGCGATCAGGCGCCGTTGATCGCCGCGGGGTTCGACGCCGTCGCGATCTCGTCTGCGGGCGAGCGTCCGCTCGACTCGGGCGACGACCAGACCGATGACGTCTCGGCGCACTCGATCGACGCGTTCGGGCGTTCCGTTCAATCGACGGTCGGCGCGCTGGACTTCGCGACCAGCACACCCGCCCATGGTCCGGGCACCTATGTGCGGCTCGGCAGCAACCTGATCCCGGGGTGGGCGCTCGCGACGCTTGCTCTGGCGCTGCTGCTCCCCGCCGCAGTGGCTGCCGGCGACCTGTGCGCCCGGGTCGCTCGCCGCGACGTCGGCTTCGTCCCAGGCCTCGTCTGGGCGGCGGGATGCGCGCTGCCCTTCATCGGCGCCCTCGCGGTTCTCTACGCGCTCGCGCTCGTTGGCCTCGTGCCACGCCCGCCGTTCCCGTTCGACCCCGGCCTCTACGGCCTCGGTGCGCGCGGAGCGATCACGTTCGCCCTGATGCTGATCGTCCTCGCCGGCAGTGTCGTGCTGCTGCGCGGTCGCAACATCACCGCCAGCGCCGCCCCCGAGGGTGCGTTCGCCGCCTGCGCGGCGATCGCCGTCGTCGCGCTGCTGGCCGTCTGGCTCATCAACCCTTACCTGGCTCTGCTGCTCACCCCGGCGGCCCACGTGTGGCTGCTCGCGGCCCGGCCCGGCCGCTGGGCGCAGGTGCGGACGGGCCTGGCAGCGGTGCTGGCGCTCATCCCCCTTGCGGCGGGCCTGGCGGCGGTCGCCGCGGCGCTCGATCTGGGCCTCTCGGCACCCTGGACATTCACGCTGATGGTCGCCGACGGCCAGATCGGCCTGCTCGAGGCCCTGGCCGGCTGCATGCTCGCGGGCGCGCTGGCCGGAGCCGTCGTGATCGCAGCCCGAACCCCGGCGAGCGCGACGGATAGCTTCTAGGGTCCAGCCCCCAGCTGCAATCGGGCGTGCACCCTGTGGGTCGGACGACCGTCTAGGTCACGGCGATTGCCTTCAGCAAGGGGCCCCGCGTCCCGATTCCACCCACGAAGGATGTGTCGCAGCCGTTGCCGTCGGCACTCGAGAGGAAAACACGGAGCAGGAAGAAAGGATGAGCGAGTTGAAGCGCGACATCGCACTAGAGCGGTACGACGTCGACGCTCGCGCCGTCGCAGGAGCGATCCTGACGAAACTTCAGCTCGTCAGGCGCTGTCAGCTGGCGCTTGCCACCACCGACGCTGATCGAACCCGGATGGGATCGTCATATCCCCGTCCGGCCCGCTGACGCGGACCCCGGAGCCGGTCTTAACCCGCCCGATCGCGGTCAGGCCAACCGCACCCAGCTGCCTGCGGGCTGATTCCAGCGCCTCCGGCGCCAGCGCCACCAGCAGCTCGTAGTCCTCCCCGCCCGCAGCGACCAGCGCCAGCTCGTCCATTCCGGCCGCCGCGGCGACCTCGGCCACGCCGGCGGCAACAGGAAGGCTCTCGGCGTCGATCACGATCGCGACACCGCTCGCCTCGGCCACGTGGGTCGCGTCTGCGACCAGCCCGTCGCTGACGTCGATCATCGCCTGAGCCCCCACCGAGGCCAGCGCGCGGCCGGCGTCGAGTCGCGGCTCGGGCCGGGTCTGGCGCTCCCGCAGGAGCCCGGCCAACTCGGGTGAGACGCCGGCGCCAAGGCCTGGCTCGCGCAACAGCGCCAGACCGGCGGCAGCGCCACCCAGCTCGCCGGTGATCGCCACGAGGTCGCCCGGTCGCGCACCCGCCCGCCGCACGAGGTCTGCGGGGTCCCGCGCGGCACCGACGACGGTGACCGCCACGGTCAGAACCGCAGCGGTGCTGATGTCGCCACCGGCGACGACCACGCCGTGGGCGGCCGCGACGGCCGCAATCCCGTCGGCGAGCTCCAGCAGCTCAGCGTCCGTGCGCGCCGGCGGAGCGCCGAGCTGGACGTAGGCCTCGCCGGGCAGCGCCCCCATCGCCGCAAGGTCCGACAGCGCGACGGCCAGCGCCTTGTGGCCGACATCGCGCAACGCGAACGGCGGCGCCTCGAAGTGAACGCCCTCGACGAGCATGTCGACGCTGACCGCCTCGGCGCCCTCGGGGCGCACGATCGCCGCGTCGTCGCCGCTGCCGAGCACCACGCGCTCGGAGCCGGGTGGCGCCCCGCCTGCGGCAAGCCGCTCGCGGATCGCCGCGATCAGCTCGAACTCACCGCTCACGGCGCCAGCCGAAGGTCAGGGATGGACGACGCCGCCGCCGTTGGCGCCGTTGCCGCCGCCGGTACCGCCGGTGTCACCGCCGCCGCCAGGGGTGGGCGCCGGGTCCTGGCCCGCGCCGGGCGCGTAGAGGTTCGGGTCGTAGTTCCCGTTGTTGTCAGGCGAGGTGGTCCCGGAGCCCGTCGTGTCGGTCGAGTTGGGCTTGTTCGGCTTCGTGCCGCCCGTATCAGTCGTCGTCGTGTCGGCGTTCGGATCGGTCGTGTACTGGCTGAAGTGCGACGTCAACTGCGCCGGGTTGTCGGGCACGGGGTAGTCGTCGCACGGCTTCGCCGCTGCCACCTCCATGTAGTCGTGCCAGATCGGTGCCGCGAGGTCGGCGCCGTACCCGGGGAGCGGGACGCGCTCGTTCGGGTTGCCGACCCAGACCGCTGTCGAGACGTGCGGTGTGTAGCCGACGAACCATGCGTCGGCCTGGGTCTCGGTCGTTCCGGTCTTGCCGGAGGCGGGGCACGGGATGTCGCAGCAGGCAGCGGTGCCGTAGTCGAGCGGACCGCGCATCACGTCCTGCATGACGTAGGCGACCCCCGGCGACAGCACCCGGTTGCCCGGCGCCTTGGCCGGCTGGTCGACGTCCCCGTTGGGGAAGACGACCTTCGCGATCGCCGTCGGGTCGTGGTGCACGCCCCCGTCGGCAAACGTCGCGTAGGCGGAGGCCTGGTCGAGAACGGTGACGTCGCTGGCGCCGAGCACGTCGGCCGGCACGCCCGCGAGCGGGCTCGTGACGCCGAGCTTCTTGGCCATGTCGTCCATGGCTTCCGGTCCGATGTCCATGACGAGCTGGGCGTAGACGGTGTTCATTGAGTGCGCGAGCGCGACGTCGAGGTTGACCGCGCCGCCGCTGCCGTCGCCGTTGACTTCCCATGGCGCTGAGTACGGCCCCTGCGGAATCGAGATCGAGGTCGGCGCCGAGTAGTAGGTGGTCTCGGGATCGATGCCCTCGTTGACCGCCGCGGCAAGCGCGTACGGCTTGAACGAGGACCCGGGCTGGCGGCGGCCCTGCGCGGCGAGGTTGAACTGGCTCGCCTCATAGGACTCCGAGGAGGCCATCGCACGGATCTCGCCGGTGTTGGCGTCGACGGACACGAGCGCCTCGGCCGCACCGGTGACCGGGTGCGCGGCGATCGCGTTCTCCGCGACCTGCTGGAGGTGCGGATCGAGCGTCGTATAGACGTTGAGACCGCCCTCGCGCGCCGTCTCGAGCCCGTACTTGTCGATCAGCTCCTGCTGGACGAAGTCGAAGAAGTACTGCTGGCTGCGCGACTCGTACTTGAGGCCGCGCTGGAGCTCGAGCGGCTTGCCCTTGGCCTCCTGTGCCTCGGCGAGGGTGATGTATCCCTGGCTGGCCATCGCGTCGAGGACCTCGTTGCGGCGGTCCTTGGCGCCCTTCGGGTTGCTGAACGGGTTGTAGTCCGTGGGCGCCTGCGGAAGGCCGGCAAGCAGCGCCGCCTGCTCGAGGTTGAGGTCGTCGACGTTCTTCGAGAACAGGACCTGCGCGGCCGCCTCCACGCCGACCGCCGTCCGACCGTCATTGGTCGTGTAGGCGGCGGTGTTGAGATAGCGCTTGAGGATCTGGTCCTTCGTGTACTCCTGCTCGTACTGCATGGCCATGTCGGCCTCGATGATCTTCCGCTTCAACGTCTCCTGCGGGTCGGGGATGTAGAGGTTGCGCACGAGCTGCTGGGTGATCGTCGATGCACCCTGCTTGACGTGACCTGCCTCGACGTTCTCGACCGCGGCGCGCACGATCGCGCTGAAGTCCACGCCGGAGTGCTCATAGAAGTGCTCGTCCTCGATAGCGACCGTCGCCTCCTGCAGCTGCTTCGGGATCTCCCCGAGGCCAACCTGCGTGCGCAGGATCGTGCTCTGCACGTAGCCAAGGCTGGTGCCGTCGGCTGCGAATACCTGCGAGCTCTCGCCGCTGGTGGCGGGCTTGAGCGTGTCGATATCCGGCGCCTCGGCGGCGACGTCGAGCACCCAGATGCCGGCACTGGCAACGCCGATGCCGATAATGGCGAAGAGCACGCAGACTGCGATCAGGACCTTCTTCCCGACCGATTTGTGCGCGCGCCGGTGCAATCTGCGCTGGCGAGCCGTCATAGGGGAGCCATCAAGGGTACCGAGCGGCCACCGCCGGCCAGGCAGAAGTCAAAACGGTGCATTGCAGGTCCCAATACGGCCGGGTTAGGGCTTCGTCACGCCGTTTCGAGCACGCCCGCCTCGCGCAGGGCACGCTGAGCTCGCTCGCGCAGGGCGGCCTCCTCGCCGGAGGCACGGGTTCCGCCGGGCCGACGCGGGCCGTGCACCTCGATGCGGATCCCCTCGGGCGTCATCTCGGCGACGTCGACCTGCGAGGGCTCCAGCCGCGCGAGCGCCCGCCGCGCCGCCTCCAGGTCGGCCGCAGGCGGGACCCAGACCGACGCCATCACGGGCGCGCTCAGGTCCCCCGTCGAGCGGTTGACGACGACGCT
Organism: uncultured Solirubrobacterales bacterium; assembly: GCA_963796815.1. GTDB lineage: Bacteria > Actinomycetota > Thermoleophilia > Solirubrobacterales > 70-9 > WHSW01. Next base: position 205,617 of record CAWCNF010000008.1, read on the forward strand.
GGTGACCACCGTCTCGTTGGGCACGATCACGAGGCGACCGTCGCCGGTGTCGATGAAGGTGTGTGAGAGCGTGAGGTCGTCGACGCGCCCCGTCTCCCCCTCGATCGTGACCGTGTCGCCGATTCGAATCGGCTGTGAGATCGCGAGCAGGATCCCGGCCAGCGGATTGGCGAGAACCTGGCGCGCGGCGAGCCCCAGCACGAGGCCGACGACGGCACTCGAGGCGAGGATCCCTGTCGCGAGCTTGTTCAGCTTGTCGAACTGCGCGAGCGCGATTGCGACGCCGATGACGATGATCGTCACGAAGACGAGTCGCCGGATCAGCCGCAGGCGCGTCTTCGCCGTGCGGGAGACGGTGGTGTCGCTCAGCGAGGTGGCGACGCTGCTCGCGCGGGCGATGACGAAGCGATCGACGATGAAGGCGACGGCGAACGCGACGGCGAGCGAGATCAGCGCCGAGATCCAGTCGCCGTTTGCGTCCCAGAAGCTCTGGTTGCCGGACATGGCGTCGATCCTGCCAGTCTCCGGCGACGGATGACGCAACCAGGCGCCTCAAAAGCGGTGCTATTCGACGCCCTCGGCACGCTGGTCGAGCTGGAGCCGCCGTGGCCGCGGCTCGCCGCCGCGCTCGGCATCGAAGACTCAGAGCATGTGCGCGAGGCGATGCTTGCCGAGATGGCCTACTACCGCGACCACGCCCAGGAGGCCGTCGATCCCGACACGCTCGCCGGACTGCGAGCGGAATGCGCGGCGCTGATCGAGCGCGAGCTCGGCGTCGCGGTCTCGGCCGACGCCCTGATGTCGGCGATCCGCTTCCGCGCCTACGACGACGCCGCCCCGGCGCTTGAAGCGTTGCGCGACCGCGGCCTGCGGCTCGTGTGCGTCTCGAACTGGGACTACGCGCTGCCCGAGGTGCTCGAGCGCGTCGGCCTCGCCGAGCGGCTTGACGGGGTGATCACCTCCGCGGGCGTCGGCGCGCGCAAGCCGGACCCCGCCATCTTCGAGGCGGCGCTCGAGGTCGCGGGCTGCGAGGCGGCGGCGGCGCTGCACGTCGGCGATTCCCCTGACGAGGACATCGAGGGCGCGGCCGCGGCCGGCATCCCGGCGCTGCTCATCGATCGCGGGGGTGGCGGCGATGTAGCCTCGCTCGCCGAGATCGAGGCCAATCTGAGCACGTGACCGACGCCCTGCCCCCCGATTCGAGCCAGGCCCCGCCCGGCCCGCGCTTCCGCAGCGAGGCCGAGAGCCAACCACCGCCGCCGCCGACGGGCGAGCCGGTGATGTTCGGTCAGCGTGTCCCGTGGGGCCCGCTGGACGCGCTGCTCGGCATCCTCGCCGTCATCGGGATGCTGTTTGCCGGCGGCCTGGTGATCTTTCCGATCACCGGATCGGACGGCCTGGATGCAACCCTCGCTGGCCAGGCGCTGCTCGAGGTGGCCCTCGTCGCGACGGCCTACTGGTTCGCCGTGCGCCGCGGCGCGACCAGGCCGTTTCACGCGCTTGGCCTGCGCCGGCCCCAGCCGGGATGGGTGAAGATCGCCGCACTCGGCTACGCGGCGTACTTCGGCTCGGTCCTCGCGATCATCGCGATCCTCGGCAGCCCCGAGCAAAACGACGTGGCCAATCAGCTGGGCTTCGACCAGAACACGTTCGCCGCGATCACGGCCGCGGTGCTGATCGTGGTCGTCGCCCCGATCTGCGAGGAGATCTACTTCCGCGGCTTCTTCTTCGCCGGCATGCGCAGCCGTCTGCCGTTCATCCCTGCGGCGCTGATCTCGGCCGTCTTGTTCGGCGCGGTTCACCTGTCGGACGCGAACCTGATCGCCGGCCTGCAGCTCGGCATCCTCGGCCTGGTCCTCGCCACCGTCTACGAGCGCACGGACTCACTGTGGTCGAACATCGCGATCCACATGTTCAACAACGCGATCGCCTTCACGCTGCTCGTCAGCACCTAGCCGCGCATCCAGACGCCCGGCACCGACTAGGTGATCTGGCACAATCTCGCGCGATGAACCACCGCTTCTCCCTCTCCGCTGTTGTCGCGATCGCTCTGATCGCGCTGATCCCGTCCGTCGCATCGGCGGCCAAGCCCGCCAGCAAGGCTCAGGCCCCGGCCAAGATCTCGATCAAGGTCAACGGACTCAGCGGCGGCAGGGCTAAGGTCGGCGACAAGGTCGAGGCGGTCGCCACCGTGACGCCGTTCGTGCCGCATCAGAAGGTGGAGATGCGCATCGGCAAGGGCGGGGACACGGTCGCGAAGAGCACGCCGTACGTCCATCAGGTCAAGGGCAAGAAGTACGGTCGCGTGAAGCTTCAGTCAAAGGCGCTGCTCGAGCCCGGCAAGTACATCGCCCGCGTCTCGAAGGCCCCGACTGGCCAGCAGGCCGGCGGCGTCGCCCACTCGAAGAAGTTCTCGCTCAAGTACGTCGACCTCGACCCGGGTGACCGAGGCCCCGCCGTGAAGCTGTTCAACGAGCTGCTGCGTCACGAGGGCTACTACGACACCGACGGCCACACCTATGGCTCGCACACGGGGCGGGCCGTCCTGGCCTTCCGCAAGGTCAACGGGATGGAACGGATCGAAAACGCCAACCCGACGATCTTCAAGATGCTCGCCGAGGGCAAGGGCGCCTTCAAGCCGAAGTACGGCGGCTCGGGCAAGCACGTGGAGGTCGACATCTCACGCCAGGTGATGGCGCTCGTCAACGACGGGGAGGTCCAGTACGTCTTCCACGTCTCGACCGGCGCGGCGGCCACCCCGTCCGACCAGGGCGGCTACACCTTCTATCGCAAGGACCCGGGCTACAACTCCGAGGGCATGTACTACTCGGTCTATTACAACCGCGGCGAGGCCACCCACGGATACGCCTCGGTCCCGCCATATCCGGCGAGCCACGGCTGCATCCGCAACCCGATCCCCGACTCGGTCTTCATCTACAACTGGATCGACTTGGGCGACAAGATGTATGTGTACGTCTAGGTCGCGGGTCTGAGCCAAGCCAAGGAAACCCTGGTCAGCACCCTTCGCGAGCACGCGCTCGTGATCGGTGAGGTCACGCTCTCCAGCGGGCAGACGGCGCAGTACTACGTCGATGCCCGCCGGGCCGTGCTGCGACCGGAGGGCTTCTTGGCCGCCGGTGAGCTGATCGCCGACGCGGCCGTAGGCCGCGGCGCCGAGGCCGTGGGCGGGCCGGTGATGGCGGCGATCCCGCTCGCCTGCGCGGCGATCGCGGTGCCGGGCGGATCGGGGCTCGTCGGGTTCTTCGTTCGCAAGGAGGGCAAGGCCCACGGCCTGCAGCGGATGGTCGAGGGCCCGGTCGAGGCGGGCACGAAGGTTCTCGTCGTCGAGGACACCGTCACCACCGGGGGCTCGACGATCGCCGCGATCGAGCAGATCCGCGAGCAGGGCCTCGAGATCGTTGGCGGGGTCTGCGTCGTCGACCGCCTGGCCGGCGGCACCGAGGCGATCGCTGACGCCATGGGCGCCCCGTTCGAGGCGCTCGTGACGATCGACGAGATCTACCCCGAGCGGCCGGACCGTTAGGCGGCTGGGTCAGCGCCGCTGCGGGCCTAGGTGCAAGCCGCCCGTCGAGCGACTCCCTCGGCGCCGCGAACCGCACGCCCCACGAGAAGCCCGGCCGCCAGTCCTGCTAGCAAGAGGCCGGGGAGCACGACCGGATGCTATCTCTGGGCGCCCTGAGCTAGTTGCTCGCTGCGTCCAAAGCGGATATTTCTCGGTGGGCCGAATCGGGTTCGCATAGCGGGACCTATTCGGCCCAGCCGCCGGCGGTGGCGGCGACTCGACGACGGGCGGCAGCTCCGCCGGGACTAGCCGGCGTCAGTGCCGCCACGGCGGCGGCCGCCCAGCCGGCGCAGCGGGTGCGCGACGCGGGCGACGTCGTCGACGTGGCTCTCGAGCCGATCGATGCCGCCGCTGAGCTCGGAGACGTCGCCGCCCATGCTCTCCACGGCCGAGCGCATCTTCTTGACCTCGTCGTTGAGCGACTCGACCCGCTCGTCGATGCTGTTGAGGCTGACCAGCAGCTTCGGCAGCGTCGCCATTCCCTCGGCGATCGAGCGCAGGTCGGTGAGCGCGCCGCCGAGTAGCCGCGGCAGCTGCATCAGATCGACTGCGCCGCGGCGCTCCAGCGCCTGGCGGTCGTCGTTGATCGCCGACTCGTCCAGGATCTCGGCCTCGTTCGCACTCATCGCGACTTCACCGAGTAGACGGAGACGTCGCTCGGGACGCCCTTTGCGCGGAACATGAGTTTCTTGCGCGCGGAGATGCCATCGGGCTCGAGCTCGTCGAGGGCAACTCCCGAGACGAGCAGCTCGCCGGCGGAGGCGCTCTCCGCCACGCGGGCGGCGACGTTGACGTCGACACCGAGGTAATCGTCAGCGAGACGCCGCGGTGTGCCGACGTGGATTCCAGCGCGCATGCGGGGACGGTACCCGGCCACCTCGACGCCATTCAGGCGCTTCCGCGCGTCGAAGATCGCGGCGACCGCCGCGTCGGCGTCGCTGAAGACGGCCATCATCCCGTCGCCGAGGCGCTTGACGACCTCCCCGTGGTGGCTGACGACAGGCGGCTCGATCGCCTCAGCGACCTGGCGGAGGAGGTCCAGGGCGATGTCGTCGCCGGCCTCGAGCGCCCAATCGGAGAAGCCGACGAGGTCGGTGAAGACGATCGCCAGGCGATCGTCGCCGAGCTTGTTGGAGTCCGTGACCGCGACGGCCTCCCAGACCTGCAGGGCCGAGAGGCCCGCCTCCTTGAGGATCCCGGGCCGCTGTTTCGCGGCATCGCCGAGGCGGCGCGCCACCAGCGCGCGCGGCTCCGACCCGGTTGTCGACAGGGGATCGCCGTAACGGCTGTCGCCCGGCAGGATCTCCCGCGCGAGCTTCATCGCCTTCATGAGGCGGGGCCCGATCGCGGCGGTAACGCTCGGGCCGGCCCCGTCGTCGCTGTCGGACTCTGCGGCCATATCGGTCGTGTTTACACCATTTGCGCGACGATCGTTACATCAAACGATGTCACGTACCGACGAGTCGGGGACCGGCGAGGGTGCGTCCCGGGCAATCCCGAAATCCGAGGTCTCGAGCCACTGCACCAGTTCGTCGGCCGGCAGCGGACGGCTGAAGTAATAGCCCTGGGCAGCGTCGCAGCCCCAACCCACCAACATCTCCATCGTCTCAGCGTCCTCGACCCCCTCGGCGACGACGGAGAGGCTCAGGTTGTGGGCGAGGTCGACGATCGAATGCACGATCACCGCATCTTCCGGGGTGGTACCCAGGGTCGTCACGAACGACCGATCGGCCTTGATCTCGACGACGGGGAGACGCTGCAGGTACACCAGCGACGAGTAGCCGGTCCCGAAATCATCGATCGAGAGGCGCTCGTTCACCCGCTTGAGTCGGGCGAGAAGGCCCGGCACCGCCGTGTCGATCAGGGCACTCTCGGTCAGCTCGAGTGTGAGTGACTCGGCAGGGAGGCCGGCCCGCTCGACCATGTCGTCGACACCCTCGAAGAAATGGTCACCCTCGCTCAGGCACCGGGCGCCGAGGTTGACGGCCATCGTCAGCTCGTACCCCTCGCTGCGCCAGATGGCCAGCCTCTCCAGCGCCTCGTTGAGCACCCACTCCGTAATCGGAATCATCAGCTCGTTGCGCTCGACCTCGGGCATGAACTCGCCCGGCATCAAGAGCTTCCCCGCCGGGTGGTTCCAGCGGATCAGCGCCTCGACTCCGGTCGCTCGCCGGGTGACGAGGTCGATCTTCGGCTGATAGTGCAAGACGAGTTCGTCGCGTGCAATGCAGTGGCGGAGATCGCCAAGGAGGGCGAGCCGCCGGGCGGGCGCCTCCTCCTGCTCTGCGGCAAATACCGCGGAGCTGAGCCCCGCGCGTTTTGCGTCGTACATCGCCAGGTCGGCCCGTCGCAGGAGGTCGTCGACGTTGTCGCCGTGCGGGAGGCGTTGACGCCCGCTAGGGGTTGCGAGCTGATGCTCGCCCCCTGTGCATCGGCTGAGACGCCACAACCCTTGAGCAAAGGGCGACGGGTTGGCCCAACGGCGACCACATGCGAGCCGCAGGGGGCATAGAGTCCGCGCGTGGCCAGCGTCCGCGATGCGTCCTTCGAGCTCTTCCGCCAACACGGAATGACGACCGTGTTCGGCAACCCGGGCTCGACCGAGCTGCCGATGCTGCAGGAGTTCCCAGGGGACTTCACCTACGTCCTGGGGCTCCAGGAGGCGGTCGTGGTCGGCATGGCCGACGGCTACGCGCAGGCGAGTGGCGGCCCGGCTCTGGTCAATCTCCACACGGCGCCCGGAGTCGGCAACGCGATGGGCGCGATCTTCAACGCCCAGGCCAATCACACGCCGCTGGTGATCACCGCGGGCCAGCAGACACGTGCTCTCGTCGGGCTGCAGGCCAACCTCACGAATCGCGACGCGACGCGAATGCCACACCCGCTGGTCAAGTGGAGCTATGAGCCCGCGCGCGCCGAGGATGTTCCGCTCGCTCTGGGGCGCGCCACTCACCTGGCGACGCTGCCGCCGAAGGGGCCCGTGTTCGTCTCGATTCCGATGGACGACTGGGGCGCCGAGGTCGACGATGCCGACGTCGGCGCAGGCGATCAAGCGGACGACCAATGGGCGCACGACACCAGGACCTGATGCGATCGCAGCGCTGGCGCGCCGGCTTGAGTCGGCGACCAACCCGGCCCTGGTCGCAGGTCCGGACATCGACGCGAGTGGCGCCTGGGACGCGGCGGTCGCACTCGTCGAACGCCAGAACCTGCCGGTGTACGCCAGTCCTCCGACAGGCGGCGGCAGGATCGGCTTCCCCGAGGGCCACCCGAACTTCCGCGGCGTGCTGCCTCCCGCGGTCGGCCCCGTGGCCGAGACACTTCGGGGGCGCGACCTGATCCTGGTCGTCGGCTCCTCGGTCTTCCCCTATTACCCGAACCTCCCGGGCCCGCTGCTCCCCGAGGGTGCCGAGCTCGTCGAGATCACGTCTGATCCGGACGAGGCGGCGCGGGCGCCGATGGGCGAGGCGATCGTCGCCGACGTCAAGCTGACTCTCGAGGCGCTGCTCGCGGAGGTCGGCGAGTCCGACCGCGACGCGGGCGAGTCGCTGCCGGAGCCGACCGACGGGCCCGAGAGCGACCCGATCAGCGGTACAACCGCGATGCACACGCTCCGCGGCGTCTTCCCCGATGACGGCATCATCGTCTTGGAGGCGCCGTCGTCGACCAGCAGCCTGCGCAACCAGCTGCGCCTCTCGAAGCCCGGCAGCTACTACTTCGGCGCCGGCGGCGGTCTCGGCTTCGGCCTCTCGGCCGCGGTCGGGGTCCAGCTCGCCCAGCCGGAGCGGCCGGTCGTGTGCGTGGTCGGCGAGGGCTCGGTCCAGTACGCGGTGACCGCCTTCTGGAGCGCCGTCGCCTACGACGCTCCGGTCACCTTCCTGGTTCTGCGAAACAACGAGTACGCGATTCTCAAATGGTTCGCCGCGATCGAGACGGTCGAGGGCGCGCCCGGGCTCGACCTCCCGGCGCTCGACTGCGCCGCCGTCGCCTCTGGCTACGGCGTCAACTCACGCAAGGTCGAGGGTGCCGAGGAGCTGCGCGAGGCGCTCGCAGCGGCGATCGCCTCCGAGCAGCCGGAGCTCGTCGAGGTGGGGGTCGCGCCAGGGATGTGGCTCTTCTAGAGCCGAAGGTCGAGCGGCTCGCACCCGACGTCGAGGCGGCCAGCCCGGACGCCGCTCCGGGCTGGGTCGCCGGCGGCACACCGGCCGCGATGCGCCGCGAGCTGGTCGAGCTGCTCGGCGAGGATCGCATCCTCGCTCGCGCCACCGACATCGTTCGCTACGCGTCTGACGCGAGCCCCTACCGGCTCTTTCCCAAGGTCGTCGTCATGGCCCACGACGCCGACGACGTCGGCAAGGTTCTCGCCTACGCACGGCGCACCCGGACGCCCGTGACCTTCCGTGCCGGCGGCACGAGCCTCAACGGCCAGAGCCAGTCAGACGGCATCCTCATCGACGTACGCCGCCACTTCGGCGGGATCACCGTCGAGGCTGACGGCGCGCGCGCCCGGGTCGGTCCCGGCAACGTGCTCGGCCACGTCAACCGGGTGCTCGCCCCACACGGCTACAAGCTCGGACCCGACCCGGCGTCGACCGACATCGCCTGCGTCGGCGGCGTCATCGCCAACAACTCGGGCGGGATGCGCTGCGGCACCGTCCGCGACTCCTACTCCACGGTGCGGGCGATGAAGCTGGTGCTCCCGTCGGGGACCGTGATCGACACCGAGGCGCCCGACGCCGAGGAGCGCTTTGCCGACCTGGAGCCGCAGCTGGTCGCCGAGCTGCTCGCGATTCGCGAGGAGATCCTGGCCGACGAGGAGCTGACGGCCCGGATCAGGCGCAAGTTCGAGATCAAGAACACGACCGGCTACCGGCTCTGCGCGTTCCTCGACGCCGACACGCCGCTGGAGATCTTCCGGCGACTCGTCGTCGGCTCGGAGGGAACGCTCGCATTCATCGCGGAGGCGGTGTTCGACACGGTCGCGCAGCCGGAGCGGACCACGCTCGCGTGGCTTCACTTCGCGAGCATCGACGAGGCCATCGCGCCCGTGGATGCCCTGGTCGAGGCCGGCGCCCGCGCGGTCGAGCTGATGATTGCGCCGGCGCTGATCGTCGCCGCCTACAACATCCGCGGCACGCCGGAGAGCTGGCGCGAGCTCGATCCGGCATCGGCGGCTCTGCTGGTCGAGTTCGGGGGCGAAAACGATGCCGAGCTCGACGAGGCCGAGGCGCGAGCGATGGCCGTGGTGGGTGAACATCAGCTGATCGCCGTTCCCGAGTTCAAGCGCGACCCGGAGACGATCGAGGTCTTCTGGACCGCGCGCGAGGGCCTGCACGGGCTTGTCGGCAAGATGCGGATCCCGGGCACGGCGCTGATCGTCGAGGACGTCTGCGTGCGGGCGGCGGACTTCGCCGACATGGCGAAGGACCTGCAGACGATTCTCGGCGAGCACGGTTTTCTCCCCGGCGTCGCCGGCCACGCCTCGGCCGGGAACCTCCACTTCATGCTCACTCCTGACTTCTCGAAGGCCGAGGACACGGAGCGCTACGAGCGCTTGATGGCAAAGCTCATCGAACTCGTCGTGGACAAGTACGACGGCTCGCTGAAGGCTGAGCACGGGACCGGGGTGAACATGGCTCCCTACGTGGAGCGCGAATGGGGCGCCAAGGCAACCGAGTTGATGCGGCGGATCAAGCGCGCGGCCGACCCCGATGGCGTGCTCGCGCCGAACGTGATCATCACCGACGACCCGGAGATCCACCTCAAGAATCTCAAGACCACGCCGCCGATCGAGGAGGAGGCGACGAGCTGCGTCGAGTGCGGGTTCTGCGAGCCGGTCTGCCCGAGCCGCCACCTCACGACGACGCCGCGCCAGCGGATCGTCCTGCGCCGCGAGATGGCGCGCCAGGAGCCCGGCTCGGCGGTGCTCAAGACGCTGCTGGAGGAGTACGAGTACGACGCGATCGAGACGTGCGCCGCTGACGGCACGTGCGAGCTCGCCTGCCCGGTGGGGATCGACACCGGCAAGTTCATCAAGGGTCTGCGCCAGCGCGAGCGGACGGATCGCGCCCAGCGGGTGGCGCTGCGGCTCGCCGAGCGCTGGGACGCGGTCGAGCGCACGGCGAGACGCTCGCTCGCCGCCGGCGGCGCGGGCAGCGTCGCCAGGTTGGCCGCGCGCGGAGCCAGCCGCGTGGTCCGGCGCGCCGTGAGCGACGAGCTCGTTCCCGAGTGGCCGCCGAACATGCCGAAGCCGGCCGCGGCCGAGCTGCCCGACACGTCGCGCGCGGACGCGGCCGCGGTCTACATGCCGTCGTGCGTGAACCGGATCTTCGGGCGCGCCCGGGAAGCCGAGGGGCCAAACCTCGCCCAGGCGATGGTGGACGTCTCGGCGCGGGCCGGGATGCCGCTGTGGATCCCGCCGGACGTCGGCGGCCATTGCTGCGCAACGCCATGGACCTCCAAGGGCTTTACGCAGGGGGCACGGCGGATGGCCAACCACACGGTTGCCGCGCTGTGGCGCTGGAGCGACGGCGGCAAGCTGCCGATCGTCTGCGACGCCAGCTCCTGCACCCTTGGGATCGCCGAGGAGGCGGTCGGACTGCTCAGCGAGATCAACACCGAGCGCCACGGCAAGCTCGAGATCATCGACTCGATCTCCTGGGCGCGGGAGCGGCTGCTGCCGCGCCTGGAGGTCACGCGCAAGCTCGGCTCGGTCGCGGTGCACCCGCCCTGCGCGAGCCGCCACCTCGAGCTCGACAGCTCGCTCGCCGCGATCGCGGCCGAGCTTGCCGACGAGGTCGTCATCCCCCTGGCGTCCACCTGCTGCGGCTTCGCGGGCGACCGCGGGATGCTGCACCCCGAGCTTCCTCGGTCGGCAACGGCGCCGATGGCCGCCGAGCTCGACGGCCGCACGTTCGACGCGCACATCTGCTCCAACCGCACCTGCGAGATCGGCCTCCAACAGGGGACCGGGCGGCCGTATGAGTCGTTCGTCTTCGCGCTCGAGGAGCTCAGCCGCTAGAGGCGACCGCTGGCTCGGCGCGACGAAGCCAAGGCGCCCACGAGCGCGAACGCACCGCTGGCGGCACTGCGGTAGGCAAGGGCCGCTCGCCCAAGCAGTAACGGCGGCGAGCCGCCCGACGTGAGGCCGGTGCCGCGAAGGGTGTCCCGCGCGCCGTGCCAGAGCACGGCATGAGGGACACCGTCCAGCGTTGGTGCCGCCGGTGGGCTCACGAAACTCCAACCACGCCCGTTTCATCCGCGATGAATGCCTCAGAACACACCACCGGTATTGCCCTCTTCGAGAGCTCGATCGGCACGCATGGCATCGCGTGGGGCAATGACGGGATCACGGCCGCGATGCTCCCCCACTCGCGCGCGGACCTCACCCTCGCCGCCCTCCGGAGAAGGGCCAACGCGCCGGAGACCTCTCCGCCATCCCACGTAAACGAGGCGATCGAGCTCGTCCGCCAGCTACTCGACGGCGAGGAAGCCGACCTCACGGCCATCGCGCTCGACATGACCGGCGTCGGCGACTTCGACCGCCGCGTGGCTGCTGTGGCCAGGGAGATCGCTCCCGGCGAGACGCTCACCTATGGCGAGGTCGCACGACTGGTCGGCGCTCCCGGCGAGGCCCGCGAGGTCGGCGCCGCGATGGGCCGCAACCGGTTCGCGCCGATCGTTCCGTGCCACCGCGTCGTCGCGGCCAACGGCAAGCTGGGCGGCTTCTCCGCTCCCGGCGGAGTCGACACCAAGCTGCGGATGCTCGAGATCGAGCGCCGCCACGCACCGGGCCCGCTGAGCCTGTTCGAGGCCGCCTAGGCCTGCGAGGCGATCAGGGCATCGGCCGCGGCGAGGTCGAACTCGCCGTGATCGGAGCCGAGCCCACCCGCGACGAGGCCGGCTGCGGCGCAGCCGAGCGCCGCGGCGGCGGCGCGATCGCGCCCCAGCGACAGTCCCCGCAGGAACCCGGCCGAGAAGGCGTCGCCGCAGCCGGTCGTGTCGACCACCTCGACGTCGAACGCGGGCACACGGATCGCTCCCTCGGCGTCGACCAGGATCACCCCGTCGGCGCCGCAGGTCGCCGCGACGCAGCCGGCCCCGCGCTCCATGAGCGAGCGGCACGCCTCCTCGAGGTCGTCGACGTCCGTGAAGCCGCGCACCTGGTCGTCGTTGGGGAGGAAGTAATCGAGGTGAGGGAGGGCTGGAGCGATCCACTCGAGGACGCCCTGCTCGCCGGGCGCGAGGACGTCGGCTGAGGTGACGATCCCGCGCTCGCGCGCGTTCGCGAGGATCTCGGCGGCCGCCTCGCCGCCCATGAACTCGGGGCCGCCCAGGTGCAGGTGCGTGACGCCTTCGAACGCGCCCCAGTCGACGTCGCCGGGCCCGTAGGTGGCGTTGGCGCCGACCACGTGAAAGGCGGGCCGGCTGCCGTCGGGGCGGATCGGCAGCACGCTCGCGGACGTCTGCACGTCATCGCGGCGGATCAGCATCGACGTGTCGATCCCGGCGCGCTCGAGCAGGTTCACGAGCATCTCACCCACCTCGTCGGTCCCGATCGCGCCGGCGCTCGTGACCTCCGCGCCGAGCTTCGACAGGGTGAGCGCCGTTCCGCCGGCCGAGCCGGCGGCCGTGATCCGGATCTGCTCGACGAGCTGACCCCCCTGGCCCTCGGGAATCTCCTCGACGGGCCGCACGAGCACGTCGAGGACGTGCACGCCCATGGTCACGGCCCTCATCAGTCCTCCCCCGCCACGGGCTTGGTCTCGCCGTAACCACGCTCGATCGCCGCCCTGACGACCGCCGCGCGGGCCTCCTCGTCGAGAACGTTCGGCTCACCGATGGCCCGCGCGCGCCAGTACACCGTGCATGCCCACTCCAGAAGCTGCATACGCTCGACCGCGTTTTCGACGTCGTCGGCGAAGGTCACCGCCCCGTGGTTTGCCATCAGCGCAGCGGTATGGCCGACCAGCGACTCGACCACGGCATCCGCGAGCTCCGGCGTCCCGAAGGTCTCATACGGCGCGACCGGGACGGTGCCGCCCAGCAAGAGCATGGAGTAGTGGACGCACGGCAGCTCGTCGAGGACGCACGAGAGCGCGGTGGCCACCGGAGCGTGCGTGTGAACGACAGCCCCTGCCCCGTGCCGGGCGTAGATGCCGAGGTGCAGGTCGAGCTCCGAGGTCGGCGCAAACGGCCCGTCGACGAGCGCGCCGGCGCGGTCGACAATCGCGACGTCGCTGGGCGCCAGCTCGGCGAGCACGGCGCCCGTTGGCGTGATCGCGATGAGCTCGTCGTCCACGGCGGCGCTCACGTTGCCCGCCGTCTCGATCACCAGCCCGTCGGCCGCGAGCTGGCGGCAGGCCCGCGCGATCGCAAGCCGCTCCGACTCGAGCTTCACGCCACCTTGAAGTGGAAGACGGCTGGGCTCAGATCGTTGTTGCCGGCCGCGTCCGTCGCCACCACCTTGAGCTTGTGGCGCCCGGAATCGAGGTGCTTGACCTTGTAGGGCGAGCTGCAGCTCTTGTACTGGCCGTGATCGAGCTTGCAGGCGAAGGTGGCCGCCGGGTCGTCGGAGGTGAACTTGAACTTCGCCCGCTTGCCGTGGACCACGCCATCCGGGCCCTTGGTGATCGTGGTCTCGGGCGGCGTCGTATCGCCACCGCCACCGCCGCCACCGCCGCCCTGAAATGCGTCGACGGCACCCACGGCGTCGGCGATCCCGCCAGAGACGGACTTGCCGCTCCAGGCCCCGACCGGGCGAGCACCGTCGATGATCGCCTGACGAACCTGGGAAGCCGTCGCCTGCGGATTGATCCCGAAGAGGATCGTTGCGAGGCCTGCGGCGGTCGGCGCCGCAAAGCTCGTGGCACACCCCGTGTTGGTGAACCCGCCACCGTTGGTCGTCGTCACCGAGTTCTGGGTCGGCACCGCGACATCGACGAGGGTCTTGCCGTAGTCGCCGCAGTCAAGTCCGTCGTCCGGCGCGCTGGTTGACACGCAGAGGATGTTCGGCGCGTCGAGCCCGCACGGCATTCGCTGGTCGGCGTCCGACTCGGCGTCCGTGGCGCCACCGTTGCCCGATGGGATCGCGACGAAGAGCGTGTTCGGATGCGAGGTGATCGTCTTCTTGAAATCGGGCTCGATGGGGGAGCCCGAGAGCCAGCTCATGCTGACGACGCGAGCGCCGTAGTCGTCGATCGCGCGATTCATCGCGGGCGCCTGAATGGACTCGTAGCACTGGTCGTCGTCCCAGCAGGTGCGGAACGGGATGAAGATGGCGTTCGGGGCCACTCCGGCCCCGCCGACGCCGTTGTTCCAGGCGGCCCCCAGAAGACCGGCGACGAGCGTGCCGTGGTCGGAACAGCCGGGCGGATGGTTCGGGTCGTTGTCGGGAGTGTCATTGGGCGGATTGCAGTCGTTGCCGATGAAGTCCGCCCCTGCCGGGAGCGGACTCAGCACCCGCGAGGCCAGGTCGGGGTGATCGAGGTCGAGGCCGGTGTCGGCGACCAGGACCGGTACGTCGGCGAGCGGCTGGGTCACGTGGTCGAGCGCCTCGCCCACGCGCATGATCTGCAGGGGCTGCTGGGACGCGACCTGCGGGTCGGTGGGCGCCGCGCCGAGGGCCGCGGAAACGCAGCACACGATTGCGACACCCGCCGCAATCACTACCGAGATCAGGAACCTGCCGCTCAAGACTGGCCGCAGCGTATAGCGCGTGGCCGCGATTCGCTTGCGAAGATTGCGTCGTGACTGACGAGACCGAACCCACGCATGCAATTTCGCGCCGGCGCCTCCTGGGCACCGGCGCGGCCACCGCCGCCGGCTCGCTTGCCGCCGGCCTTCCCCGGGCGATCGCGGGCCCCAAGCACAGGCGGACCCGCAAGGTCGACGTCGCGATCGTCGGCGCCGGCTTCGCCGGGCTCACCGCCGCGCACGTGCTCGAGGGCAAGGGTCAGTCGACGGCGATCCTCGAGGCGCGCGACCGCGTCGGCGGGCGCGTCTACCAGGCCGACATCGGCAACGGCGACGTGAGCGAACGCGGCGGCACGTTTGCCGGCCCGACCCAGGATCACGTGATCAACCTCGCCGCAAAGCTCGGCATCGGCCTCTTCAACACCTACGACGACGGCGACAACCTCTACATCGCCAACGGCCAGCGCTTGCGCTTTTCCGACACCGGCCCGGCGGGCTCGGCGCCACCCGATCCGACGATCCTTCCCGACCTGGCGCTGTTCGTCTCCGACCTCGACGAGAAGTCCAAGTCGGTCCCCGTCGATGCTCCCTGGAGCGCCCCGCAGGCCGCCGAATGGGATGCCATCACGCTCGAGCAGTACGTCAACGAGAACACCTTCAGCGACAACTTCAAGAAGCTGGCGGCCATTGCGACCCGGCCCATCTTCGGCGCCGAACCGCGCGAGATCTCGCTGCTCTACACGCTCTTCTACATCGCCTCGTCGGGCAACGAGACGAACATCGGCACCTTCGAGCGCAACTTCAACACCCGCGACGGCGCCCAGATGTATCGCTTCGTCGGCGGCTCCCAGCGGATCGCGCTGAAGCTCGCCAAGCGCCTGCACCGCCAGCTCGTGCTCAAGTCGCCGGTACGCCGCATCGAGCACACCAAGCACGGCGTCGTCGTGCACTCGGACAAGGTCGACGTCAAGGCAAAGCACGTGATCGTGGCCGTGCCGCCGATTCTCACCGGCAAGATCGACTACGAGCCTGGCCTGCCACACCAGCGCGTCGAGCTCATCGACCATTACCCGCAGGGGACGCTGACGAAGGCCGCGGTCGTCTACGACACACCGTTCTGGCGCGAGGACGGGCTCACCGGCCAGGCCCTCTACGACCAGGGCCCGATCGCCGCGACATTCGACGATTCCCCTCCCGACGCCAGCCAGGGCGCGGTCTTCGGCTTCATCGGCGGCGACCAGGCGCGCAGCTTCGCTGCGCTGTCGAAGGCTCAGCGCCGCCAGGCGGTCACCGACAACTTCGTCACGTTCTTCGGCGACCAGGCCGCGAACCCGAAGCAGTACATCGAGACCACCTGGAAGCAGGAGGCATGGACGCGCGGCTGCCCGGTCGGAATTCCCGGGCTGAACCAGTTCGCGGCCAACGGGGCGGCCCTGCGCAAGGCCGTCGGGCGCATTCACTGGGCCGGGACCGAGACCTCCGACTACTGGTGCGGCTACATGGACGGCGCCGTGCGCTCCGGCGAGCGCGCCGCCGCCGAGGTCCTCGAACGACTATGAGGCGGACCGTCGCGGCCCTCGCGGCCGCGCTCCTGATCATCGGAGTCGTCGCCGCGGCGGCGACGGGCGCCTCGACGCGAGCGCGGTTCGACACCCGCGTCCTGGCGCTGATCCCCAGCCCCGGCTTCCCGGCCAAGGCCTACGTCGCGCCGAACCACCGCATCTACGAGGGCACCTACACGAACCCGAACGGGGACACGATCCCGTCGCGGGTCCTCGAGTACTCGCGCTCGGGTCAGCTCCTCCACTCCTGGACGATCGCCGGTCAGGACCTCGCGAGTGAGCACGGCGTCCAGGTCGCGACAAGCGATGGCCACGGCCGCCTGGTCCTCCTCGACAAGGCGCCCGCGCGCGTCCTGCTGCTCAACCGGCGCAGCGGCAAGCAGCGCACCTACGCGACCTTCCCGAGCGAGGCCACGCCCAACTACGCGTCATGGGGCCCGGACGGCGCGCTCTACGTAACCGACTACACGCACGCGACGATCTGGCGGGTGCCGCCGGGCGGTGGAACCGCGGCGGTCTGGCTGAAGGACCCGAAGCTCGACGGCCTCGAGTTCGGCACAACCGGGATCATCACCGCGCCCGACCACAAGTCGCTCTTCGTCGGCCAGCAGAGCTCGGCCGGCGGCGGCGACGGCAACCCGACCACGGGGAAGATCTACGAGGTCCCCATCGTCAACGGTCAGGACCCGGGTGAGATCCGCACCGTCTGGGAGAGCCAGCCGTTCGACGGGCCCGACGGGTTCGCGATGGACCAGGACGGGCGTTTCTACGTCAGCCTCCTGCTCGCCAACCAGATCGCGGTGATCGCCCCCGGCGGCCTCGAGCTCGAGCGCTTCCCGGGCGCAGCCACGGACAACGGCGCTAACGGCTCCGCGGTGCCGTTCGACAACCCGTCGAGCGCCGCTTTTCTCGGCCGGCGCCTGATCGTCGCCAACCAGGCCTACCTCTCAGGCGACACCACGCACCAGGCGATCCTCGACGTGTGGATCGGCGTCCGCGGCGCGCGCGAGTTCATCCCGCGCCGAGCCGGCCTGCGGCCCCGCTGAAGCGTTCAGACCACTCACAGGCCCTCTTCGGGCTCCCTTTAGACGGGCGCGGTTGGATGTCTGCATGGACCAAGAAGAGACGAAGCCAACGGAGCCGCAGCCTCCAGGTCCCCCCAGGAAGCCCGTGATCAAGCGGCGCTGGGCCATCATGCGCAACGCCAGCGGCGGCGTGGCCGTCATGGCGGTCGCCGGAGCGCTCGCGCTGAGCGATCCCACGGACCAGGGCGACCATGGCGACGACCCGGGCGGCGCTGGGCCGCAGGTCACCGCCGAGTCCTGAGCGGGCGCCTAGCCGGGATAGCCGGGCAGGTCGCGGATCGACGCGAGGTCGTCGTCGCCGGCCGCCCACTCGAGCACCTCGGCATCCGCGGCCGCGGCGACGTTGAGATGACGCAGCGCGGCGTCGCGATCGCCGGCGAGCGCTCGGTAGCAGGCGAGCTGGTAGTTGAGCGTCGGGTGCTCGGGATAGTCGGCGAGCCCGGTTGCGGCGATCTCGTAGGCGCCCTGATAGTCGCCCGCGAGGTAGGCGGGCTCCGCGGCGTACCAGTGCTCGAACGGCGAGACCGGTAATGCCGTGCCCGGCGGGGCGCCGATAACGAGCACCGTCGTCTCGTCGGCCGTGGCCGTTGCGGCGCGCTTGACCCCCACGCCGATCAGGACCATGGTCCCGGCCGGAGCGTCCACGGATTCACCGTCGATCTCGAAGACGGCCGCGCCTGAGGCGACCAGATAGAGCTCCTCGTGCGCCCCGGCGCCCGGACTGAGCTCGTCGTGAGGCTCGATCACCTCATCGCCGGCCTTCGCGCCCGTGTAGGCGTTCACGGCGACGCTGGTCATCCCCAGGGCACGGCGGATCGGCCGCCAGATGGTGCCCGCGACCGGGACGCGGTCGAGGTCGTCGATTCTGCTCAGCCGGTACGCGCTCACGTCCCTGCAGTATCCAGCTCGGCGCCGATGCCATGGCGGTGGGCCACCGCCGCCGCCTCGGTGCGGCTGCGCACATCGAGCTTGGCGAGGATCCGCGAAACGTGGACACTGGCGGTCTTCTCGGCCATGAAGAGCCGCTCGCCGATCTCGCGGTTGGTCGCGCCGGAGACGAGCAGCTCGAGCACCTGCAGCTCGCGCGGCGTGAGGTCGAACGGCACCGGCTCGGCCTCGGGTTCGTCGGCCCCAACCGGATCGGCCGCGGCGAGATTGAGTCGCGCACGCGAGGCCAGGCCGTCGATCTCGTCAGCCAGCCATCGCGATCCCAGCTCCCGCGCGATCCCCCGGGCTTCGGCGAGCGAGGCTGTGGCGGCCGGGCGAGCGGAGCGCTCCAGCTCGGCCTGCGCCTGGCGCCAGATGGCGATCGCGCGCGGGTACGGGTTCTCGAGCGCGGCCCACGCGTCGGCGGTCTCACGCCAGAGCTTCGGGTCGTCCTCGCCGGTCGCCCGCGCGAGCTCCGCGCGCGCCTGCGCAGCGTAGGCGAGCTCGACCGGGCGCGGGCTCTCCTCCGCGGCCGCCTCGACCAGCTCGGCGAGGAACTCCGCGCGGGCGCGGGCCGCATCGCAGGCTTCGACATCGTCGACGTCGCAGGCCCGGACGGCAGCGTCAGCCTCGACGGCCAGCCCCGCGACCGCGATGAGCGCGATCCGCGCGCCGTCGTCACTGCAGAACTGAATGCGGTCGATCCCTCGCGTGGCCGCCGCGCGCGCCCTGTCGAGGTTGCCCAGGCGCCGCTCGAGCTCGGCCTCAAGCGACGCCAGCAGCCCGATGTACTGGGGCTCGAGCGAGTCGCGCAGAAGCCCGCAGGCATCGTCGATCAACTCGCGCGCAGACTCCGCGTCAGCCTCGCGCCCGAGGCGCAGCTGCGCGAGCTGCAGCTTGCCGCTCGCCTGGGCAACACCGACCACCTTCTCGCTAGCGGCGTCGAGCTCGGCCTCGGCCAGCTCCCAATCGCCCAGCGGAAACGCGATCTCGGCGATGTTGATCCGGATCCACCCGAGCGCGCGAAAGAAGGCGCGCTCCCCGAGCAGCTCCTGAACCTTCGTGATGCCCTCGTTGGCCGCCGCGAGCGCTTCGCGAGCGCGACCGCCGAGCAGGAGCGCGTCGGCGTAGTTCAGATAAACGGTCGCGACATCATCGGGATCGCGAACGCGCTCGGCGAGCTCGATCGACTCGCGCATCCTCGCATCGGCCTCCTCATCCTCCCCGAGCGCGAAGAGGGCCAGGGCGAGGCGGTTTACCACCCCGGCACGGGCGTGCTCGTAGCCGGAGAGGCCGATCGCCTCCAGCGCCTCCGCGGCCCCGTCTGTGACCTCGCGATAGCGGCCCTGCAACAGCAGGAAGCGGACCTTCTGTGCGAGCAGCTGCGCGCGGGCGGGGGAAGCGGAATCGTCGGCGAGCAGGTCCAGGGCGCGCCGCTGCGTCGCGCGGCTGCGCTCGGCACGCCCGAGCGACCATTCGCAGGTGGCGAGGCGGTAGAGCGCCATCGCCGCGCGCTCCGGATCGGCCTCGGCGTCGATCTCGGCGATTGCGCGCTCATACAGACTGATCGCGACATCGTCATCGCCCCAGAGGTAGTGAGCGCGAGCGCACCGCGTCAGGACCTCGGGGTGATCGATCCCGGTGAGCGCCTCGGGGTCGGTCACGCGCGCCCAGAGCGCGACGGCTCGATCCAGGAGAGCCGCGGCCTCGTGGAACGCCTGCAGGCGCGAGACGGTCTCCGCTGCCTCGACCGCCGCCTTCAGCGCCGCCGGCTGATCGCCCGCGGCGTTGTAGTGGTGAGCGATGCCGGTGATGATCCACGCCTCGTCATGCCCGCCGCGCATGCGCTCGAGCGCTCGGGCAAGCGCGAGATGAAGCTCGGCCTGCTCGCCAGGCAGGAGGTCGTCGTAGAGGACCTCGCGCAGCAGCGCGTGACGGAAGGCGAAGCGGCCCTCCCCGTCGGTGATCACGATCTGCGCCTCGACGGCCTCGCGCATCGCCGACGACAGCTCGCCCGGATCCATTCCCGCAGCCTCGGCCAGCAGGTTGTGGCCGGCGCGGCCGACGACCGCGAGCAGCCGCAGCAGCCGTTCGGCGGCATCGGGCAGGCGCTCGACACGCAGCAGAAGCGCCTCGCGCAGGCTCGGCGGCAGCGTCCCGCGGCCGTCCGCGCCAGCGGCGAGCAGCTCCTCCGTGAAGAGCGGATTGCCGTCGCTGCGCGCGTGCATGCGCTCGATCACCTTGCGGTCCGGCGCGTCTCCAAGGATGTCGGCGACCTGGTCGGCGAGCTCGTCACGGTCAAAACGGGCGAGTTCGACCCGGATCGCGCGCGGGGTCCGCTCGAGCTCACCCAGCAGCGGCCGGAGCGGATGGCGGCGGTGGAGCTCGTCGGAGCGGTAGGTGAGGACGGTCAGCAGCGGCTCGTCGCGCACGGTGGCGCCGAGGAAGCGCAGGAACGTGCGGGTCGAGCTGTCGGCCCAATGGATGTCCTCGATCCACAACAGCACCCCCTGCGGCGACTCCGCCCCCATCGCCGCAACCAGCTCGAGCACGGCGTCGAAGAGACGCTGGGAATCGGCGCGATCGCCGTCGGAGTCCGCGGGAGCCTGACCGAGTTCGGGTACCAGCCGCGCGAGCTCGGCACGACCCGCGTCGGAGATTTCGGCCAGGACCGGATCGTCGTTGCGCGCGAGGGGGCGCAGCGCGGCGGTGAGCGGAGCAAACGGCAGCTCGTCGTCGCCGAGCTCGATGCACGGGCCGCCGAGGATTCGCAGGCCGCGCTCGTCGGCCTGCTCGATCAGCTCGGTCAGCAGCCGGCTCTTACCGACCCCTGACTCGCCCGCGACGAACGCGAGCGCTGGGAGCTCAGAGCCATCCCCTTGCAGCGGGGCGAGGAGCTCGGCGAGCTCATCCGTGCGCCCGATGAAACGGCTCGAGGTAACGCGCGTGGCCACGCTCTCAGTATTGCTCGCCTGGCCACGCTTGTAGGTAAGGGGTCGGCGGCGAAAAGTAAGGGGTCGGGGACCTCAGATAGCGCCATTTGCCCGATGTACAAGCCGTTTCTTAGACGTAATTTGGTCATTACGCAGTGGCCAGCAGGACTAAGAAAGGAAACGGCATGTACGCGCTAATCACCCAGATGGCAAACGATCGCAACGCGGAGCTCCGGCGCGATGCCAGCGCCCGGCGGCTCGGCCGGCTCGCCCGCCGGCGTCGCGCGGCGATGCAGACGGCGGACGGTTCGACCGAGGAGGTCACCGTCCGTCGTCTCGATCCGTTCACCGACCACGCCGCTCTCGTCCGCCTGGCCCAGCGCGACTCCGCCGAGGTCCCGCAGGGCGAGCTCATCGGCGCCGAGGTCGACGGCTCCCTGGTCGCAGCGATCTCGGTCGGCAACCGCCGGGTCGTCGCCGACCCGTTCACCCCGACCGAGGGTGTCCGGTCGCTGCTGCAGCTGCGCGCCGCGCAGGTCGCTTAGACGAGCTGGAGGGTCGGGTCGCCCGAGGCGACCCGGAACTTCTTCAGCGAGACGGGCTTTGCGCCCTTCGTGAGGGCGTCGACCGACTTGAACTCGGCGGTCAGCTCGCTCTTGCTGGCCTCGACCACCATGTAGCCGCGGTGATCGAAGTCGAAGTACTTGATGTGCGGATCGGCCGGGGCGAGCGCGGTCAGCGTCGCGGAGGGGATCCCGGTCTCCTCAGGCAGGCCGAACGAGGTCGCAGACCCACCGACCAGCTCCACGCCGACCTTCGTGCCGGACTCGACGCCGGTCGTGTAGAGGTCGCCGGCGAAGAAGGTGTGGATGTCGCCGGTCAGCGCCGCGAAGTTCTTGACGCCGGCGGCGACGAACGAGTCGAGGATCTCCTGGCGCTCGGCGCCATAGCCGTCCCACTGGTCGTGGTTGGCGTTGTTGCCCGGCGCCGTCTGCAGCGACATCAGCATGACCTCGCTGGCCCAGAGCTTCCACGCGGCCTTTGATTTCGGAACCGCACCCTTGAACCAGCTCTTCTGCGTTGAGCCGAGCATGGTTCGCCCGGGAGTGTTGTCATCCGCGCAGCCCTGGAGCTGGACGTCGGCGCACGGCTGCTGATCGCGGTACTGGCGCTGATCGGTGAAGAACAGCTCCACGATGCCGCCGAGCCGGAGCGAGCCGTAGATCGCGGTCGGGTCGCCCTTCTGCTGCATGCGGGGCATCGCCTCGAAGAACGCCTTGTAGCCGTTGGAGCGCCGGTCGCCGAACGGAACGCGGCGCGGGGTGCCGTCGTTCTCGAGCGACTCGTCGGGCTCGGCCGAGTCGGGGTGGGTGCCCGCGTAGTTGTCCTCCACCTCGTGGTCGTCCCAGACCGAGACGAACGGGAAGGCCGCGTGCATCGCCTGCAGGTTCGGATCGCTCTGGCCGAGGCGGTACTTCGCCCGGTACTCGTCGAGGGTCTGCACATCACCGTCGCCGTTGGCGCCCGTCGAGTCCACCCGGTCGGGCGGCCCGTCGTAGTAGTGGCGCTCGTAGATGTAGTCGCCGAGGCAGAGGATCAGGTCCAGGTCCTTCTCCTTGGCGAGCGCCGCCTGGGCGTTGTAGTAGCCGGCGGTGTAGGACTGGCAGGAGAGCACGCCGATGCGGACCGGGTCCTTCGAGTGCGACGGCGCCAGCGTCCGGAACTGGCCGACGCGCGAGCTCTTATCGCCTGTGTCGAAGCGGTAGAAGTACTCGGTTTGAGGCTTCAGCTTCTTCACCGCGGCGTGGACGGTGAAGTCGCGCTTGGAATCGGCCTTGACCTTCTGAGTGTCGACGACCTTGCGGAAGTGCTTGTCGGTGGCGACCTCGAGGGTGAGCTTGGCCGACTTGCTGAGGTCGGAAACCCGGGTCCAGAGCGTGATGCCCTTCTGCGAGGGAAAGCCCGACGCGACGCCGTGGGCGAACTTCGCGCCCTTTGCCATCGGCAGCCGGTTCGCGCGTGCGATCGCCGCGTAGTTGATCGGCGATGCCAGCACCAGCGCACCAGCTCCGCCCGCGACCAGCAGGTCGCGTCTGCGAAGCCCCCGTTCCGTCCCTGGCGTGGCCTGCTCCTCCATGCGCCGCGATCCTATACGTACCGCGCGCTGGGCACCGTTAACCGGGCGTGACGATGCCGTGTTACGCGATGCCCCGGGTAGGAGTCGAACCTACGACCTACCGCTTAGGAGGCGGTCGCTCTATCCACTGAGCTACCGGGGCCCGGCGGCCAGTCTAGGCGCGAACGGCGGACTCGCTCACGTCTTCCAGAGCCGGTCGATCACGACGCCGCCGAGGAAGATGACCGCGGCGACGTAGGCGTACTCGATCGACAGGAACATCGACAACAGGACGCCGTAGACGTTGCCGAAGTTCGCGAAGACGGTCAGGTAGATCCCGAAGGCGATGGAGGAGATCACCCAGCCACCTACGGTGAGCGCCGAGCCGCGAGTGACCCACCGCACCGGGCGGTCGATCACCGGCCCATGACGGACGACCAGGCCGACTGAGATCAGAAGCAGCAGCGCGGCCAGCGCCCAGCGCACGACGAAGCTCACGATCGCGACGGCGGCGGAATCCCCAACCGCCGCGTTGATCGCCAGCGGTCCGAGCCTGACGATCGCCAGCGCCGCAAGCATTAACACGGCGATCGCGGCCGCAACCGCAAACGAGCCCAGAAACCGCTCGCGCAGCGACCGCGACTCCTTCACGCCGTAGACCTCGTTGAGCGCCTGGCCAGAGAAGCGGACCACGCTTGAGATCTGCCAGAGCGCCGCGGCCGCGCCGATCGTGACCCAGTAGAACGCCTTCTGCTGCAGCACGTAGGTGACGGCCTGGTCGATGACGCGGAAGGCGGCATCGGACACAGAGTCGCGAAGGTCTGGCGCGATGTCCGAGCGCCACACCTCGGACAGGTCGAAGAAACCGAGTAGGCCGAGGAGGCAGAGCGTCCCTGTGACGGTCGCCAGCACCACTCGAAACGCGATCCCCGCGCCGACCACGAGGAGGTGGTACTCCCGCTAGCTGGAAAAGACCGGATCCCCGGCCACGAACGTCGCCCAGGTGAGCGGCACGCCGGGCCGGTAGACGAGGTGCGCGTAATGCGGCGCATCGAGGACGACCGCGTCGGCGCGCGAGCCGGGCCTGAGGCGCCCGATGTCGTGACGGCGCAAGGCATGCGCGCCGCCCGCGGTTGCAGCGGCGAGCGCCTCCTCGATGGTCATCCCCATGTCGCGAACGGCGAGAGCGACGCAGAAGCTCATCGAGGTCGTGTAGCTCGATCCCGGGTTGGTGTTC
Organism: uncultured Solirubrobacterales bacterium; assembly: GCA_963796815.1. Taxonomy (GTDB): domain Bacteria; phylum Actinomycetota; class Thermoleophilia; order Solirubrobacterales; family 70-9; genus WHSW01. The sequence continues at coordinate 229,755 of CAWCNF010000008.1, forward strand.
GTGGCGAGGGCGACGCTCACGCCGGCGTCGATTGCGCGGCGCGCGTCCGGATAGGGCTGGCGCGTTGAGAAGTCGGTCGCCGGGAGGAAGGTCGCCACGGTCTCCGAGCCCGCGAGCGCTTCGATGTCGGCGTCCTCGAGGTAGGTGCAGTGATCCACGGATGCGGCGCCGAGCGCGACCGCGAGCCGCACGCCGGGCCCGGGTCCCAACTGGTTGCCGTGCACCCGCAGGCCGAGGCCCGCGGCGGCACCTGCCTCGAGTACCCGCCGCGACTGCTCTGCATCGAAGGCGCCGCGCTCGCAGAAGACGTCGATCCAGCGGCACAGCGGCGCGCAGGCTTCAAGCATCGGGCCGCATACGAGGTCCACGTATTCATCAGCGCGGCCCTCGTACTGAGCCGGTACGGCGTGGGCACCCAGGAAGGTCACGTCTTCGGTGAGCTGAGCGGCGACCTCGCACAGGCGCTTCTCGCCGGCCACGTCCAGGCCGTATCCGGATTTGATCTCGATGTGGGTGAGGCCTGCCGCTATGCCCTCGGCGCGGCGCGCCTGCGCGAGCGCGAGCAGCTCCTCGTTGCTCGCGGCGCGCGTCGCCTCGGTCGTTACGCGGATCCCGCCCGCCTCGTACGGCGCGCCGGCCATCCGCGCCGCGAACTCCTCAGCGCGGTCGCCGGCGAAGACGAGATGGGTGTGGCTGTCGACGAATCCGGGGATGACGCAGCGCCACCCCGCGTCGAAGCGCTCGTCGGCATCGGCGCCGGCGTGCTCGACCGCGACGATCTCACCGTCCTCGATCACCACCGCCGCGTCGCGGACGATCCCGAGCGGCCCCTCGCCGAGGGTCTCGTCGTTGGTGACGAGCAGCCCGATCGAGTCGATCGCGAACGCCGTCACGCGTGGGCCTCCGCGATCGCTCCGCGGAGCTCGGCGGCCACGTCGAGATCAGCGTGGTGGCCGTCGCTGACGACGCGCCTGCCGCCACTGACCACCTCGCGCACATCAGCCGCGCTGGCGGCGAAGACGACGCTTTCCAGCGCGCTCGCCGCGCTGATGCCGGCGAGGCGCACCGAGTCGAGCCCGATCGTGACGAGGTCGGCCGGAGCGCCGGCCTCGAGGCGGCCGCCGTCGCGGCCGAGGGCTGAGTGGCCGTCGGCCGTCGCGGCACACAGCAGCGACGCTGCAGCGTGGCGGCCGCGCTCGCCGCTCACGAGGCGCTCGTCGAGCTCCACCGCCCGTGCCTCCTCGAGCAGGTCGATGACCGCGTGGGAATCCGAGCCGAGGCTCAGCGAGGCGCCGGCGTCGATCAGAGCTCGCGCCGGACCGACGCCGTCGGCGAGGTCGCGCTCGGTGGTCGGGCACAGACAGCAACAGCAGCCGGAGCCGCCGAGCGCAGCGACGTCGTCATCCGTCAGGTGCGTGGCATGGACGGCCGTGAAGCGTGAGCCGAGCGCGCCGGCGTCGTCGAGGACGGCGGTCGGCGTCTTGCCGAGCGCCGCGAGGCAGGCCTCGTTCTCCGCCGGCTGCTCGGAGACGTGGGCGTGCAGCTGGCGCCCGCCGCCCGACGCCCACTCGGCGACGGTCGCGCACGCGTCGGGATCGACTGCGCGAACGCTGTGGATCGCGGCGCCGACCTCGGCGTCGGGGTCGGTGGCGAGCATGTCCACGCGCTCGGCCCACGCGTCGGCATCGCCGTCGCTGAACCGCCGCTGGGCCTCGTCCGGCGGCTCGCCGAACCCGCCGTGCAGATAGCAGGCGTCGAGCAGCGTGATCCGCACTCCCGCCTCGTGCGCGGCGGCGATCAGCGCGCGGCCCATCTCGTTGGGATCGTTGTACGAACGCCCGCCCGGCTCGTGGTGCAGGTAGTGAAACTCGCCGACCGCGGTGATTCCGGCGAGCGCCATCTCGGCGTAGGTCGCACGGGCGAGGCGGAAGTAGGTATCGGGATCGAGCGTCGCGGCGAGGGCGTACATCTGCTCGCGCCAGGTCCAGAAGGTCCCGGCGCCCGCCTGCGTGCGTCCGCGCAGCGCCCGATGGAAGGCGTGTGAGTGGACGTTGGCGAACCCGGGCAGCGTCAGACCGTGCAGCCGCTCAGCATCCGCGGGCGGCTCGTAGACGCCGCTTCGGACCGAGGCGATCGTCTCGCCCTCCACGGTCACTGCGACGTTCGTCTCGGCTCGTTCGCCACCGAGCCACGCCAGCTCGCACCAGTAACTGTCCGTCACGAGCCCACCCTCTCCACCAGCTCCCGCGCCCGTCGCTCGAACTCCTCGCGGCCGTTGCGGTCGAACTCGCCCCAGGTGCTCAACGACCGCAGGTCGGCACGGTCGACGAAGAGAATGCCGTCGAGGTGGTCGAGCTCGTGCTGGAAGGTGCCGGCGGTGAGACCACGGCGAACCTCGTCGTGCTCGGCGCCGTGGCGATCGAGGTAGGTGACCCGGACGTTGACGTGCCGTCGCACGTCCCCGCGGAGGTTCGGGACGGAGAGGCAGCCCTCGTTGATCAGCTCCATGTCGTCGTCGAGCGCCTCGATCACCGGGTTCACGAGCACCGTGAGCGGGATCTCCGGCTTGTACGGATAGCGCGGGTTCGGTTGCACCACCTCCGCGATCGCGATGCGCACGGCCTCGCCGACCTGATTGGCGGCGAGCCCGGCGCCGTTGGCCGCGCGCTTGGTCTCGATCATGTCGTCGATCAGTCGCTGGACGGGCTCGGTAGAGAGCTCCGCCGGCTCGATCTCGCGCGCGCGCTCGCGCAGGACCGGGTTCCCGATCTCGACGATTGGCCGGACGCTCATGACCAAGGCGCCTCAACGGCGGCGCGCCTCGGCTTCGCTCCGCTCCGCCTCACGGGGCCATCGGCACGCGCACGCCCCGCTCCGCCGCGACCTCGACCGCCCGGTCGTAGCCCGCGTCGGCGTGGCGGATCACCCCCATACCCGGATCTACCGTGAGCACCCTGTCGAGCTTTTCGGCCGCGAGCTCGGTGCCGTCGGCGACGCAGACCATGCCCGCGTGGATCGAGCGGCCGATCCCGACGCCCCCGCCGTGATGGATCGAGACCCAGCTCGCGCCGGACGCCGTGTTGACCAGGGCGTTGAGCAGCGGCCAGTCGGCAATCGCGTCGGAGCCGTCAGCCATCGCCTCGGTCTCCCGATACGGCGAGGCGACCGAGCCCGAGTCGAGGTGATCGCGCCCGATAACGATCGGCGCTGACACCTCGCCGCTCGCGACCATCGCGTTGAACCGCAGGCCAAGCTTGCGCCGCGCCCCGTAGCCCAGCCAGCAGATCCGCGCCGGCAGTCCCTGGAAGGCGATCCGCTCGCTCGCCATGCGAATCCAGCGTGCGAGCGACTCGTCGGACGGGAACTCCTCCAGCACAGCGCGGTCGGTGGCGGCGATGTCGGCGGGGTCGCCGGAGAGGGCCGCCCAGCGGAAGGGGCCCTTGCCCTCGCAGAAGAGCGGGCGGATGTAGGCGGGGACGAAGCCCGGATAGTCGAAGGCGCGCTCGAACCCGCCGAGCTGGGCCTCGCGGCGAAGGCTGTTGCCGTAGTCGAAGACCTCGGCGCCGGCATCCTTGAACCCGACCATCGCGAAGCAGTGGGCTGCCGCGGATGTACGGGCGCGCTTGATGTAGTCGTCGGGGTCCGACTCGCGCAGCGCGTCGGCCTCTGAGAGCGAGAGGCCCGCCGGGATGTAACCGACCAGCGGGTCGTGGGCCGAGGTCTGGTCGGTGACGACGTCGGCCTCGAAGCCGCGGCGCAGCAGCTCGGGCACGACCTCGGCGGCGTTTCCACAGAGGCCCACGCTGAGCGCCCGCCGCTCCGTCTTTGCCGCGATGCAGCGGTTGATCGCGTCGTCGAGATCGTCGGCGACCTCGTCGAGATACCGCGTTTCGATCGCCCTCGAATTCGCTCAGGGTCGACCTCGATGCACAGCGCGACGCCGTCGTTCATGGTCACCGCGAGGGGCTGCGCGCCGCCCATCCCGCCGAGCCCGGCGGTGAGCGTGATCGTCCCGGCGAGCGAGCCGCCGAACCGGCGGCGCGCGATCTCGGCGAAGCACTCATAGGTGCCCTGCACGATCCCCTGGCTGCCGATGTAGATCCAGGAGCCGGCGGTCATCTGCCCGTACATCGTCAGGCCGAGCGCCTCGAGGCGCCGGAACTCGTCCCAGGTGGCCCACTCGCCGACGAGGTTGGAGTTGGCGATGAGCACCCGGGGCGACCACTCATGCGTGCGAAAGACGCCCACCGGCTTGCCCGACTGCACGAGCAGCGTCTCGTCGTCGCCGAGGGCGCGCAGCTCGCGCACGATCGCGTCGAACGCGTCCCACGAGCGCGCGGCTCGACCGGTGCCGCCGTAGACGACGAGGTCGTCCGGGCGCTCGGCCACGTCGGGGTCGAGGTTGTTCATCAGCATCCGCATGGCCGCCTCCTGCGGCCAGCCCTTGCACGAGAGCTCGGTGCCGTGTGGCGCGCGGACCTCGCGGGGGCCGCTCACCCCTCGGCTCCATCGCGCGCGTAGAGCAGCGGGAAGCGCGGGGCGTCGAACGGATCGCCCGCCGCGAGCTCGTCGTCGAGTCCTCCGAAGGGCGGACTCGTCGGGTGCGGGCGCGGCGCGTAGGTCGCGTCGTCGCCGAGGATCCGGACCGAGAAGGCGCGGCGCAGCGTTGGCGAGCCGCCGGCCTGGTGCAGCGTGAGCATGTGGAAGGCGACCGCGTCCCCGGGCTCGAGCTCCCAACCGACGATCTCGTGGGCCGCGCGGTCGGCCTCGATGTCCGGCACGTCCTCGAGCTCGCCCTCGTTGAAGACGAGCGCGGTCTGGCTGATGAAGGTGCGCGGCATGAACCACTTCCCGGCGGCATGCGACCCGGCGATGAACTCGAGCGTGTTCTCGCGCGCGACCGGGTCGACGGGGATCCAGAACGAGATGTTCTCGCGCCCGTCGACGCAGTAGTAGGGCTGGTCCTGATGCCACGGGCTCGGCTCGGTGCTGCCCGCATCCTTGACGAGCACGTGGTCATGGAAGAGCCGCGCCGTCGCGGTCCCCATCAGCTCGGCGCCGGCGCGGCCGAGCTCGGCCTCGCGGATCACCTGGTCGTACTCGGGAATGCGCTCCCAATTGCAGAAGTCCTCGAAGAACGTCGCGTTCTCCCCGTGGCCCTGCGCGAGCGGGCTCGGCTCGGCTCGGTTGCGGTCGATCCCGGCGCGCAGCGTCTCGACCTGATCCGCATTGAGCAGACCGCGAATCGGCACGGCGCCGTCGCGGCGGAAGCGCTCGGCGGTCTCTGGGCTCCACCAACTCACAGAAGTTCCCCCACCACGCCCTGCACGGTGCTCAGCAGCACGCCGCTGGCGAGCAGGCCCTCAACGCGCGCGAGCTCGGGCGCCAGCCAGCGGTCGGCTCCGGCTGGGCTCACGCCCGCGGACCTGACCGCGTCGACCGCTGCAGCGGTGCCCTTGGCGGGCTCGAGCGGCGCGCGCAGCTCGATCGCGCGCGCCGCCGCCGCGATCTCCACGGCGAGGATGCGACGCAGGTTGGCGACGCTGCGCCGAAGCTTGCGTGCGGCTCCCCAGCCCATCGAGACGTGATCCTCCTGCATCGCGCTCGTCGGCAGCGAGTCGACCGCGGCGGGGTTCGCCAGCAGCCGGTTCTCGGCGACCATCGCCGCCTGCGTGTACTGGCCGATCATCAGCCCGGAATTGACGCCGGCATCCGGCGCGAGGAAGGGCGGCAGACCCTGCGAACGGCTCGCATCCAACAGCCGGTCGGTGCGCCGCTCGGAGATCGCGCCGACGTCGGCCGCGGCGATCGCCAGGAAGTCGCACGCCATCGCAACCGGCGCGCCGTGGAAATTCCCGCAGGACTCGACGCGGCCGTCGGGCAACACCATCGGGTTGTCGATCGCCGACGCGAGCTCGTTCGCCGCGACGTTGTCGACGTGGGCGCAGGTGTCGCGCGCGGCGCCGTGCACCTGCGGCGTGCAGCGAATCGAGTAGGCGTCCTGCACCCGCGGGTCGTTCTCGCGGTGGCTGGCGACGATCCCCGAACCGGCGAGCAGGCGGGTGAGATTGTTCGCGCTGGCCGCCTGCCCCGGCTGGGGGCGCAGGGCGATGAGGTCGGCTGCGAACGCCCGGTCGGTGCCGAGTACCGCCTCGGTGGTCATCGCCGCGGCGACATCGGCGAGCGCGAGCAGCTCCTCGAGGTCGGCGAGCGCGAGGACCAGCATCCCGAGGATCCCGTCGGTCCCGTTGATCAGCGCGAGGCCCTCCTTCGGGCCGAGGATCACCGGCTCGATCCCGGCTGCCGCCAGGGCGCCGGGGGTTGCGAGCCTCTCGTTGCTCGAGTCGAAGACCTCCCCCTCGCCGATCAGCGCGAGCGCGCAGTGCGCCAGCGGTGCCAGGTCGCCGCTCGCCCCAAGCGATCCGTGCTCCGGGACGACCGGTGTGATGCCCGCCGCGAGGATCGCCAGCATCGTCTCGGCGAGCACCGGTCGCGCCCCCGAGTAGCCCATCGCCAGCGAGCGGGCGCGCAGGAACATCATCGCCCGCACGACCTCGGTCTCGACCGGGTCGCCCATCCCGGCGGCGTGCGAGCGGATCAGCGCGCGCTGCAGCTCGACCCGGCGGTCGGGCGCGATCTGAGTCTGCGCGAGCGAGCCGAAGCCGGTCGAGATCCCGTAGGCGGGCTCCTCGGAGGCCGCGAGACGATCGACGATCTGCGCGGTCGCCTCCATCGCGCCGCGCGCGTCGTCGGTGAGCTCGGCCACGGCTCCGCGACGGGCGACGGCGACCACGTCGCCGGCGTGCGCGCCGTCGGGTCCAAGCTCGATCGTCGCTGAATCCTGCACTCGCCTCTCCAGGCAAGCGAGCCTAGACGGTTGCCGAGGACTGCTCCTTGAGGCGCACGGCCTGCGCACAGGACCGTGGCTGCGTCAATGACGACGTTCCCGACGTGGTCGAGATCGTTCGCGTGGGCGACGTCGGCCTGGCCGATGACGCGATCGCCAGGCGGCTTCGCATGCGGAGCGGCAGCGGCGGCCCTGAGCCTCGTCAGCCCAGTGGTTCTTCGACTGGCGACGCCTGTACTCGTCGGTCCACCGCTCGCCATCCCAGTAGCGCAGCCGACCGGTCGCGCCCCCTGGATCGTCACACCAGCCCGACTCCGGCAGCGGGCGCCAACGTACCCTCAGAAGGCGGGCCCGAACCCCTTGCCCTTGCCAACGACCTTCACGGTCCGGCGATACGACGCGTGCAGCGTCGAGGAGCCCGACGGCTTCGCCGGCAGCACGACGTAGTCGCCCAGGTGAACCCAGGTCGGGACGTAGGTGACCCGGCGGACGGTGACGGTGTCGCCGACGGCCTTGAAGTGCAGCAGGGCGATCAGGCCATCCTCCGTCTCGGTCGGCAGGCCGGCGGCGGCCGACTGGTTGGAGACGAGGTTGCCCTCGCTGAAGACCACGAACTTGCCGTTGATGCGCTCGATCGGCTGGACCACGTGCGGTCCCTGGCCGACGACGACGGAGATCACCTTCGCGCCGGTGAGCTTCTTCGCCACCGCGACCTGCGACGAGTTCGGGCTCTGGGAGTTCTCGTCGCCCCAGTGAATCTGAGCGATCACGGCGTCGGCCCCCGCGTCGCGGGCCTTGCGCGCGTCGTGGATGATCGCCTTCGCGCCCGCCTTCGGATCCGCGGCCGGATAGGTGTTCAGCGACCAGGAGTGCGGCGGGGTGAAGCCGTTGGTGGCGTCCGTGTAGGCGACGTAGCCGATCTTGACCCCGTCGACGTTGATGATCGTTGGCTCCCGGCTGCGCTTCTGCGAAGAGAACGAGCCCGTGTGCTCGACGCCCGCCTTGTCGAGGGCCTTGACGGTCCCGTCGATCCCGGCCTGGCCGCCGTCGAGTGAGTGGTTGGAGGCGCTGTCGCAGGCGTCCCAGCCGCTGCGGTGGATCGACTTTGCGAGGTCGGTTGGCGTGTTGAAGATCGGATAGGTCGTGATCGGGCCGGGGCCCATCGGCGTCTCGACGTGGCAGAGGCCCACGTCGACCTTCGCCACGTACGGCGCAATCGCCTTAAAGAACGGCGCGAAGTCGTAACCGCTGCCGCCCGCGTTCGCACGGGCGCGATCGAGCAGCGGCTGGTGCATGAGCAGGTCGCCACTGACCGAGACGGTGAAGTGCTTCGCGCCGGCCTTGGCGACGGGCTCGCTGGGACTCGCGTGCGTCCCAACGACGGAGGACCCGAAGAGCACGAGCATTGCGGCGATCGTCGCCAGTGGCCGCCTACTCCTCATCCGATTCGTCCGACTCATCCTCTCCCTCCGCTGCGTAGAGGCTCTCTGAGGCGAGCACGCGTACGGCGCGATCGAAGAGCTTGACATCGCAGAAGAGGTCGTCGCCGAAGCCGTGGACGGCGTCGACGGCGATCAGCGTGAAGCGCCCGTCGGTGACCGGCGCCTGGTCGAGCGTTTCGCCCTCGAGCTCGGCGGTGACGGCCACCGCGCCGCGAACCAACGGGAGCCCCCAGATCAGGGTGACGTCGCCGCCGCGGCCGCCGTCGGTCGTCCAGCCGCCAATGACGTCGTCGTTGATGTCGATCTTCCACTCGGGGTTGTCCTCCGCGGTGACGTCCGTGAAGTCGGCCATCGCGCGCAGATCGGTCGGCTCGCCGTCGCCCTCCGCCTGCACGAACGCGACCCAGCCGTAGAACTCCGCGAGCACCGCCTCGCCGTCATCGCCGACGGTCTCGGTCGCGGCTCGACCGCTGGCCGGGACGTAGACGCGCCCACCCCACGAGCGGTCTGGAAACCACTTGACGGTCATCGGGTCGAGCGAGGCGCCGGCCTCACCCGTCAGCGGCTCGCAGGCCTTCACGAACTCCTCGCGCAGGCGGTCCTCGAACCGGCCGTACGGCCGACCCTGCTGGGCCGCGTCGGCGATGAACCGCGGGAAGGGGCGCTTGGTCGGCGGCATGCGGCAGCCAACCCTAGATGAGTGGCGCCTGCGCGGGCCGCGGCTCGCGCGGCCAGGCACACAGCCAGTCCTGCGGGCCGTCGCGAAACTCGGCGACCAGCAGCTCGCGGTCGATTCGGCGCAGGCCCCGCAGGGGTCCGAGGTGGTACTCGAGATCGCTCGCCCTGCGGATGCGCCCCGGTATCGGCTCGACCTCATGTGTGGCCTCGAGTCGCTCGGTGAGCTTCTGCGCGATCGCGGCGTCCATGGCCGTGTGGAGTTCGACGAGCAGCGCCGCGCCGCGCAGCCATTGGACGGCCACCGGATCGACCAGGGTCCCCTCGCATCCCTCGCAGTCGATCAACAGCGCCGCGGATCCAGCACCGATGTGTGGTTCGAGCGCCACGAGCGCCCCGATGTCGCAATGACCGCGCAGCTCGATCCGACCGTCGACGCCGTTGAGGGCGGCGAGCCGCCGGGAGGCCTCACGCAGGCGCGGATCGTCCTCGAAGCCGACCACCCGCGCCTGGGGAAGCCGCGCGGCGAGGCCGGCGAGGTAATACCCCTCCGCCGATCCGACGTTGACCACCGTCGCCGGTCGTGACTCGATGATCCGCTCGAGGGCCGGGTGCAACTCGAGCTCGAAGCTGCCCACCTGGTAGGGGCCGTGGAACAGCATGCGCGGGACGAAGCTGGCCGGGTATCGCATCCCGGCGAACGGACCCGCGAGGACGCGCCGCCCGCTCTGGCGCGCAACCTGGGCGGTGGCGTACGCGAACGGTGAAACGGCCCACCACACCGCGTTGCGCGCCTCGCCGCTCACGCGGTGGCCTCGCTTCCCAACGACAGCCGCAGCGAGTAGAGCAGCGCCGCCATCAGGATCGCCGCGAGCGCGGCGAGGCTGGCGCAGGCGGCCAGGAACGCGGCGTCGACGATCGTCCAGCTGATCCGCCCGGTTTCCGCGGCGAACGCGATCGCCACGGCACCGAGGTAGCCCAGCGCCGCAAGCGCGACGCCGCCGACGAGATAGCGCAGAGCGACCGTGCCCTGGGGCCAGCTCTGGTCCGTGCGCAGGTAGGCGGAGTCATCGCGCGTCGCTGCGAAGGCAACGGCGCCGGCCGCCCAGGCGATCGTCACGAGGTAGGCGCCGACCACATCTGAGGGCCGATGCCAGCCGGCCGCAACCACCGCGACCCCGATCCCAGCGGCGTAGAGGACGGCGAGGGCCGCCATCGGCCTGCGCAATCGCGGCGGCACGACCAGCGTCGCCGCAACGCCGACCGAGAAGGCGACCGTCGCGTGGCCGCTCGGAAAGCTGTTGCGATAGAGCGTGCTCGGCACGAGGTTCGGGCGCTCGAGGACCCAGTGCTTGAGGATCTCCGTCGTGAACACGGCGCCGACGATGATCACGCCCGCGACGAGGGAGAGGGCCACACGCTTACGCAGCGCCGCCTGGGCCATCAGCACGATCAGAGCGAGCGCCAGCGAGGCGACGCTGATGGTCGTGAGCAGGTGATCGGCCGCGACCCGCCCGTGCTCGGTGGCGAGCGCGCGGCCATCGAACGCGCCCTGGTCGAGCTTCTGACCGTGATAGGTCCGGACGAAGAGCAGGTAGGTGATGGCGAGCGCCCCGACGCAGACGATCGCCAGCGCCCACAGCGCAGCGGTCCTGGACCTAACGCTGCTCAGGCGAGCGCCTCGCGCAGGTCGGCCGCTGCGCGCTCGGGCGCGTAGACGTCGATGTCGACGCCGGTGCCGAGCTCGAAGCCTGCGCGGACCGTGAGCCGCGGCACGATCTCGATGTGCCAGCAGAACTCCTCGGTCCCGCGCGGCGCCGTGCGCACCCAGAGGTTGAGCTGCGGTTCGGAGCCGAGCGCTCCCTCGAGCGCCCGCAGCGCCGTCGCGACCATCGCCGCGCCGCCCTCGGAGTCCTCGAAACGCGCCGCCGGCACGCGCGGGATCACCCGCAGGTGAAAGGGCGAGCGCGACGCCCACGGGCACACGAGCAGGGCCTCGTCGTCCACCGCGACGAGGCGCTCGCGGCGGCGGATCTCCTCGGCGGCGACGTCCTCGAGCAGGTGTCCGCCCATCGTCCGCTCGTGGTAGGCGACCGTGCGCTCGCGCTCACGGGCGATCTCGGGCGGGACGAAGTCGAGGGCGTAGAGCTGGGCGTGCGTGTGCTCGAGCGACCCGCCGGCAAGCGGCCCCTCGTTGACGATCAGGTGCAGGTAGGCCGAGTCGCGGTGAGCGCGCATCCGCTCGCGCCAGGCCGCAACTGCGCCGGCGATGCGCTCGGACGACAATTCGGCAAGCGAGACGACGTGCTCGGGCGCGCTGATGATCACCTCGTGAGCACCAGTCGCGGGCTGTGACTTAAAGAGCTCAGTGGACCCGCGCGCGGAAGCCGCCAGCGGATCGATGGACGCGGCAAACCCCGAGGTGATCCCCTCTGCGGTCTGCGGTCTGCGGCCTGCGGCCTCACCATCCGCGCCGAACACCGGATACAGATTCGGCACCGAGCGGGCGGTCCACCCCGGCGTGTCCGCCGCCCCGCCCCCGGGTCGGTGCGCCCAGACCTCGGGCGGGGTGCGGTCCTCGCGCCCTTCGCAGAACGGGCACTTCTCCCGGGCGTCGTCGCGCGCCTTCGCCGGGTGCGGGTCGAACGCGTCGGGTCGCTCGGCGCGCCCAGGCGCGAGGATCGTCCGCAGCCCGGTGAGCTGCTCGATCCGGATCTCGGGTTCGGCGCTCAGGACTCGATCGGCGGAGGCGGCGGCACGTCGTCGGGCGGAGGCACGTCGTCCACCGGCGGGACCGGCGGCACCGGCGGCACCTCGGGGATATCCGGCTCGTCGTCGTCGGGAGGCGGCACGGGCGGCGGACCGCTCGGCGGCGGCACGCTCGGTGTGGCGTGCGCCTCGAGAAGCGGCTTGAGCAGGTCGAGCGGCAGCGGGAAGACGATCGTGGAGCTGTTGTTGACGCCGATCTCGACCAGCGTCTGCAGGTAGCGCAGCTGCAGCGTCGCCGGGTTCTGGCTGATGATGTTCGCCGCCTGCGAGAGCTTTGCCGACGCCTGGAACTCACCGTCGGCGGCGATGATCTTCGCGCGCCGCTCGCGCTCGGCCTCGGCCTGACGTGACATCGCCCGCTGCATGTCGGCGGGCAGCTCGACGTCCTTGACCTCGACGGTGGCGACCTTGATGCCCCACGGCTCGGTCTGCTCGTCGATGATCTGCTGGAGCTCGATGTTGAGGCGCTCGCGCTCGGACAGCAGCGCGTCGAGCTCGGCCTTACCGAGCACCGAGCGCAGCGTCGTCTGCGCGATCTGCGACGTCGCCAGGAGGAAGTTCTCGACCTCGGTCACGGCCTTGTTCGGGTCGACCACACGGAAGTAGGCGACCGCGTTGACCCGCACGGTGACGTTGTCCTTGGTGATCACCTCCTGCGGGGGCACGTTGAGGGTGATCGTCCGCAGGTCGATCCGCACCATCTGATCGATGAACGGGATCAGCAGGATCAGCCCCGGGCCCTTTTGGGCGATCAGGCGACCGAGCCGGAAGATGACGCCGCGCTCGTACTCGCGCAGGATGCGGATCGCCGAGGCGAGGATGATCAGGATGAAGACCGCGACTACGGCGATGACCGCGAGTGCGACTGTCAAGCGTGGGCTCCTTGCTCGGTGGCTGTGCTTCCGACGTCCGCTGCGTCCTGTGAAACGGGCCGAACCCGGAGCGTCAACCCCTCGACCGCCTCGACTCGCACTCTAGCGCCGCGCTGCAGCACCCGTTCGGCGTCCGCGGGCTCGGCGTCGTCGGCGAGCTTCGCGCGCCAGAGCGCGCCGAAGACGAAGATCTGGCCGATCGGGTCGATCGGCACGCGCACGTCGCCGACCGAGCCGATCATCTCCTCCCGTCCCGTGGCGACCGGGGCTCGTCGCGCCGCAACCGCCTTGGTGACGACGAACGTCATCCCCCCTCCGAGCAGCACGGCGACCAGGATCACCACGGGCACCGAGACCTCGAACGCGCTGGAGTTGGTGTTGAACAGGAGGAGGCCGGCGGCGACCAGTGCGATCACCCCGGCGACACCAAGGATGCCGTGGGTCGGCAGGTGAACCTCGGCGATGATCAGCACGAATCCGAGGACGAGGAGCGCGACGCCGGCCGCTGACACCGGCAGCTGGGACGAGCCGAACAGGCCGAGCAACAGCGAAACCGCGCCGACGGCGCCCGGGATGATCAGCCCTGGGCTGAAGAGCTCGATCACGATCCCGATGATTCCCAGAAGCAACAGGAGATAGGCGACCGTGGGGTTGACGAGGATCTTCAGCAGCTCGTACTGAAGCGTCGTGTCGCGCTGATCGATCGTCAGCCCGGCCGTGTGGAGCGTCGTCGCCTTCGGGCCCTTGACCTGGAAGCCGTCGAGCTGGCTCAGCAGCTCGTCCTGGCTGGAGACGACGAGGTCGATCGCGTTGGCGTCGAGCGCCTCCGCCGCGGTGAAGTTGGCGGCGTCGGTGACCATTTGGCTCGGGACGTCGCCGTCGCGCCCGTGACTCTCGGCGAGCGCGCGCATGAACGCCGCAGCGTCGTTTTCGATCTTCACCCCGAGCGTGCCGGTGATGTCCTCGCCGTTTGACTGGATCGCGCTCGCCGAGCCGATGTTGGTCTGCGGCGCCATCGCAACGACATCTGCCGACTCCGCGATGAACGCCCCGGCCGAGGCGGCGCGGGCGCCACCCGGCGACACGTAGACGACCACCGGCATCGGCGCGTCGATGATGTCCTTGACGATGTCGCGCATCGCGCTCTCGAGCCCGCCCGGCGTGTCGAGACGAATGATCGCCAGGGGCGCGTGATCAGCGGCCGCCTGGTCGAGCGCCGAGTTGATCCACTTCTCGTTCGCCGGATCGATCGTCCCGGTGAGCTCGATCGAGGGGACCGTCGCGCTCGTGTCCTGACCCGCGGCCGGACCGGCGATGAGAAGACCCAACGCGATCGCGACCAGTGCCAGGCTGCGTTTCATGAGGCGTACTTGTCTATGTCCGCCTCGAGCTCATCAAGGGAGGTATACGGCCCCTGCTTGAGATGGACAAGCTTGCCGTCTGAGTCGTAGTAGGCCGTAGCCGGGTAGCCGCCCGCGAGGCCGAGCTCGTGCCGGACCTCCTGATCGGGATCGGTGACGCTCGGATAGGGCAACGGAAACTCCTCCAGGAAGGTCTTGGCCGCGGCATCGGTGTCCTCTGCATCTACGCCCAGGAAGGCGACGTCGTCACCACGGTCGGCCGACGCGCGCTGAAAGTCCGGGAACTCAAATCGGCACGGGCCGCACCACGACGCCCACACGTTCACGACCACCGGGTGGCCCTTGAGCCCCGCGATCTGGGAGTGAAGTGCGTCGCTGCCGCCCGGGATCAGCTCGTCGCCGTTCGCGTAGAGGGCGGCGAGCGGCGGCGGGGCGTCAGCGAGCGCCTTGTCGTAGTCGACGGCGGCTGACTGTGGATTGCCCGAGCCGACATCGACGCTGCTGCCGCCGCTGGAGATGCCCCAGGCCGTGATGCCGCCCACGGCGGCAATAGCCAAAACGCTGACCAAGATCTTCGTTCGACGCGCCATTCGCTGCTCAGTGTGGTTCAATAACCCCTGGTCCCAAGGTTCTTGGACCAGCGGAGGGCTGTCGGTCCGTCCAGAGGGGGATTCTGGCCCGGCACCCGCCTCTTCCGAGCTTACTTCGCTCGCCCTGTCCGTCCTGGATCAGTGGCGAGTTGGGACCTACCCCTTTGCCCATGGCAAACACCACCGACGTGGCCGCGCAGGCGGCTGACGAACTGAGCGAGTCCGAACTCGATCGCGTGCGGGAGTTCTCCCGGGAGCCGATCCTGCTCGAGGGCGAGACGATCGCCGACCTCGCGCCGGGCACGGCCCGCCGACGTGCCGTCGATGCCGCGCTCGTCGAGCTCGCCGATGGCGCCGAACACCCGTCGATGCAGTGGCGCCGCGACTACTCGCTGCTGCTGGGCCTGGAACGCGTGCTCTCGGAGGAAAAGCCCGAGCTGCTCGACGGCGCCGAACTCAACGAGCACCAGGTCGACGCGCTCTCGGGAACGCTCGCCGCGATCACGACCGAGCTCGAGAGCCCCGAGGGCACGGCGCGGCGACACGGCCGCAACGGAAATGGCAACGGCAACGGCTCCTCGCGCGCCGACGCCGACCTCGACGCCGAGACCCCCACCCTCAACGGCGACGCCGACGCCGAGGAGGAAGAGGACGACGCGCTCGCGCTCGACGAGGAGCCTCAGGACTGGGAGGAGGAGGAGCCCGGTGAGGACGAGGAGGTGATCGCCGACGCGCCCGAGGACGCGGGCGCGAGCCGCCGCTTCTGGTTCGAGCACGCGACCGGTGCCGGTAAGACGGTCGCGGCCGTCGGCTTCATCGAGGCCTCGCGCACCGGCGGCGTCCTGATCCTCACCCACCGCCGCAACCTCGTCGATCAGTTCATCGGCGAGATCTCCGACCGCGGTTACAAGGAGCGCCTCTGCCCACCGCTGCTCGACGGCGCCGACCACCCCTACGGCCCGGTCACCGTCGAGACCTACCAATGGTTCGTGCGCAACGCCGGCCGCGTCTCCGACGCCTACTCGATCGTCATCTGCGACGAGGCCCACACCGCGCTCGGTGAGAAGACGAGCGGCTGCATCCGCAACTGGGTCGGGCCCGTCTACATCGGCATGACCGCGACCGGCGCGCTGATCGCCCGCCACGTCGCCGACCTCTTCCCCACCCAGACCTCGCGCTTCGACCTCGCGCAGGCCGCCCGCCGCGGCGTGATCGCGCCGCTGCGCTGCATCAGGATCCCACCGGGCCCGGGCGTGCGGACGATCGCCAAGGTGCCGCTGCGCCGTGGCGAGGTCGACCAGGACTTCGATCAGGAGGAGCTCGCGGCGCTGCTCGACCAGGAGCCGTTCAACGTCGCGATCGCCGACCTCTACCAATCGCGCTTCCGCAAGGTTCCCGGCGTCGTCTACACCGCCGGCGTCAAGCACGCGACGAATGTCGCCGCCGCCTTCCGCAACGTCGGCATCAACGCCCAGGCGGTCTCGGGGCAGACCCCCAAGCGCGAGCTCGCCGAGATCCTCGCCGGCTTCGAGCGTGGCGAGGTCGACGTCCTCTGCAACGCGATGCTGCTCGCCGAGGGCTGGAACTCGCCACGAGCGACGATCTGCATGCACCTCGCGCCGACCGCCTCGCGCCGCGTCTACCAGCAGCGCGTCGGCCGCGTGACGCGCCGTCACCCCGGCAAGGAGGCGGGCCTGGTGATCGATCTCGTCCACCCGGCGACCACCTCCGACGAGACGATCGTCACCCTCCACAGCCTGCTCGACCGCGACGTCTACCGCGGCGGCGCGATCGTCGTCGGCCCGGTGCGCCGCGGCCGCGGGCGCCGCGTGCGAGTCGAGCGCCGCGTCGTCCCGGTCTCCGCCGACCCCGAGCGCCGCCTCGCGGTGCTCGAGCGCGAGCTCTGGCGGATCGCCGTCGAGAACCTCAACTACTCCGAGCAGCACGCCTGGGCGGCCCTTGCCGGTTCGCGCGTGACCAACAACAACTGGCGCAAGGCCAAGGCGATGATCCAGCACGATCAGGCCAAGGAGCTGCGCCGGCGCTTCCTGCTGACCTGCCTGCAGCGAAACCGCGACCACCAATTGCGCCTCAAGGCGCTCGCCGAGGTCGCCGCGCTGCGCGAGGCCGAGCCGTTCGACGACGCCGTCGAGGTCGTCGCCACCTGGCCGCGCGAGGAGCGCCGCGCCGGCGCGAAGATCCTCCTGCAGGCGCTGTCGGAGAAGCGAATCGGCCGGCGCGACCAGGCGCAGGCCTGGGTCTGGCGCCTCGCCGAGATCACGCGTGAGCTGCACGAGGAGTACGCCGTCCAACGCTGGCCCGAGACCAAGCGCCTGCTCGGCCTGTTCGTCAACTCCTCGGGCCGCGCCCACGGCCGCAACGCGCGCCGGATCGTCCACGCGGCCCGCCAGCAGGACCGCCGCCTCGCTGTCGCTCTGCTCGCCGCTTCGGTCGCCCACACGCCCGAGGCCGAGGAGGTGCTGCGCGGCGCCCGCATGCGCATGGCCCGCAAGCCCTCGGCCGTCGCCCGCGAGCTGCTTCGCAACTTCCCCAAGCCCGGTGGCAAGCGCCGTCGCCGCCGCTCCAAGAGCGGCGGTGGCAACGCCGGGGGCGGGCAGAACGCAGGCCAGGGCGGTCGCAAGCGCGAGAAGCTCTCGGCGGAGGCGACGGACGAGGCCGAGAAGCGCGAGGCCGAGGCCGACGCGGACGACGCGGACGAGGTGGATGACGCCCAGGACGCGGACGTCGAGGCCGACGACGCGGAGTCCGACGACCCCACCGAGGACGACGAGCGCGATTAGTTTCCGAGACGAACTGTCCGGCCGCAGTTCCCCTCAGCGACACTCAGGACGGACAGTTCGCGGATCGGCTCCTGAGACCATCGTTTGCGTGCAAAGCGACGCTCTCTGAAACCCGGCGCTAGGCGCTAGAAGCCGAACCGCGGCAGGACCCGCGGGATATTCCGTTCTTTCTCGCAGCCGGTCGCGTGGTCCTTGCCGGCGCCGCCGTCGCAGGTATCCGTGCCGGTCCCGCCATCGATGTCGTCGTTGCCGCCGCCCGCGTAGATCTTGTCGGCGTTCTCGTCGCCGCGGATCTTGTCGGCGGCGTCCGAGCCATAGATCGATGTCGTCGTTGCCGCCGCCGGACATCAGCTTCGGCGCGACGTCGGGGGTCTTGGTGCTGAGAACGTCGTCGTGGGTGTAGCCGAGCAGCGTGTCGGCGCCGCCGGCGATGATCGTGTCGTCGTTGAAGCCGCCGTCGAGGGTGTCGACGCCGTCGTCGACGATCTCGCCGTGCTTGGTGCCGTAGCCCTCGATCCGGTCGTCGCCGGCGCTTCCCTGCACGGTGTCGTTGCCCGGGCCACCGATGATCGTGTCGTTCTCTTCCTCGCCGTAGATCTTGTCGTTGCCGGGGCCGCCGATGATCGTGTCGTTGCCACGACCGCCGCAGAGGATGTCGTTGCCCGGGCCGCCCTCGATCACATCGTTGCCCCGACCGCCGTTGATGAGGTCCTTGCCGCCCTCGCCGAAGATGTGGTCGTTCGACTCGGGGCCGATGACGCTGGCGTTGCCGTCGCCGAGGTGGAAGTTGTCTCCGGGCTTCAGATGGTCCTTCCACTTCGTGCAGATCGGGGCCTCCTGCGCGGAGGCGGTGGAAGCGCACAGCACGAGCAGCGCCACCGCGCCCGCGACAACCGCCAAGACCTTGCCCGCCTGCACCCGCACGCTTTGAACCTACCCCAGACGCACCGATATCTCACCTGACCCGAGCGCAATCCGCTCACCGCCGGCAAGATCGACGAGCAGATTGCCCCGATCGTCGACACCGGCGGCCGCGCCTGCCCCATCGGCAACGCCCGCGCCGGCCCAGGTGACATCGCGCCCGGCGAGGGCGTCGCGGGAGCGAAACGCCTCGAGCGTGTCGGCCTGGGGTGCCTCGACCCAGCGGTCGAGTGCGGCGCAGACCGCGATCCGCGCCGCGTCGACCTCGGCGCCGTGGCCGACCGATGTGGCGGGCCAGCGCAGGTCGTTGGGAAACTCGTCCGGCTCAATTGCGACGTTGAGGCCGATCCCGATCACGGCCCAATCGGGCGGGCGTGCCTCGATCAGCACGCCGGCAACCTTCGCCTCCTCAACCCACACGTCGTTGGGCCACTTGATCTGAGCCTCGACGGGAGCGAGCGACTCCACCGCCTCGCAGACGGCGACCGGGACCGAGAGCGGCAGGAGCACGTGCTCGAGCTCGAGCGGCCGCAGCACGGCCGAGAGGAGGAGCGCCTTGCCGGGCGGCGCCGACCACACTCGCCCGCGGCGGCCACGTCCCGAGGACTGCGCGTCCGCCGTGACGACGGTCCCCGACGCCGCGCCCTCCTCCGCAAGCTCGCGGGCGACGTCGTTCGTGGAGCTCGCCGACTCGAGGTGGACGTGGGGCTCGCCGAAGCGCGTCACGGGCCGCGCCTACATCCGCGTCAGCGCAATGCGGTCGCCGGGCTCGAGATCAAGGCGGCGGGCGGCGTCGCCGCGGTTGACCGCGAGCGCGAGCGCGCCCGAGGAGTCGACGTACAGCAGCGGCTCCCCCTCGGCGACATCGGCGAACGTGCGCGCGTAGAGCAGCTCGTCGGAGCGGCGCGGCGCCGTCACCCGCAGGTGCTTGCCGGGACGCAGTCCGGCGGCCTGCGCGTCCTCGGCGCCGGCGAGCAGCGCCGCGTTCCCGAAGCCGTCGACGTCGCCGACCTCGGCGGTGAGACGGCCTGCCTCGGGCTCGATCTGAGGGCTGATCTCGGCGAGGACCTGGAGGGTCGCGTGGTCGATCGGCTCACCGATCTCCCGCAGCTCGGACCCGTTGGCCAGATGGGCAGCGGCCGGGGCGAAGATGTCGCGGCCGTGGAAGGTCGCCGAGACCGGCTCCAGCCGCACCGGCGACTCCGCCAGGTCCACCGCCTCGATGGCGCCGCCGAAGTGCGCCAGCGCCGGAGCCAGCAGGCCGTTATCCGGGCCGACGAAGAACCGGTCCCCCTCCGCCGACGCGGCAGCGATCGCGCGGCGCGGAGTGCCGACCCCGGGATCGACCACGGCGAGGTGCACGCCCGGCGGCGCGAAGACGACAGCGTCGGCGAGCACCGCGGCCCCCCGGCGAACGTCGTGGCGGCGGATTCCGTGGCTGATGTCGATCACGTTCGCCTCTGGAGCGATGGACGCGATCACCGCGCGACAGACGCCGGCGAACTCGTCGGCGAGCCCATAATCGGACAGGAATGTGATCGGCCGGGCGTCCACGCCGCGGAACTTACATTCCGTCCGAGGAGCCGCGTAGCTTACGAACATATGTTCGACTCGATTGCAGGCGCCAGCGCTGCCGCACCAACCGTTTGCGAGAACGTTCCGCTCGAGCTGATCGAGCGCGAGATGGAGTCACTCGCCGCGAGCATCGCCGCCGACACCGCGCGCTGGATCGAGCTCGTCGGTGAGTTCGACCGCCGCGAGGGCTGGGGAGGAAGCGGCTGTCGCTCGACGTCGGAGTGGATTGCCTGGCGCTGCGCGATATCGCCACGGGCCGCACGCGAGAACGTCAGAGTTGCGCGCCGCCTGCGCGAGCTGCCGCTGGTTCGCGCGGGCTTCGCGCGCGGCGAGCTCAGCTACTCGAAGGTGCGCGTGCTGACACGTGCGGCCGACGACGAGAGCGAGGCCGACCTGCTCGAGCTCGCCCGGCACGCGACGGCGGCCCAGCTCGAGCGGATGGTGCGGGCGGCGCGCCGGGTCAGCGCCGCCGATGCTGACCAGTCGCAGCGCGACGCTTTCGTCCGCTGGTTCTGGGACGACGAGGATGGCTGTCTGCACGTCGACGCCAAGCTCGCGCCCGAGGACGGTGCGATGTTCCTGCGGGCGCTCGAAGCGGCTCAGGAGGCGCTTCATGAGTTACGTATTGGAGAGGCGGCCGAGGAAGCTGATGTGCATCGCGGCCCCGCGGGGCCGCGGCCGGACACCGCCGCCGCCGTTCCCGACGAACGCCGAGGGACTGGTCGCGATGGCCGAGAACTCGCTCGCTCGCACCGCCGTCGGGCGGACCTCAGCCGCGGAGCGCTTCCAGGTGCTCGTTCACGTCGATGCCGCCTCGCTCGCCACGGACGAGCCGGGTGCTCGTCTCACCGGAGAGGGCTCCTGCTGCTGTCGCCGACGGTCCGGGCATCGCGCCGGAGACGGCGCGCAGGCTCGCCTGCGACTGCTCGCTCGTCGCCGTCGGCGATGACGACGCCGGCAACCCGATCAGCGCCGGGCGGCGAACTCGCTCGATACCACCGGCGACCCGCCGCGCGCTCGTCGCCCGCGACGGTCGATGTCAGTTCCCTGGCTGCGAGCGCCATCGCTTTGTCGACGCTCACCACATCCACCACTGGGCGCACGGCGGCGAGAGCTCGCTCGACAACCTCGTCCTGCTCTGTCGCCACCACCATCGCCTCGTCCATGAGGGCGGCTTCTCGGTCGGCTTCGATCGAGCCGGACGACGAACGTTCACCCGACCCGACGGCGCGGTGCTCGAGAGCTCGCCGCCCGCCAGCGGCCTACGGCTACCGGCATCCGGCCACCCTCCTCGCACGCGCGCCGGGCCGCTGCTGACCGGCAGTGGAGAGCCGATGGACCTGCGCTCATGTGTTGATGCGGTTCTCCACCGCAGTCGGCGCTCAGCTCAGAGGTTGACCGAGGCCATCCCCGCCTTGTCGTAGCGGTCACCTGCGGCCTCGGGCAGCTCGGACTCGATCTGCGCGAGGTCGTCGGCGGTCAGCTCGACGTCGGCTGCGGCGGCGTTCTGCTCGAGGTACTCGCGCCGCTTGGTCCCGGGGATAGGGACGATGTCGTCGCCCTTCGCGAGAACCCACGCCAGCGCCAGCTGCGCCGGGGTTACGCCCTTCTCGCTCGGCGAGCTCCTCGACCTTCCCGGCGAGCTCGAGGTTGGCCTCGAGGTTCTCTCCGGTGAATCGCGGCCCGTTGCGCCGGAAGTCGCCCTCGTCGAGCTCCTCCGGTGACTTGAAGCGGCCCGAGAGGAAGCCGCGACCGAGCGGCGAGTAGGCGACGAGGCCGATGCCGAGCTCGCGCAGGGTCGGGAGGATCTCGTCCTCGAGGTCGCGCGTCCAGAGCGAGTACTCGGTCTGCACGCGCGGTGATCGGGTGCGTCGCGTGCGCCTTGCGGATCCTCTCGGGCGCCGCCTCGCTGAGGCCGATGTGGAGGATCTTGCCCTCGGCCACCAGCTCGCCCAACGCGCCGACGGTCTCCTCGATCGGCACGTTCGGGTCCATGCGGTGCTGGTAGTAGAGGTCGATCCTGTCGGTGCCGAGCCGCTCGAGCGAGCCCTCGACGACCGGCGCACGTTCTCGGGCGAGCCGTCGAGCTTCCGCGTCCACTCGCCGTCTTCATCGCGGACCGGGCGAACGCCGAACTTCGTCGCGATCACGTACGCGTCGCGGTTGCCGGCGATCGCCTTGCCGACGAGCTTCTCGTTCTCGAACGGTCCGTACATCTCGGCCGTGTCGAGGAAGTTGATGCCGAGGTCGAGCGTGCGCTGGATCGTCGCGATGCCCTCGTCCTGGTCGGCGCTGCCGTAGAAGGCCGACATTCCCATGCAGCCGAGGCCGATCTCCGAGACCTCGAGTCCCTGTCCGAGCGTGCGCTTGTTCATTCCCGCTCCTTTGTTCGCTTCGTCAGTCAGCTACCCGTTGAGCAGCATCCGCCACCAATGCGTCGACCAGCCCATCGATGTCGTGGCGCTCGGCCTCGGTGTGAACCTCGAGGCCGGCCTCCCGGACGGTCTCGCTGGTGACCGGGCCGATCGAGAGCACCCGGGCGGCCTTCGGGAAGCGGTCGCCGACAACGGCGATCAGGTTGCGCACGGTCGAAGACGAGGTGAAGGTGACGTAGTCGGCGCCCTCGGCGGCGGCGAGGGCGGCCTCCTCCGGGTCCTCGCGGACAGTGTCGTAAAGCGCCACCACGTCGACCTCGGCGCCGCGGTCGCGCAGCCACTCGGGCAGGACGTCGCGCGCGTCGGCCGCCCTGGCGACGAGGACCGGGCGGCCGTTCGACGTCGACGTCGGCGAGCGCTTCGATCAGCCCCTCGGCGACGAACTTCTCCGGGACGATGTCCGCGATCACGCCGTTGTGGCGCAGCGCGTCCGCGGTGCCGGGGCCGATCGCCGCGACGGTCGCGTTGGCGAGCGCGCGGGCGTCGCGGCCCTGTGCGGCCATCGCCTCAAACAGCAGGCGTACGCCGTTCGGGCTGGTGAGGCAGACGAGCGCGTAGGTGTGCAGGGCGGCGACGGCGTCGCGGACCTCATCGGTGTCGAGCGTCGGCTCGATCCGGATCGCCGGCAGCTCGACGACCTCGGCGCCGAGGTCGCGCAGGCGGGTCGCCAGGCCGCTCGCCTGAGCGCGGGCACGGGTGACGACCACGCGCTTGCCGTGAAGCGGGCGGCGCTCGAGCCAGGCGATCGCCTCGCGCCGCGCGGCGACCGGGCCGAAGAGCAGGATCGCGGGAGCGTGCAGGCCAGCGTCGGCGACGGCTGCGGGCAGCTCGGCGAGGGTCGCGGACACCGTGCGCTGGCCCGGGTAGGTGCCGCGCTCGATCGCAGCGGCGGGCTCGGCGGGATCGCGCCCCGCCGCCGCCAGGCGCTCGGCGATCAGCGGGAGGTTCTTGACGCCCATGTAGAGGACGAGCGTCCCCGGAAAGCGCGCGAGCGCCTCCCAGTCGAGCGCCGTCTCGGGCTTTTCCGGATCCTCGTGGCCGGTGATGAACGCCACGGCCGACGCGTCGTCGCGGTGCGTCACGGGGATCCCGGCGTACGCGGGCGCCGCCACGCCGGCGGTGACCCCCGGGACGATCTCGAACTCGAGCCCCGCAGCCGCAAGGGCCTCGGCCTCTTCCCCGCCGCGCCCGAAGACGAAGGGGTCGCCGCCCTTGAGGCGCACGACGCTGCGCCCGGCGCGGACGCGCTCGACCATCAGCGCCTCGATCTCGGACTGCTCCATCGCGTTGGCGCCCGGGGCCTTGCCGACGTAGACGAGCTCGGCGTCGTCGCGGGCGCCGTCCAGAGCGCCGTCCGGGATCAGGCGGTCGTAGAGGACGACGTCGGCCGCGGCGATCAGGGCGAGCGCGCGGCGCGTCATCAGCCCGGGGTCGCCGGGACCGGCGCCGACGAGGTAGGCAACTCCCGGGCGAGCGGCCGTCGAATCACGCCTCACTGCGCGGCCTCGATCCGAGCCTGGTCGAGGATCGCCTTCGCGCCAGCGTCGACCATGCGCTCGACGAGCTCCTCCCCGAGCGCTGCGGGCTGGGTCGGGTCACCGGCGATGCGGTCGCGGACCCAGGCGCCGCCGTCGGCGAGGCCGACGTAGCCGCGCAGGGCGAGCTCGGCCCCCTCGAAGCGAGCGCAGACCCCGACCGGGGTGTCGCAATCGGCCTCCAGCGCCGCGATCGCCGCGCGCTCCGCCGTGAGCTCGATCAGCGCCTCGCCGCTGGTGATCGCGGCACCCGCCGCCGCTGCCTCCTCGTCGTCCGACCGCGCCTCGATGGCCAGCGCGCCCTGCCCCGCCGCCGGGGTCATCTGCTCGAGCGTGAACTCGAAAGCCACCTCGTCACTGCGCCCGAGTCGCGCCAGGCCGGCGGCGGCCAGGACGATCGCATCGTGGTCGCCGGCCGCCAGCTTCCCGAGCCTGGTGTCGACGTTGCCCCGCAGCTCGGTCACCTCGAGATCGTCGCGCTGGGCGAGCAGCTGGGAGCGCCGGCGGAGGCTCGCTGTCCCGATGCGGGCGCCGGCCGGCAGCTCGGCGAACGAGGCGGCGGCCCCGATGAGGGCGTCGTGGACGCTCTCGCGCGTCGGGACGCCCACGAGCGCGAGCCCGTCGGGGCGCTCGGTCGGCAGGTCCTTCGCGGAATGGACGGCGAGGTCGGCCTCGCCATCGAGGACCGCCTGCTCGACCCCGCGCACGAAGCGCGCCTTGTCGCCGACCGCGGCGTCGTCGGTTCTCACGGGCACGACCTCGGCGTCGCCAATCGCGTCGGCCACCCACCGCGCCTGCGCGAGCGCGAGCGCGCTCGAGCGGGTCGCTATCCGCAGGCTCACGGCCGGTTTCTGCCCGAGTTCCTGCTGCGGCGCTCGTCGAGGTCGGAGACCTCGGCGCCGCCCGTCTCGAGCGGTTCGCTGCCCGGGTCGAGGCCGAACAGCTCGCGCAGCGCTGTCACCTTCACGTAGGTGTCACGGTCCTCAGCGCCGCGTCGCAGTCGCAGCGTCGGCTCGTGCAGCAGGCGCGAGACGATCGCCCGGGCCGCCGCCTCGAGCCGCTCGCGGTCAGCCTCGGTGAGGCCCTCCCACCGGCGGTCGTTCTCGTCGAGAACGCGCTCGACGATCTCGTCCGCGCGCTGGCGCAGCGCCGCGAGCGTCGGCGCCACGTCCTGGCCCGCCAGCCACGAGTCGAAGCGGTTGAGCTCGGAGCGCAGGATCCCCTCGGCGCGGCGCGCCTCCGCCTCACGGCCCGACGCATTGCGCTCGACGAGCGCCTGCAGATCGTCCATGTCGTAGAGGCTGACCCCGGCAAGATCGCGGCAGGACGGCTGGATGTCACGCGGAACGGCGAGGTCGATCAGGAGCAGCGGCCGACCGTCGCGCGCCGCCATCACCTCGGTGAGGGCCTCGTGCTCGATCACCTGATGAGGCGAGCTGGTGGAGGTGACGACTATGTCCGCGTCGGAAAGCTGCTCCGGGAGCTCCTCGAAGCGCACCGCTCTCCCCCAAAACGCTCGGCGAGGCCGATCGCGCGGTCGTAGTGGCGGTTGGCGATGAAGATGGCGCGCACGCCCTTTGCGGCGATGGCACGGGCGGTCAGCTCAGCCGTCTCGCCGGCGCCGACGACGAGGACTCGCCGGTTCTCGAGCTCGCCCAGAGTTCGCTGCGCCAGCTCCACCGCGAGCGACGGGATCGACATCGAGCCCTCGGAGACCGCGGTCTCGGTGCGGGCGCGCTTACCGGCCGCGAGCGCAGCCCGGAACAGGCGGTTGAGGATCGGCCCGGTCGCGCCCTCGACCAGGGCGAGCTCGTAGGCGCGCTTGACCTGGCCCTGGACCTCGCTCTCGCCAAGGATCATCGAGTCGAGGCCCGCGGTCACGCGCAGCAGGTGCTCGGCCGCCGCGGACCCGCGCTGCGAATAGAGGTGAGCGACCAGCTCGGTCGGCGGGATCTCAGCCTCGCGCGCGAGCAGCCCGAGGGCGACCGACTCCGCGCCGACGGCGTCGGCGACGTACAGGTAGAGCTCGGTGCGGTTGCAGGTGGAGATCGCGACGGCCTCGAGGATCTCGTCGCGGTCGACCAGCTCGGCCAGCATCCCCACCGCGCGCCCCTCGGTCAGCGCCATCCGCTCACGCAGCTCGAGCGGAGCGGTCTTGTGCGAGACGCCGAGCGAAAGCAGCTCAGCCATTGCCCTGCCTCTTGGACTCGGCCAGCTCAGCCAGCTCCCCCAGCTCACGGTCGATCCGCGAAAGGCGCATCGCCATGATCGCGACGTAGACGAGGAGCAGCGCGAGGAAGACCACGTAGGCGCCGGCGACGTACTTGCCGGCCTCGTCGAGCGGCAGCGCGGGCATCAGGTCACCCCGCTCGCGGATTCAGCGGCCGGCTGCGGCGCGATCCGCGATGTCGTCGCCTCATCGCCGGTCGCGTCGAGGGCGCGGCGCAGGCGGCTGATCTTCGCGCGCGACGACTTCGCGGCGAGCTCGAAGCGCACGAGCGTCTCCCACAGCAGCGCCATCCCGGCGAAGCAGATCAGGAACGTGACCATCATCTTCGCCGGCAGGCCACCGTCGCTCGTCGCGAACACCCGCGGATGCACGAGCGTCTGAGCCAGGCGGACCGCGATGAAGTTGAGCGGCACGAACGCGCCCGCCGTCACGGCAAAGACCGAGGCGTAGCGCGCCTGGCGCTCGCGGTCCTCGATCGCATAGCGCAGCGGGTAGTAGGTGCAGTAGAGGAGGAAGACGATCAGGAAGCTGACCAGTGTCGGCTCGTCCCAGACCCACCACTTGCCCCACGACGCCTTCGCCCAGATCGCGCCCGTTACCAAGGCGCCGACGCCGAAGATCACGGAGATGTGGATCGAGACGTAGGAGCGAACGTCCCACTTCGAGTCACCACTGCGCAGGTGCAGGATCGCCTGGACCGCCGCGACCATGAAGCCGATCAGCGCGCAGCTCGCGAGCGGCACGTGGAGGTAGAAGATCTTCTGGATAAAGCCCTGGTCGGCCTCGTTCGGCGTCCAGAAGAAGACCAGGCCAAAGCCCGTCGTGATCGCGATCACGGTCAGGACCGGGAGGATGCGGGGGGCGCGAAAGCTCAATTCGCCGACTCGTAAAACCTGCCGCGGTCAGTCCTCGAGGACGAAGTCATAGACCGCATAGCCAATCAGGCAGAAGACCACATCGTAGAGAGCGAGCACCGCCACCCACTTGCCGAAATCGTCGTATGAAGGGCCTCCGGCGGCGAGCAGTCCCTGCGCCGCCCCGGCGGCGCCGATCATCACCGGGACGAGCAGCGGCAGGAGGAGGAGCGGCGCGATCAGGTCGCGAGCCCGGGAGTTGACGGCGATCGACGAGACGAGCGTCCCGAGGACGGCGAGGCCGAGGTTCGTGAGGGCCAGGATGGGCACAAGGGCGGGCAGGCCGCCGGCCCCGTCGAGGAAGAAGAGAGCGAAGAGCGGCACCGCGATCAGCTCGAGCGCCGCGAGGTAGATGAACAGGACGGCGACCTTGGCGGCAAACAGGGCGGTGCCGTCGACCGGCGCCAGGCGGATCAGGTCGAAGCCGCCCTGCTCGCGCTCGGAGACGAAGACGCGGTTGATCGCGAGGATCGCCGCGAAGAGGACGGTCGCCAGCAGCACGCCCGCCGCGAGGCCGCCCGAAAGGCTCTCCCGATCGAGCCCAAACCGAAAGAGCACGAAGGTCGTGGCCGCGAACAGGGCCATTGCGGGGACCGACTCCAGCGTGCGCAGCTCGGTGCGCAGGTCCTTGGCGAGGATCGTCCGAAATGCTCTCATGCCCTCACGCCCTTCCCTCCACGATCGCCCGCGCGGCGGCGACGTCAAGGCCCGGGCCCGCGTGAGCCACCGTGCCATCCGCGCGCAGAGCGAGCACCTGATCGGCGGTTGCAATCGCCGACTCGATCTCGTGACTCACGATCACCCGACTGCGTCCGGACGCAGCCCCGAGCATCTCATCGACGACTCCGGCCGCTGCGAGGTCGAGGTGCGAGCGGGGCTCGTCGAGCAGCAGCACCTCGGGTTCGTGGACCAGGGTCCGGCAGATCGCGGCTCGCTGGAGCAACCCGGCGGAAAGGTTGCGGACCCGCTCCCCCGCGCGCGCGGAGAGGCCGGCGCGTTCGAGCAGGCCATCGATGCGACGGTCCGGATCGTTGACGCCCTGCAGGCGCGCGTTGAACTCCAGGTTCTCGCGGACGCTGAGCTCGCGGTAGAGCAGCGGCTCGTGGGCGAGGTAGCCGATCCGGCCGCGCACCTTCCAGGCCGAGCGCGGGAGGTCGGCGCCAAGCAGCTCAACTGCGCCCGCCGTCGGGCGCAACAGCGTGGCGAGGATCCGCAGAAGCGTGCTCTTGCCCGCGCCGTTCGGCCCGATGACGCTCAGCGTCTCCCCGGCGGCGAGCTCGAGCGAGACGTCGCGCAGGACCGGGCGCTCGTTGTAATCGCGGCGCAGCTCGCGCAGCAGAGAGCTAGATCGGGCACGGCGGCAGTATCACCGGATACCGCCGCCGTCGGGGGCAACTATTTCAGGCTGGGAGCGCAGGCGCACGACGAGCGCGACATACTGCGCCGCATGGAAGCTTCGACTCACGGTGCCAAGACCGCTGTCGCGACGTACGACAACTACCGCGACGCCGAGCGCGCCGTTGACTTCCTCTCCGACAAGGGATTTCCGGTCGAGCGCGCGGCGATCATCGGCACCGGGTTGAGGACGGTCGAGCAGATCGCCGGCCGCCTGACCACGGGCCGCGCGGCGCTCCTCGGTGCCGGGCAGGGGGCCATGATCGGGCTGTTCTTCGGATTGCTCTTCGGGCTGTTCTTCAGCGGTCCCGACTTCCTCGGCGTCGTCGCCTACGGCCTCGTCGCCGGGACCATCTTCGGCGCCACGTTCGGCGCCATCGGCCAGGCCATGCAGGGCGGCCGCCGTGATTTCGCCTCGGTCAGCGGGATGCAGGCCGAGAAATACGAGGTCCAGGTAGACCACGAGGTCTCGGCGCAGGCCAAGCAGCTCCTCGCCGAGCTGCCCGCGAGTTAGGAACCTCTTGACCGAACAAGCCGCCTCAGCAGCGGCGGGGCTCCGCTCCGGCCTTCGGCCTCCGCGATCGCATCAAGCCGCCTCAACAGCGGCGGGGCTCCGCTCCGGCCTTCGGCCTCCGCGATCGCATCAAGCCGCCTCAACAGCGGCGGGGCTCCGCTCCGGCCTTCGGCCTCCGCGATCGCACACCCGCGTCGCAATCATTGGGGCGGGCTTCTCGGGGATCGGGATGGCGGCGCGGCTGCTGCGCGACGGCATCGACGACTTCGCCGTCTATGAGCGCGCCGACGAGGTCGGCGGAACGTGGCGCGACAACACCTACCCGGGCTGCCAGTGCGACATCCCGTCGGTCCTCTACTCGTACTCGTTCATGCCGAACCCCGACTGGACGCGGGCCTATCCGCTCCAGTCCGAGATCCGCCAGTACCTGCGCCGGTGCGCCGACGAGCTGGGCGTGATGCCCTACATCCGCTTCGGCGTCGAGGGCCAGGGTGCGGCCTGGGACGACGAGGCGCGGGTCTGGCGGCTACAGACCTCTCAGGGCGAGCGCACGGCGAACGTCCTCATTGGCGGGATGGGGGGCCTGACCGAGCCGCAGTACCCCGACATCCCCGGGCTGGAGAGCTTCGAGGGGACGATGTTTCACTCCTCGCGCTGGGACCACGACCACGAGCTCGAGGGCAAGCGGGTGGCGGTTATCGGCACGGGAGCCTCCTCGATCCAGTTCGTCCCGGAGATCCAGCCCCGCGTCGGACAGCTGACGCTCTTTCAGCGCACGCCGGCATGGGTGCTCCCGGATCCGGACCGCCGGCTGGGCGACCGGGAACGCCGGCTCTACCGCAGCTTCCCCGCCGCCCAGCGCGCGATGCGAGCCATCACCTACCTGTCGATGGAGGCAACGGTGCTGGGGACGATCGTCGACCGCCGCCTGATCAAGCTCGGCGAGAGCATCGGCCGCCGCCACCTCGCGCGCCAGGTGAGCGATCCGGAGCTGCGCGCAAAGCTGACTCCGCGCTACACGCTGGGCTGCAAGCGGATCACGCTCTCCAACAAGTACTACCGCGCGCTCACCCAGCCGAACGCCGAGGTCGTCACCGACGCGATCACCGAGATCCGCCCGAACGGGATCGTGACCGCCGACGGCACCGAGCATGAGGTCGACACGATCATCCTCGGGACCGGCTTTAAGGTCTTCGACAACCCCGGCATGGCGATGATCCGCGGGCGCGACGGCCGCTCGCTGCTCGACCACTGGCAGGGCAGCCCTCGTGCCTACCTCGGCACCACGGTTCCCGGCTTCCCCAACCTCTTCTTCATCGTCGGGCCCAACAGCGCGGGCGGCTTCAACTCGATCATCTTCACCAGCGAGGCCCACATCAACTACGCGGCCCGCTGCCTGCGCGAGATGGACCGCCGCGGCGTCGACACCGTGGAGGTAAAGCCCGAGGTCTACGAGGAGTTCAACCGCGACACGGAACGGCGGCTCGAAAGGAGCGTCTGGAACGAGGGCGGCTGCGCGAGCTGGTACCTCGACGAGAACGGCCGCAACGGCGTCTGGTGGCCGACGTTCATGGCCCGCCTCTGGCAGCGCACCCGGCGCTTCGACGCGGACAACTACATCGCGACGCCGGCCTAGCCCTCCCGCAGCTCAGCGGCCCTTGCGCAGCATCCTGGCGCTCACCTTGGTGAGCGGGCCGATGCCCTCGCGCAGGCCGCGCAGGCGGGTCGCGCCGCGGCCGTAGAGGATGCGCGCGGACGAGCGCAGGGCGGTGCCGAGGTCGTCGTCGTAGGGCTGCCACCAGAAGTCGCGGGTGAGCCCCGCCTCGTAGCCGATGTGCTTGATGTTGGTGCACTCATAGAGGCCGAACTTGGAGTGCGACCGTCCCAGGCCCGAGTCCTTGACGCCGCCCCAGGAGGTCTGCATCGCGCCGTGGGAATAGGAGTGGTCGTTGATCCAGACCATCCCCGACTCGATCCGGCGCGCGATGCGCTCGCCCTTGGCGCGATCGGTCGTCCAGACCGATGCGCCAAGCCCGAAGTTGGAGTCGTTGGCGCGCTCGACCGCCTCGGCCTCGTCGGCAACCACGATCACCGGTGCCACCGGGCCGAAGATCTCCTCCTTCATGATCCGCATCTCGTCGGTGACGCCGCCGAGGACGGTCGGTGCAATGAAGCGGCCGGGGTAGCCGGCGACCTCTCGTGGGCCTCCGGTGATGCGGTCGGCGCCGGAGGCGAGGGCGTCGTCGACGAGCTCGGTGACGATGTCGGCCTGTTGGCTTGAGACCATCGGCCCGATCTCGGTCACCCAGTCGAGCGGGTCGCCCACGGTCAGGCGCTCGGTCTCGCGCCGCACGCCGTCGAGGAAGCGGTCGGCGACCGACTCGACGACGTAGGTGCGTTCGATCCCCGAGCAGGTCTGGCCGGCGTTGGCGAACGCGCCCCACACGAAGCCCGACACCGCGTTGGCGAGGTCGGCGTCGGCGCAGACGATCTGGGGGTCCTTGCCGCCGAGCTCGAGCACCGATCCCTTGAGGCGGTGAGCGCAGATCTCGCCAACCTTGCGCCCGACCTCGACCGAGCCGGTGAAGAAGATCTTGGCCGTCGACGCCTCGCACAGCGCCTGGCCAATCTGGCCGCCGCCGTGGACCGTGCGCACGAGGCCCTCCGGGAAGCCGGCGTCCTCGAACACCTGCTGGATGCGCTCGCCGAGCAGCGGGGTCAGGCTCGCCGGCTTGAGCACGACGCCGTTGCCGGCCATCAGCGCGATGGCGACCTCGCCAAACGGGATCGACCACGGGTAGTTCCAGGGCGCAATGACGCCGACAACGCCGAGCGCCTCGTAGGAGAAGAAGCTCCGCTTGGTCTTCAGGAAGGCCTGCGGGTAGCGGATCTTCTCGTCGGCGAGGATCTTCGGCCCCGCGGTCGCGCACCACTTCAGCGCGTCGATCGTCGGGATCAGCTCCATCACGTAGCTCTCGGTGATCGGCTTGCCCTGCTCGCGCGTGAGCAGCTCGGCGACCGACTCCATGTCCTCGACGAGCACGTTGGCGGCCCGCAGCATGTAGCGAGCGCGATCCTCGAGCGAGAGCTGCGCCCAGAACGGCTGCACCTCGGCAACGTCGTCGACGACCGCCTGGACATCGCCAGGCTCGATCGTCGTCACCTTGCCGACGAGCTCACCGGTGGCCGGGTTAAACGACTCGAGCTGACCCATGCAGCCGAGTCTACGAAGCGCTACTCACGGCCCGCGCCCTGCACGAAGCCGAGGATTAGGCCGCGAGGGCCAGCTCGTCGCCGCGCGCGTC
The DNA here is from genome assembly GCA_963796815.1 of uncultured Solirubrobacterales bacterium. Classification (GTDB taxonomy): domain Bacteria; phylum Actinomycetota; class Thermoleophilia; order Solirubrobacterales; family 70-9; genus WHSW01. Next base: position 261,936 of record CAWCNF010000008.1, read on the forward strand.
CTGCGCGCCGACCATCGCGGCGTAGCGGCCGTCGAGCTCGAGCAAGTCCGCGTGCGTGCCGAGCTCGGCGATGCCGCCGTCGGCGACCACCGCGATCTGCTCGGCGTTGCGGATGGTCGAGAGGCGGTGCGCGATCGCGATCGTCGTGCGGCCGCGCGAGAGCTGATCCAGAGCCTCCTGCACGGCGCGCTCGGTCTCGGTGTCGAGCGCGCTCGTCGCCTCGTCGAGGATGAGGATCGGCGGGTTGCGAAGGATCGCGCGCGCGATCGCGATCCGCTGCTTCTCACCGCCGGAGAACCGGTAACCGCGCTCGCCGACGACGGTGTCGAAGCCGTCGGGCAGGCTCGCGATCAGGCCGTCGATCTGGGCCGCTCGCGCAGCCTCGACGATCTCGTCATCGGTCGCGTCGGGCTTCGCGAAGCGCAGGTTGTCGCGGACGGACGCGTGGAAGAGATAGGTCTCCTGCGAGACGAGCCCGACGACGGCGGCGAGCGACTCGTGGGTGAGCTCGCGCACATCGATCCCGTCAATCCGCACGGCGCCGTCGCCGACGTCGTAAAGGCGCGCGAGCAGGTAGGCGAGGGTCGTCTTCCCGGACCCTGTCTCGCCCACGATCGCCAGGGTCGTGTGCGCCGGGACATGAATGTCGACGCCGCCGAGCACGTGCTCGCCGTCGGCGCCGTAGCGAAAGCCGACGCCCTCGAACTCGACGTCGCCCGTGACCGCGGCAGGGTCAAGCTCGATCGCGCCCTCGGCCTCCTCGATCTCGACCGGCATGTCGAGGTACTCGAAGACGCGCTCGAACAGCGCCAGCGAGCTCTGCACGTCGACGCCGACCGACAGCAGCGACTGGATCGGGAAGAACAGCCGTGTCTGCAGCGTTGTGAACGCGACGAGTGTCCCGATCGTGATCGCCTGCCCGCCGCCGGCGATGCTGAGACCGGCGACGAGATAGATGAGCGCCGGCATCGCGGCGAAGGCGATCTGCACAGACGCCATCCGCCAGCGCCCCGCCATGCGCGAGCGGACCTCGAGGTCGGCAAGCTCGCCCGACTCGAGCTCGAACCGCTCGGCCAGCTCCTGCGAGCGGCCGTACGTCTTGCCAAGCAGCATCCCGGAGACCGAGAGCGACTCCTCGATCAGCGCCGACATGTCGGCGAGCTGGGTCTGGCGCTCGGCGGTGATGCGCTTGCGCTCGCGACCGACGCGGCGGGTAAGCCAGACGAAGAACGGCAGCAGCCCGAGCGCCGCGAGAGCGAGGCGCCAGTCGAGCAGGAACATCGCCGTCGCGGCGGCGATGACCGTGGTGACGTTGGAGACGATCGACGTCGCCGTTGAGGTGACGACGCTCTGCACGCCGCCGATGTCGTTCGCGATGCGCGACTGGATCTCGCCGGTCCGGGTGCGCGTGAAGAAGGCGAGCGAGAGCCGCTGGAGGTGGCGGTACACGGCCGCGCGGAGGTCGTGCATGACCCGCTGGCCGACCTGGTTGGAGAGGAGCGTCTGGGCGACGCCCAGCGCGCCGGTGGCGATCGCGATCGCGATCATCCCGACGACGAGCTCTGCGAGCAGGGTCGTGTCCTGGTTCGGGATCGCGTTGTCGAGCACACCGCGCAGCAGGAACGGCGAGACCATGCCGATGGCGGCGGAGAAGAGAATCAGGCCGAGAACGGCGGCCAGCCTGCGGCGATAGGGCCGGAACAGGCCCAGCATGCGCCTGCGGTCATGGCGTGTCATCGGCGGCACCTCGGATCGTCGGACGTGCAGCACGCGACCACGGTGACTCGCTCGAGCAGCTCCCGGAGCTGTCGCCGCTCCGCCGCGTCAAGCGGGTCGAGCATCGCCCGCTCGATCTCGGCGGCGGCGGAGCGTGCGGCGCTCAGTGCCTTCTCGCCCTCGTCGGAGAGCTCGAGCCGGTAGCGGCGGCGATCCTCCGGATCGCGGGGTCGTCGCACGAGGCCGCGCTCTGAGAGGTCGTCGAGGACAGCGACGAGGTTGCTCGAATGGATGTGCAGGTCCTGGCCGAGCTGCTGTTGAGGAATCGGGCCCGTCGTGGCGAGCCGGTCGAGCACGGCGTATTCGCGGCGGCTGATGCCGGCGCCCTCGAGCTCTCGGCGCATGCGCGCACCCGTGGCGCGCGCGAAGCGGCCGAGCAACTGGCTCGTGCCGGCGCCCGCATACGTGCGGGAAGTCGGTTGCCTCAGCCATCCCGGAGAAGGATAGCGAAACAGTTTCAGTTCATAACAGTTATGCGAGGTAACTACGGCTGTCCACGCCGCTTGCGGGCGCGGGCCAGGCGCTCGGAGAGCTCAGCCTCGAAGCCACGCTCGGTCGGCTCGTAGAAGCGCTCGCCCTGGACCTCGTCGGGGAGCAGCGGCTGGTCGGAGATGCCCTCCGGCTCGTCGTGTGAGTACTTGTAGCCCTGGCCGCGGCCGAGCGCCTTCGCGCCGGGGTAGTGGGCGTCGCGTAGGTAGGCGGGCGGGTGCTTGGCCCCGTGTTCGCGGATGTGGCCCATCGCTGCGCCGATGGCCTTCACCGACGCGTTGGACTTGGGCGCGAGCGCGAGGTAGGCGGCCGCCTGGGAGAGGTTGATCGCGCACTCCGGCAGGCCGACCCGGTCGACCGCCTGGGCGGCCGCCGTGGCGACCAGCAGTGCCTGCGGGTCGGCGTTGCCGATGTCCTCGGAGGCGAGGATCACCATCCGCCGCGCGATGAACCGCGGGTCCTCGCCGCCCTCGAGCATCGCCGCGACGTAATAGACGGCGGCGTCGGGATCGGAGCCTCGCATCGACTTGATCAGGGCGGAGGCGTAGTCGTAGTGCTGGTCACCGCCCTTGTCGAACGTCACCGCCTTGCGCTGGAGGGCATCCTCGGCGGTGGCGAGGTCGATCTCCGAGCCTCCCGTGGCGTGGACGGTCTCGACCGCGCGCTCCAGCGCGCCCAGCGCGGTGCGCCCGTCGCCGCCTGAGCGCACCGTGAGCAGCTCGAGCGCGTCGTCGGCGATCGCCGGCGGGTCGGCGATGCCGCGGTCGGGGTCGGCGAGCGCGCGGCGGATGAGCTCAGCGACCTGCTCGGGCTCGAGGGCGCGCAGCTCGTAGATCTGGCTGCGCGAGAGCAGCGCCGAGTTGACCTCGAAGTACGGGTTCTCGGTGGTCGCCCCGATGAGCGTGACGAGACCCTCCTCGACGGCGGGCAGCAGGGCGTCCTGCTGGGCCTTGTTGAACCGGTGGATCTCGTCGAGGAAGAAGATCGTCGGCTGGCCGTTGGCGCGGCGACGCTCGGCCGCCCGATCGATCACCTTGCGGACCTCGGCGCGGCCGGCGTTGACCGCCGACTCCTCCTCGAAGGCGCCGCGCGCCGCGCCGGCGACGATCCGCGCCAGCGTCGTCTTGCCGGTCCCGGGCGGCCCGTAGAGCACCATCGAGTGCGGCTCGCCGGTCTCGATCGCGGTGCGCAGGCTCGAGCCGGGCGCGAGCAGGTGCTCCTGGCCGATCAGCTCATCGAGCGAGCGCGGGCGCATCCGCACGGCGAGCGGAGCGTCGGCCGCGGGCACCGGCGTCCTCGTGGCCTCGGCCGCCGGCTCACCCGTGTCGAACAACCGGTCGCTCATGTTTCGTTGCGCGGCTCGATCAGCCGAGTATGCAGCAGTAACCTGCGGTCAATGAGCGAGGAGACGGCGCTCGCCGAAACCGACCTCGGCACCAGCGCAGTCGACCTGCTCTGTGAGCTGATCGCGCTCGACACCGTCAACCCTCCAGGCAACGAGGATCGCGCTCAGGACCTGCTCTCGGCGCGCCTGCGCGACGCCGGGTTCGAGATCACGACCCTCGCCGCCGAGCCCGGACGCGACAACCTGGTCGCCGACCTTCCCGGCACCGGCGACGGCCCGACTCTGTGCCTGCTCGGCCACGTCGACACGGTCCCGGCGAACGCCGACGAGTGGAGCTTCAGCCCCTGGGCGGGCGACGTCGCCGACGGTGAGGTGCGCGGCCGCGGCGCGCAGGACATGAAGGGCCAGGTCGCCGCCGAGGTCGCCGCGGCGATCACGCTCGCCGCGTCCGGCTGGCGCCCGGAACACGGCGCGCTGAAGCTCGTGCTCACCGCCGACGAGGAGATGGGCGCCGCGCTCGGCGCGCAGTGGCTCTGCGCCGAGCATCCCGACGTCGTGCGCAGCGACCTGGTCGTCAACGAGGGCGGCGGCCACGCCTTCGAGCTGGGCGGCCGGCGCTTCTACACGCTCTGCGTCGGCGAGAAGGGCGTCAACCGCTTCCACCTTCGAGCCCGTGGAAAGGCCGGCCACGGCTCGGTTCCCGCGCTCGGCGACAACGCGCTGCTCAAGCTCGCTCCGGCGCTGGCGAAGTTCAGCGATCAGGCGCCGATCGAGCCGACGCCCGCCGGCGTCGCGTTCCTGAGCGCCCTGCTCGACGACGACCTCTCGGGCGCCGGAGCCGGCGAGCTCGAGTCCGCCCTCGAGCGGCTGCGCTCGGTCTCGCCGCAGCTCGCCAGCTACATCGCCGAGCCGATGCTGCGCGTGACCTTCGTCCCGACCCGCGCGTCGGCCTCCAACAAGGACAACGTGATCCCGTCGATGGCCGAGGTGCTCGTCGACTGCCGCGTCCCGCCGGGCGGCGGCACCGCCGAGGTGGAGGAGCGTCTGGCCGGGCTGCTGGGCCCGCTGCGGGCGGGCCTGGAGGTCGAGTTCACTGAGACCGTCACGGGGAACAGCTCGCCGCCCGACACGCCGTTCGCCGAGACGATCGCGGCGAGCCTTGGCGAGGTCGACCCCGACGCGAGGCTGGTGCCGATCGTGATGGCGGGATTCAGCGACAGCCACTGGTTTCGCAAGGCCTTTGACTCGGCGACCGTCTACGGCTTCTGCCCTCAGCGCAAGCTCGGGCTGTTCGAGGCACAGCCGCTCATCCACAGCGCCGACGAGCGGGCCGCGGTCAGCGACATCGACATGGCCGCGAGGTTCTATGCCGACCTCTGCCGGAGGGTGTTGGGATGAGCGGCAACGGGTCAGGACCTGACGAGCCCGAGCGCCTGCGTCTCGGCGGCATGGCGCTGCGCAACGGCCTGCTGATCCACGGCCCCACATCGTGGGCGGTCGCGGCCCGCACGCGCGACGGCCGCATCGAGGTCGCATCGGGGCCGAAGCCGACGCTCGCCCGCGGGCGGCTCGGGACCACCCCGCTCCTGCGGGGACCACTGCGACTGGCCGAGGCCATGGCCGTCCTCCCGCTCGCCCGCAACAGCCTGCGTTCGGCGCGGCTTCCCTTCGAGGACGGCGGGGTCGTCTTCGCGACTGCCGCGAGCCTCGCGCTCTCGGGACTGCTGCGCCGGCACAAGCCGGCGAGCGTCAGACGTGAGCTGGCGATCGCGGTGCTGGGGACCGTGCCGGCGCTGAGCGCGCTGCGCGATCCGGCGCTCGCGTCCTACCACGCGGTCGAGCACAAGGCGATCGGCGGCTACGAGCAGGGACGTGACCCTGAGGAGGTCCCGAAGGAGCACGAGCGCTGCGGCTCGAACCTGATCGGTCCGATGATGGCGTTCTCGATCGCCGGACAGGTGTTGACCGAGAAGTTCGCCCCTGAGGCCGGTCCGCTGACGCGAGCGCTCGCCGCGGTTGCGGGCGTCGGGGCCGCCGTCGAGATGTTCGCCTTCGCCGAGCGTCACCCCGATTCCGCAATGGGACGCGCCGTGCATGGTCCCGGCTATGAGATTCAGCGGCTGGTCTCGACCCGCGAGCCGACCGCGGAGCAGCTCGAGGTCGGCGTTGCGGCTCTGGATGAAGTTCTACGGGCCGAGGACGCGGCTGCCGATAGGAGCTGAGGTGGCTTTTCTCGGAATCGACAGCTACGACGAGTTCCTCAACAACATCCTGATCCCGTGGTCGCCGATCCTGCTGCTGTCGGTGATCGTCTATTTCATGTGGCGAACGCTGAAGCTGATGCCGCGGACGAAGCCCCAGGAGATCAGCCCGCGTTCGCGCAGCGCCGTGACGTGGAGCGACGTCGCGGGCGTTGACGAGACCAAGGACGAGCTGCGCGAGGTGGTCGATTTCCTCACCGACCCCAAGCGCTTCAAGCAGCTCGGCGCGAAGGTCCCCAAGGGCATTCTCCTCCACGGCCCGCCCGGCACCGGCAAGACGCTCCTGGCCAAGGCCGTCGCCCACGAGTCGGGCGCGCAATTCTTCAGCCAATCCGCTTCCTCGTTCATCGAGATGTTCGCCGGGCTCGGCGCCGCCCGCATCCGCCGCCTGTTCAAGGAGGCGCGCGAGAACGCGCCGGCGATCATCTTCATCGACGAGCTCGATGCCGTCGGCGCCACACGCGGCTCGGACATCTCCGGCGAGCGCGACCAGACGCTGAACCAGCTCCTGGTCGAGATGGACGGCTTCGACGGTCGCGACAACGTCGTCGTCATGGCCGCCTCCAACCTGCTCGAGAAGCTCGACAAGGCGCTCCTGCGCCCCGGCCGGTTCGACCGCCAGGTGTTCGTCCCGCCGCCCGACATGCGCGGCCGCCATCGCATCCTCGAGGTCCACACGCGCGGCAAGCCGCTCGCCCAGGACGTCGACCTCGAGCGCATCGCGCGCCACACCGCCGGGCTCACCGGCGCGGACCTCGCCAACCTCGCCAACGAGTCGGCGATCCTCGCTGGACGCAACAAGCGCGACTTCATCGCCCACGCCGACTTCGAGAACGCCTTCGAGCGCGTCGTCGCCGGGCTGCAGTCCCGACGGGTGATCACCCCGCACGAGAAGCGGGTGGTCGCATGGCACGAGGCCGGCCACGCGCTCGTCTCAGAGCTGCTGCCATCCGTCGACAAGGTGCAGAAGGTCTCGATCGTCCCGCGCGGCAAGGCGCTGGGCTACACGCTCAACCTGCCGAGGGAGGACCGCTACCTGAAGTCGCGCCAGGAGCTCCTCGACTACATGGCGGTGTTGCTCGCCGGCCGTGTGTCCGAGCAGATCACCTTCGGTCGCGTCACCACCGGCGCAACGGACGACCTCAGCCGCGTGACCGCGATCGCGCGCTCGATGGTCCACGAGTACGGGATGGGGACCTCGATCCGCTCTCACCAGGTCCCGAGCGACGACCTGATCGCGTCGGAATCGCTGCGCCAGACGCGCGACGAGGAGGTCACCGCGATCGCCGAGGAGGCCTACCGCTGCGCGCAGGAGCTGATCACGACTCACCGCGACCTGCTCGACGAGATCGCCGAACGGCTGCTCGTCGACGAGGCGATCGAGCGCGAGACGATCCTCGAGATCATGGGCGCCGTCGAGGAGGAGCTCGATCCGGTGCCCGAACCCGAAACTCGTGCCGGTCATCGCGCCGAGGCGCTCGTTTCCGAGCCGCCGCCGGTCGACCCCGACCACCGCTGAGCGCCAATCGGCCAGTACTTGAGGCCGCGTACACTCCGCGCCCGATGTTCGGGCTGATCGATCATGTCGGCATCGCCGTCGAGGACCTCGACGCCGCGCTTGCCCTCTACGAGGGCTCTTTCGCGATGCCGCTCGCGCACCGAGAGACGGTCTCCGAACAGGGTGTCGAGGCGGTGCTGCTGGATGTCGGCGACTGCCACGTTGAGCTGCTGAGCCCGCTCGGGCCCGACACCCCGGTGGGCAAATTCCTCGCGCGCTCGGGCCCCGGCCTGCACCACGTCGCCTACCGCGTCGACGACATCGACGCGGCGCTGTCCGAACTCGAACAAAAGGGCGTGCGCCTCATCGACACCGAGCCGCGCACCGGGATTCGCAACAGCCGTGTCGCCTTCTGCCACCCGAAGTCGACCGGCTCCGTGCTGACAGAGATCGTCGAACCAGCGGAAGGACACTGAGCAGGACATGGCGGAAGACAAGACCAGAGTTGAGATCGGTTTCGGACTCGGCCAGGTGCTGTCCGTGAAGCTCGACGCGTCCGAGCTCTCCGAGCTGCGCTCGAAGGTCGAGACGGGCGGCGGCTGGGCGGACCTCAAGACCCAGGAGGGCACCATCGCCCTCAACCTCGCCACCGTCGTCTTCATCCGCGTCAACGACGACACGCACACGATCGGCTTCTCGGGCTAGTCGACGATCGCGACGACGCGCGCCGGCGCGGCGCTCGCGCCCTCGATCCGCAGCGGAAAGCACGCGACCTGAAAGCCGGTGTCGGGCAGCGAGCACAGGTTCACGAGCCGCTCGATCTGCGAGTACTCGAGATCGGCCTGGTGGGCCTCCCAGAAGATCCCGGGCTCGTCGCGCTCGATCGCCTCGGCGGCCTGAAGGTGAAGCGGGCGGTCCCAGCCCCAGGCGTCGATCCCCATCACCCGCACGCCGCGCTCGTGTAGCCAGCGGGTCGCCTCGGCGCTGACGCCGGGGCCGTGGGCGATGTAGTCGAGCTGGCCGTAGTACTGGTCGCAGCCGGTCCAGACCAAGACGATGTCGAGCGGCGCCAGCTCGTGCCCGATGCGCTCGAGCTCGGCCTCGATGTCGGCGACGCCGATGACCTGACCGTCGGAGCGCCGCGTCATCGTCAGCCGAACGCCGCGTGAGAAGAACCACTCGAGCGGCAGCTCGTCGATCTTCTTCGCGGGCTTGCCCTCGACGGTCGAGTTGTAGTGCCAGGGCGCATCGACGTGGGTGGCGCTGTGGGTCCCGAAGCGCTTGAACTCCTCGGTCGTCCAGCCCTCGCCGTCGCGCAGCAGGCGGGCGGGGACCCCGAAGAGCGCCTCGATCTGCGCGGCGCCGCCGGCGTGGTCGAGGTAGTCGAGCTCGACCCGAAGCGGCTCCGGGACCTCGTCGGAATCGGACGTGATCGGGGCGCTGAGATCGATGAGCTCCATCAGCCGGCCATGCTATGCGCGCGCTTGCCGCGACGCGCGACGGGTAGGAGATGAGGTCCATGCCACGCCTGCGACGAGTCGATTGCTCGAGTACCGGGATCCGGCGAGTGCGCCGCGGCAAGGGCTTCTCCTACGAGGAGCAGGACGGGACCACGATCCATGACCGCGAGGTCATCGAGCGGATCCGCGAGCTGGCGATCCCGCCGGCCTGGGAGGACGTCTGGATCTGCCCGCACGCCAACGGCCACATCCAGGCGACCGGAATCGACGCCCGCGGGCGCAAGCAGTACCGCTACCACGACGCCTGGCGCATCGCCCGCGATCGCGAAAAGTACGCGCAGATGGAGACGTTTGCGAAGGCGCTGCCGCCGATGCGCGAACGCGCTGAGGCCGATCTCGCTCAGCGTGGCCTCACGCGCGAGCGCGCCCTCGCCTGCTCGGTGCGCCTGCTCGACCTCGGGTTCTTTCGGATCGGCAGCGAGCGCTACGTGGCCGAGAATGAGACCTACGGGCTCTCGACCCTGCTGCGCCGCCACGTCAAGATCGAGCGCGGAGTAGCCAACTTCGACTACTCCGCCAAGGACTCCAAGCGCCACCGCCAGCAGATCGCCGACCCCGCGATCGTGAAGACGATCAAGGCGCTCAAGGACCGCGACGACTCGCACCGCGAGCTGCTCGCCTGGCGCAACGGGCGCAGCGGCTGGGTCGACGTCACCGCCGAGGACATCAACGAGTACCTGAAGGAGTCGACCGGCGGCGACTACTCAGCCAAGGACTTCCGCACCTGGAACGCGACGGTGCTGGCCGCGGTCGACCTGGCCGCCAACGGGACCGAGGCGAAGACGAAGACCGCGCGCAAGCGGGCAGCGACCGCGGCGGTAAAGCGCGTCTCGATCTATCTCAACAACACGCCCGCGGTCTGTCGCAAGGCCTACATCGATCCTCGCGTGTTCGATCGCTACGACAGCGGTGAGACGATCCGGACGTCCCTGCAGCGCATGGTCAACGGCTCCGAGCCGGGCGAGTTCGTCGAGCGCGAGAGGATCGAGCGGGCGGTGCTGAGGCTGCTCAAGTAGCTGTCGCTGGGCTGAGCGCGTCCCAGAGGCGTCGCTCGGCGGCGAGGACGGCCTGCGCGAGCTCGTCCACGCGCGCCCAGACCGCGGGATCCGGCTCGCGTTCCTCACTTGCACGCTCCAGCGCGCCCGCGAGATCGGTCCAGCGCTCGGCGGCATCGAGCGCAAGCGCGGACTCCGCCTCATAACCAGCCTCGGCGAGAAAGCGGGAGTACATCAGCCGGAAGTTGCCGCCGCCGGTGCCCCGGCGCTCGATCACCTGGTAGCCGAAGCGCGCGCACCACTGCCAGTCCTCCGCCTGCTCGGGCCAGCTACCGACCTCCGCGGCGAAGCGCTCGAGCGCAGGCAGGCCGTCGAACGGCGGCATCGCAGGCTCGAGCATCTGCTTCGCTGCGCGCGCGATCGCGGCCGGCGCGACGGACCGTGGATCGAACAGCTCGGCGCCGGCGGGCAGGGCGAACATGTGCCCGTCGAGCGGAAAGATCGGGTGGCGGCCGTGGCGCGCCTCGGCGAGGCTCTCCAGCCGCGTCGTCTGCAGCTCGTCGAAGCTGGTGTCGGAGAGGTAGGCGACCTGGTCGTCGTAGCCGGCCAGCACCACCGCGTGGCCCGGGAAATGCGCCGAGCTGCCGTAGTGGTCGAGGTAGTAGAGGTCGGTGATCAGCAGTGGCGGGCGGCCCTCGTCCACAGCGTCGCGCGCCGCGTTCCACGAGGCCTGCGCGTCGTCGAACGTCTGCAGCTCGAGCGGGAGACCGGTCAGCTCGCAGAACTGCGCCTCCAGCTGCGCCGTGCGGCCGTTGAAGAAGCGCGAGGGCCGCTGCCCGTCGACAACCACGTAGTAGAAGCTGGCGCCGGCACCGAGGCCGAACGCCATCTCCTCGGTCAGGTCGATTCCGGCATGGGCCATCAGGTTGCGTAGCGCGGTCGAGCCGCAGTGGTTGCCCGGCACGTGCCGGAAGCCATCGACCATCGTGCTCACGGCGTCGCCCCCACGATCTGCAGGTAGGCCGCGCGGGCCTTGAAGCTCTCGCTCATCTCGGCGGTGAGCTCGGTGAGGAACTCCTCGCGGTAGGTCGAGTCGGTCAGCATCGCCACCGCAAAATAGAAGCCTGAGAAGGCGGCCAAGCCACCGGCAACTCGCAGGAGCTCCCGAGTGAGTTCGAAGTCGGTGCCGTCGACCGAGACGGTGAGGATCGTTTGCGTGTCGTGCCCGATCCAGGACTGACGCACCTCGTCAGTCACCGCGAGCATCCCGAACACGGTGAAGAAGATCCCGATCGCAAGGCTGACGAAGAGCACCTGGAGCGCCTGGCTGACGAACAGAACGAGGCCGACGTTGAAGCGCTGCGCCCGCGTGAGCGGTGGCCCCTGACCAGCGTCGCGCTCCAGCCGCCGGGTCTCGAGCGGCACCCTCACGAAGAGGAAGGCACTGCCGAGCAGGACGAAGAGCCCGATCGTGCAGAAGTAGGCGAACAGGGTCATGCTCGAGAAGATCTGCCACATCTCCTGGCCGGTGAACGACAGGAGCGCGAAGATCGCCAGCAGCGGGATCGCCTTCGCGATCAGACCCAGCGACGATCGCAGCTGACCCGCGAGCCGGGTGAAGACCCAGCGCAGGATCGCCAGCAGCCCGTAGACGAAGACCGCGTAGATCACGAGCAGGACGAGCAGGTTCGCGCCGATCGTCGTCGCGGCGCTGCCGACCTGGCCACCGAAGATCAGCGGCAACAACGCCGGCAGGATCACGAAGGCGGCGAGCTCGGTCTTGCCGAGCCGATTCGGGATCGCGCGCAGCGGGCGGCCCTGCATGACGTTGATGACCGCGAGCGCGGCGAGCATGAGAACGACGCCGCCGAGCACGGCGAGGACGTTCTGCCACCAGGTCCAGTCGAGCTGGCCGGCGCCGAGAAGCTCTCCGAGGAAGATGAGGCCGAGCAAGGGCGCCGCGCGGTTGAAGACGTCGGTGGAGGCCGAGAAGCCCTCGACGAACATGGGCAATCCGGCGCGGCGAAACTGCCGCTCGTAGGCGAGACGTTGGTCGGCAACACTCATAGAACCTCAATTCGCGGGTGAGATTCTGACCTGACCGCCAGCCAGCTGCCAAGCTGGATGCGGTGATCGCCCTGCTGGCCAACCCGGACTCGGGATCGGGGGAGGCCGACGAGGCCGAGCGAATGCTGCGCGATCGCGGCTGCGACGTGGCGCGGTTCGCGCTCGACGAGGCCGATCGTGTGGTGGCCGCCGCCCCGGAGCGGGTCGTGGTCGCGGGCGGCGACGGGAGCGTTGGCAGCGCCGCCGACGTCGCGGCTCGGGCGAACGTCCCCCTCGCGGTGGTGGCGGTCGGAACCGCGAACGACTTCGCGCGGGCGCTGGACCTTCCTCGCGATCTCGAGCCGGCGATCGAGCTGGCTATCAACGGCCGGCGCACACGCCGGCTCGACCTCGGCCGGATCGGCGACCGGCCGTTTGTCAACGCTGCGAGCACCGGGCTGTCCCCCGTCGCCGCGCGCAAGGCAAGCGGGCTCAAGCGTCTACTCGGTCCGCTGGCCTACACGGTCGGTGCCCTCCGCGCGGGGCTGTTCGCACAGCCGGTGCGCTGCCGGGTCGACGTCGACGGCGAGCGGCCATTCGACGGCGACGCCTGGCAGGTCACGGTCGCGCTCACCGGCGCCTTCGGCGGCGGCTCGGAGGTCGACGCCGATCCGGCCGACGGCGCGCTCGACGTCGTGGTGGTCGAGGCAGGCTCGCGCCTGCGCCTCGCGCAACACGCGTACGGACTCCGCGCTGGCGGGGTCGAGAAACAGCCGGGCGTCCTCACCGCCCGTGGCCGGCACGTCGCGATTCGGTCCGAGGGTGAGGCCGGCTTCAACGTGGACGGGGAGCTTCTGGACGAGCGGCAACTCGAATTCGTCGTGGAGGCCCAGGCCTTCGAGGTGGTCGTCGGCCGCTGAGCCGGGCGGGGACGCCTATCCTGCGCCGGTGGCAGTTTCGCTTCGACGCAAGCCTCCGAGATCCCGGCGCCGCTGGCTCCCCGGTCGCCGGGTGGTCCCGCGCAACCGGGTTATCGGCGTGCTCGCCTACACCGACCAGGCCGTCCTGCGCTTCCTGCGAACGCGTGGCCACGCCGAGCCGGCCGAGACCGTGATGAAGGCGCTCGGTCACGCCGGGGAGTTCGGCGCGGTGTGGGCCGGGGTCGGAGCCGTCGGAGCCACGATCGACCACCGGCGCCGCGGCCAGTGGGTCGTCGGTGGCGCCACCGGCCCGCTCGCGATCGGCGTGAATTACCTGGTCAAGGTCGCGGTCGGGCGCCAGCGCCCCCTGATCGAGGATCACCCGCCGCTCGCAAAGGCGCCGACGAAGCTCTCATTCCCGTCCGCGCACGCGACCTCGTCCGTTGCCGCGGCCACCGCGCTCGGGCGCGTCGAGCCGCGCGCGCGGCCGTATCTATTCGGGCTCGCAGCGGCGATCTGCGTCGGCCGGCCGTACCTCGGCATGCACTACCCCTCCGACGTGCTCGGCGGCGCCGTCCTCGGGTTCGGCCTCGGCATGGCCGTGCGCGGCCTTGGCATCGCCCCCACCGAGGAGCGGCTCTTCGAGCTCGCGATCGACGCCAACGAGCACGCCCAGGCCACGCGCCACGCGCCGGGTAACGGGGGCGCCACCTCCCCCGAGGAGACCGAGCCGGCCGAGGCCGACCCCGGCACCACTGGGACGTGAAAGTTGGCATCGTCGGGTTGCCCAACGCGGGCAAGTCGACGCTCTTCAACGCGCTCACCCAGGCCGGCGCCGAGACCGGCGACTACGCCTTCACGACGATTGACCCGAACGTGGCCGTGGTCGGCGTGCCCGACGAGCGGCTCGAACGGGTCGCCGAGACCGTCAGGTCGAGCGAGGTCGTCCTCGAGACGATCGAGTTCCACGACATCGCCGGGCTGGTTCCGGGCGCGGCGCAGGGAGAGGGGCTCGGGAACAAGTTCCTCGCCGCGATCCGTGAGACCGACGCGATCTGCCACGTCGTGCGCTGTCACCAAAGCGGCGGCGTCCCCCACCCCGAGGGCCGGATCGACCCGCTCGACGACATCGAGCTGATCGAGACCGAGCTGCTGGCGGCAGACCTCGAGCAGGCCGAGCGGCGGCTCGAGCGCGTCATCAAGCAGGCGCGCTCGGGCGACAAGGAGGCAATCGCCGAGCAGGCGTGGCTCGAGGACGTCGTCGACGCGCTCGGGTCGGGTCGCCCGGTGCGAGACGTCCCGGTTCCTGACGCCGCCAAGGATGCCCCGCGGCGCCTGTTCGCGCTGACCTCGAAGCCGGTCCTCTACGTCGCCAACGTCGACGAGGGCGTCGACGAGGTCCCCGAGGCAGTTGCCGAGCACGCTCGACGCAACGGTGCGCTCGCGGTCCCGATCTCGGCGCGCATCGAGGTCGAACTGGGCGACCTCGGCGACGACGAGGAGGCAGCGGAGATGCGCGCCGAGCTCGGCGTCTCGGAGTCCGGGCTCGCGCGGTTGATCGGCGCCGCCTTCGAGCTGCTCGACCTGATCGTGTTCTTCACCGCCGGCGAGGACAAGGAGGCGATGGCGCGCAGCCTGCGGCGCGGCTCAACCGCATGGGAGGCCGCGGGGCGCATCCACGGGGAGATCCAGCAGGCGTTCGTTCGGGCCGAGGTCGTGAGCTGGAAGGACCTGGTCGAGTGCGGCGGCTATGCGCCCGCTCGTGATCGCGGGCTGCTGCGGACGGAGGGACGCACCTACGAGGTTGCTGACGGCGATGTGATCACAATCAAGGTCTAGGGAGGCTGGAATGTCGAAGCCGTTCATCGTCAATGTGGCCGACGCGGACTCGCGCGCCTATCCCGGCGCCGGGGAGTACGTGCGCTTCGAGGCCGACGACGCTCGCTTCGAGGAGTTTGGGATCAACATCCACGTCCTCCAGCCCGGCGAGCCCAACGCCAAGTACCACTCGGAAAACGGCCAGGAGGATTTCCTGGTTCTCTCGGGCGAGTGCCTCGTAATCCTGGAGGGCGTCGAGCGCCAGCTGCGGGCCTGGGATTTCGTCCACTGCCCGCCGGGAACCGCTCACGTCTTCGTCGGAACCGGCGAGGGGCCCTGCGCGATCCTCATGGTCGGCACGCGTAAGGGCGAGGACGTGCAGGTCAACTACCCGGTCAACGAGCTTGCCGCCAAGTACGGGGCATCCGTCGCCGAGGAGACCGACTCCCCCGCCAAGGCCTACGCCGACTGGTCAGCCAACTTCACCGACGGCAAGCTCGACTGGCCGCCCGAGGGCCGGTGATCGCGGGGCCTTCGGTGAGCTCGCCCGGGCACCCGATCGTCACCCGCCGCGCCAGCGTCGACGACGTCGACACGATGCTCGAGCACGTTCGCGCCGGGTTCGAGAGCTACGTTGACTTCACCCCGGCCGGCTGGACGCCGCCGCGGATGCCCGACGAACGCGAGCGCATGAACGACCTGCTTGGCGACGAGCACACATGGGGCCTGCTCGCGCTGGTCGACGGCCATCCCGCCGGGCACGTCGCGATGGGCCCGGCGCGCGAGCGGCCCGCCGGGGGCGGCCCGGAGAACTGGCGCTCGCGACGCCAGATCCCGGGCATGGCTCACCTCTGGCAGCTGTTCGTTCTCCCGGAGTGGTGGGGATCCGGCGTCAGCGACGTCCTTCACCGGGAGTTCGTCACCGAGGCGACCAACCGTGGCTACGAGACCGGCAGGCTCTACACGCCCGCCGCTCACGAACGCGCGCGGCGCTTCTACGAGCGGCGCGGCTGGCGCTCTCTCGGCGAGCAGCTCAACCCGGAGCTCGGACTCGCGCTCGCCGAATACCGCATCGATTTTCGCCAGTCGCGGAGATAGGTCCGACGGGCACGATCGCGGTCAGGCGCGCAGCCGTGAAAGTAAGGGCCTACACGGTTCTACTGGCCGAGCAGCTTCTCGCCCTCATCCGAAACGGTGATGTGAATCGCCCCCGGCTCGACCGCGTAGTCGATCACCGCGAGCGCGCGCAGCCGGTCGAGGACGAACTGAAATGCCTGTGCCTGACGGCCAGAGTCGTAGTCGCGGCGAACGTCGAACGCCCACCCGGTGGTGTGAAGCGAGTACTCCTCGGTCGCCTGTGGATTGTTCTGCACGAGCAGGTCCTGGTAGGTCTGGTCGCGGACCGCGCTCGTCACCTGCAGCGGCGTCGCCGAGCCGCTGAGGTTGCGCACCACGCCGCCGATGTAGGTCAGCGTCGCCAGCGCCGCCGGCCTCAGCGCGCGGTAGAGCTCCGGCGACTGGTCGAGCTGCGAGGCGAACTGGCCGATGTCGGGATCCGGCTCCCAGCCGAGAACGGGGTCGTCGGGGAGGGGGACGAGGTCGCCCGTCGTCCGTCGCGTTCTTGATGTCGTCCGGCTCGGCGAACACCGGCGTCTCGTTGGCCGGGTGGTAGACCTCCTCCAGCGTGGCCTTGTTCGTCGCGAGCTGGGCGGTCGCCGCGAGAGTGTCGGGGTCGTCGCGCCACTGGCTGAGGATGTCCTTCGACGCCAGCACCTTCCACAGGTACAGAGACGACTCGTCGCCGAACCCGGCGAGCAGCTCGTAGGCCTTGCGGTGCGTGTCGGGTGCCGAGTCGAAGAAGACACGCGGATAGCTGAGGTCCGCCGACTTGACGAGATCGCCAATCGGCTGATCCGAGTCGTCACCGGCGTAGGCCCGCAGGACGCTCTCCAGGTTGCCGATGCCCATGTGGTACGAGACAACCGCGAGCTCCGGATCGCCAAACCGCTGCTGGGCGATCTCGAGGTACCGCGCGGCGCCGTTGATCGCCGCGTCGGGATCGAAGCGCTGGTCGATCTGCGCGCGCTGGGCCTGCAGGCGGTCGGTCTGCTGCGGCGAGCGCGAGTGCTTGATCTTGTTCGTGAGCGCGATGCTCTGCGGCAGGTCGACCGACATCCCCAGCAGGTCTGTCGCGGTCGAGGGAATGATCTGCGCGAGGCCCGCGGCCGACTCAGGCGTCGGCCCCGCAATCACGTCAGGGCGGCCGGCGCTCTCGAGGAAGATCACCGCCTCCAGCATGTCCGGGTCGGCGCCGTGCGCCTTCGCCGCTGCCTCGATCTGCGACCGCCACTTGTCGGTGCGCTCTGCCGAGGCGACAACCCCGCCCGGGCTCTTCTCGTAGATCACGTGCGACGAGCCGAGCGCGGCCTGGCGCTCGAACTCCGCGCTGCGGCTCGGCTTCCACGCGAACGGGTCGGCGCTCTTGGCGTTCGCGGCCGTCGCGCCTCCGCGCACGGCGAGCTGTAGGTCGAGCGGCTCGCGGCTCCCGAGGCCGAGCGCGATCGCGATCGCGGCTATCCCTCCCGCGATCGCAACCAGGGCGAAGACCCCGGCGGCGACGCGCGCGAAAAAGGCTCCGCCCCCGCCTCGCACCGGCTCGTCGTCCATCCGAGGCCATGTTAGGTTGGGCCCGATGCGGACCGAGGCACGCTTCCCCGGCCTCGATCAGGGGGCGGCGCACTATGAGAGCTTCTATCTGAAGACGACCCGGCCCGGCGGGGGCCAGGGTGTGTGGATCCGCCACACCGTCCACAAGCGCCCGGACGCGGAGCTCGACGGCTCGGTGTGGTTCACGCTCTTCGACGCCGAGGCGTCCGGGCCGCGGGCGACGAAGACCACCTTTCCCACCGCGGAGGTGAGCGCCGCCGACGCCAGCTACATCACCGTCGACGGCGCCTCGCTCGGTGACGGGTTCGCACAGGGGTCCGCCAAGACCCCCGAGCTCGACGCGAGCTGGGACCTCAGCTTCGAGCCCGGGCCGCCCGCCTTTCACCACCTCCCCTATTCGTTCCTCTACGGGGCGCCACTGCCGAAGACGAAGCTGCTCTCCCCCTATCCGAACGCGCGCTTCAACGGCTCGGTGACCGTCGACGGCGAGCGGATCGAGCTCGATGCGTGGCCGGGGATGGTTGGCCACAACTGGGGCTCCGAGCACGCCGAGCGCTGGATCTGGATGGAGGCCAACGAGTTCCGCGAGGCCGACGGCTGGTTCGACGCCGGCCTGGGGCGAATCAAGATCGGCCCGCTCACGACGCCGTGGATCGGTAACGCGATGCTCCACCTCGACGGCGTCGACCACCGGCTGGGTGGCCTGGACCGAATTCGCTCGACGAAGGTCGACGAGGAGCCGACCGAGTGCGAGTTCGAGCTCACAGGCAAGGACATCAAGGTCCGCGGCCGCGTCGGCGCCGAGGCGCGCGACTTCGTCGCCTGGGTCTACGCCGACCCCGTTGGGCCCGAGCACAACACGCTGAACTGCTCGATCGCCGATATGGAGCTCACGGTGGAGCGCAAGGGAGAGCCGGCGCGCCGCCTGGAATGCGTCGGCGCGGCCGCCTACGAGCTCGGCACCCGCGACACCGCCCACGGGATCGAGCTGCAGCCGTACCCGGACGGGTAGGTGCGCTCTTCAGGCGCTAGCGGTGCTTAAAGCGCGCCCAGGTCGAATTCAGGCCCAGCCGCTCGCGCAGGAGGTCGCCGGTGACGGTTGTCGAGTCGGTTGAGCCCACGACGCGCGCCTTGACGATCCGCGGCGATGTGCCCGTCTGCACGACGTCGATCCTCTTGAGCTTGCCGAGGAACAGGCCGCGCAGCCGCGTCTCCATGTCGTCGTCGGAGTAGGTCTCGGTCCAGTTGTGCAGCGGGGAGACGTCGTCATAGGGGTCCTTCACGGAGCGCAGATACGGGATCGCGCTCCCGCCGGCGAAGCCGTACTCGGAGTCCTCGGTCTGTCCGCCGGAGGTCGAGAAGTAGTAGGTCGTGGCGAGGTCGCCCTTGTAGGTGACGACCTGCTTGGCGGTGTCCGCGACCGCCTGGTTGGTCTCCTTGGTCTCGGAGTCCTTGCCGCCGTAGACCTGGCTGCGGGTGTCCGCGTACTGATCGAAGACGCCGCCGCGCGAGGTCGCCAGACCGTACGTGCGGGCGACCACTGCCTGCGCGCGCAGCGCGTCGATCGGCCATGACGCCGGCGACTCGTTCGCCACGACGCCGCGGACGTAGTCCTCGGAGGAGAGCTGGTTGATCACCAGCAAGTCGCCCCCGTCTGAGTGCGCGACGAGGCGCCCGCGATACGAGCCGTAGCCGGCGATCTTGAGCCCGTCCGAGGCCTTGCCCTCTCCCCCGCACCCAGCCAGCTTCTTGCCGTGGGAATCGCGGAGCTCGACGCCACCGCCGTCCGCGACGAAGGTGTACCTGGAGCGCGACTCGATCGTCTGGCCGCACGCCTTGCCGGCGCCGCTGAACTCGACCGAGCCGGACTCACCGAGGAGCACCCGGACCTGGCCCGCGGCCCGCCCGAGGTCGGTGCCCGTGTAGTAGTGGGCGAGGATCTTCTGGTAGCCAACGCCGTGGGAGGCGTAGCCGTAGGCGCCGTATTGGGACAGGCCGACGCCATGGCCGTAGCCGTGGCCCTTGACGACCCACTTGGCGTTCGCCGCCCCGGCGGCGCAGCAGGCGCCGGCCATGGCGACGAGCACGATCGTCGCTGTGCGTCTTACGAGGCTCACGCTGGTGAGCGTAGGGAGAGGCCTTTGCCGGCGACGGGTAAGACGTTGCACGGGCGATACCCTGCGAAACGAGCGACACGGAGGGCGAATTGAGCACACCGGATGAGAAGAAGGTCCTGGCCGATGTACCGACGCAGCTGCTGATCGGCGGCAAATGGCGCGACTCGTCAAGCGGCGAGAAGTTCGCGGTCGAGGACCCTTCGACGGGCGAGACGCTCGTCGAGATCGCCGACGGGACGCCCGACGACGCGCAGGCCGCGATCGACGCGGCGGCGGAGGCGCAGGCCGAGTGGGCCGCGAGCGAGCCCAACCTGCGGTCGGAGATCCTGCATAAGGCATTCGAGGCGCTGAACGAGCGCGCCGATGAACTCGCCGTGCTGATGACGCTCGAGATGGGGAAGGCGGTCGCCGAGTCGAAGGCCGAGATCGCGTACTCAGCTGAGTTCTTCCGCTGGTTCGCGGGCGAGGCCCTGCGCGTGGACGGCAACTACAAGGTCGCCGGCAACGCCGCATCGCGCGTGCTGATCATGCGCCAGCCGGTCGGACCGTGCTACTTCATCACTCCCTGGAACTTCCCGATGGCGATGGGCACCCGCAAGATGGGCCCGGCCATCGCCGCAGGCTGCACGATGGTCGCCAAGCCGGCGCAGCTGACACCGCTGTCGATGCTCAAGCTCGCCGAGATCCTCGGCGAGTGCGGGCTCCCGGACGGCGTCCTCAACATCGTCACCAGCTCGCACTCAAGCGACGTGTCGAAGCCGGTCATCGGCGACGATCGCCTGCGCAAGCTCTCCTTCACGGGCTCGACCGAGGTCGGGCGCAAGCTGATCGCTCAGGCCGCCGAGACGGTGCTCAACGTCTCGATGGAGCTCGGCGGCAACGCCCCCTTCCTCGTCTTCGAGGACGCCGACCTCGACGACGCGGTCGACGGCGCGATGATCGCGAAGATGCGCAACATCGGCGAGGCCTGCACCTCCGCGAACCGCTTCCACGTGCACGAGTCGGTCGCGGCCGAGTTCGCCGAGAAGCTCGCCGAACGCATGGGCGGGCTGAAGCTGGGTCGCGGGACCGATGACGGCGTCGACGTCGGCCCGCTCGTCGATGCCGACCAGCGCGACAAGGTCTCCGAGCTCGTCACCGACGCGGTCGACAAGGGCGCGAAGTGCCTGACGGGCGGCAAGGCGCCTGACGGCGCGGGGTACTTCTACGAGCCGACGGTGCTCGCCGACGTGCCCGACGGCGCGCGCGTGCTGACCGAGGAGATCTTCGGCCCGGTGGCCCCGGTGAAGGGGTTCGCGACCGACGAGGAGGCGATCGCCGCGGCCAACGACACCGAGTACGGCCTCGTCGCCTACGTCTATACCCAGGATCTCAAGCGCGCCCTGCGCGTCTGCGAGGCGCTGGAGACGGGGATGATCGGGCTCAACCAGGGCCTGGTCTCCAACGCGGGCGCGCCGTTCGGCGGCGTCAAGCAGTCGGGCGTCGGTCGTGAGGGCGGCGACGAGGGCATCCACGAGTACCTCGAGACGAAGTACGTCGCGGTCAATCTCTGACGGCCCATGGCGGATGAGGAGGTCGCGTCGTGCGGGCGCTGCAGCCACCGCCGCGTTGGAACCGCGCTACACCGACGACTTCGTCTGCGTCCTGCACGGACTCTCGAGCGAAGAGCGACACGGCGTCCGCGGCCTTCGCGAGCTTCACGGATCGTGCCAACGCCTATCGGGCGGCGGGGCTGACGCCGGAGGCGATATGAACGCTGCGTCTGAGCCGCCCAGCCTGTTCGAGTGGGCAGGCGGCGCCGGTGCGATCCGTGCCCTGATCGACGCCTTCTACGACCGCGTCGAGCTCGACGACCTGCTGAGCCCGTTCTTCCCAGGCGGGGTCTCCGAGGAGCACAGGGACCACGTCGCCGCCTGGTGGTCGGAGGTCCTTGGCGGGCCCGACCGGTACACCGAGGAGCTCGGCGGCTAGCGGACCGCCCTGCAGAACTCGCAGCCCGGTGCCGAGTTTCCGGCGCACGCGCCGGTGCCGCGGTGGGGCTGGGGTGTGGCGCCGCCGTTCGAGGGCTAGCACGGGCAGGCGCTACGCCGAGATCCGGGTCAGGAGGTCGCGGAAGGTCTGGAGCTCGTCCAGATCCAGCGCGCTGAGCGCCGGACTGCGGGCCGCCACGACCTCCGCCAGCTCCGTTCGCAGCCGCCCTCCGCTTGCGGTCAGGGATGTGAGTCGACGGCGGGCGTCGTCGGACGCCTTCTCGCGCTTGACGTAGCCGCGGCGCTCGAGCTTCTGATGAGCGTGGACGCGTTCGCCGGGTCGATGGTGAGAGCGCGTGCCAGCTCGTTGGTTGCCACCGAGCCGCGTGCACCAAGCAGCCATACCGCCTGAGCCTCCGCGGGCGCCAGCTCGAGCTCGCGCGCGCCCGCGACGAACGCGTCGCGCATCTCACGCACGAAAGGGCCCATCAGGCCGGCGATCTCCTCCGCCAGTTCCTCACGACGTTCGTCCGCTTTCTTCATATGGCTCTTACTTTACCTATGTATTTATAGGTAAGTCAACTACCCCAGGAGGACCAGCATGGACCCCATCGGACTCATCGTCGTCGGAGCAATCGTCGTCATCCGCGTGGGCTGGCGTCTCTTCCAGACTCGTTCGGAACCGCATTGAGGAGCGAGGTGGTCGCCGCCGCGACGCCGAGGACGAGCCCGAGTATCGGCTTGTCGGCGGCGACCAGGCCGACCACGGCCGTGCCGAAGATCACCGCCTCGATCGCCAGCCGCGTCGGCGTCGACACCGGCCGGCTGGCCTTCGGGGCCACCCAGATCCCCCAGGCAAAGCGCATCGTCAGAACCAAACCGCGGCTCGAGCTCATGCGATCAGTTTCGCCTGTTTTGACAGAGTGTGTAATACTGAACTCAATGGTTCAGTATCCCAAGATCGATCACACGCTCTCCGCCCTCGCGGACCCGACTCGGCGCACCGTGCTCGAACGGCTTGGCGAGGGCAGCGCCTCGATCAGTGAGCTCGCCGAACCGTTCGGGATCTCGCTGACCGGGATGAAGAAGCACGTTGCCGTGCTTGAGGACGCCGGCCTCGTTCGCACCGAGAAGATCGGGCGGACGCGGGTCTGCAGCCTCGGCGAGCAGCGCCTCGACGCGGTGGAAGCGTGGATCGAGAACTACAGGCGGATGCTGAACGAGCGGCTCGACCGTTTTGGGGAGCTGCTCGAACGACAGACAAAGGAGCAGCGATGACCGCAGACACGCAGCGGCGCAGGGCAGCCGTGACGACGCCCGCCGATCGGGAGATTCGCATCGAGCGCGAGTTCGACGCACCCCGCGACCAGGTGTTCGCCACGATGCTCGATCCCGAGCTCATCCCCGAGTGGTGGGGCCCGCGCGGGACGACGACGCGCGTTGACTACATGGAGCCGAAGACCGGCGGGCGCTGGCGGTTCGTGATGGTCGACGGTGATGGGCGCGAGTCGGGCTTCCTCGGCGCCTACCGTGAGGTGACCTCCCCCGAACGCATCGTCCAGACGTTCGAGTGGGAGGGGATGCCCGGCCACGTCTCCGTCGAGACGGCCGAGTTCGCGGATCTCGGCGACCGCACGCGGATGGTCGTCACCTCGATCTTCCACACCGCCTCCGAGCGCGATGGCATGCTCGGCTCCGGCATGGAGGGCGGCCTGAACGAGACCTATGAGCGCTTCGACGAGGTGCTCGCGCGGCTGACTAGTTGACGTCGACGGAACTGCCGCCGGCGTAGCCCGGGTAGAGCACGGCGAGGACGTCCGCAAAGCGATCGAAGCGCTGGATCTGACAACCGTCGGTCCGGTCGAAGCTCGTGGCGACGTCCTCGCCGCGCAACGTCCCGTTGATCGTCAGCGTGTCCGGGCCGCCGTAGATCTGGGTGCAGCCGGTGTCCGCCGGCGGCTGCGCCGTCGGATCGGCGGGCAGCGCGTCGATGGCCGCGCAGGCGTCGGCATCGCCGCCCGGGCATTGGAGGCTCACCTCCTGCGCAGCTGCACCGCCCGACCCATCCTTGTCGAGGCTGAAGGTCACGTCCGTGCCGGCGTCGCCGCCGGCGGTCGACGTCCCGTTGTCGGAGCCGCACCCGGCAATGCCGAGCGCGGCCACGGCGAGCGCCGACGCGAGGATTTGCGTCGGCGCCCTCATCCTCCTAGCGGCCGAGCAGCTGGGCCAGCAGCCCGCCGCCGGTGCGTCGCTTCTCGAGGTAGCACTGGTGGTACTCCTCAGCGCGCCAGAACGGCTGAGCCGGCGTGATCTCAGTGACGATCTCGCCCTTGAACCGGTCGCGGTTGGCGTCGAGGACCCGCTGCGCGCTCGCGGCCTGTTCTGAGTCCTCGGTGAAGATCACCGAGCGGTACTGCCAGCCGACGTCCCAGCCCTGGCGGTTGAGCTGCGTCGGGTCGTGGATCTCAAAGTACGTCTGCACGAGGTCTTCATAGTCGACCTCGGTCGGGTCGTACTCGACCCGGACGACCTCGACGTGGCCCGTGTTGCCGCCGCAGACCTGCTCGTAGGTGGGGTTGTCGACGTGGCCGCCCTCGTAGCCGACCGCCGTGTCGACGACGCCGTCGACCGCGCGGAAGGCCTTTTCGACCTGCCAGAAGCAGCCGGCGCCGAAGGTCGCGAACTTGGTGGTGTCGCTCATCGATTCTCCTTCGCTTTCCATCTCTGCTTCATCTGTCTCTCTACGCGCGGCGGCATTACGCCAGCACAGTCGGATCGAAGTTGCCGCCGCTCATGATCACGCCGACGCGCTCGCCCGGCTGCGGGCGGTAGGCGCCTGACAGCAGCGCCGCGAGGGCCGCCGTCCCACCTGGCTCCGCCGCGACGCGCACCTGGAGCCACAGCCGGCGCTGCGCCTCGCGGATCGCGTCGTCGGTCACCAGGACCGACTCGACGTCGTGTGCGCGCATCGTCGCCCACGGAGTCACGCCGACGCGCTTGGCCCCGAGCGAGTCCGCGGCGACTCCGCTCACCTCCACGGTGACCGGCCCGCCGGCCTCGAGCGCCTGCCGGTAGGCCTGCGATGTTTCTGGCTCCACCGCGACCACCCTGACGCGATCCCCGAACCAAGCGACCGCGCCCGCGCACAGGCCGCCGCCGCCGACCCCGACCAGAACGGTGTCGAGGTCGGGGGCCTGGTTGTCGAACTCGAGCGCGCAGGTCCCCTGCCCGGCGACGATCAGCGGATCGTCGAACGCGTGCAGCTCGAGGGCCCCGGATCCCTCCGAGTGCTCGCGGCAGGCGGCGAGCGCATCGTCGTAGACAGCTCCCGCGACGATGACCTCGGCCGGGCTGTTGCGCAACCGGCTGACCTTCGCCGGTGGCGACGCCTCCGGAACGAAGATGGTCGCCGGGTGGCCGAGGTCGGCCGCCGCTCGCGCTACGGCGAGGGCGAAGTTGCCTCCCGAGGCGGCCACCACACCCGCCTCGGGTATGTCGGCCGCGAGGATCGCGCTGAACGCACCACGGAGCTTGAACGAGCCGGTTCGCTGTGTGAGCTCGAGCTTCAGCAGGATTGGGAAGTCGAGGTCGAGCGCGCCTGCCTCGAGCTCGAGAACCGGGGTCGTGCGGATATGCCCCGCGATCCGCGACGCCGCCGCCTCGACCTCGTCGGGGCCGACGACGAGGCTCGTCTCTTCCCCCACCTCAGTCGTGGGGGCGCGCCAGCTTCTTTTGGTCGAGGACGTCGTCGAGGATCGCCTCGTCGACGCCGGCCTCGCGCGCGACCTCGCGAACGGTCCGGCCAGAGGCAACGGCCTCCTTGACGATCTCGGTCGTCTTGTCGTACCCGATGTGCGGGTTGAGCCCGGTCGCGGTCTGCACGTTCGACTCGGCGTGGCGCTCGAGCATCTCCTCGTTCGGCTCGATCCCGCTCACGCACTTGGTGTCGAGCAGACGGCACGCGGCCGCGAGCAGCTTGATCGAGTCGAGCAGGTTGCGCGCGATCAGCGGCACGCGGACGTTCAGCTCGAACTGGCCCTGGGTCCCCGCCAGCGTGATCGCGGTGTCGTTGCCGATCACCTGATCCGCGACCTGAATCGTGACCTCGGGGATGACCGGGTTGACCTTGCCGGGCATGATCGACGAGCCCTTCTGTAACTCGGGCAGGCGGATCTCGGCGAGGCCGGCACGGGGGCCCGAGCCCATCAGCGCCAGGTCGTTGGAGATCTTGATCAGCGAGACGGCGAGCACCTTCAGTGCGCCCGAAAGCTCGACCAGCGAGTCGCGGCTCGCGTTGCCCTCGAACGGATCCTCAGGAGCGGAGATCTCGACCCCGGTCGCCTCGGTCAGCTTCTCGCGGACGCCCGCCGCGAACTCCCTGTGGGTGTTGATGCCGGTGCCGGCGGCCGTTCCGCCAAGGGGGATCTGGCCGACGCGCCCGAGCGAGTCGCGGACGCGGGCACCGCCGAGGCGCACCTGTGCCGCGTACCCGGAGAACTCCTGGCCGAGGGTGACCGGGACGGCGTCCATCAGGTGTGTGCGGCCCGACTTCACGTGGTCGGCGAACTCGCGTGCCTTTGCGGTCAGCGCCTCCTCGAGCCCATCGATCGCGGGAAGCAGATCGTCGGTGACCTCCCCGAGCGCCGCGAGATGAACGGCCGAGGGAAAGACGTCGTTCGAGGATTGGCCGCGGTTGACGTGATCGTTGGGATGCACGTCGTCACCTGCGAGGTTGGCGATCACCTCGTTCGCGTTCATGTTCGACGAGGTGCCCGAGCCGGTCTGAAAGACGTCGACGGGGAACTGGTCGTCGTGGTCGCCCGCTGCGATCGCGTCGCCCGCCGCGCCGATGCGCTCGGCAATGTCGCCGTCGAGCTCGCCGAGCTCGGCGTTGACCCGGGCGGCGGCCGCCTTCAGGCGGCCGAGCCAGTGGACCACGGGGGCCGGAATCGGGTGGCCCGAAACTGGGAAGTTCTCAACCGCCTTGGCGGTCTCGCCGCCCCATAGCTGTTCGCTCAATTGCGCCTCCATATTGATCTGATTCGAGGCTACTACGCGGCTACTACGCGGGCTTATGGCGCTCGCGGAAGCGGCGGGCCTTCGCGCGGTTGCCGCACTTGCCGATCTCACACCAGGTGCCGGAGCGGTTGCGGGAATGGTCGTAGAAGGCCCAGCGACAGTCCTCCGCGGGGCAAGCCTTCAGCCGCCGCCACGTGCCGTCGTTCATCGAGTCGTGCACGATCGACAGCAGGCGTGCGATCGCGGAGTCGACGCCACCGCAGCTCGTGACCAGCGCCGCCCCCTCGGCGTCGAAGCGCAGCGCGACGGCGGCCTCGGCCGACTGCTCGTTGAGCACGGCGAGCGCGTCCGCCGGTGGGGCCGCCTCGGCGTTGTTGGCGTCCAGCAGGACCCGCAGCGCCTCGCGCACGGAGATCAACCGCTGACGGTCGTCCTCGGCGACCGAATCCTCGCCCCCGTCCAGGTCGTGAGCCGCAAGCCACTTGTACGCCTCCCCACTGTCCGCCAGCGCGTCCTCGCTGTCCTCGACGTCGAGGGTGTTGACGAACGCCCTCACCAACTCGAGTGGAACCGGAGCGGTCTGGTCTGTGGGCATAACCGACATTTTACTATGGCCGGTTACTTTCTGCTATAACTACTGAAAGGAACTTGGGGGTTACGCGCCCCGCCACCCACGAAAGCGCCGAAGGAGGTGCACGATGCAGCCGACACTCGCAGCCATGTTGATCAACGCCGAGCGCGCCGCGCGCGACAGCCAGGGCCGTCACCGGCACCAGGCCGCGCCCACCAAGCGCCGCGCCCGCCGCTGGTTCTAAGCCGAACCACGGCACCTCCCCCACCGAGACCGCATTAGATTGCGGTCGGTGGGGGATTCCGCCGGCAGCTATTCAGCTCTCGCCTCGACGCGCGGGCTCGCCGCCGCCGGTTCCTTCTCACCCGGTCCCGTGACCCCGCTCCTCACCCGCGGGTCCACGCTGAATCCCGCCTTCAGCGGCCAGCTGTCCGACGGGATCGAGGGCGTCATCGGCCCCTTCGGGTACGGGCGCTTCGAGTACCACGCCGTCTTCGCGCGCGTGCCCGAGTCGCAGCCGTTCGTGTCGCGCCTGTCGTGCGACCGCAAAGGCCGCAACGTCACCGACGAGCACTACGGCTTCGAGATCCGCAGCTCGCGCCTGTGGACCGAGAGCATCCGGCTCAACGACCGCTTCGAGGTCAAGTGCAGTCCGTTCCAGGACGACAACTGGCTGCGCCAGCTCTTCAGCCCCACGCTCGTGGACTGGCTTGCCGACAGCTCGCCTCGCGACTTCTCGTTCGAGCTGGCCTACGGCTCGCTCTTCTGCACGATCGAGGCCGACTATCCGCAGGCCGACGAGCTCACCGCCCTATGGGACGGCGCGGCGACCGTTGCCAAGCGCATACACGCGGAGGCCCACGAGTAGCGATGCAGGTCAACCGAACCGGCTACTTCCTCTTCGCCCTCTTCGGCCTCGGTGGACTGGCGTTCATGGTCGCGGGGATCCTGATCGGCGGCGACGTCGCGCCGACGTTCCTCCTCCTCGGTGGGATCTGGGTGCTGGTGACGCTCGGCCTGATCGTCTACGCCGTCAGGCAGAACCGGCAGGGCCGCCACGACCAGTGGCTGTGGAAGACCGGCATCAAGGGCCGGGGGACGCTGGTGTCGGCGGGCGGCAGCGTGGTGATCAACGAGCAACCGCTGCTGAAGATGGTCCTCGACGTCGAGGTGCCGGGAATGGGTCCGCGACGCATCGAGCGCAAGGTCATCGTCTCCAACTTCGCGGCACCGCTGATGCGGCCGGGGCTCGTCCTGCCCGTCTACGTGAACCCCTCGGATCCCGAGGACATTCTCATCGCCTGGTAAACAAGGCCAGCGATGAGCGCGTTCCGGCCGGTCGATCCCAAGCAGTCCTTCCCCGATCTCGAACTCGGCGTGCTCGAACGCTGGCGTGAGACCGACGTCTTCGCCCGCCAGCTGGCGCAGCGACGCGACGCGGGCGCGCCGACTTGGAGCTTCTACGAGGGGCCGCCGACGGCAAACGGCAAACCGGGCGCCCACCATGTCCTCTCGCGAGTCTTTAAGGACGTCTATCCCCGCTACCGCGCCATGCGTGGCTACTACGTCCCGCGCAAGGCGGGCTGGGACTGCCACGGCCTGCCTGTCGAGCTCGAGGTCGAAAAGCAGCTCGGCATCTCATCGAAAGCGGAGATCGAGGAGTTCGGCATCGCGGAGTTCAACGCGCGGTGTCGCGAGTCGGTCTTCGCCTATGTCTCGGACTGGAACCGGATGACCGAGAGGGTCGGCTTCTGGGTCGACCTCGACGACGCCTACGTGACGCTCGACAACGAATACATCGAGTCGGTCTGGTGGGCGCTGCGCCAGATCTCCGATCAGGGTCGTCTCTACAACGCCCATAAGGTCGTCCCCTACTGCCCCCGCGACGGGACCGCCCTTTCGTCACACGAGGTCGCGCAGGGCTACCGCGACGTCGTCGATCCATCGGTCTACGTGAAGCTTCCCGTGACCGAGGTTCCTCCGAACGACGAGATTCCTGAGTCGCCGATCGAGCCTGGCGACAACCTCCTCGTCTGGACGACGACGCCGTGGACGCTGATCTCTCACGCGGCAGTGGCGGCCGGCGGAGAGATCGAGTACGTCCGCGCCCGTCTCGGCGACGAGGTGTTCATCCTGGCGCGGCCCCTCGTGGAGCGCGTACTCGGCGAGGAGGCCGAGGTCCTTGCCCACCTCCCCGGCGAGGCGCTCGCCGGGATCCGGTACGAGGCGCCCTTCGACTACATCCGCGGCGAGGACTTCGGCCCTCGCGGCCACACCGTCCTGCTCGGCGACTTCGTCACGACCGACGACGGCACGGGGCTCGTGCACACCGCGCTCGCGTTTGGCGAGGACGACTTCCGGCTCGGCGAGCAGTACGAGATGACGCTTCAAAACCCGGTTCGCCCGGACGGCACTTACGACGAGCGCGTGCCGGACTTCCAGGGGAGGATGGTCTTCAAGCACAACCCGGAGATCGTGGAAGCCCTTCGCGCGAAGGGGCGCTTGTTTCGCGCGCAGGACTACGAGCACTCCTATCCGCACTGCTGGCGCTGCGGCACGCCGCTCATCTACTACGCGAAGTCGAGCTGGTACATCCGCACGACCGACGTGCGCGACCGGATGCTCGCCGAGAACGAGCAGATCGGCTGGCGACCCGACCACGTCAAGCACGGGCGCTTCGGCAAGTGGCTGGAGGGCAACGTCGATTGGGCGCTCTCGCGCGAGCGGTACTGGGGCACGCCCCTCCCGGTCTGGCAGTGCCAGTCGGCAGCCTGCGACGCGAGCTTCGTTGCCGGCTCCGTCGACGAGCTGCGCGAGCGCGCTGGCGAGCTGCCAGACGATCTTCATCGTCCCTACATCGACGAGGTCGTCGTTCCCTGCCACGAGTGCGGCGGCGAGATGCGCCGCGTCAAGGAGGTCATCGACGCCTGGTTCGACTCGGGCGCGATGCCCTATGCCCAGTTCCACTATCCGTTCGAGAACCAGGAGGAGTTCAAGGAGCGGTTTCCCGCCGACTACATCTGCGAGGCCCAGGACCAGACGCGCGGCTGGTTTTACTCGCTGCTCGCCGAGGCGACCCTGCTCTTCGACGAGGCCAGCTATCGCAACTGCGTCTGCCTGGGGCTGATCAACGACGCCGAGGGTCAGAAGATGTCCAAGAGCCGGGGCAACGTTGTGGATCCGTGGGAGGTCTTTGACACGCAGGGCGCGGACGCTTTTCGCTGGTACCTGCTCAGCACCCAGCAGCCGTGGGCGGGTTACCGGTTCTCGGTCGAGACGATCGGCGAGGCGCTGCGCCAGGTGCTTTTGACGCTTTGGAACACCTACTCGTTTTTCGTCCTCTACGCGAACGCTGACGAGCTTTCGATCTCAGACATCGGCGAGTACGAGGCCGGCGATGACGATCTCGATACCTGGATCGTCTCGAAGCTTCAGACGCTCACCGCCACGGTCATCGAGCGGATGGACGACTTCGATTGCACGACCGCCGGGCGCGAGATCGCCGCCTACGTCGACGAGCTCTCCAACTGGTACGTGCGCCTCAACCGGCGGCGCTTCTGGGACGGCGACCGCGCCGCCTTCGCGACGCTCCGCCACTGCCTGGTCGAGCTCTCGAAGCTGCTCGCGCCGTTCGTTCCGTTCGTCGCCGACGAGATCTACGACAACCTCAGCGCCGGCGGCGACTCGGTCCACCTCGCCGACTTCCCCGAGCCCGACGTGGCGCTCGCGAACGGCGAGCTCGAGGCCGGGGTCGAGGCCGCGATGCGCGCGATCGAGCTCGGCCGTGCCGCCCGCGCCGACGCCAAGCTCAAGAACCGCCAGCCGCTGCGCCGCGCGGTGATCGTCGCCACCGAGGCCGAGCGCACGGAGATCGAGCGCCTGTCAGAGCTGGTCCGGACCGAGCTCAACGTCAAGGAGCTCGAGTTCGTCTCGGAGGAGGGCGAGCTCGTGTCCTACGAGGTCAAGCCCAACTACCGCACGCTCGGGCCGCGCTTTGGCAAGTCGATGCCTCAGGTCGCGGCGGCGATCGCGGCGCTCGACCCGGATCACGTCGCCGGGGCGATCCGCGGCGATCGGCGGATCGGCATCAACCTCGACGGTCACGATCACGATCTGGAGCCCGACGACCTCACGCTCGTGATGCAGCCGCTCGAGGGCTACGAGGTCGAGCACGAGGCCGGGCGCGCGGTCGCGCTATCGCTCGAGCTCGACGACGAGCTGCGCCGCGAGGGGCTTGCGCGCGAGATCGTCCATGCGATCCAGAACGCCCGCAAGGAGTCCGGCCTCGACGTGTCCGACCGGATCGGGCTCACGCTCGGGGGCGACGGCGCGCTGGTCGAGGCCGCGCGCGAGCACGAGGCGTACATCGCCGGAGAGACGCTGGCGACGTCGGTCGCCTACGACGGCGACGGGCTGCAGATGACTGCGACGATCGAGGGGCGCGAGCTGAAGATCGGGCTAACGGTCAGCTGACGTTCGTCAGTTGACCTTGATCTTCATCGTCATCTCGGGGTGGATCGTGCAGATGATCTTGTAGGTCCCGGACTTCGAGAACTTGTGCTTGAAGTTCACGCCGTCCGCGGAGGTCGCCGTCGATGAGAAGGCACCCCCCGGGCCCTTGGTCTTGACGACGTTGTGCTTGTGATTGCCGACCCAGTTGAACTTGACCTTCGTGCCCGGGGAGACCGTCAGGGAAGTCGGGCTGTAGAAGTCGTCCTCGACCTTGACCGTCTTGGAGGCGCGCTTGGAGGGTGCCGCCGAAGTCGCGGCTACGCCCACGGCCAGCGCGATTAGGAGAACGACGATTCCGGCGATCCCTGCCGGCTTGCGCATCGGCTAGACCAGGGCCGGCTCGAGCTCGGCCTCGAGGCGGCGCTTCGGCAGTGCCCCGACGACCCGCTTGGCCTCGGCGCCGTCCTTGAACAGAATCATCGTCGGGATCGAGAGAACCTCGTAGCGACCAGCGGTCTGCTGGTTGTCGTCGACGTTGAGGCTCAGAACCGTGAGCTCGTCACGCTCGGCGGCGATCTCCTCGAGGATCGGGTGCACGACGCGGCAAGGCCCGCACCAGGGAGCCCAGAAGTCGACGAGAACGGGTCCGTCGGCCTCGAGAACGTCAGCCTGGAAGCTGGCGTCGGTTACGTCAGGGAGCTTGCCGGTCAATGTGAGTCTCCTAACCCTCGTCGGCTCGATTCGATGCTTACTTCAGAAAGTATAGTGCCGCCCGCGTCCTGCCATGCGAGGTTATTGACTCACAGTAAGCGCCTCAACGGCGGCGCGGCTCCGCTTCGCCCTCCGGGCTCCGCGACCGCAGGCGCATCTCAGGTACCCGGCGCGCGGCCTCGAGAACTATCGCTCCGTTCATCTTCGATTCACCGACACGACGGTCGCGAAAGACGATGGGCACCTCGACCACGCGAAAGCCGGCCTTGATCGCCCGGTACGTCGTCTCGACCTGGAATGCGTACCCGAGGGAAGGGATCGTCTCCGGCTCGATCGTCTCGAGCACGCGGCGGCGAAAGACCTTGAAGCCCCCGGTGAGGTCGCGCACGCCGATCCCGAGAAGGGCGCGTGCGTAGGCGCTGCCACCGCGGCTGATGAACCGCCGCAGCGGCCCCCACTCGGTGACACCCCCGCCGTCCACGTAGCGCGAGCCGAGCACAAGGTCGGCGTCCGAAGCCGCGGCCAGCAGCCGCGGCAGGTCGGCGGGATCGTGCGAGAAGTCGGCGTCCATCTGCGCAACCAGCTCGGCGCCGCCCGCAAGCGCCGCCGCATAGCCGGCGACATACGCGGGCCCGAGCCCCTCCTTGCCGGGCCGGTGCAGGACCTCGACGTCATCACGCCCAGCGGCGAAGCGGTCGGCGATTTCGCCGGTGCCGTCCGGCGAGTTGTCATCGACGATCAGCAGGCGCCGCTCGGCCGGCAGGTTGTCGAGCGCGGCAGCGGCGATCACGGCGACGTTCTCCGCCTCGTTGTAGGTCGGCAGGACGAGCCACACGGGAGCAGTCCCTTGCATCGGCCGGAAACTACAGTCCATCCCCATGGCCCAGACCCCGGACCACACGGCGCCTCAACGGCGGCGCGGCTCGGCTACGCCTCGCAACGCAGAAATCGCCGACGCGATGATCGAGCTCGGGACCCTCTATGAGCTCGACGGGGCCAACCGCTACCGCGTGATCGCCTACAAGGAGGCGGCACGGGTGATCCGCCAGAGCCCCGTCTCGGTGGGCGAGCTCGCCGTTGCCGGCAAGGCCAAGGACCTGCCCGGGATCGGCGACACGCTTCAGGAAAAGATCGTCGCCCTGGTCGAGACCGGTGAGATCCCGGCGGCCGCGAAGCTCAAGGCGAAGTTCCCGGCCTCGCTGATCGAGGTCACCCGGATCCCCGGGCTCGGCGCGAAGACGGTGCGCAAGCTCCACGACGAGCTCGGCATCTCGAGCCTCGACGACCTGCGCGAGGCGGCGGAGGGGCAGAGGATCCGCGCGGTCAAGGGCCTCGGTCAGAAGGTCGAGGAGAACGTCCTCGCGTCGCTCGCAAAGCTCGGCGAGGAGGGCCCGAAGGAGCGGCTGCTGCTCTCGGACGTCCTCCCGGTCGCCGAGGAGCTGGCCGCGGCGCTACGCGAGCATCCGGCCTCCGACGCGGTTGAGGTCGCCGGCTCGGCGCGCCGCCGGGCCGAGACCTGCAAGGACATCGACCTGATTGCAACCGCGACCGACCCGAAGGCGCTGGCCGAGGCCCTCACCCAGCACGAGCTGGTCGCGGCCCACGGCTCGGCCGGCGAGGCGGGGACCAAGATCGTGACCCACAACGGCGTCTCGGTCGACCTGCGGATAGTGCCGCCCGATTGCTACGGCAACCTCCTGCAGCACTTCACCGGCTCGGCTCAGCACAACATCGATCTGCGTGAGCGCGCCGTCAAGCAGGGGCTCTCCGTCTCCGAGCACGGAATTCTCGAGACCGAGTCGGGCAAGGTCGCCAAGTACGCGACCGAGGCCGAGGTCTACAAGCGCCTCGGGCTCGACTACATCGAGCCGGAGTTGCGCGAGGGCAACGGCGAGATTGGCGCAGCCGCCGCCGGCGAGCTCCCGAAGCTCGTAGAGGTCGGCGATATCCGCGGCGACCTCCACTGCCACACAACCCTCTCCGACGGGCGCAACTCCCTCGACGACATGGCCGAGGCAGCGAAGGCGCGGGGCTACGCGTACCTCGCGATCACCGACCACTCGGCCAGCCACGGCTTCGGCAACCACGTCACGCCGGGCGCGCTCGAACAGCGCATCGAGGAGATCGCCGCGTGGAACGCGGACAACAGGGGGCGGTTCACGCTCCTCGCGGGCTCGGAGGTGAACATCGGCACCGACGGCTCGCTGGACTACGACGACGAGCTGCTCGAGCGCCTCGACTGGGTTGTCGCCAGCGTCCACACCTCATTTCGCATCTCGGCCAAGAAGATGACCGAGCGGGTGATCGCGGCGATCGAGCAGCCCCAGGTCGACTGCATCGGCCACCTGACCGGCCGCCTGATCGGCAGGCGCGAGCCCTACGACATCGATGTCGAGGCCGTCGCCGAGGCAGCCGCCGCCAACCGGACGTTCATCGAGATCAACGGCAACCCCAACCGCCGCGATTTGAATGAGGGCCATGCGGCGACTGGCGGCCGCAGCCGGCGTGAAGATCTGCATCAACACCGACGCCCACGGCGTCGACACCCTGAGCAACATCCATTACGGCCTCGCCACCGCCCGCCGCGCGTGGCTGACGAAGGCCGACGTGGCCAACACGCGGACGTGGGCGCAGATGCTGAAGCTGCGGGGCCGTAACTAACTAAGCCGCGTGGCAGGGCAGGCAGTGAAGGGGCGGGGTTCGGGCCCGGGTGGCACACGCGGGACGGGCGCAATCGCACGAAAGGCAACGGGCAGGCCCCGGTGCCCAGGAAGGTGTCCCTCGCTCCGTCCTATGGCACGGCATGAGGGACACCGTCCCTGCTCCGCGTCGCAAGAGGCGCGGCGAACGTCACGGAACACGCACGCGCTCACCCCCTCACTGCTCCGCGCTGCTCCGGGGGTCGCACAAACTAGTTTGCTAAACTAATTAGCTGTGGTAACTACTTCACAGCAAGAGACGAGTGAGCTGGCGGCGAGGCTGCGCCTCGCGATCGTCCGTACCTCGCGCCGGCTGCGCCAGCAGGCGCTTGGCGCCGAGGGGGGCGGTGAGATCAGCCCCACCCTCTCCGCGGCGCTTGCTTCGATCGACGTGCACGGGCCGCTGACGCCCAGCGAACTCGCCGAGCGCGAGCGGGTCAAGCGCCCAACGGCCACCCGCACGATCGCCAACCTCGAGCGCCTTGGCCTGATCGAGCGCACGCCCGATCCCTCCGACGGCCGCGGCAGCCTCGTCACCACCACGGCGGCTGGTCACGCGCTGATGAAGCGCATGCGAACCCGCAAGAACGCCTACCTCGCCAGCCGCATCCGTGACCTGCCGGACGACGAGCTCGCGACGCTCGAGCACGCGGCCGAGATCCTGGAGCGGCTCTTGGAGTCTGAGGCTTGAGCGCCGCGCTGCGCCGCTCTTTCGGCTCACTGGAGATCCCCAACTACCGGCGCTACTTCGTCGGGCAGATCGTCTCACTCAGCGGCAACTGGATGCAGATGGTCGCCGAGATGTGGCTGATCCTGACGCTGACGAACTCCGGCGTAGCGGTTGGCTTCACCTCAGCGCTTCAGTTCCTGCCCATCCTCGTCTTCGGCGCCTGGGGAGGCGTCATCGCCGACCGCTTCTCCAAGCGTCGCCTGCTGATCGTCACGCAGACGATGATGGCCGCGCCCGCGCTGACGCTGTGGGCGCTGACCGCCGCGGGCGTGGTCGCGCCGTGGATGGTCTTCGGCCTGGTGTTCATCCGCGGCGCGGTCAACGCGGTCGACAACCCGACCCGCCAGAGCTTCGTGATCGAGATGGTCGGCCACGACCGCCTCGTCAACGCCGTCAGCCTCAACAGCGTCCTCGTCCACTCCGCCCGGATCGTCGGCCCCGCCGGCGCCGGGATCCTGATCGCGACGATCGGGATCGCGCCCTGCTTCCTGCTCAACGCAGCGACCTTCGCGGTGATGATCGTCGCCCTCCGCGGCATGGACCAGTCGCGACTCAGCCAGCCGACGCTGCCGGAGCGCGGCAGCGAGGGCGTCCGTGCCGCCATCGCGTATGTCCGCAGCGAGCGCGCCCTGCTGATCCCGCTGCTGATGATGGTCGTCGTGGGCGGACTCGCCTTCAACTTCCAGGTCCTGCTCCCGCTCCTCGCCCGCTTCACGTTTGACGGCGGAGCGACCGCCTACACGCTGCTCGCGATCTCGATGGCGGTCGGCTCGATCTCCGGCGCCCTTGCGACCGGCGCCCGTGGCCGCGTCGGCGAGCGGCTGCTGGTCGGCTCGGCGCTCGGTTTCGGCGCCAGCGCCTTCGTCGCAGCCATCGCGCCCACGCTTCCGCTCGAAATGGTCGCGCTCGCACCGCTGGGCTTCGCCAGCGTCACCTTTGCCGCCGGCGTCAACTCGACCCTGCAGCTCGCGGCCGCGCCGGCGATGCGTGGCCGCGTGATGGCGCTCTACTCCGTGGTCTTCCTCGGCTCGACACCCATCGGCGGTCCGATCGCCGGCTGGCTCGGGCAGGCGGCCGGGCCACGCGCCGGCCTCGTTCTCGCCGGGCTCGCCGCCACCACCGCGGCGGTCGGCGGCTGGGTCGCGTTCGCACCCGACGGGTTCTCAGGCCTCCACGGTCGGTGGCGGGGGCGGCTTCGGGGTTGGCGGCCGGTCGCGGTACAGGCCGGGGGTGCGGATGAGCTTCAGCGGCTCGAAGGCGTTGGAGGGCTCGACGTAGAAGCGGACGCCGTCGCGCTGCTCGATGGCTTCGACGGCGCCCTGCCGGCCGCGCCAGGCGAGCGCGATCGCGAGCGCGTAGCCCGCGCCGATCATCGCGACCTGCGGCCAGAACCAGCCGGCGACGCCGACGGCCAGCGCGAAGGCGCCGATCGGCCAGAGGCGCATGAATGCGATCCGCCCCGGGCTGTCGGACGGCAGGCTGGTCGCCATCCGCGCACCGGCGAGCACGCGACTCATCGCGTCCGCCGCCTGCGCCGGCCGGCCGAGCCAGGTGCCGGCGATCGCGGCCACGACCCACCACGCCGCAGCAACCTCCAGCGCTAGCTCGTCCACGTCGCGGTTGGCGATGACGACGCCCACGGCCGCAAGTGCCGTGGCGACCCCCGCGACAAGCAGAACCGAGATCCGGAGTAGGTCGTTGAACTGCATCAGAGGCTCCGCAACAGTTCAGCGAACTCCTCGGGCGAGGCGACGACGACGTCGGCCTCTGTACGAATCTCCTCGGGGCCCTCGTCGGATGCGACGCCGACGCAGACGGCCGTCGTCAGCATGCCCTCGCGCACGAGCTCTCGAAGCGCCCTGAAGGCGTCGAGGTCGGTGCGGTCATCGCCGGCGTAGAGGGCGGCCGTCGCACCGGCACCCGAGACAAGCTCGCGGACGACGGCGTCCTTTCCGAATTCAACCGGTGGCCGCAGCTCCAACACCATTCGCCCCCGATGAGCGCTCAGGCCGTCGTATTGGGCGGCAACAGCGACCTCGCCGGTCAGCGTCACGGCCTCCGCGACGCGAGGCGCGCCGCGCCAGTGCAGCGCCTGAATTGGACCCTTGTCCTCGAGCCAGATGCCAGCCTCCTCGAGAGCGTCCCAGTCGAGTCCTTCGACGAATCCCTCAGCGACCTGCGCGAAGTCGGCCACCCTCGGATCGAGGGCCGGCTCCACGGCTCCCGGGCTGAGGAGCTCGAGGCCGTGATTGCCGGCATACGTGAGCTGGCCGAGTCCGACGATTCGCCTCGCCTCGAGCGCGCGCCTGCCGCTGATGCAGGCAATCAGGAGATATCTCTCGGCCAAGTCGGCCAGCACACCGGCCGTCGCCGGCGGGACCTGCGCGGCCGCCGGGTCCTCGACGATCGGCGCCAGGGTGCCGTCCACGTCGAGCAGGAGCGCTGTGGCCGCCGGATCTGAGCTGAGTTCGGTGAGGGTCATGGGCGGCGCCTAGTATCGCCGCCGATGGCCGAGCGTCGATTCCTCAAGCTGGCCGTGGTCGCGACCGCCGCAGGCGCCTTCAGTGGCAGCTTCGGTGTCGGCGGGGGGAGCATCATCGTCCCGCTGCTCATCCTGTGGCTCGGCTTTGGCGAGCGCGAGGCAACCGGCACCAGCCTGGCCGCGATCGTCGTCATCGCCCTCTTCGCCGTCGTCGGCCAAGGCCTCTACGGCAACGTCGACATCCCGAAGGGGCTCTTTATCGCCGTGCCGGCGATCGCCGGCGTCGTGGTCGGCACGTCGGTCCAACAGCGGATCCCCGAGCGAGCGATCAGCCTGATGTTCTCGGCGCTGCTGATTGCCGTCGCAATCGAGCTGCTGATCGGCTGATGGACTACGTGCTCGCAGCCATTCTGGGGTTCGCCGGCGGGGCGGTCGGTGGGGTGCTCGGCGTGGGCGGCGGGGTTCTGTTCGTGCCGGCACTCGCGGTCTTCCTCGGCGAACCGCAGGTGCGTGCCGAGGCGACGTCACTGCTGGCGATCGTGCCGATGGGCCTGATCGGCGCCTGGCGGCAGAACCGCCTCGGCAACGTGCGGGTCCGCGACGGGCTGCTGATCGGGGTCCTGTCACCGGTCGGCGTGGCGCTCGGCGTCGTCCTCGCAAACGCTCTCTCTGAGCGGGCCTTGAAGGTTGCGTTTGCGCTCCTGCTGTTGGTCGTCGCCGCGCAGGTCGCGCGACGTGCCTTGCTCAAGCCCGCAGGCCGCTCTCGAGCGCGCCTTTGACCGAGGCGTCGAGGGCGTTGATCCGGTAGAGCGCGAGCGCCTCCGGCGTCGCGAAGCCGCGCGCGCCCTGGCGCGCCGGGCCGGCATCCGGGCCGTGATGGGAGAGCACGCAGTTGAGCAGGGCAAGACGGCGCTCGGCATCGAGCCCGGCGGCCGCGGCGCCGACGATCTCCGCGCCGATCGTGAGGTGGCCCAGCATCCGCCCCTCCTCGGTGAGCCCGAACTCCGCGCCGTACGTGTACTCGCGAGCGCGCCCGGCGTCATGGAGGATCGCGGCGGCCATCAGCAGGTCGGAGTTCAGGCGCGGGTGCAGCGTGCACGTCTCCAGCACGAGGGTCGCCACCGCCACCGTGTGCTCGAGCAGACCTCCCAGGTAGGCGTGGTGGGCTGAGCGCGTACAGGGCGCGCGCCGGAAGTCGGCGGCCAACGGACCGGTGAAGACGACCGCCTCGACGACCTCGCGCAACGCGGCGTCATGGACCTCCCTCGTGAGGTGCTCCAGGAAGCCCTCGAGCTCGTCCACCGACCGGTAGGCGGACGGCAGGAACTCCTCGGGCTCATAGGTGCCCGGCTCGAGCTTGCGCGCATCGTCGATCTCGATCACGAGATCCCCGCGAAAGCGCTCGACCTTGCCGCGCACGGCGATCGCGTCGCCCGCCTCGAATCGCAGGCCGATGCGGTCGGCCTCACGGAATACGCGCCCGCTCACAGTGCCGGTGCGGTCGCGCAGCCGCAGCGACAGATAGGAGCCGCCGTTGCGCGTCGTCAGCCGCTCCTTCTGCAGGCACGCGTAGCGCCCCTCGAAGCGCTGACCGGGCCGCAGCTCGGCGACCTCAGGGTGGATCTTGGCGACCGCTGCCTCCATGTCCTCGATCTTGCTGGCAAGCGCGGACATCACAAGGCACCTCAGCGGCGGCGCGCCTGCGCTTCGCCCTTCGAGCGCCGCGATCGCGACCGGCGCGCGGGCCGTGGCCATGGCGCTACATTCGGCTGAGTGGAAGCGCTGAAGTGGATCGCGAATCCACCCGACCTTCGCTCGCCGGTTCTCGTCGCCGCCTTTGCGGGCTGGAACGACGCGGCGAGCGCCGCGACGACCGCGCTCGAGGCAGTCGCCGTCTCCCTCGCCGCCGAGCGCATCGCCATGATCGACCCGGAGGAGTTCTACGACTTCCAGGTCACGCGACCGACCATTCGGATGACCGAGGGTGAGGCCCGCGAGGTTGACTGGCCGGCCAACAACATCTTCGCCGCCGTCGCACCCAACGCCGAACGCGACATCGTGCTCGTCAACGGCATCGAGCCGAACCTTCGCTGGGCCACCTTCGCCGACGCCATCCTCCAGGCGGCCGACCGGCTCAACGTGAAGATGGTGGTGACCCTCGGGGCGCTGCTCGCCGACGTCCCGCACACGCTCTCGGTCCCGATCACCGGGCTTGCGTCCGATCCCGACCTCGTCGAGCGCCTCTCGCTCTCGCGCTCTAACTACGAGGGCCCGACCGGGATCGTCGGCATCCTCCACGACGCCTGCCGCCAGCGCGGGATCACCTCGGCCTCGCTCTGGGCCGCGGTCCCGCACTACGTCGCCGCGGTGCCGAACCCGAAGGCGGCTCTCGCACTGCTGCGCCGCCTCGAGGGCTTCACCGGAATCGCGATCGAGGCCTCCGAGCTCGAGGAGGCGATGAGCCGCTTCGAGACTCAGGTCGACCGGGCGGTCGCCTCGAACCCCGAGATCGAGGACCTGGTGCGACGCCTCGAGTCCGAGCAGGCCGAGGAGGACGACATGGCCCAGGGCGATGTCCCCTCAGGCGACGCGATCGCGCGCGACTTCCAGCGCTTCCTGCGCCAGCGAACGTCGGACGAGTAGCCGCGCTACGCCTCGCCGCGATCGGCTTACGCCTCGGAGGCGGGGCAGATCAGCCGGTAGTCGCACCACGAGCAGATCTCGTGGGACGGACGCGGCTCGAAATCCTGGTCGGTGATCCCCGCGGCGACCTCGAGAACGGTGCGCTCGACGCGCTCGGCGTCGTCGGGCTCGGCCTCGATCGACACACGCTCGTCGGCGAGGACGTACCAGTAGCTGCCGCTGTCGGCGTCGATCCGCCAGGCCTCGCGGGCCGCGAGGCGGTAGAGCGCGAGCTGGACGTCGCCACTTAGCTTCGGACCTGAGCCGGGATCCCCGGTCTTGTAGTCGATCAGCTCGTAGCCGCCGTCGGGGTGGCGGTCGACGCGGTCGACGCGGCCGCGCATCTGGTGCGGGCCGATCGTGAAGGCGAAGTTGCGTTCGAGCCAGACCGGGCGGGAGCGGGAGCGTTCGTGGCGCTCCTGGTATCGAGCGAGCGCGGCAACGGCACGGTCGCGGTACTGCAGCTCGTCGTCGGAGGCGCCGAACCCCTGGCGGCGCCAGCCCGCCTCGAACAGCGCCAGCAGGCGGTCGAGCTGGCCCGGCTCACCGGCGAGCGGCGCCTCAGCCCCGGCGGCGACTCTGATCTCCTCGGCGTGAAAGCGCTCGAGGACGTTGTGGATGAGGATGCCGAAGCGCTGGTTGATCGTCGGTTCCTGGGGGATCGCAAAAACTCGCGCGAACTTGTACTTGAGGGGACAGGTCCGGTAGAGGTCGATGTCGGAGGCCGAGAGGCCAAGTCCGCCCGGGTGCCCCTTGCGCCGCGGAAGGAACTGCTCGAGCGACGGCTCGCGGCGAGCCGCGACCTGGGCGCGCCGCGCGCTGCGCTCACGCTCCTCGCCAAGGAGGTAGCGGTCCAGCGCCGAGGCCTCGAGCGCAATCCGCTGCTCTGGCGAAGCGACGCGTCCGAGCAGCTCGTTGACCGCGGCGATCGTCTCGCCCGCGGATTCGACGCCGGGCGATTGGATCAGCGCGGCGAGCTTGATCAGTTCGAGGTAGCGGGCGACCGCCGTGTTGACATCGTCGACCGTGTCGAGGCGCATCTCCGAGACCGCCGACCCCGCCGTCCATGACGACTCCAGCGCCTCGTCGCGCAGCATTCGATAGGTCGAGTGCAGGCCCTCCGCCGGGCCGA
Source organism: uncultured Solirubrobacterales bacterium (assembly GCA_963796815.1). Taxonomy (GTDB): domain Bacteria; phylum Actinomycetota; class Thermoleophilia; order Solirubrobacterales; family 70-9; genus WHSW01. The sequence goes on from CAWCNF010000008.1 coordinate 303,836, forward strand.
AGAGCTCCTCGGAGTGGACCTCCTCCTCGCCCCCGTGCGCCTCGAGCGCGACCCGGTAGATCCGCGAGGGCGCGGAGGTGCCGGTCCCGACGCGTTGCGGCCATGACATCACGAGCGCCTCGCGGGCGCGCGTCATCGCCACGTGGGCGAGCATCAGCCGCCGCTCCGCGGTGAGCTCCTCACCCGGCTGCGGCAGGTCGCTTGAGATCAGGTCGTCGGGGATCCAACCGTCCTCCCACGGGCGCGCCTCGACCGCGCCGCTGCGCAGCCCGAGGAGGTAGACGTGATCGAACTCGAGACCCTTGACCTGCTCGGGCTCGGCGACCAGGACCGCGCCAGGTGCAGGCCTGGTCGTGTCGTCGGCCTCGAGCTCGCCCGCATCGGCGACCGCGCTGATGTGGCGCACGAAGTCGCGGACCGAGCCGCGCGGCTCGCGCCGCGACCAGTCGGCCGCGAGCTCGGCCAGGTGGGAGAGGTTCACAAGGCGCTCGGCGGTCGCCGGGCTGGCGGCGAAGAGCTGGTGGCGGCGCAGCCCGACGCGTTCGACGAGCCGGCGAACGAAGACGTCGGCGCGCATCTGCTCGAGGGCGTTGGCAGCGGCGCGGTGCAGGCGCAGGAACGACTGAATCCGGTCGCGGGCCTCTGGGGGCAGCTGCGGGCTCTCGAGCGCGGCCTCGAGCGCGGAGATCATGTCGAGCTTGCGGCGGCGCGCGATCGTCGTGACCTTGGCGAGGTCGACGGAGCGCAGGTCGACGGGGGGACGCGTGAGGGCGCGCACCACCGCCGCTGCATCGGTCGGGTCGGCGAGCATCCGCAGCCACGCGAGCGCGTCGCGCACCTCGGGGCGCTGGAAGAAGGCGGCTCCGCCCGCGAAGCGGAACGGGACGCTGCGCTCCTCGAGCGCAGCGGCGATCAGGCGGCCCTCGCGCCAGCCCGAGCCGGCGATCACGCAGATCCGCTCCGCTTGCACCTCGCCCGCAGCCAGCAGGTGCTCGACCTCGCGCGCCACGGCCTGTGCCTGAGCGCGGTCGTTCTCACAGCGCCAGAAGCGGTTGACCCCGGGGCTTCGCAGGGTGCCGTCGAGCTCGATTCGCTCGAGGTCGGGGTGCGCGGCGGCGAACCCGCTCGCCGCGACGTCGCCGGCACCCCGGAACGCCCGGGTGGCCTGGGCCGAGTCGCAGGCGACGGTGATGTTGCCGTGCGGGGCGAGGGCCTCGATCAGCCGGCGGTGCGCCACCCCGGTGTCCTCGAACTCGTCGACGAGCACGGCGCCAAACCGGGAGGTGGTCTCGGCCTGCACGTCGGCGCGCGCGCTGAGGAGCTTGCCGAGCTCTCCGATCAGGTCGCCGCCGTCGAGGCTGCCCGACTCGCGCAGGATCCGATCGTGTCGCGCGTACAGGTCGGCGAACTCGATCTCGCGCTCGGCCCGTTCGCGCTCGGCGGCGCTCGACGCCGCGCGTTCGCGCGCGACCGCCCACTCGCGCAGGTCGGCCGGTGCAACGGCCTCGTGCTTGAGCACGTCGATCCGCCGCAGCAACCGCGCCAGCAGCCCGGCCGGGTTGCCACGGATCTCGTGGCGGCGCAGCGGCAGCTCATCGACGCGGTCGAGCATGATCGCCAGCCGGTCCGCCGCGCCGACCGTGGTGAAGAACGGATCGAGACCCGCCTCCACCGAGTACTCGCGCAACAACGCCTCCGCGGCCTCCTCGTACGTGTGGATCCACAGGGCCTCGTGGGGCCGGTCGAGCAGAGCCTCCGCGCGCTCGCGCAGCTGGGCCCGTGCGGCGCGCGAGCGGCTCAGCACCAGAACCGACTCCGGCGCGGCGCCCGCGAGCGCCTCGAGACGCCGTGCGATTGCCTCGGTGCGGCCCGACCCCGCAACCCCCGTCACAAGCAGCGGGCCGGCTCCGTGCGTGGCGACGCGGTCCTGGCCCGATGTCGCCTTTGCGGGGTGCTGAGCCACGTTCGTACATGTCTAGCATGGCCCGGGATGCCCTCTGCCCCCCTGGCCACCGGCCTCGAGCCCGAAGCCTGGTTCGAGGCATGCCGGCGGATGGTCGCGGCGCAGCGCGAGCTGTTCGGCCGCACCGAGACAATCGACGAGCGCACCGAATACGCGGGCGTCGGCGAGGGCGGGGACCACAGCCTCGTGATCGACCGCCAGGCAGAGGACATCGTCTTCGCCGAGCTCGAGGCCGCTCACGCCGCGGGTATCGACTTCGTCGCCATCTCCGAGGAACGCGGGGAGGTCGCCTTTGGCGATCCGCAGACGCCCCTGCGCGTCGTCATCGACCCGATCGACGGCTCGCTCAACGCGCGCCGAACGCTCCCCTCGTTCGCGCTCAGCGTCGCGATCGCAACCGGGCCCTCGATGGAGGACGTTCAGATCGGCTTCGTCCACGACTTCGGTGCCGGCGAGGAGTTCACCGCAATCCGCAGCGCGGGCGCGTGGCTCGACGGCGAGCCGCTCGAAGCGCAGGGGCCCCGGCTACGGGCTCGAGATCGTCGGTCTGGAGGCCTCGAAGCCGGAGCTGATCGCGCCGATCGTCTCGGGCCTCGTCGGCAAGGCCTATCGCTGCCGCTCCGTGGGCGCGCTGGCGATCAGCCTCTGTTACGTGGCCGCGGCTCGGTTCGACGGGATGATCGCCGCGCGCCCCGCGCGTTCGGTCGACGTCGCCGCCGCACAGCTGATCGTTCGCGAGGCCGGCGCCAGCGTCCAGTTCGGGGACGGGCTCGCCGCCGCGGAGCTCGATCTCGCGGCGCGGTTTGACATCGCGGCCGCACTGGACGACGAGATGCTCGGCACGCTGCTTGAAGTGCAGCGCCAGGCGGCAGGTCAGCAGGCGTGAGCGATTCCGCTCCACTCATCGATTGGCCGCTGGCCGAGCGCACCGCGGGGGCGATGATCAGCCTTGGCCGCCGGGGTGAGCGCTCCTACGCGCCCTCCCAGGTGGCCGCCGCGGCGGCCGACGGCATCGCTGCGGCCGCGGCCTACGCCGGGCTGGGCTCTCCCGCGCAGCCCCCGGCTGGCGAGCTGATCCGCCGCGGGGAGTGGTCGCGCAACGCCCTCGCGACGGTCCGCGACGCCGCCACCCCGATCGAGCGCCGACTGGCCGGCCAGATCAGCGCGCCGGGGCTGCTCGGACCGGCGTTGCGGCGCGCGAGCGGCGCGGCGCTCGGGGTCGAGGTGGGACTCGCCGCCGGTTACGCGGCCGGACGCGTGCTCGGGCAACTCGACTTCGCTCTGTTCGGTGAGCCCCGGCCCCCGCGCCTGCTCTTCGTCAGCGAGAACCTCGAACGTGCCCGTGAGGCGCTTGACGCCGATCACCACACCTTCCTGCGGTGGGTCGCCATCCACGAGGGCACCCACGTTGTCCAGTTCGAGTGCGTCGCGTGGCTTGCGCCGCACCTGCGCGACCTCGCCGCCGGGCTCATCGAGGGAGCGACCGCCGACCTCGACGCCGGTGCACTGGGCCGCTTGGGCAAAGAGCTGGTGCGCTCCCCACGTGATGTCATACGCGCGCTGCTGCGTGGTGAGGTTGCGCGGCTGGTGGCCGACCCGCAGCGTCGCGAACAGATCGACCGGCTGCAGGCGACGATGTCGGTGATCGAGGGTCACGCGGAGCACGTCATGGATGCAGCCGCGGGTGACCTTGGTGGCGAGCTCGCCGAGCTTCGCAACCGGCTTGATCAGCGGCGGGCCGAGCGCAGCGGCATCGGCGCGCTGCTCGGCCGCCTGCTCGGGATGGAGGCGAAGCTGCGCCAGTACGAGCAGGGCAAGGCCTTCTGCGACGCGATCGTCGAGCGGGCCGGCCCGGGCGCGCTTGTCACCCTGTGGGATTCTCCTGAGCAGCTTCCGAGCCTCGCCGAGCTCGAACACCCGGGGCGCTGGCTCGAACGCACAGAAACCGCTCTAGCAAGCGGCGTGTAACCCCTCCGCCGGATTTGTGTACAAACAGGTGTTCGCTTTGCTATGGTGAACATCCTTAGAAGTAAGGAAGTTAAGAAAACGAGACCCAGAGGGGTTGATGCAGCACATGGCCACCACCGCCAAGAACAGCACGAAGCGCACCAGCGCTACAACCAAGCCGAAGACCACGACCACGAGCACGAGTACGAGCGCTCCCCGCAGCGATGCCTCGCAGGTCCGCGAGGGCGTCACGAAGGCCCGCAACGGCGCCGTCTCGATCGCCGTCGCGACCGCCGAGCGCGCCGTCGACCTGCCCGTCGGCTATGCCCTGATCGTCCGGGACCGCGTCGAAGAGGTCATCGAGCCTTGGACGACGCCGAGCAGCCGTGAGCGCGAGCTCAAGAGCCTGCGCACCCAGGTCACGCGTGAGCTCAACAAGGCCGAGCGCCGTGGCGGCCAGGCCCGTCGTAAGGCGACCACCACCATCCGTTCGACGCGCAAGAACGTCGAGCGCGAGGTCAAGGCCCGCCGTCGCGAGGTCGAGAAGGCCGTCAAGCAGAACCGCACCAAGGTCGAGAAGGCGGTCAAGGAGAACCGCACCAAGGCCGAGACGCAGCTGAAGAAGGCCCAGAAGACGGTCTCCGAGCGGGTTCCGGCTCTCTCGTAACCGCTTAGCCCGGGGCGCCGCGTGAGGTTGGCGCGCTTCCGGTGAAGCTGTCCACTCCGGTGGGCAGAACAGCAACCTCTCCTCCCGATCGACCGGCCCAAGTGGCCGGTCGATCTTTTTGGGGAGACCCCCTGTCAAACTGGACGGGTGAGTCTTCCAACGAACGAACAGATCACCGAGGCACTCAGCAAGGTCATCGACCCCGAGCTGCGGCGCAACATCGTCGAGCTCGGCATGGTGCGCTCGGTCGAGGTGTTCGACAACGGCAAGGTCGAGGTCGTCGTCTCGCTGACGACCGCGGGCTGCCCGATCCGCAACCACTTCCAACAGGCGGTCGCCGCCAACGTCGCCGCGCTCGACGGCGTCACCGAGGTGGGCGTCGGCTTCGACGTCCTGAGCGACTCCGAGAAGGCCAACCTCCAGCAGGCGCTCGGCCGCCCGGGCGGGCTGCCCGAGGGCGCCCTGGCCGCCGTGAAGAACATCATCTGCGTCGCCTCCGGCAAGGGCGGCGTGGGCAAGTCGACCATGACCGCCAACCTGGCCGCCGCGCTCGCCAGCGAGGGTCACACGGCCGGCGCCCTCGACGCCGACGTTTACGGCTACTCGATCCCTCGCATGCTTGGCGTCGACGAGCGCCCCGACGTCAACGCTGAGCGCAAGATCATCCCGCCGGTCGGCCCCGCCGGGATCAAGGTGATGTCGATCGGCTTCTTTCTCGAGACCAACGCCGCCGTCGTCTGGCGCGGTCCGATGCTCCACAAGGCGATCCAGCAGTTCCTCGAGGACGTCGCCTGGGAGGACCTGGATTACCTGCTGCTCGACCTACCGCCCGGCACCGGCGACGTCTCGATGACGCTCGCTCAGCTGCTGCCTCAGGCTCGGGTCGTGGTGGTGACCACGCCGCAGCCCGCCGCGCAGAGCGTCGCCCGCCGCGCGGCCGACATGGCCGGCAAGGTCGACCTCGAGGTCCTCGGGGTGATCGAGAACATGTCCGGCTTCACCACGCCCTCGGGCGAGCGCTTCACGATCTTCGGCGAGGGCGGCGGGCAGCAACTCGCCGACGATCTCGACGTCCCGTTGCTCGGCAAGGTGCCGCTCTCCGAGGAGCTGCGCGAGCACGCCGACACCGGCACGCCCCTCGTGCTCGCCGACCCCGACGCCCCGGCGTCGGTGGCGATCCGCCAGGCCGCCCGCGGGATCATCGCGATGACTCCCCAGGAGCTGCCGGTGATGCAGGCGCCGCCGGCGATGGCCGCGCCCGCGGCTCCGATCGGCGGCACGGAGCTGCCGGTCGTTCAGGTCTCCGGCTGAGCGGACACGTGGACGAGCGCCTCGCTCCCAACCAGGACTGGTGGGACGAGCGCGTCGCCGGCCACGTCGATAGCGAGTTCTACGACCTCGCCCGCTTCCGCGAGGGCGGTTCCACGCTGCGCCCCTTCGAGCGCGAGGAGGTCGGCGACGTCGCCGGCAAGCGACTCGTCCACCTGCAATGTCATTTCGGCATGGACTCGATGTCCTGGGCGCGGGCCGGCGCATCGGTGCGCGGGTTGGACTTCTCGGGACCGGCGGTCGAGGCCGCGAACCAGCTCGCGACCGAGCTCGGCATCGACGCTGGCTTCATCCAGTCCGACGTCCATGACGCGGTCGCTGCCCTCGACGGCGAGCGCTTCGACATCGTCTACACGGGCCTCGGCGCGCTCAATTGGCTACCCGACCTCGATCGCTGGGCGGGCATCGTCGCCGAGCTGCTGAAGCCCGACGGCTTTCTCTACCTCAGCGAGTTTCACCCGATCACCTGGATCTACGCCGACGAAGAGCCCGTGATCGAGCTCGACTATTTCCACCACGCGGAGGGCGTGACGTTCGACGACGGCGAGCAGGGCAGCTACGCCGACCTCGACCTGCCCACGCGCAACAACGCGACGATCGAGTGGGCGCACCCGCTCGGCGACATCGTCTCAGCGATCATCGGCGCCGGCCTGCGGCTCGAACTGCTGCACGAGCACGACTACACGCTCTTCCCCCGCTTCAAGCACCTCATCGCGGACCGCGACTTCCTCGAGGCGGGCGTGATCTACCGCCAGCCGGAGGGCGAGCCACGGCTTCCCCTCATGTACTCGCTGCGCGCCCGGGCCTAGGCCCCCCGCCCAAGCAAAATCCGGCGATCGCCGGATTTTCACCGCTATACGGTCGAGAATCCGTCAATCGCTGGATAGGCGGCTTGATAGACGCCTCGCCGTTTGGCGCAGGATCTCCTCGACATCGGCCGGCGTGTACGCGACCTGTGCGTGCGAGAAGCGCAGGGGCGTCAGCCCCGCCGCCGTGTGCGCCTGATCGCGACGTTTGTCGACTGTTTGTTGAGCTGGCGTGCGGTGGTACTTGAGCCCATCCGTCTCCACGACGAGCCCCAGGTCCGGCCAGTAGAAGTCGACGCGATACCCGTTGACCCACTCCTGCGTCAGCGGATCACCGAGACCCGCTCGCCGTGCGATCGGCAACAGAAGGCGCTCGAGGTGCGAGTCGGTGAGCGTGAGCGTTCGTCGCTCCACTACTAAGCGAAGACGCGATACGCCCGGATCTGGGCCCAGCGGCTCAAGCCGCCTCACCACGAGCTCAGGCTTCAGAAGATCGCGCCTGTCGGCGGCGCCGAGCAGATTCTCGAGCTCATCGAGATCCTTCCTCGGAGCGATGTCAATCAGGGTCCGCACCGGGTCGCTGACCGCGATTCCCCGTTCGACCCTGATCTCGATCGCGGCAATGTTCGACCGGCGGTGAACGATGATTCCGGGCCGCGCGACCGTCCGCGGAGGAGACACTGAAATCTCCAGCGGGGTCTCACGCGGCCCGAGTCGCCAGAACGCGATGGCCCCGGAGTGGCTGATCCAAGACCCGGCCCCGCAGGCCAGCAACGCCGCCGTTCGTTCCCCGTCGACATCCAGGCGTGGCCGGCCCACGGCATAGACGCCCGTATGGGTACGGTGCAAGAGACGGCGACGAAGCAGATGCGTGACGGCCCGGGACGAGAGGCCGAGCTCGAGCAATTGCCGGCGCGTCACCACGCCGTGTTGGGTGGCAGCCAGATCCAGAACGGGATGCCAAGGCGACGATTGACGCATGCTGTCGGCCATCGACGTACAAAGCCGTCGATCGCCGGATTTTCGCCCCCGGGTGGGCGCGGTCGTTTACTGCCCCGGATTGCCGCGCGGCCGGGGCCCGAGCGCTACTTGCCCGCGAAGTACTCGGCGTTGATCGGCGTGTACTTGGTCCACTCCTCCGGGAGCTGGTCCTCGGCGAAGCACGCGTCGACCGGGCATGCCTCGACGCAGGCGTCGCAGTCGATGCACTCGTCCGGGTCGATGTAGAGCTGCTCGACGTTGTCGTAGTCGGGCTCGTCCGGGGTCGGGTGGATGCAGTCGACCGGGCAGACTTCGACGCAGGAGTTGTCCTTCTGGCCGATGCAGGGTTCGGCGATTACGTAAGCCAAGCTCTGGTGCCCTTTCCGTGGTCGTGGTTGACGAATTCCGGAGAACCGGAATCGCGCATTCTAGAGTGGGCGAGTGATTCTCGTGACCGGGGCGACCGGAACCGTCGGCCAGGCCCTGTTACCGCAGCTCCTGGAGCGAGGCGACGAGGTGCGCGTGCTGGTCCGTGACCCGCGCAGGCTGGGCCGGATGCGGGTCGAGGTGCGGATCGCGCTCGGCGATCTGACCGAGCTCGGCGACCGGCGTGTAGCCCGCCAGGCGCTCCGAGGCGTCGACACCGTGATCCACCTGGCGGCCTCGATCCGCGACCAGGCGGCGCCGGTGGAGGAGCTCAACGGTCTTGCCACCGCAAGGCTGCTGCGTGCGGCCGAGGCCGCGGGCGCAGGGCGCTTCGTCTTCTTCTCGGCGATCGGCGCGACCGAGTTTCAGCGCACGCGCTTCTTCCGCGCGAAGGCGCTGGCCGAGCGGGCGGTGCGCGAAGCCGAGCTCGACACGACGGTCTTCGCGCCGTCGATTGTCTACGACCGCCATGACCCGTGGGTGACGATCATGCGCCGACTCGCCCTGCTCCCGGTGCTCCCGGTCTCTGGCGAGGGAAAGGCCCGCTTCGAGCCGATCTGGGCGCACGACGTCGCCGGGTGCGTGGTCGCCGACCTCGAGCGCGGCGGCGGCTCTCGTCGCCACGAGCTCGCCGGCCCGCAGATCCTCGACTACGACGATCTCGCCCGGCTCATCGGACGTGCCGCGGGTCGCGAGCGACCGGTCGTCCACATCCCGCTCGGGGCCGTCCATGCCGGGCTCACAGGCCTGCGGCGCATCGCGGGCGACGCTGCCTTTGCCACATGGGAGGAGGCCGAGCTGATGGAGGTCTCCATGGTGGCCGCCAACGGGGCTGCCGACGTTCGGGCGCTCGGCGTCGAGCCCCGGCCGATGGCCGAGGTGCTCGCCCCCTGAGTCCGAGCGGTTACCAGCCCTTGAGGAGGTGGTGCGAACCGCCGACCACGTCGACCGTATTGCAGTCCTTGTCGACATCGTCGATCGGGTCGACATGAGCGACGTCCTTGCCGGTGCCGCAGATGATTTTGTCCTTCTCGCCGTCGGCGGCGAAGATCTCATCAGCGCCGCCGCCTGCGTGGGCGAAGTCCTTGCCGGGGCCGAGCCTGAGGACGTCGTTGCCACCATCGCCCTTGACGAAGTCGTCGCCGGGGCCACCCTTGACCTTGTCGTCGCCCGCGCCGCCAGTGACCTTCGGATCGTCGCCTGGGCCACCGTTGACCTTGTCGTCGCCATTTTGGCCGCGGACCGAGTCAGCGCCGCCGTTGCCGTTGACGACGTCGTTGTCACGGTCACCGTTGGCGTTGTCGTCGCCGGGGCCGCCCTCGACGAGGTCGTTGCCGACCTGACCGAAGAGGCAGTCGTTGCCGCTCAGGCCCTCGATCGTGTCGACGCCGCCGGACCCGAGGATGCCGTCATCAACGCCGGTTCCGGTCAGCGTCTCGTCGGCATCGGTGCCCTTCGTGAGGATCACCTGCTTGCCGAGGCACAGCTGTGTGGCCGGTGCCGGAATGGGCTGGGGTTCGGGCTGGGGTTCGGCTGAGGCTGAGGCTGCGGCTCGGCCGGGAGCTCCACCGCTCCGACGTCGGTGCCGTCGCTCGCGTTATTCGGCGTACGGTCGATCGTGCGAGCTGTGTCGCGCTGCTCAACCGTGAGTCCGTTGGCCGTACCCGCGTCGATCGCAGGGCTGGTGTCAGCTGGCAGCTCGGTCGGGGTCGTGCCGCCGTTGTTCTGCAGCGTGCCGAGTTGCGGGTTGACGCCAACCTGATTGGTTCCCGCAGGACTCTCGGTAACGGTGGCGCCCGAGGTCGTACCGAACATCGAATAGCCGGCAGTGATCGTGGCGCTGTCCGTGAAGAGATCGGACGGCGAGGCGGCCTTCGCGGGCACCTCGCCTGGGGTCACGGTGTTCCCGTAGACGATGTCCGAGCTGAGCGTGAGGGCCTGGTCGGTGCTGATGCCACCGCCAGAGCCACTGATGCTGTCGCCTTGCCCGGTTGCGTTGTTTCCGGTGATTGTCGAGTTATCAATCTCGTGAGCCGTGGTCGCCGGCTGTTTGGCGAAGTCGAACGCGCTGACCACAGCGACGCCGCCGCCAACCCCGTCATCGGCGCTGTTGTTCGCGATCGTCGAGTTGACGATTGCGAGTCCAGCCGAGCCCGGGTACATCGCGATCCCGCCGCCGTCGTAGCCCGCCTCGTTACCGCTGATCGTGCTCTGGTGCACGGTCAACGTGGCCTCACCGCTGGCAGCCACCTTGTCGCTTCTCGACGTCTGGTCGACCGCCACTCCACCGCCGCCACCGGTCGCGTGATTGCCCACGATGTTGACCTTCGACAGCGTGAGCGAGGCGGCATCGCCGGTATCGCAGTTAGAGAGGAAGTTCGTGCTGAGGATCGCGCCGCCGTCGCCTTCGTCGAATCCGCACTCGATCTCGTTGTTCTCGGCGTGCCCGTTCGTGAGCGTTAGGCCGGAGATCGTGACGTCGTAGTCCTCCGCGACCGTCCCAAAGCCGTAGATCTTGAAGATTCGATCGCTGTCCGAGCCGGAGACGGTCAGCTTGTCGGCTCCGGGCCCTTGGATGTCGAGGCTGTCGTTCTTGATCTTGATCGCGGGGAGATCGCCGAGCTGGATCGTGCCGATCACGTCCGAAGCGAAGGTCACTACGTCGGCAGTTCCCGCCGGACTGTTCGGGTGATTGTCCGCGTCGTTGACCGCATCGCGAAGGGTGCAGACGTCGTCGCCGCCGTCCGCCGAGGAGGCGCAGTTGCCGTCGCCGTTATCGAGCTTTGAGTTGACAACGTAGGTGTTGGCGTTCGCCGCCGGCGCGATCACCGCGGCGGTCGCAAACAGCCCACCGGCGATCGTCGCGACCTTCTTCGCCCTGCCCATGCTGCGGCGCTCTTCCCGACGAATCGCGCGCAGGTGCTCCCTGCGAAAACTCCGTGCTGACACTCCGATGGCCTCCTTTGCCGTGTCGGCAATCCCTGCCGACTAAGGGCAAAAGGCTACCGGTGCAGCGGGGTTTGTCAATCAGCCGAGCGTCCAGTGGATGGGCGCGCTCACGCAAGCCAGGGCTCAGCCGAGGTCCAGCCACTCCCCGACGGAGTCAAGCTGGCCGCGCAGAAAGAGTTCGCGGCAGTCGCCACGCCGGGTCTTGCCGCTAGACGTCCGCGGGATCGTGCGCGGGGAGATGAGGCAGATTGCGCCGAGCTCGATCCCCAGACGCTCGCGAACGCCCTCGCGGATCGCGGCGTAGACCGGGTCGAGGTCGTCGGTGCCGTCGCGAACCTCGGCGACGAGCGCGGGCCGGCTGCGGCCGCCGGTCTCCATCAAGAAGGCAGCACCGCAGTTGTGGCGGAGCGCCGGGGAGGACGCTTCGGCGGCGCCCTCGACGTCGGTGGGGTAGAGGGCGCGACCGTCGATCACGAGGACCTCCCGGATCCGACCGGTGATGTACAGCTCGCCGTCGCTGAGGAAGCCGAGGTCGCCGCTGCGCAGGAACGGGCCATCGTCGCTTCCGGCGATCCGCGCCCCGAAGACGCTGGCGGTCTCGGTCTCGCGCCCCCAGTATCCGAGTGCGACGCTCGGGCCCGAGATCCAGACCTCGCCGATCGCCTCGTCGTCGACCAGCTCGCGCGTATCCGGGTCGACGATCACGACCTGCGCGCCGGGCCGCGGCACGCCACAGCTCGTCAGGCGAATCGATCTGCCCTCACCGGCTGGTTCGTGACGGCCCTGCTCGAGCGCGGCAGCGTCGACCGCCAGCGACACCGGCCCGGCGGCCTTGTCGCCACCGCTGACCATCAGCGTCGCCTCGGCGAGGCCGTAACACGGATAGAACGCTCCCGGGCGAAAGCCGTGCGGACCGAACGCCTCGGCAAACGCCTCCATCGTCTCGGGGCGAACCGACTCGGCGCCGTTGTAGGCGGTTGTCCACGACGAGAGATCGATGCCCTCGCGGTCGGCCTCGGTGCTGCGGCGAACGCACTGCTCGAACGCGAAGTTCGGGCCGCCGCTGGCGTTTGCGCGGGTCTTGGTCATCGCGCGCAGCCAGCTCATCGGGTCCAGGACGAACGCGGTGGGTGACATGAGCGTCATCGGCCGCCCCGAGTGCATCGGCGAGAACATCCCGCCGATGAGACCCATGTCGTGGTACGGCGGCAGCCACATCAACCCGCCGCCCTCGGCCCCGAGCTCCATGCCCTCCGCGATGAAGTCGCAGTTGTCGAGAACGTTCGCGTGACTGACCATGACCCCGCGCGGCACGTTCGTCGAGCCCGAGGTGTATTGGAGGACGGCCACGTCGTCCGGACGAGCCTCGATTGGATCGCCGGCGCTTTCGCGCGCCTGATCGCTCGCGATCAGGTGGGGCGCATCATCGCCGAGAACCTCCCGGATCGACCCCTGGAGGGCCCTCGGACTCAGCACGACCCGCGGCGTGGCGTCGCGCACGATCGTTCGCATCCGCGGCCCGGCGTACTTGCGGCCCGGATCCGGCGGCGGGCATGGGACGGCGATCAGGCCTGCGTACAGGCACCCGTACAGGGCCTCGATGAACTCGAGGCCCGGCGCGAAGACGAGCAGCGCTCGCTCGCCGGCGAGGCCCTCGAGCGCCGCCGAGATCTCGTGCGCGCGCCGGTCGAGGCTGGCGTACGTGTGCTCGCCGACGGGCTCGAGGTCGTGGCCGAGAAAGGTGAAGATCCGGTGGTCGGGGGCCTGCTCTGCCTTCGCTCGCAGCAGGTCACCGAGCGTCTGCCCTACGGCCATCGCCGGAGTATGTCGGGGAGGTCAGCCGACCACGTCGACCGTGTTGCAGTCCTTGTCGACGCTTGTCGATCGGGTCGACATGGGCGACGTCCTTGCCGGTGCCGCAGATGATCTTGTCCTTCTCGCCGTCAGCGGCGTCGATCTCGTCAGCACCGCCGCCGGCGTGGATGACGTCCTTGCCGGCGCCGGGGTCGATGACGTCGTTGCCGCCGTCGCCCTTGAGGAAGTCGTCGCCCGAGCCGCCTGAGACCTTGTCGTCGCCCGCGCCTCCTGTGACCACCGGGTCGTCGCCGGCTCCCCCGGACACCTTGTCGTCGCCGTTCTGACCGCGCACGGAGTCCGCACCGGCGCCGCCCTTGACCACGTCTTCGTCGCGGTCGCCGTTGACGTTGTCGTCGCCGGGACCGCCGATGACGAGGTCATTGCCGATCTGACCGAACAGACAGTCGTTGCCGCCGAGACCGGCGATCGTGTCGACGCCGCCGGCACCGACGATGCCGTCGTCGACGCCGGTCCCTGTGAGCGTTTCATCGGCGTCGGTGCCCTTGGTGAGGATCACCTGCTGGCCGGCGCAATCCTGTGTGCTGGGGCCGGGGACGACCGGCTGCTCCGGAGTGGTGGTGGTCGGCTCCTCGGGAGTCGTGGTGATTGGGGTCGGCTCGACCGGCTTCTGCTCCGCGGGCAGCTCCACGGCGCCGATGTCGGTGCCGTCGGCGACGTCGTCAGGAATGCGATCCGCCGGCCGGGCCTCACCGCGCTGGTCGGCGGTCAGCGAGTTCGCGATACCTGCGTCGATCACCGGGCTCGTCGGCTCCGGGAGCACGGTCGGCGTCGGGCCGCCGTTGTCAGCCAGCGCGGATAGCTGCGGGTCGGCGCTGATGTTCGCCTCGCCGGGGACGTCGGTGACCGTGGCGCCGTCGCGCGTGCCGATGTCGCTGTAGCCCGCGCTGATCGTGGCACTGTCGGTGGCAAGGTCCGCGTCGACCGTCGCCTTTGTCGTCACCGCCTCGTCCGCATGGTTGCCTTGGACGATCGTCGAGCGCAGGCCGAGGTCTGCCTCCGTGTAGATGCCACCACCGAAGTTCACGCTGGTGTTGCCCGTGACCGTCGAGTTGTCGACGTGGTTGAACGGCCCGGCGACAATCTTGCCGTCCCGCTTTGGGGCGACCGACGGCACAATGACGCTGATGCCGCCGCCGACGTCGCCGGACTCGTTGGCCACGATCGTCGAGTTCGACACGAAGAGCGGACCGGCGTAGCCGCTCAGGGCGATGCCTCCACCCATGTCGCCGGCGTCGTTGTTCGAGATGGTCGAGTCGCTGATGTTGAGCGCGCCCTGTTCGGCCGAGGGCGTGCCTCCCGCCTTATCGCGAGTGGGAGAGCACCCCCCAGGTGGATCCACGGCAATCGCACCGCCGACGTCCGCGGCCGAGTTGTCGTCGATGGTCATCGCCTCGAGGGTCAGCGCCGCCGTGGCGGTGGCGCAATCGGCGCCGAAATTGGCGATCGCGCCGCCGGCGCCGCTGGAATCTCCCCCCGAAAGGGTCAGGCCGGACATCGTGACGTCGTAGTCGTTGTCAGCAGGCGTGCCGAACCCGAGGAGCTTGAAGACCCGGTCTGAGCCTGGGCCGGCGACCGTGAGCTTGTCGGCGCCGGGCCCCTCGATGTGCAGCGAGTTGTTGGCGATAACGAGCGAGCTGTTCGCGAGCTGGATCGTGCCGCGAACGCTGTCGGCAAACGTGATCCTGTCGGGCGTGGAGGCCGGGTCGTTCGGGTGGCCGTTGGCGGCGTTGATGGCATCGCGAAGCGTGCAGAAGCCATCGCCCGGGACGGGCACTCCCTGGCAGCTACCGTCGCCGTTGTCCGCGGGCGAATCGACGACGAAATCGGTCGCGTTCGCCGCCGGTGCGACCACCGCGGCCGACGCAAGCAGGCCGCCCGCAGCCATGGCGATCCGCTTCGCCCTCAACGCCCCCCGTCGATCCTCCCGCTGGCTCGCGCGCACGCGCTGCCGACGAACACTCCGTGCTGACACTCCGATGGCCTCCTCTGCCAGACGGCAATCCCTGCCGATTACTCGACGAGGCTAACGATGCGTGGGGGTTTGTCAATCGGCCGGATGTCCAGCGAGCGGGCTCGGCTCAGACGTCGAGCCACTCGGCAACCGGCGCGAGCTGGCCTCGAAGGAAGAGCTCACGACACTCGTTGCGCCTCGTCTTGCCGCTGGTGGTCCGCGGGATCGTGTGGGGCGCAATCAGGCTGATTGCCGCCAGCTCGACTCCGAGCTGATCGTGCAGGCGATCGCGGATCGCAATGCACACGGCGTCCGGATCGCCGACTCCGGCCCGCACCTCGGCGACGAGCACGGGGCGCGCTCGTCCACCCGCCTCGATCATGAACGCGGCGCCGCAGTTGTGGCGTAGCTCGGGTGCGGCGTCCTCAGCAACGGCCTCGAGGTCGGTCGGATAAAGCTCCCGCTCGTCGATCACCAGCACCTCGGCGAGTCGTCCGGTGACGAAGAGCTCACCGCCGTGGACGAACCCGAGATCGCCGCTGCGCAACATCGCCTCCGCCCCTCCCGCGATCCGGGCGCCGAACGCGCTCTGCGTCTCGACGTCGCGACCCCAGTACCCACGCGCTACGTTCGCGCCGCAGATCCAGATCTCACCCACGACGCCGTCCGGGCACCGCTCCCTGGTGTCCGGATCCACGATCGCGACCTCAGCCCCGACTCGGGGCGAACCGCATCCGGTCAGTCGCACCGAGCGTTCGCCGGACGCCGGCTCGAAGCGGCCCTCCTCCAGCGCCACGGCATCGGCCTGCACCACGGTCACCTCCGCGTCGCGCGCGCGCCCCGTCACGAACAGCGTGGCCTCGGCGAGGCCGTAGCACGGGTAGAAGGCGCTCCTGCGAAAGCCGCAAGGCCGGAACGTGTCAGCGAATCCGTCAAGCGTCTCTGGCCTCACCACCTCGGCGCCGTCGTAGGCGGCCTCCCAGGACCTGAGATCGATGTCGCCAATGTCCGCGGTCGCGGCGCGGCTGACGCAGAGGTCGTAGGCGAAGTTGGGGCCGCCACTTTCGGTGATCGAGTACCGGCCGATGGCGCGCAGCCAGTTGAGCGGATCGGCAAGGAAGGTGAGCGGCGACATCAGGGAGATCGGCCGGTTGGTGTGGAGGGGCGAGAAGAGGCCGCCGATGAGGCCCATGTCGTGGTACGGCGGCAGCCAGATCAGGGTCCGACCGTCGCGATCGAGGTTCATCGTCGAGCCGATGAACCCGCAGTTGTCGAGGACATTGGCGTGGGTGATCATGACGCCGCGAGGGACGTTGGTGGACCCCGACGTGTACTGCAGGACGGCGACGTCGCCCGGATCCACGGCAACCTGCGCGAAATCACCGGACGCCGCGTCGGTCGCGACCAGCCGCGGGCGGTCCTCGCCAAGCACCTCGGTGATCGAGGCCTGCAACGCGGCGGGGCTGACGACAACCTCCGGAGTCGCGTCGGCGACGATGGTTCGCATTCGCGGCGCCGCGAACTGCCGACCGGGGTCCGGCGGCGCGCACGGGACGGCAATCGCACCGGCATAGAGGCAGCCGTACAGCGCCTCGACGAACTCAAGCCCGGGTGCAAAGACGAGCAGCGCGGCCTTACCCGCCGTGCCGGAAAGCTCGGCCGCTATCGCACGTGCGCGCTCGTCGAGCTCGGCGTAGGTGAGGCTGCCGATCGGCTCGAGATCGTCGCCGAGGAAGGTGAAGATGCGGTGGCCGGGGTCCCTCGGCCGCCCTGTGCGCAAGCAGCCCGCCAAGCGTCGCGGTCGCGTCGTGGAGCGGCGCCATCGCGCCACTAAAGCAGCTAGTGGTGGTGCCCCACGGCGCGGCTGATCTTCTTGGACTTCTTGAGGTTCAGCTTGCGGCCATTGGCGTCGGCGAGCTTGATGATGGCGGTCACCTTCACCTTCTTGCCATGGGCGAGCTTGCGGCGCAGCGCGGGCTGGAGCTTCATGTTGAGCTTCTTCCTCGCACTCGCGGCCAGCGAGATGTGCTTGCGCTTCGGCCGCGGCGAGACCTTCCCATGGTGGTGATGGTGGTGGTGCTTGCGCTTCGCGGCCTTCAGCACAACGGTGCCGGAGAGATCGCTGCCAATGTGGCTGATCAGCGTCACCCGCGCCCGCTGCTTGCGCTTGCGATGGACCTTCTTGGCGATCCTGACGTCGACCGCGCCCTTGCCGAACGGCTCGAGCGCCGGCGGCTGGCCGGTCGAGTCGCCGTGACAGAGCAGGGGCTGGGAATCGTCGAAGCGGTAGGTGTAGACGCCGCGGCCGTAGGTGCCGGCGACGAGCAGGTCGGGATCGTTGGGCTTGAAGCTCATCGTCGAGATCGGCGCCGTGGGCAACCCGTTGCCGAGCACCGAGTAGGTGCCGCCGGCCGCGTTGCAGGAGACGAACACGCCGATGTCCGTCCCGACCGCGAGGCGACCGTTGTGAATCACCGACCAGTTGGCCGGCACGTCGGGGAGGTTTCCGGTGATGTCGGTGAAGTGCTCGCCGGCGTCCGTCGACATGAACACGTGCCCGGTGCCGACCTTGCTCGTGTCCTCGCCGACCGCGCCCGGGAACGCCCAGCGCCTGCCGTATCCCGCGAGGGTGACGTAGACGGTGTTCGGGTCGTTCGGGTCCATCCGCACCGACGTGATGTAGCGGCTCGGCAGGCCCTGGGCGGAGGCGATGTGCCAGCCGTCCGGTGCGCCGGCAACGCCGGGCTTGCTGCCGCCGACGTTCGTCGCGATCCCGTTTGCGAATGGCGTGCCCTGGGTGATCGTGTCGCAGTAGCCGCAGAAGCCGACGTACGCGTAGCTGTCTTTGCTCTGCAGGCCAGCGTCGCTGCGCTGGTCGAAGGTGAGGTCGAAGTTGTACGTGCCGAGGGCTTCCCAGTTGACGACTCGGACCACGTAGTCGCCCGGCACCGGGTTTGTGACCTTCAGGCTCTCCGAGGTGGTGCCGGAGCTCGCGGAGCTGTTGACATACGTGAGGGTCCCGCCGTCGTTGCGGTAGAGGTAGAGATCCCAGTCGTCGGCCGAGTCCGCCCAGTTGACGGCGATGTTCATCGCCGCGTCGCCGTCGTTCGGCCCGACGGTGACGTCGTAGTCGTTGTAGGTCCCCGGGGCCTGGGTCGGCAACCCGGTTGGCCCGGACGTCGAGTCAAAGCCCGGGATCGTGTCGCCGCCCTTGTCGTTCGCGTGTTGATCGGCGGTCTTCGGGCCAACCGGCAGGCCGGCGGATGACTGATCGGACCTCACGTCGACCGCCGAGAGCTGGTTGTCGGGGTCGTCGCCGGTGAGTGACGTCGCGCTCGCGTCGCCGGGGTGCTGCTGGGTGCCCAGGTCGTAGACCTTCGTCCAGGTCGAGCCCGTCGTGTCGGGGCCGTCGGTCGTCTCCTCGACATCGCGGCCGCCGATCATCAGGTGGTTCGCGTCGTTCGGGTCCATCTCGAACGGAGTCGGCGAACTGCGCGCTGGTGAGGTCCGAGGGCTGGATGTCGTTCCAGGTCTTGCCGCCGTCGGTGGTCACAGCGATGTCGCCGCCCGTGTACTCCTCGTAGGCGACGTCGCTGTTCGCCGGGTCGACGGCGCTGAAGAAGCCGTCGCCGCCGAAGATCGTGTACATCGTCCCGTCGGGCTCGATCTTCGCCTCGCCGTTGTCCTGCAGGCCCATATAGGCGGTGCCGTCGTTGGCCATCGCGACGTCATAGGGCTGCAGCGTGTTGAGCCCGTCGTTCGCGCCGGCGACCGGCTCGCCGTTGGGATCCTGCGGCTTGCCCTGCGCCCATTGATCGTTGGCCAGGTCGGCGCCGGAGGCGACGTGCTGCTTGTAGATGCCGCCGTCGTTACCGACGACGAGCGTCACCCCGCCGCTGCCGTCGGGGACCCAGAGTGCCGCGTGCTGGTCGGGGTGAGTGGTGTACGCGGGCACCGTGCCGGTCGGGCAGATCGGCAGCCCATTGGTGGCGTTGAGGATCGTGCAGGTGGTCCCCGCGTAGTAGCGGCCGACCACGTTGAAGCGCGGCGGAGTCGTGCCGTCGAGGCCGTCGGGGGCGGCACGGACGGGTCGTTCGCCCAGATCTCCTCGAGGCCGAACGCGAGGCGGGTCGGCACGCCGGTCGGCGTCGGCCGTGCGTCGGGTCCGGCGAGACCCAGAGGTTGTACCAAGCCTGGATCCCGGGGCAGTAGGAGATCACGGCGGGCGCCTTGCAGGTGGGCGGTGCGAGCGCGGAGCCGCTCGTCGCGTCGTTATCGATCGTCGTCGACCCCTCGAGCTCCTTCCAGGTCGCGCCGAAGTCGGTCGAGACCCAGACGCCGTTGAGGTAGTCGCTGTACGCCGGCGCCGGCCGGCTCCGTTGTCGACGTCGAGCCCGAGCGCGCCGCCGTTGAACTTCACGGCGTCCTGGATCAGCGCGTAGACGATCTGGTGGTTCTGCTGCGGCCCGGAGGCGACCCCGAGCGCGATCCGGCCGATCCGCGCCTGGGTCAGCGGGTCCGTCGTCGGGGTCGAGTTGCGCGGCGATGTCCATGTTCGTGAACGTGCCGGGCGCGCCGGTGTCAGAGACGTAGATCCCGTTTGCCGGGCGACTGCTGCGCGCCGTCGGCGTTCGCTTGTTGCCGGCGCGCCAGCCGACCGCCGCCATCACGGCGCCGGGATGGCCGCCCGCGCTCTGCGCGTTTGCGCCGGCCCTGCACGACGACGTCGGTGACCATGTTGGCCAGGAAGCAGTTCTTGACCGTCGGCGGCTGACCGGTGCAGTCCGGCGTGCCGGACGGGGCGTTGGCGCCCGTGGGCAGGTTGACGTTCGCGAACGAGTCGCGCCGGCGTCGGTGGAGCGGTAGAGGCCACCACCGGTGGCCGCGTAGACCTTCGTCGGGTCGGTCGGATCGACGACCAGCTTGAAGCCGAGCACGCCGTCGGGCACCCCGGTGCTGTGCGTCCAGCGTCGCGCCGCCGTCGGCGCTGCGGTAGACGCCGAGGCCGGCGTACGTGTCGCCGCCGTAGGCGAGGTCGCCGGTCAGCACGATCAGAGTGCCGCCGCCCGCCGACGTCCAGGCGATCCCGGAGACGACCTGAGTCGGCAGCCCGTCGCCGATCGAGGTCCAGTGCTGCTGGTCGCTCGACTTCCAGATGCCGCCATTGGAAACCGCCGCGTAGCTGTTGCCGGAGTCGTCGCTGAGCGAACGCGTTGACTCGTCCGGAGAGGTCACCGAGCCCCTCGTTGGTCGATCCGTTCGTGGTGTCGTAGTCGGTCCGGTTGCTCAGCAGCGGCGGCTTGCCGTAGGCACTCCAGGAGCCGCCGGTCACGTCCAGCGCCTGGCGCTCATCCACCGCCGCGCGATAGGCGCCCGGCTTGATCTGGGTACCCGGCGCGACCGTGCGCGTGAGCCGTGATGAGTTCGCGAGGGCCAGGTCGGCAAACGATTCCGGGTGACCGCCGGGACCCTCCGCGCACGGGACCTCGTGTGCAGGGCCGCGGTAGAAGTCGTCGACCTGCGAGCCTGGCCGCCGGCTCCGCGGGCGCAGCGTCGGCGTCCTCGGATTCCGACGCCGCCTGCTCGCCCTCGGCGTCAGCGTCCTCGCCCTCGTGCCCGGCCTCCCCCTCCGCACAGGCGACCGCGGTGCCCGTGGCCTCCTCGCGGCCGTGGCCGAAAACAAGTGCTGCCAAGGCAAGGGCGAGGACCGCCAGCACGAGCGAGAGGTAAGCGCGAACGCATCGGGCGGCGAATCCTAATTCGGACCCTCGGTGGCGTGCGCCGGTTCGTACACAAAGAAAAGGCCCGGACCAAGTGGCCCGGGCCTTTCCAAACGTTTCGCCTGAAGGCGAGTTACATCATGCCGCCCATGTCCGGCATACCGCCGGGCATGCCGCCGCCATCCTTCTCCGGCGGCTCGGCCACGATGGCCTCCGTCGTGAGGATGTTCTTGGCGATGGACGCGGCGTTCTGCAGCGCCGACCGGGTGACCATGGTCGGGTCGATGACGCCGTCCTTGACCAGGTCGCCGTACTCGCCGGTGGCCGCGTTCAGACCCTCGCCCGGCTTCAGGCTCTGGATCTTGTTGACGACGACCGAGCCCTCGAGCCCGGAGTTCTCCGCGATCTGACGGATCGGCTCCTCGAGCGACTTGCGGATGATCTCCGCGCCCGTGGCCTCATCGGCCTCGAGACCCTTGGAGTCGATTGCGGAGACCGCGTTCAGCAGCGCAACTCCGCCGCCGGGCACGATGCCCTCCTCGAGCGCCGCACGGGTCGCCTGCAGGGCGTCCTCGACGCGGTGCTTCTTCTCCTTCATCTCGGTCTCGGTGGCAGCACCGACCTTGACCACCGCGACGCCGCCCGCGAGCTTGGCCAGGCGCTCCTGGAGCTTCTCGCGATCGAAATCGGAGTCGGTGTTCTCGATCTCCTGGCGGATCTGGGCGATGCGGCCCTCGATCGCCTTCTTTTCGCCACCGCCGTCGATGACGGTCGTCGTGTCCTTGGAGACGACGACGCGACGGGCACGACCGAGCTGGGTCACCTGGGTGTTCTCCAGCTTCAGGCCCATCTCCTCGGTGATGACCTCGCCACCGCTGAGGATCGCGATGTCCTCGAGCATCCGCTTGCGGCGATCGCCGAAGCCCGGTGCCTTGACGGCGACGCCGGTGAAGGTGCCGCGGAGCTTGTTGACCACCAGGGTCGCAAGCGCCTCACCCTCGACGTCCTCGGCCACGATGACGAGCGCCTTGCCCGACTGCATGACCTGCTCGAGCACCGGCAGGAGCTCGCGGACGTTGCCGATCTTCTGGTTGGCGATGAGGATGTACGGGTCCTCGAGCACCGCCTCCATCCGATCCTGGTCGGTGATCATGTACGGCGAGATGTAGCCCTTGTCGAACTGCATCCCCTCGGTGAACTCGAGCTCCATCCCGAAGGTCTGGCCCTCCTCGACGTTCACCACGCCGTCCTTGCCCACCTTCTCGATGGCGTCGGCGATGATGTTGCCGATCTCCTCGTCAGCGGCCGAGATCGCGGCGACGCGGGCGATCTGCTCCTTGCCACCGACCTCCTTCGACTGCTTGTTGCGCAGGTTGTCGACGACCTGGTTGACCGCGGACTCGATCCCGCGGCGCAGCGCCAGGGGGTTGGCGCCGGCGGCGACGTTCTTGAGGCCGTGACGGACAACCGTCTGGGCCAGCAGGGTCGCCGTCGTCGTGCCGTCACCGGCGACGTCGTTGGTTGCCGTGGCGACCTCGCGAACCAGCTGTGCGCCCTGGTTGGCGAAGACATCCTCGATCTCGATCTCACGCGCGATCGTCACACCGTCGTTGGTGATCGTCGGCGCGCCGAACTTCTTGTCGAGGACTACGTAGCGACCCTTAGGGCCGAGCGTGACCTTGACCGCATCGGCAACCGCGTCGACACCTTCCTGCAGTGCCGCACGGGCCTCAGCGCCGTACTTGAGCTCCTTGTGAGCCATGGATTCAGTTCCTCCTAGATTCGAAAGGTGTTGTCAGACGACCTTGGCGAGGACGTCCGACTCGCGCAGGACGAGCAGGTCATCGCCGTCGACCTGTATCTCGGTCCCGCCGTACTTGCTGTAGAGGACCTCGTCGCCCTTCTTGACGTCGAGCGGGATGCGCTTCTCGCCGTCCTCGTCCCAGGCACCGTCGCCAACCGCGACGACCTTGCCCTTCTGGGGCTTCTCACTGCGCCGTGTCCGGGAGGACGATGCCGCTGGCGGTCGTCTCCTCCTCCTCGATCGCCTTGACGATCAGGCGATCGCCGAGAGGCTTCAGGTTCATTCGTTCTTACCTCCGTTGTAAGTCTGTTTTACGCTTCGTTTGGCACTCTGAATAGGAGAGTGCCAAAGGTCCGGGGGCGAGTGTAGCGACCGCCCGCTCTTCACGACTAACGCAGGCGTGCACCTCCGCCGATAAGGAGTCCGGAGTGGCAGCCCCGTCGACACGCACCCGGCGCCTGCGCGCGGTCGAGACCACGCCGGCCCGCGAGCCCGTCATCGCGGTCTCGGCCGATGCGCTGCGCTATGCCCTGGTCGACGCCGCCGTGGACGCTGTCGTCGTCAACGACCTCGAGGGACGCATCATCGAGTGGAACCCAGCGGCGACCACCACGTTCGGGATCGAGCGCGTCCGACGCCCTGGGGCGGACGCTTCGAGCACCTGATCATCCCCGAGCGCCTGCGCGCCGCCTACCGCGAGGGCTATCGAGCGCAACGTCGCCAGCGGTTCCACCGACCGCCTCGGTCGCTGGATCGAGTTCATCGGACGTCGCGCCGACGGCAGCGAGTTCCCGCTCGAGGTCGCCATTGCCCGGATCGATGGCGACGCCATCCTCTTCGTCAGCCACCTCCGCGACATCAGCGCCAGGGTCGAGCGCGACGAGAAGCTAGCCGAGGCGCGGCGCTCGCTCGAGGAGGCCGAGAAGCGCTACCGGACGCTGGTGGAGAACCTTCCGTCGATCAGCTACCGCGCCGGGCTCGGCTACGCCGGCGGCTGGGAGTACATCTCGCCGCAGGTCTCAGAGCTGCTCGGCTACAGCCCGAGGAATGGATGTCAGACCCGGACTTCTGGGAGCGCGGATGCACCCCGATGACCTCGACCGTGTGATCAACGAGGAGAACCGCTGCATCGACCGAGGGGATCGAGCTCGACATCGAGTACCGCCTCCTGCATCGAAACGGCAACATCGTCTGGGTTCGCGACCGTGCCTCCGTCGCCGAGCTCGCGCCCGACGGCAGACAGATGGTCGACGGGCTGCTCTCCGACGTCACCGATCGCAGCAGCGCCGAGGAGCAAGCTGCGCCACCTCGTCGATCACGACGACCTCACCGGCCTCTACAACCGCCGGGGGTTCGAGCGCGAGCTGACGGCACGCATGGAGGCCGGGGAGCTGGAGCAATGGTGGCGCGATCGCGATCATCGACCTGGATCACCTCAAGCGCGTCAACGACTCCCTCGGCCATGCCGCCGGCGACCGCGTCATCCGCGAGATCGCCGCGATGCTTCGCGGGCGCCTGCGCGACAGCGACTCTTTGCACGACTCAGCGGCGACGAGTTCGGGCTGCTCATGCGCGACATCGACATGCGAGGCGGCCCGCCAGCGCGTGCTGGAGCTGCTCGACCTCGTCCGCCGCCGTGAGGGCTCGAGCGTGATCACCGCCAGCGCCGGGATCGCGATGATCCGCGAGGTCGACGGCGTCGAGGCGGCCGACCTGCTCATCGCCGCGGACACGGCCCTGTATGAGGCGAAGAACGGCGGCCGCGACCGGCTCGCGGTCTTCACCGGTGAGAACCGCGAGACGCTGCAGTGGGTCAGCCGCGTTCGCTCGCGCGATCGAGAACGAGGAGCTCGTGCTCTACGCGCAGCCGCTCGTGGACCTGCGAACCGGGGACGTCTTCGCCGAGG
Source organism: uncultured Solirubrobacterales bacterium (assembly GCA_963796815.1). GTDB lineage: Bacteria > Actinomycetota > Thermoleophilia > Solirubrobacterales > 70-9 > WHSW01. The sequence continues at coordinate 328,164 of CAWCNF010000008.1, forward strand.
AGCTGCTGGTGAGGATGCTGAGCGAGGACCGGTGAGCCCATTGCCGCCGGCCAGTTCATCCCGATCGCGGAGAGCTTCGGGCTGATCCGCCAGCTCGACCGCTGGGTGGTCAAGGAGTCTCTGAAGCTTGCGGCCGCGGGGCGGCGCGTGAGCGTGAACCTGTCGGCGGCCTCGATCACCGACCGCCGCCTCGTTGCACATGATCGAGTCGGAGATGCGGGCGACCAACCTCGATCCCGACCTCCTGATCTTCGAGATCACCGAGACCGTCGCGACGCCGGCGATCGAGTCGCTGCGCGACTTCTCGGCGAGGGTCGAGCGCCTGGGCGCAAACCTCGCCCTCGACGACGTCGGCACGGGCTTCGGCTCGCTCACCTACCTGCGCCATCTGCCGTTCCGCTTCCTGAAGATCGACGCCGAGTTCGTCCGCGGCCTCACCGATTCGGCAGCGGACGCGCGGATCGTCCGCTCGCTGGTGTCGATCGCGGCCGGTTTCGGCATGCGCACCGTTGCCGAGGGCGTGGAGAACGAGAATCTCCTGAGCCGCCTCGGTGACTTCGGCATCGACTACGCCCAGGGCTACCACCTGGGCCGCCCGGCTCCAATCGAGAAACTCCCGCCACGTCCTCAGCTTCGCCTCCGGGCGTGCGGGGCGGGACTCAGTCGGACGCCAGAAGACGCACATCGAGTAGCTCCGCGATTCCCGTCGCGCCGTTTCCCATCACCCAGTCGTGGTTCTTTGAAAAGCGGCTCTGGCGAGCGGGGCGAGAGGTTCATCCAGCGCTTCGTCGTCCGCACGTTCCACTCATACAGCGCAGCGGTCACGCCCTCCTGCTCGAAGAGCCGCCAGCGGCCGACGCCCTCGAGCTCGCCGGAGGCGTCGGCCTCGATCAGGTGCGGGCGCTCGACGGTACGCGTGACGGCGTCGAAAACGAGGTCGTACGGCAGCTTGGAGCGCCAGGTCAGCCGGGAGTGGGAGCCGACGCCGATCTCGTCGCCCGGATCGAGCTCGACCACGCCTCGACCCCGCGCCACCACGACGGCCAGGCGCGCTGGTCGTAGATCGCCTCCCAGACGCGGTCGCGCTCGCACTCGAGCAGCCAGGTCGTGAGGAAGCGGTACTCGGCCAGTTTGCGGCGCTAGTTGCGCGACGCCTCGCCGTATCCGGGAGGCGGCTCGTGCACGCTTCGAGAAGCGCACGACGGTGACCGTCTCCTCGGGACTGATGTCGCGTCCGTAGATCTGGCGCATGAAGCCGAGCGTCTCCTCGAGGCGGCGGAACTCGGGGTTGTCGTGCTCGATGTCGCGCGGGCGAGAGATCCGAGGCCTTCTTGACCTCGACATCGTCGACGACCGCGGTGAAGAGCTTCTCGCGCGGGCTGTGCTGGTGGCCGATCGTCACCCACAGCAGCTGGCCGCGCTGATACTTGCGCGACTTGTCGCCGAGCCGGATCGTCGCCGTCTTACGGCCACGGCGCAGCTGGTCGGCGAAAGCGGGCGAGAAGAAGTTGAGCGCGTAGAAGCCGTAGGCCATCAGGCGGGCGCCAGCCTACCGTCGTCAGGCTCCGCGATCGGAGAACCCCTCTTCACCAAGAAGGGGGACGAAGCGGCAGGGGGCGATCGTCCCGGGCTCGAGCCCGAATCCCAGCCGTGAAGACCTTCAGCACGTCGGCGTCGTCCCTCGGTCACGGGCACGACCATCGGCCCTCGGCGCCAGCTGCGCGATCAGACTCGCCGGCGGCGCCGGGGCGGCCGCGTGGACGGCGATGGCGTCGAACGGAGCTGTGTCGGCGCGCACCGAGCGTGCCGTCGCCAACGCGGATCTCGATCCGCTCGGCACCTTCGACGCCCGCGGAGCGATGTTGGCGCGCGCGCTCTCGGCGAGATCGGCGATCCGCTCGATACGAGAGACCGAGGCGGCGAGTCGGGCGAGCACAGTCGCCGAGTAGCCCGAGCCCGGTGCCGATCTCGAGCACGCGCTCGACCCCCTGCAGCGCGAGCCCGGCGCAGATCGCGGCGACGACCCAGGGCTGGGAGATGGTCTGGCCGGCCTCGAGCGGCAGCGCCGAGTCCGCGTAGGCGCGCCGGGCGAGCCGCGCGTCGACGAAACGCTCGCGCGGCGCCTCGCCATGGCCGCCAGCACCCGCTCGTCGGCGATCCCGGGCGCGCAGCTGGCGCTCGACCATCTGCCCCCGGCTGCGGGCGAAGTCGGTCAGGCAGACGCCAGAAAATGTACGCGCGTAGTCGGCGCGGCTCGAGCACGGTCACGCTGCCGCGGCCGACGCTCACGACGCCCGCTCGCTCAAGGGTCGCCAGGAAGCGGCTGACGCTCTCGCGGGAGGTTCCCGCGAGCTGCGCGAGATCGGTCTGGGTCATGTGCACGGTGATCCCGTGGCGGTCCTCGGGGACGATCTCCTCGGCGATCAGCTGCGAGAGGACGCCCGCGACGCGGCTTGGGACCGTCTGAAAGGACTGGCGCGAGACGCGCTCGTTGGTCTCGCGCAGGCGCTTGGTCAGCGCGACGATCAGCTTTGCGGCGATGTCGCCATGTCAGGCGATCACGCGCCTGAACGTCGGAGGCCGGCAGCCCGAGCAGCTCGGCATCGGTGAGGGCCTCGACGCTGGCGGAGCGGACGCCACCGTCGAGCATCGCAAGCTCGCCGAAGATGTCGCCGGGGCCGAGCGTCGCCAGCGCGATCGCGCGACCGTCGGAGTGCTCGCGCGTGACCCGAAGGTCGCCCTCGCAGACGATGTAGCAGGCGTCGGAGTGATCGCCCTCGTGGAAGATCCGCACACCCTTCGCGAACGAGCGCGGGATCGCCACGGAGCGCGATTCGCGCGAGCTCGGCGCGGAGAGCTCCGCGAAGAGCGGAACTCGTGCGATCAGCTCGGCGGGGTCCGGAGCCATCGACTCTGAGTATCCCTGTTCGCGGCGGCTCCAGTGGATCGACCTGGTTGGGCGCCCGTCTAGGTCTGACATCGCGGACACCAGTAGGCGGTGCGGTTGTCGTCGCCCTGCCCGCGTGAGAGCACCTCGCCGCCGCAGTTCGGACAGCCCTCGCGATGCGCCTTGTAGATCGCGTGCGGTCTGCGGCCCTTTGCCATCGAGATGTCCATGACGTTCTTGTTCTCGTTGACCACGCGAGCAACTCGTCGTCAGTCATATCGCTACCTTTCGCCACGGGCTCACCCGAGCTCGAAACAGCCCTTCCACCCGGATCACGTTGCCGATCCCGGCGATCAGCTCCTGATCGAGCAGCGCATCGCCGATCTCGCGCAGCGCGGCGCCGGATCGCAGCCGCTGCGCTGCCACCTCCGGCTGGAATCCGGGACGCAACGGGTCGGGGCCGAGCCGTCGCAGGGCCGGATCGTTGCGCAGCTTCGACGCGGTGACTATGCGGAGGATCTTGCCGCCCGTCTGCGAGGCGATCCCACGGCCGTTCGCCAGGCGCAGCCACGGCCTTCCGTACGGGAGGCGGCCGTCGTCGGTGATCCACCAGCGGCCATTCATCCCGAGGTGGCTGTGGAGTACGAGGTCACCCGAGAAGTGGGCGAGCAGGTGCTTGCCCCGGGCTTCGACGCTTTCGAGCGTTCGGCCCTGCAGCTCCTCGCGCGCGGGAATGAATCGGCGACCGGGGATTGGGGGCGTCGGCAAGCTCCATCTCGCGGCCGACGAGTGCGGCGTGCATCCGGCGCGCCGCGCGGTGGATCGTGTCGCCCTCGGGCACTCGCTAGCCCGCGGCGACAAGCTTGCGCGGCTGGCGCGAGAACCCGGCGGCGATGATCTCCTCCTCGAGGCCGGAGCCCATCACCGGCTCGCCGTCGACGCGCTCGATGCCGAGCTTTGGGAGCACCTTCTCCTGCGCCGCCGTGGCGAGCTCGGCGATCGCCTCCGTCAGCTCCTCGCCCTCGAGCTCGATCAGCCGCACGATGCCCTTGCCGCCGCGCTCGACGTAGACGATGGGGTTGCCGTCTCGCAGCAGGACGTAGGCGCCGGCGGTCCGAGCCGGGCGGCGGCCCTCCGCGCGCTTGGGCCACGGCAGGGCCGCTCCGTACGGCTGCGCCGGGTCGGTGGCCGCGAGGATCAGGTAATCGCCGTCGCGCTGGGGCAGCCCGCGCAGGCGCTCGACCGCGCCGGCGAGGGCGAACTGGGCGCCGCCGAGGCCCTCGACGAAGTAGCCGCGCCGCGCGGTGCCGAGGATCTCCAGGTTCGAAAGCTCGCCGTAGAGGCTGGAAAAGCCCCCCGGGATGCCCTCGGCGAGCACGGTCTCGCGCGTGACGATCCCGTAGCGCTCGAGCATCAGCTCGGCCTGGGCACGGGTGCGCGGGCCCTGGGCAGGGGCGTTCGCGAAGAGCGTCTCGGTCAGCGACCAGCGCCCGACGATGGCCTCCTGCGCCGGGCTGCGCCGCGAGGCGAACCTACGCGCGGGGCGGCGGTCGCGGCCGACGGCGGTCAGGCGCCGCGCGCGCAGCGGCGCGAACGCGTCGTTGGTGACCTCGCCCGCCCAGACGAGATCCCACAGCGCGGAGTGAAGCTCCTCTCGTACGGCGTCAAGTTCCGCAACCAGATCAAGCCAGAACGAGGGTGCCAAGGCAAGCCGCTCGCGGATCGCGTCGTGGACTTCCCCCTTGGGGAGTTCGAGCTTGACGTTCGCGGGCGGCGGCCCGGCGAGGCGGACGTCCTCGCGGTAATAGAGGGCGACCCTGCCGCTTCGTCCGAGTGGGCCCGCGCCGATCCAGACGATCTCCCCGCTGGTGGTCAGCTGGTCGAGCCAGGCCGGGCTGTAGGCGCCCAGGCGGCGCGGCAGCACGTCGCGCTCCCAGACCTCGGGCGTCAGGGTCACGCCCTGCAGGGGGACCAGCGCCTCGCGCAGCCGGTCGATGCCCGCGCCGGCGGGACGGTGGACGTCGACGTTCTGCCAGGCGGGCAGGAACCTGGCGAGCTCGGCCGGGTCAACCGCCTCAGCCTCCTGGCGCAGCGCGGCAACACTCGCGCGGCGCACCCTGCGCAGGACGTCTGAGTCACACCATTCGCGCTCGCTGCCTCCGGGCAACAGCTCGCCGCGCACCAGCTCGCCGGCGCGCTCGAGCTGCTTGAGCGCGGGCATGACGTCGACGCCGAGGCGGCGGGCGAGCTGTTCGGTCGGGAACGGGCCGTGCGTGCGGGCGTAGCGGCGGACAACGGTGAGCATCGCGTCCTCGACGGGCCCGAGGAACGCCTCCGGCAGGCCGCCCGGCGGCGGGACGCCGAACGCGTCGCGGTAAAGGCCGGCATCCTCGGCGGCGATCCAGCGGTCCTGCCCCGCGATGCGCACCGGCGCGGCGCGGCGCTCCCGCTCGAGCTTGGCGAGCATCGACTCGGCCGAGTAGCCCTCGGCGGTGCGTTCCTCCAGCTCCTCGACGGTGAGATCGCCCAGCCGGCGCAGCACCTGCTGAAGGGCGTCGCGATCCTTGGCGAGCGCGTCCGGATGAAAGAGCTGAAGCGAGCGCTCGACCTCCTCGAGCGCCTCGGGGTCGATCAGCTCACGCAGCTCGTCGGCGCCGAGGAGCTCGGAGAGCAGGTCGCGGTCGAGGGCAAGCGCGGCCGCGCGCCGCTCGGCGTTGGGCGTGTCGCCCTCGTACATGTACGTGGCGACGTAGTCGAAGAGCAGCGACGAGGCGAACGGCGACGCGGTCTGGGTCTCGACCTCGACCAGCGTGATCTTGCGCGACTGCAGGTCCTGGAGGAGCTCGACCAACGCGGGCAGGTCGAGCACGTCGCGCAGGCACTCGCGGTAGGTCTCGAGGATCACCGGGAAGCGCGGGAAGTCCTTCGCCACCTCGAGCAGGTTCTGCGACTTCAGCCGCTGCTGCCAGAGCGGAGTGCGCTTGCCGGGGTAGGCGCGCGGGAGCAGCAGGCTGCGCGCCGCGTTCTCGCGAAAGCGCGCTCCGAACAGCGCCGAGCCGCCGAGCTCGGAGACGACCAGGTCCTCGACCTCGTCGGGCTCGAGCAGGACCATGTCGGCGGACGGCGCCTCGTCGGCGTCGGGCAGGTGCACGACGATGCCGTCGTCCGACCAGATCGCGTCGGCCTCGAGGTCGAGCTCGTCGCGGATTCGCCGCGAGAGGGCCAGGCCCCACGCGGCGTGGACGCGGCCACCGAACGGCGAGAGCACGCACAGGCGCCAGTCGCCGATCTCGTCGCGGAACTTCTCGACCACGATCGTCTCGTCGGAGGGGACAACTCGGGTCGCCGCCTGCTGCTCGCGCAGGTAGGGGACGAGGTTGTTCGCTGCGCGTCGTCGAGGTCGTTCTCGGCGGCGAGCTCTCGGCGTCCTTGCTGACGGCTTCGCGCGCGAAGGCCCCGATCGCGCGGCCGAGCTCCGGCGGGCGTCCAACCCCGTCACCGCGCCAGAAAGGCACCGCGCCGGGGACGCCGGGCGCGGGGACGACGATCACCCGGTCGCGGGTGATGTCCTGGATCCGCCACGTGGTCGCGCCGAGCAGGAAGGTCTGCCCCGGGCGCGCCTCGTAGACCATCTCCTCGTCGAGCTCGCCGACGCGGCGCCCGTCGGGGAGGTGCACGCCGTAAAGGCCTCGATCGGGGATCGTTCCCGCATTGGTGACTGCGAGCTGGCGCGCGCCCTTGCGCCCACGAACGACGCCGGCGGTGCTGTCCCAGACGACGCGCGGGCGCAGCTCGGCGAACTTCTCCGACGGATAGCGGCCGTCGAGCATGTCGAGGACGTTCTCCAGCTGCTCGCGGGAGAGCTCGGAGAACGGCTCGGTCGCGGTGACGAGCTTCTCGATCGCGTCAAGCTCCCACTCGCGGTCGGCGACCATCGAGACGAGGTGCTGGGCGAGCACATCCAGCGGGTTGCGCGGGATCATCGTCTCCTCGATCTCACCCCGGCGCATGCGCCCGGCGACCACAGCGCACTCGAGCAGGTCGGCGCGGAACTTGGGGAAGATCCGGCCCTTCGAGACCTCTCCCATCTTGTGCCCAGCGCGGCCGACGCGCTGGATTCCGCGGGCGACCGACTTCGGCGACTCGACCTGGATCACGAGGTCCACCGCGCCCATGTCAATGCCGAGCTCGAGCGAGCTCGAGGTCGCCACGAGGCAGGGGAGCTTGCCTGACTTGAGCAGCTCCTCTACTACAACCCGCTCTTCATGGGCGAGCGAACCGTGGTGAGCTCGGGCGATCTCCTCGAACGGCTGCACGGACGAGTCACCACCCCGCACGCCCGGAGGCGAAGCCGAGGACGTGGCGGGAGTTGTCCGGCATGTTCGGTCGCGGGCAGCTCCTCGTCGGGGACTTCGTTGTGGAGCTCGTTCAGGCGTTTCGCGAGGCGTTCCGCGCCGCGGCGGTTGTTCACGAAGATGATCGTCGAGGTGTGCTCGCGGACGAGGCGAAGCAGCTCGGGATAGATCGCGGGCCAGATCGAGCGCGGGTTGGCGGCCGGGTCGAGACTCGATTCGATCGGCCCCGGGTCGATGCGGTCCGGGGAGTAATCGGGCATGACCTGTCCTGCAGACGACCCGGCCGTCGCCGGAGGCGAAGCCGAGGAGACGGGCGGAACGTTCGGGTTCTGCATGTCGTCGACTGGAACGACGATCTCGAGGTCGAGCTCCTTGCGGGTGCCGGCGTTGACGATCTCGCACTTGCGCTTCGGACCGACGAGGAACTGAGCGATCCGCTCGAGCGGGCGCTGCGTTGCCGAAAGGCCGATCCGCTGACATCAACAGCGGCCTCCTCGGCTTCGCCTCCGGGTTCGCCCTCGGAGGCGGTCAGCTCGGAGAGGCGCTCGAGCGTCGAGCGCAAGGTGGGAGCCACGCTTGGTCGGCGCGACCGCATGGATCTCGTCGACGATCACGGCCTCGACCCCGGTGAGGATCTCGCGGACCTGGCTGGTCAGCATCAGGTACAGCGACTCGGGCGTGGTGATGAGGATGTCGGGCGGCGTGCGCTTCATCGCCTGGCGCTCCTTCTGCGGCGTGTCGCCGGTGCGAAGACCGACGGAGATATCGGGGTGTCGCCGTGAGGCGGCACCCAAAGCAGGTGCCGTTGCTGTGACCGCACCGATTCCCTGCAGCGGCGCGCGCAGGTTGCGCTCGACGTCATAGGAGAGCGCCTTCAGCGGCGAGACGTAGACGATGTTCGTGCCGGTAGCCAAGCTCCTCGGGCGCTGCGCAAGGGCTTGTCGATGCCCCAGAGGAACGCGCTCAGCGTCTTGCCCGAGCCCGTCGGCGCGCAGATGAGCGTGTGGGCACCGGAGGCGATCGTCGGCCATCCCGCTTGCTGGGCGGGAGTCGGGGCCTCGAACGACGCGTCGAACCAGCGCCGCGTGCGCTCGCTGAACGCGTCCATAGGGTCGATATCGCGGTCCGCTTTCGTGCTCATTGCCAACCGCCGATCATACGCCCGCTCTGGGCTGGCGCCCGGGATGGGAGAGGGACCGCTCCCCAGCCCGAGGCGGAACGGAGGTTTCTCGCGCCGGAGGCGCTCAGCCGCGCCCGGCGGTAACGACGCGGCGCAGCGCCCTGTACGCGGGCTTCTGGCGGCCGTGTTGCTCAGCACCCCGAGCGTAGCCTGCCAGAGGCTCGGTTCGACCGACACGTCCTCCAGGCGGTGCAAGATGATCGCTCGCGCCCCCTCGGCGCGCAGGAAGCGGTAGGCGGCGACCTTCGGCGCGCCTGGCCGCGGGCTCCGTACTGGACGCTCGGCGAAACCGATCTCCGTCACCCAGATCCGGCGGTTGCCGGCGACCACGTGCAGGCGGTGCCACTCGTCCTGGAGATCGCGGGTGCTCTTCGTCGCCCTGGGATACAGGTGCATCGCCATCGGCACCGCCGGCGGTAATCCGCCTGTACATCCGCGTCAGGTAAGCGTGCAGGTGGGGCTCCGACGGCGAGAGCGCCGGCGCGATCGTCCGTCGCGGGGCGGAGCGATAGAGCGTCCGCGTGAGCCTGCCGGCGCGCTTTGCGGTCATCGCACCGAAGAGCCGGATATTCGGCTCGTTCCAGACCTGGACCTTGATGTGGGGGTAGCGCCGAAGCAACGCGGTCGCGAAGCGCAGGTAGGCGGCTCGAACCCCGGGGCCACGGCACAGGTGTCGAGTCTCGTGATCGGACGCAGCCGGCCGCGGCCCACGGCGGTGCGGCGCTGATCACGAACAGCACCCGGGTCTGGTGGGCGGCGAGCGCGGCAACCGTTTCGGTCGAGCGTCGCCCACTCAACGGTCCCGCCGTACGGCTCGGTCAACTCCCAGCTCACGGGAACGCGGGCGATCTGGCTCCCGGCCGTTGCGCGGTCCCCGCCTGCTCGATCAGGGTGTCCGGCGTGTCGTTGAAGCCGAACAGCGGACGGGCCGCGGCGCTCACCGGGGTCGCCGCGACAACCACGCACATCGCCACCAACGTCGCGACCAGCCACCCACGCCCCGTACTCACAAACCCGCCCACTCTCGTTAGAAGTTCAGATCGCCCTCGATCTCGGCCAGCTTCGGCGCCGTCGCGTCGCGTTCGGAGACCTGCGGGTCGGCGATCGGCCACTCGACGGCAACGATCGTCATCATCCCAGGCGAACCCCGCCTCGGTCGCAGGGTCGTAGTAGGCCGAGAGCTGGTAGTGGACGTCGGCAAGCTCGCTGAGGACGCAGAATCCGTGCGCGAAGCCCTTCGGGGACGAAGAGCTGGCGGTGAAGTTCGTCGTCGAGCTCGTAGCCCTCCCACTGCCCGAATGTCGGCGACTCACGGCGCAGGTCGACGGCCACGTCCCAGATCCGCCCGCGAAGGCAGCGCACGAGCTTCGCCTGCCCGGGACTCGTCTGGAAGTGAAGGCCGCGCAGGATTCCGGCGCTGGAGCGCGAGTGGTTGTCCTGGACGAAGGCGCAGTCGACCCCGCGTCGCCGCCAGTCGCGCTCGCTGAAGGTCTCGACGAGGAAGCCGCGCTCGTCGCCGTGGACGCCGGCTCGAGCAGGACGAGACCGTCGATCCGGGTTTCGATGCGCTTGGGCATCAGCTGCCGTAACGGCGCTTGTAGTAGTCGCGCGTACTCGCCGGAGAGGATCGGCCGCCACCACCACTCGTTGTCGCGATACCAGGCGACCGTGCGCTCGATGCCCTCGTCGAAGGCGACCGCGGCCTTCCAGCCCGAGGCCCTCGGTCTTCTCCGAGGACAGCGAGTAGCGGCGGTCGTGGCCGAGGCGGTCGTTCGACGTAGGAGATCAGCGACTCGTCGCGACCGGTGAGCTCGAGGATGCGGCGAACCACCTCGATGTTCGTGCTTCTCGTCGGGCCCGCCGACGTTGTAGACCTCGCCGGCCTCGCCGCATTCGAGCACGATGTCGATCGCGTTCGCGAAGTCTGAGACCCAGAGCCAGTTGCGCACCTGCATGCCGTCTCCGTAGACCGGCAGCGACTCGCCCGCGAACGCGTTGAGAACGCAGAGCGGGATCAGCTTCTCCGGGATACTGGCGCGGGCCGTAGTTGTTCGATGCGCTGACGATCAGCGAGTCGGCGCCGTAGGTGTTGCTTGTAGGCGGCGACCATCATGTCGCCGCCGGCCTTCGAGGCCGAGTACGGGGAGGAGGGATCGATCGGCGAGGCTCTCGGTGAACGAGCCCTCGTCGATCGAGCCGTAGACCTCATCGGTCGAGATCTGCAGGAACCTGATGCCGGCGTCGCGGGCAGCCTCGAGCAGGACGAAGGTGCCGTAGACGTCGGTCTGGATGAACTCGCCCGGCGCCTCGATCGAGCGGTCGACGTGGGTCTCGGCCGCGAAGTTGACGATCGCCTCGCAGCCGTCGATCGCGCGCTTGACGGCCTCGGGATCGACGATGTCGGCAACGACGAGCTCGAGGCGGGACTCGTCCAGGCGGTCGAGGTTCTCGCGGCGGCCGGCGTAGGTGAGCTTGTCGAGCACGCGCACCGAGAAGTCCGGGTGCGTCTCGAGCCGATGGCGTACGTAGGCGGAGCCGATGAATCCGGCGCCGCCCGTGACCAGAATGTTCATCGCGCGCGTCCTCGGCCAGTCCGTGCGCGTCGCGACTCGTGCGCTCGGCGAGGTACTCGCTGAGCGCGCGTGCGCCAGTCCGGGAGGGTGATCGGGTTTCAGGACGCTCGCTGGCGAGCAGTGAGAGGGCCGGGCGCGGCGCCGGCCGGCCGAGCATCTCGGTCGTCGCCGCCATGACCCGCGTCAATCGAGCATCTGCCTGGTCGAAGATCTCCTGCGCGTAGTCGAACCACGAGCAGCTGCCCGCCACCGGCGATGTGATGGATGCCGTACTCGCTCGGACTCGCCGAGCCGGCCAGGGCGCCGGCGAGGTGGGGCGTGTACGTCGGGCTCGCCACCTGGTCGGAGACGACGATCACCTCCGCCTGTTCGGCGCCCACCCGCAACATGGTCTCGACGAAGTTGGGGCCGCCGGTGCCGAACAGCCACGACGAGCGCACGATGAAGTGGCGCGGGTTGGCGATCTCGGTGGAGGTCTCGCCCGCCTGCTTGGAGCGCCCGTAGGCCGAGAGCGCCGCCGGCAAATCGGACTCGACGTAGGCGCTGCCCTTCTCGCCGTCAAAGACGTAGTCGCTGGAGACGTAGAGCACGGCGGCGTCGTAGGCCGCCGCGGTCGTGGCGATCATCCCGGCCGCTGTGTCGTTGACCCGCATCGCATCGCGCTCGGCGGTCTCGGCGCCGTCGACATCGGTCCAGGCGGCGCAATTGAAGATGATGTCCGGACGCAGCTCGTCGATCGCGTCCTCGACGGCGGCCGCGTCGGTGATGTCGAGCTCGGCGCGGCTGAGCCCCGCGACCGACCAGCCGCGCTCGACGAGCGCTGGGACCAGGTCCTGGCCGAGCATTCCGGCGGCGCCGGTGACCAGGGCCCTCAAACCAGGCGCCTCAACGGCGGCGCGACTCGGCTTCGCTTCGCTCCGCCTCATGGAATCGTGATCTCCGAGCGATCGCCGACGATCATCCGCAGCGTCTTCGGCATCTCGTCGCCGCGGCTGAGCTTGACGTCGCGGCCAAGGAGGCTCGCCTCAACGCGAGCCGGCAGGTTGCGGAGGCTGGCCCCCGCAAGCAGGATCGAGTGCTCGACCTCCGTGCCGATGACCTCCACGTCAGGTCCGATCGAGGTGTACGGGACCGATGTACGCGTCGACGACGCGCGCGCCGGCGGCGATCGTCACCGGACCGCGGACGACCGAGCGCTCGAGCACGGCCCCTTCCTCGATCGCCACGCGGCCCTCGACGCGGCTGCCCTCGTCCAGCTGGATCGCAACTGAGCGCTCCAGGTCCTCGAGCACGAGGCGGTTCGCCTCGAGCATGTCCGCGAGCTGTCCCGTGTCCTTCCACCAGCCCACGACCGTGTGGCTCTCGACCTCGAGCCGGAGTCGATCAGATGCTGGATGGCGTCCGTGATCTCGAGCTCGCCGCGCGGGGACGGGCTCGATTGCACGCGCCGCGTCGAAGATCGCCGAGGTGAACATGTAGACGCCGACGAGAGCCATGTTGCTTGGGGGGTCCTTGGGCTTTTCGACCAGGCGCACGACCGAGTCGCCGTCCAGCTCGGCGACGCCGTAGTGCCAGGGATCCGGGCACCTCCGTGAGCAGGATCAGTGCGTGCGGCCCGTGCTCACGAAACGCGCCGACGAGGTCGGTGATGCCGTCGCGCAGGAGGTTGTCGCCGAGGTACATCACGAACGGCGAGTCGCCGAGGAAATCCTCGGCGGTCAGCACCGCGTGGGCGAGGCCGGCCGGCTTGTCCTGAAGGATGTAGGTGATCGACGCGCCGAAGCGCGACCCGTCGCCGGCGGCTTCGCGGATCTCCTCACCGGTCTCAGGCGCGACGATGATCCCGATCTCGGTGATCCCGGCATCGACCAGCGCCTCGATCCCGTAAAAGAGCACGGGTTTGTTCGCCACCGGCACGAGTTGTTTTGCCGAGGTGTGGGTGATCGGTCGCAGGCGCGTCCCCGCGCCGCCCGACAGGATCAGGCCTTTGAGCGCCTCCATCGACGGCGCAGGGTAGATGGTGGCTGGGTTCGTAGGCTGCCGCGCATGGTCTACCGGCTGCTGACGCTCCTGCTTTCACCGGTTGCCGCATGGACCCGATCATGGTCGCCCTCGCGTTGCGCGGTCGCCGGTCGTTGCGCTTCCTGGGCCGCGCCGAGCTGTGGCGCAGAGCAGCGATCTGCACCTTTCCGGAGGGCAAGCTCTCGCGGGGCGAGCGCCTGCGCGCGCGAACCGGGGTCTCGCGGCTGGCGGCTGCCTGTCCGGAGGCGCGAATCGTTCTTTGCACCGTTGCCGGTGCGACGGACTTCGTGCGGTTCCCGAAACGCCCCCATGTGAACGTCGAATTCCTCCCCACAGCCGCTCTGCCAAGCGCTTCAGAGGCGGCGCAGGAGTTCGCGGCCGCACTCCTCGAGGAGCTGCGCCGGTGTGTGCCTCCGCAGAAGTCGGGTAGGTCAGCTCTCAGGGCGGGGCGCGACCCCGTGCTCCGCCTTGTGTTGAACTACCCGATGAAAGCTAATGACCGGAGGTTGAGGGATTTGATGCAGCGAACACGAGCCGATGGTGGATCGCCGTCTTTCCGCGCGATCGGAGCGCTGGGGGTGCTCTCGCTGGGCTCCGCAGCGGACGGTTCAGCCGCGCATTCCAAGAAGGCGCCAGCAGATTTCTACGGCGTCGCTCCGCAAACACGGGCTTCGGCGCCACGGACCTTGACGGATGGGCACGGCCAAGGTCGGCGTGATGCGGATCATCATCAACTGGGCCGGCGATCGATCAGACGTCAGCCGACGGCGACAACGACTGGACGGCGCCATCGACCCCCTCATGCTCTCTGCGGCGCAAGCAGGGGATCAAGCTCCAGCCCTTCATCTTCGGCACGCCGTAGTGGGTCGCGCAGGGCCTCGACCACTACAACTGCTCCGGCGACGAATGCGTGATCGTTCGCGCCGAAGTCGCCCGAGGCGCTGGCCGCTTACCAGAAGCTTCGTCGGCGAGGCGGTGGCCCGTTATGGGCCGGGCGGCGATTTCTGGACCCTGCATCCCGAGGTGCTCGCCTGATCCGATCACCGACTGGCAGGCGTGGAACGAGATGAACTCGAAGACGTTCTTCGCGCCGAAGCCGAAAGCGAAGGAGCTACGTGAACCTGCTGAAGGCGTTCTCGGTCGGCGTCAAGGCTCAGGACCCGAAGGCCAATGTGATCCTCGGTGGAATGGCGGAGCTCGCCGGCTCGCACAAGGCCGATGCGCGGCGACGAGTTCCTCGCCGACATCTACAAGGTCAAGGGCTCGAGCAAGCTCTTCGACGGCGTCGCGGTGCACCCGTACGGCGCGAGCCCCAAGAAGATCGCGGACTCGACCGAGCTGTTCACCGAAGTGATCAAGAAGGCGCACGACAAGAAGGTCGGCCTCTGGGTGACGGAGATCGGCGCCGGATCGAAGAAGGGCGGCAGCTCGCTCAACCGCGGAAAGAAGGGCCAGGCCAAGCTGCTCACCGGACGCGTACAAGTACTTCACGAAGGTGCGCAAGAAGTTCAACGTCCAGGCGGTCGACTGGTTCAGCTGGCAGGACTCGACAACCAGCATCTGCGCGTGGTGCCCGAGCTCCGGCCTGATCACGACCAGCGGCAAGGCGAAGCCGTCGCTGAAGGCGTTCGTGAAGCTGACGCACGGCTCGACCGGCAAGCACTGAGTACCTGATCGCCGTTGGCTCGGCGGGGCTTAGTAGGTCCCGCCGAGCTTGCGGTGGTCCCAGGTCGCGGTGCGCTTCGCCTTGAAGCGGATCGCGACTCGCTTCGCCGCCTGCGCCTCCAGCGCCGCCGCCGCGTCGCCCTCGATGGAGTCGATGCCCTCCGCGTAGCGGATCGTCAGCTCCTTGCCGAACGCGGCGACCGCCGGCGTGTCGCGGATCAGCTCGGCCTCGGCCTCGATCTGAATCCCGCGCAGCTCGGTGTATTCCGTGCCCGCCTCGATCAGCAAGGTCGCGCGCGGGTCGCGCTCGAGGTTCTTGACCTTCTGCGACTTCGCGAAGGTCCAGATCCAGATCTCTCCGTCGCGCACGGTGAACCACATCGGCATCGAATGCGGCCACCCGCGCGGGCCGATCGAGCTGACGATGACGATGCGCTCCTCGGCGAGCAGCTCGGCCTGCTCGGCGTCGGTGAGCTTAATCTGATCGCGCCGGCTGGGCATCGCGCGGCTCAGTCTCCCAACTCGGTGAGGTCGAGCCGATCCTCTTCGGCGAGCTTTTCCAGATGCGCCCGCATCGCGAACGCTGCGGCCGGTCGCATCGCCTCCGGCACGTCGAACCAGGCGGCGTCGAGCAGGCGCTCCTGCGACCGCTCGCCGGACCCAAGCGCATCGACGAGCAGTCGCTCGCGCATCAGCCGGTGCTCGATGTAGTCGGCGATCTTGGCCTGCGGATCGTCGATCAGGGGACCGTGGCCAGGAGCGAGCAGGTCGAGGTCGAGCGCGGCCAGCTTCTCGAGCGACTCCATGTAGTCGCTGAGCGAGCCGCCCATCTCCTCGGGGGGCACGATCGCCGAGCCGTGGCCGAGGATCAGGTCGCCGCAGAAGCAGACCCCGTCGAGGTAGTAGCTCACGTGGTCGGACGCGTGCCCCGGGGTGAGGATGCGCTCGAACGGCGCGTCCTGCGCGGGCGGGATATCCAGTGCCGCGACGCCCTCGGAGTGGTCGAGATGACCGTGGGTCAGCAGGTATCCATGAAGCCCACCGCGCGCGTCGCCCTCGGTGCGGATGCGGTCGAGGTGACCGTGGTCCTCGGGACCCGGGTCGATGACCCAACAGGGATTGCGGCCGACGATGTAGGTGTTCGTGCCCTCCAGCGTCATCGGCCCGGGGTTGGGCGCGACGAGCCGCTCGAAGTCGATCACTGTAGCTAGGCCGCGGCGACGGCGCGAAAGACCGCTTCGCGGGCCTCGGTCGGCTCGAGCACGACCAGGTCGCCGACGCCCTTGAGGACCTCGCGCGCGAGCCAGTCGCTGGAGCCGTACGGGAAGCTCGATGACCACGGCCCCGTCGGAGAGCTCCTCGACGACGGTGCGCTGCTCGCGCAGCCAGCGGGCGCGCTCGGGGGCAACCCACACGCGGGCGACGCCGGCCGTGGTGACCTCGCCGTGCACGAGCCACTCCTGCTCGGCGAGGATCTCCTCGACGCCGTCGCGCGGCTCGAACTCCCGGTCGGTGATCGTCGCCTCGCTCATCCGGTCGAGGCGAAAGTGGCGGGTGCCGGAGCGGCCGAGATCCCAGCAGCCGAGGTACCAGCCCTCCGGGCCCTTGACCAGCTGGTAGGGCTCGACCTCGCGCTTGACGAAGTCGTCCTCGTTCTCCTTGTAGTACTGGAGCGCGAGCACGTGGTGGCGCTGGATCGCCTCGTTGACGGTGCGCACGACCGACGAGTCGTCGCGGCCGGGCGCGATCTCGAGACCCTCCTGCGAGGGGTCGTGACCCAGCGCCTCGACGATCTTGCGGCGCGCGGTCTCAAGGCCGGACTGGGGCAGGTGGTCGCCGAAGAGGTCGATCGCAGCCACGAGCGCCTTGGCCTCCAACGGCAGCAGCCGGGCGGGGCGCGCGAAGTTGTCGCCATAGGTATCGGGGTCGACCTCGATGCGATCGCCGACGATCTCGGCGTAGAGGACGTAGGTGCCGCCGCCGAAGTTCACGACGTTCAGCACGTCGAGGTCCTCCCGCAGCTCCTCCATCGAGATGTTGAGCTCCGAGAGCACCTGCTTGGTCGGGAGGCTGCCCTCGTCGCGGGCCGCGCCGATCAGAAGTCCGGCCAGCGTCACGAGGCGGGCGAAGCGCTCCGGGCGGATCACCGACTCCGAACGGCCGCTCGATCCGCGCGTGGCGCCGTTGCGCCTGCCGCCGCCGTCGGTCAGCGGGCGCTTGACGGTCGCCGCGACGTCGAACTCCTCGCCGTGGCGGTCGCGCAACAGCGCCAGCCGCTGATTGGCCTCGTCGGCGAGCTCGGGCGGGGACAGCAGCGTCGCGTTCTCGCGCCACGAAAGCACCCACGACATCAGCTGACGGCCGGATGCGTACTCGGTCTCGAAGACCACGCCCCGGCCCTTGGCCTCGCCGCGCTTTGCTTTGCGGAAGGTCCCGTGGCGGCCGAAGTCGCGCTCCACCAGCCAGGCGATGCGCTCCCGCACGAAGATCGTCGCCGTGCCCTGGATCTCGCCCATCTGCCAATCGGCGCGCTGCGCGTAGTCGCGGCGGTCGAAGTCCTCGGGCGCCGAGAAGTCGTGCTCGGCTTTGGTCGCGTAGGAGACCTTGCCCTCGATGCGCGAGAGGCGGAAGACCCGCACCTCCTCGCGCTCGTGGGAGTGACCGATCAAATAGAACTGGCCCTCGCGGAAGACCAGGTGATACGGGTCGACCTTGCGGTCGGAGACCTCGTCGCGCTGCAGCGAGTAGTAGGAGAACTCGACGGTCTTGCGGCGCGAGATCGCCGTCTCGATCTTCGCCAGCCGCTGCGAGAGTTCACGTCCGCCTCCGGCCGAAGAGAGCTTGACGTCGATCGGCGCCTCCTCGTCCTCGACAAGGGGGCTGGGCCGTCCCCACGACACCTGCTGGAGCGCGAGACGCAGGGGCTCGGCGTAGGCGAACTCGCCGTCGAGAAGGCCGAGCGCCGTGCGCAGCGCGGCCAGCTCGGGGTCGGTGAACTCGATCGGCCGCAGGTAGTAGTTCTCCGGCGGCAGCGCGTAGAGCTCGGCCTCGAAGAAGCCCTCGGCGGGCTTGTCGACCTGCAGGGAGATCCCGAGGCTCTCGAGCTCGGCGCGGTCGGCGTAGAAGCGCCGCGCGAACGCGTCCTCGTTCATCGAGCTGTAGCCCTCGACCTCCCGCTTGATCTCAAGGGCCGACACGGGTCGGCGGTTCGCCATGAGGAACGAGATCAGCGAGAGCTGACGGATGAGCTTTTCAGTGTCCTTGGCCAACGGCTTGACGAGGATATTGCGCGATCGAACTCGCCCCGTTTGGCGCTACTTCGCAAAGCGCGGGGTTTTAGGCGGCCGCGGGCCGCTCCGCGACTAGGATTCGCGCGTGCTCGGCGCGGAGACCGTCATCGGTCCGATCATCAGGCTCGTGGTCACCGTCGCGATTCTCGCCGCGGTCGGGATCTTCATCGTCAAGCCGATTCTCGACACGACCGAGAACATCAGCCACGACGTCAACGAGTCGGTGCGCAACTCGATCCAGAACTCGATTCACGAGACCCAGCAGCAGACCGCCGGCGCCGACAACCTGGGAGATCAACTCGCTACGCAGTCGTACGCATCCGCGCTACAGGGCCAGTGGCCTGCGGCCGCACGCAAGGTCAAGAACTGCCTCGCCCATGCGAACACGCCCGCCGCGGTCCACCAGTGCCGCACGCTCGGCGAACGGCTGGCGACGGTGGTGCTCTCCGACTACCTGTTTGCCACGTCCTACGCCGACAGCCTGCAGCAGCAGGGCAACGCCGCGGCGGCGCAGCGCGTGCACGATTGCGTCAAGCACGCCGGCTTCGGGACCGCCGCCATGCAGCGGTGCAAGAACCTGGGGCACGACCTCGTCTTCAGCTGATTTGTGACGCAACGCCTGCCTGGGCCGTAGGATCCGCGAAATGCTGGGCGCCGGGACCGTAATCAACCCGATCATCAAGATCGTCACGACCGTGGTGATCCTCGGCGCGGTCTACCTGTTCATCGTCAAGCCCGCGCTCGACACGACCAACAACGTGGTCAGCGAGAGCCTCGGTGCGTTCAACGGTGCGTTCGACGGCCTCCCGAACGATGTCCAGAGCGAGATCGACGACGCGCTCAACGGCGTGAACCCCTCGACCGTCGACGCGCAGGCGCTTCAGCGCTGCATCCAGAACGCGATCGGGCCGAACGGGGCGAACCAGAACCGGATTCAGCGCTGCCTGGACCGTTACGGGCCCTAGCGGGACCGCCTCGCTAGGCCGCTCTGCGGCTGCTGAAGTAGGCGGCGGAGTCGATGCCGCGGTCGAAGCGCGACCAGGCCGCGCCGTCGGGGAGCTCGCGCTCGATGCGATCGAAGCTGCCGAGCGTGCCGCCGAGATTGTCCATCGCGTGGACGAGGGTCGCCTCGCGGGTTGCGGGCACGACCGGCGAGCCCAGCTCGAGCTTGCCGTGGTGGGAAAGGATGATGTGCAGGACGGCCTGTGCGAGCTCGGGGTCGAAGCCGTCGATCGACTCGATGAGCCGGCGGATGAGGTAGTAGCCGAGCGGGATCTCGCCCAGCAGGCGCCCAGCGTCGGTGAGATCGATCGCGAGCGGATCGTCGTTATAGGCCTGGGTCTTGCCGATGTCGTGAAGCAGGGCGCCGGTGACGGCGACGTCACGATCGATTCCGCCGAAGGCGCCCGCCGCGGCGCTGACCGCCTCGGCAACCGAGAGGGTGTGGTCGAGCAGTCCGTGCACGTAGGCCTGGTGGTAGTACTTCGCCGCCGGCGCCACCCGAAACCGCTCGTAGATCTTGGAGTCCGCGCCGAACACGCGGTCGAGGAGTTGGCTCAGCTGCGGGTTCTGGATCGTGTCGAGCAGCTGACGCAGCCGCGCCTCGAGCTCCTCGATGGCGACCGGCGGGCCCTCGGCGAGCTCGTCGTGCTCGTACTCGCCGTCCGCCGCCGCCCGAGCGGTGCGGACCGTGATCTTGCCGCCGTAGCGCGGGTGGATCGAGAACTGACCCTCGATGAATAGAACCGCCCCGGGCACCGTCAGCTCGAAAAGCTCGTCGACCTCCTCCCAGCAGACCGCCTCGACCGAACCCGTCCTGTCGGCGACGATGAGCCGCAGGAAGTCGTCGCCGCTGCGACGGGTGCGGCGCTCCCGCTCACGGACGGCGAAGACGGCGGCGACCGCGTCGCCCTCGACGAGGTCGCGGACGAAGCTGCGGATCAGCGGCACCGCTGCCGGAGCGGCCCCAAGCGGTGCCTGCAGCGCCTCGAGTTGGCCCGGATTCGTCATCTCGATCAAAGTAATCAGAGCCCCGGACGGTCCGAGACTCTCCGGGCGGTCCCTTGCAGGGACCTAAGCGCGGGGCGAGTAGTGCGGCGCTTCGGCGCGGTCGGCCGGATCGAGAAGCACCGGCTGGTCCGGGGCCGTCGGCACCTTTGCGGCATTGGCGGTGCGCTCGAGCTCGGCGGCGAACTGGGCTCCGAAAAGCACGGCCACGTTCGTCAGATACAGCCACAGGAGCAGGACGATCGCGCCGGCGAGGGTCCCGTAGGTGCTCGAGTACGAACCGAAGTGGGCGACGTAGATGCTGAAGGCGATCGAGCCCAGGAGCCAGAGGATCGTCGCGACGATCGCCCCGGGCAGGATCCAGAGGAAGCCCTCGTGCTGGGCGTCGGGGGCAGTGCGATAGAGGAAGCTGATCACGAGGACCACGCCGGCGAATATCAGCGGCCACTTCACGATCGAAAAGATCGTCACCGCGGTGTTGCCGACGCCGAGTTCGTCTCCAATCGCGGTCACAAGCGGGCCGGTCAGCAGGATCGCCATGAGGATCACCGCGACCGCGACCGTCATCACCAGCGCGATCAGAACCTGCAGTGGCCGGCGCTTAAGGAACGACCGTTCCTCATCTACGTCCCAGACCTCGTTGGCGGCGTTGATGAAGCCGCCGATGTAGCCGGAGGACGACCACAGAGCCGTTGCGGCGCCGATGATCAGGGCGAGGCCCGCACCGGAGTTGCTGACGATGTTCTCGATCGGTGGCTTCAGTGTGTCCACCGCGGACTGGCCCCCGAGCTGATCGATGATCCGCAGCAGACCCCCGATCGAGTCCGGCGAACCCACGACGCCCAGCAGCGAGACCAGCACGATCAGCGCCGGGAAGATCGACAGGATCGAGAAATAGGTCAGCGCCGAGGCGTGATAGGTGAGGTTCTTCGACTGAAACGCCTTGCCGGCGTCGCGGAGCGCATGCCACCAGGCGCGGGCGGTCATCTGCGTCGGGCGCTTGATCATCGTGCTCGGCAACTACCCAGATTGGGTGGCTCTACGTCGGTATACCTCTTCGCATGCTGGATCCCGACAGCCTCGCATGGGTCCGCTCCGGGCTGCCGTCCTCACCGGCGCGCGTACTCGAGGTCGGCGCCGGCGAGGGCGAGCTCGCGGCGCAGTTGCGAGCCGACGGATACGACGTCCGCGCGATCGACCCGGCGGGTGGCGAGGACATCGAACAGGTCGGCCTGCTGGACCTCGAAGCAGCCGACGGTGAATTCGACGCCGCGGTGGCGATGCTCTCTCTGCATCACGTGGACCCGCTCGACGATTCGCTCGCTCGGCTCGCCGCGGTACTGCGCCCGGGTGCGCCGCTCGTCGTGGACGAGTTCGACGTCGCCAGCTTCGACCGTCTCGCTGCCGATTGGCTGCTCGCGCGCTGGCACGACCAGGGCCGAGAGGTGCACGGCGACGCCGGCTCGATGACCTCCGACGTACGCGACCACCTGCACCCGGTCGAGCTGATTCGCGAGCGGCTGGGTGAGGCGGGATTCGAGGTCGGCCCGGTGGAGATCGTCCCGTATCTGCACCGCTGGCATCTCGAGCCCGGATTGCGCGATGCCGAGGCGGAGCTGATCGCCGCTGGGCGCCTGCCGGCGACCGGGGCGCGCTTCGTCGCTACTCGGCGCTGATCGCGTCGCCGGTCTCGATCTCGTCAGCTGAGAGCGCGACCGGCGCGACGCACACGGTGCTGCCGCCGCTGCGCTTGGCCTCGTACTGGGCGACGTCGCAGCGCTTCAGCAGCTCGTCGAGATCCTCGGCCCGGTCCCAGATCGCGACGCCCGCCGAGAACGACGCGAGCGGCGGGGTGATCTCGATCAGCCTGTTGACCGCGCCGAGGGCACCGTCAGGCTCCGCGTCGGTGAGCAGGGCGACGAACTCGTCGCCACCGAACCGGGCGACCACGTCGCCGTCGCGCAGCGCCGAGGTGAGCCGGTCGGCGGTCTCGCGCAGAACCTGATCGCCCTCGGCGTGCCCGCGCGTGTCGTTGAGCTCCTTGAAGGCGTCGAGGTCGAGGAGGACCAGCGCGACCGGCGTCCCGAGCCGCGAGGCGCGCGCGAGCTCGCGTGGCGCGGTCTCGCGCCAGCCGCGACGGTTGAGCAGGCCGGTGAGGTCGTCGATCGTCGCCTGCTGGCGCAGCTTGCGGTTCAGCCGCTGCATCTCGCGAGTGACGGCCTGAAGCGAACCGGCCACCGTTGCCCCGATGATCACCAAGAGCGTCGCGTGCCCCCAGCTCACCGGATAGGCCGGCGCGCCGAAGATCAGCATCGGCAGGTACGCGCAGGCGGCAAGGACGGCGAGGCCAACCAGCAGCTCGCGGTCGCTCCCCTGTAGACCGAACCAGACCATCGCCATCATCATCAGCACCGCGTAGCCGGAGGCCGCGCCGCCGCTGTAGGCCTGGAGCATCGTAATCCCGACCAGCCCGCCGTAGGCGGCGAGATAGAAGGGAACGAGGTGGCGGCGCGGGACCGTGACGACCCCCAGCGGCGCCAGGCACGCGATCACGGCGCCGACGAAGAAGACCGTGTGGTGCGAGCCGAAGTCCGTCGCGACCGCGACCGATACCGGCAGGACATTGCCGAGCACGACAACGGCCAGCGTTCGGTTGCGGTAACGCCCATCGATCCGGATCCGTTCCATCACCTCCTTGATCGGCTCGGGTCCGGTGACGCTCAACCGGCGTGGACGGGGATCGGAATGCTCGCGCCAGCCCCGGCTGGTTGAGCAAGCTGGAGAGTCGATGGCTGCCTGCTGGTGCACCGGCGACACCACGATTTCGAGTCCCGGACGTGTCGGTCGGCGTCAGGATCCGTCGAGGGCCGCCAGCTGGTCGGCAAGGGCGGCCCGCCCCGTGCGGCCGCCCAACCCGAGCTTGCGGTAGGACTTGGTGAGGTGGCTCTCGATTGTCTTCGGACTCAGGTAGAGCTCTCGCGCGATCTCCTCATTGGTCCTGCCGGCGGCGGCGAGCCGTGCGACCCGCAGCTCGCTCGCGGTGAGCGCGTCGGCGCCCGATTGCGTGGCACGGCGGGGGCGCGCGCCGGCTGCATGCAACTCCTCGTCGGCGCGGGTCACCAGCCGGTCCGCGCCGCAGCGGAAGGCAAGGTCCATCCCCTGAGCAAGGTGGATTCGGGCTTCGCCACGCTTGCGCTGGCGCCGAAGTGCAGCTCCGAGATCTACCAGCGAGCGAGCGAACTCGAGGCGGGCGGGCGAGCCCTCGAGGGTGGCGGCCGACTCGCGCAGGAGGCCGATCCCCTCCTCCCCTCTTGCCAGCAACCCGGCAGCCCGCAGTCCCACGCCCACGCCGCGCGGGAGCTGGGCCGACCGCGCCAGTGCGAGCTCCTCCTCTACCAGCGCCACGGCACGCTCGCGCTCATCGGGCGGCAGCGCAAGCGCAAGCGAGGAGCGACACCACGTGAATGAGGGTCCAGCCTTGATCGCCCGGAATGTCGCCAGGCACAGCTCCAGGCTCTCGACGGCCCGCTGCGGATCGTTCCGGGCCAGAGCGAGGCGCCCCTGAGTCTCGAGCAGGATCGCCCCTCCGGCCGTTGTCTGGAAGATCGGATCGAGCTCGATGGACTCGACCAGCGCGGCTATGTCGTCGAGCGATTGGCGCTCCAGGATCGCGTCGGAGAAGAAGTACATCAGCGAGGTGATCCACATGTCCATGCCGCTGTCGGCGAGTGTCCCGTGCACCTCCCGCAGATCGGACTCGGCCGCGGCCAGATCCCCGCAGCGCGAGTGCATGAAGCCACGAGTGCCGAGACCGGCCACCACACCCAGGATCGACCCTGTCGCCCAGCCCCGCGCGACCAAACCCTCGCAGAGCTCAAGCGCCCGCTCGTGGTCCTCGATCATCACGAGCGTCGGGAGGACCTGCCCCACGGCCCAGCCGCCGCCGCCGCGCTCGGTGAGCAGCCGGCCCCCGCGGAGGGCGCGGTCGGCCAATGCGCGAACCGCCTCGGGCTGCTCGCAGCGAAAGCCTGCGACGGCGCAGAGCAAGGCGGCGAGCGCGTGAGCGGACCAGCCGTCCCCGCGCGAGAGCTCCTCGAACCGGTCGCGATCGCGGTCGAACTCCGCGACGAACTGGGGGTCGTGCGCCGTCGTGGCCGCCCGGAGGGCCTCCAGCTCGACCATGAGCTCGGGGTCGTCGTCGCCGAGCTCGCGCACCGCGGTGGCCAGCACCGCGAGGCAGTCCGCCCAGCGGCCTGCCGCCGACATGAGGTCAGCCAAAACAGCGGCCACGCGCGCCCGCAGGCGAGCGTCTCCGGTGGCGAGGTCGAATGCCTCCTCGAGGTGCGCGAAGGCTTGGGGGTCGCGGCTGTAGGACTCAGCGCACCCAAGCTCGAATAGCAGGAGGGCGCGGCCCGGCTCTGCCGCTCCTTCCTCGAGGGCGCGGCGCAGAAGTGGTATCGCCAGGTCGGGCGCTGCGCGCGCAATCGCGGCGGCTGCCGCCTCGCGGAGCGTGCTCACGGCTCCGGGGGAAGCGGCCGGTGCCATCTCGCTCACGTGAGTTGCGACCGCCTCTGCGTCCGCCCCCTGCGCGCGCAACAACGAAGCCGCGGCCGAGTGGAGCGCCTGCCGCTCCGTGGCGGAGAGGCGGTCGTAGAGCGAGCGGCGCAGGACGGGATGCGCAAACGCGAACGGATCGTCTCGCGCCAGCAGCTCAATGTCGATCAGCTCGCGGGCGATCCGGGCCGCCTCGCGTTCGTCCACATCGGCGAGTGCTCCGGCATCCCGCAACGGCCGGTCGCCGCCCAACACCGACATGGCCGCGGCCAGCGGCCGGGCCTGCGGCGCGACCCGGTCCACTCGCCGCAAGAGACGCTCTCCCAGGGCCGGCACCGACGCCCGGGCCACCGCCGCCGCGGTTTCGGGGCCCCCGCCCAACCCCTCGCCGCGGGCCCAGAGCAGCAGCTCGTTCACGTACAGGGGGTTGCCTCCGCTGGCGTGGTGGTAGGCGGCGCACAGTTCATCGCCGGCGTCTGCCTGTTGCTTTCGAACGAGCGTGGCCACCGCCTCCGGGCTCAGTGCCGGCAGGGGGATCCGCACCTCCGCCAGCGCGCGCAGATCGTCAAGCATCGCGGGCGCATCCGGCTCCGACCGGCGTGATGTTCCCACCAGCGCCACCGGCGAGTCGCCGAGGCGGCGGCCCAGGAAGTTGAGGGCGAGAAGCGATGGCTCATCAAGCCAGTGGAGGTCGTCGATCGCGATCAAGAGCGGTTCGGTGGCAGCCAGCCGGCCGACGAGCGCATGGATGGCGTGAAGCAGCGCCGGGCCCGCTTGTGCGCGCGTCCAGAGCGAGTCGGAGTCGCTTTCCGGGTCGATCAGCCAAGCGACCGGCGCCGCGGCGCCGCGCAGCAGCTCGTCTCGCTGGGCCATGTCGGCCAGAACGGGCTCGAACAGCTGCCGGATGGCCCCGAAGGCATACTCGCGCTCGAGCTCGGCTCCGCTAGCACGCAGCACGCGCGAGCCGTTCGCCTGTGAGCCGGCGGCAAGCAGCGCGCTCTTGCCGCTGCCCGCGGGGCCCTCGATGAGCACCGTGAGGCCCTCTCCGTCCCGGGCGCGAGCGACCGCGTTTGTTAGCTCCTCCACCTCGCGTTCGCGCTCGAGCAGCTCTCGATGGGACCGCGAGAAAGTCAATATGTCCCCACCATAACCGCGTTCTCATGCGCCGCCTTGAGAAAAGTTCAGGGTAGATCCCTGATTTGCGGGTGTGGGAGGGTCGCCACGGATGCGGAGGCTCGCCCTGATTCTGGTAACCGGCGTGGCGCTTGTCGCGGCGCAATCCGCCCAGGCGGACTTCGACTACAGCGCGCCGGTCGGCGTTGGCACGTTTCTCCCGCTGAATCAGGGCTCGTGCCTGACGACGACGTTTTGCGTCGTTCCCAATACCGGGGGCAACGTATTCACGTCCACCAACCCGACCGGCGGGTCCGCCGCGTGGAACGGGGTGAACGTCGGCATCGCCAACGACATCAACGACGTGTCGTGCCCCTCGACGACCCTCTGTGTGGCTGTCGACGACGGCGGGCACGTCATCACCTCGACGAACGCGAACGCAGGATCCCCGCCAGGCTCCACGGCGACCTGGACCGTGACGACAATCGACGCGACCAATGATGTGAGGGACGTCTCCTGCCCCACGACGACCCTGTGCGTGGCGGTCGACGCGGTGGGTCAGGTCATCACCTCCACGGACCCGACCGGCGGCGACACGAAATGGACCAACAAATTCACCGTCGGGGCGGCTGGGGCCTTCTACCGCATCGACTGCCCGACGACCACGCTCTGCGTAGCCGTCGATAGCCACGGGGAGGTCGCCACCTCGCAGAACCCGACCGAGCCCGTCGGCGCTTGGGGCGTGGCGACGATCGACGGCACCACCCCGCTGTTCAGCGTGGACTGCCTCAATGCCAATCTGTGCATCGCCGGCGACCAGGAGGGAAAGGTCGTGGCGACCAACAACCCGACCGTCTCGGGGAGTTGGCATACCACCGACCTCGACTCCACCACCACCTCCAACTCGCTCTTCGGCGTCTCGTGCCCCTCCTCGACGCTGTGTCTTGCCGCGGACAACGACGGCAAGATCTGGACGACCAGCGCGCCGCTGGGCAACCCAGCGGACTGGGCGGGGACCGTGACGCAGGCCGACCAATTTGGCGGCCTCATGTGCCCGAGCACCACGCTGTGCGTGGCGCCCACGACGGGCTCCGTCGTGATCGCCACGCCTGGGAAACCCGCGGTCGTAACGGGCTCTCCTCCGACGAACATAAACGCGTCGAGCGCCACCCTGCACGGCACGGTCAACCCGAAGGGATTCAACGTCACCACCTGCGTGTTCGACATCGGGTCGGGCGCGGGCTCTTATCAGACAACGGCGAACTGCCAGCCGGCCCCGGGCGGTGGCTCGGGCGCCGTGAATGTGCACGCCGACCTGACCGGCCTGGCCGAGAACACCACGATCCACTACCGGCTCCGGGCGACCAACGCCAACGGCACCAACAACGGCGATGACCACCAGTTCACCACGCTCACGAGCGCCACCGAGATAAATAACACCCAGCGCCCGCAGATCAGCGGCACGCCCCGGACCGGCAGCCAGCTCTCCTGCACGAACGGCCAGTGGACCAACAACCCCACGACCTTCTCGATCACCTGGGAGCGCGGCGTGCGCTCGGCCACGACGGACAACGACCCGTCCTGGCACGCGATCAACGGCGCCTCGGGCAACACCTACGTGGTCCAGCAGGCCGACGAGGGATCGCGCGTGCGCTGCCACGTCGTCGCCAGCACCGCGGGCGCCTCCGGCGAAGCGTCGAGCGTGTCGCTGCGCACCGACAGCGGGGCGCCGTTCAACACGGTGCCGCCGACCATCGGCGGCAACCCACTCACGGGCAACACGATGACCTGCAATCCGGGCACCTGGGAGAACTCCCCGGCCCTCAGCTACCAGTGGACCCGAAGCGGCACTGGCGCGATCCCGGGGGCGACTGCGCCGACCTACAAGCTGAAGCCCTCCCACGACGATCAGGGCCACGAGATCGACCCGAATGGCGACGGAAACCACATCATCGGCTGCCAGGTGACCGGCACGAACGACCTCGGAAGCTCCTCGCCCGTCCTGGTATCCGGCCCGCTTGCGGTTGACGCCCCGCCGTTCCCCACCCAGCGCCCGCACATCACCGTCACCCGGGATGACCCAAGCGACGACAACCCGATCAAGCAGTCACTCGACTGCGACACAGGCCGCTGGATCGACGACTACGGGACCTTCGGGGTCGAGCCCTACCTCTACACATTCCAGTGGTATCGCAACGGTGCCCCCATCCAGGACGCCACGGAGTCCCGCTACCGGCCGACATCTGACGATTTCGGTCGCGAGCTGACCTGCGTCGTCACGAACTCGAACCCCGCCGGCAGCCGGGACGGTCCCGCGGACAATCCGGTCCTCGTCGCCCTGCCCCACGGCACCACGGACACGGAGATCTACCGCGAGGGCGGCCGCAACCAGGTCGATCCCACGAACCTGATGGCGATCAGCCGCGACTATCTGGCCGCGGTCAACGACCTCGTCATCAGCCGGCTGCGGAGCGGCATCGACTCCGCCACGACCAAGTGCAAGGCGGAGATCAAGGCCAACGGCTGGCCTGCGAAGTACACGGCCCAGCCGCCGATAATTCCCGACGAGAGGACGCGCTGCCTGATCCTCGTCTACCAGCCGGAACTCGTTCAGCCCTTCCTCGACGGCGGCGTCCGCTATCTCGGTGGCGGCTGCATTCCGGTCCAACTGTCTGTCCAGATCATCCCGCTGTGTCCGAGCCTCGGCATCCAGGTCGCGCCGATCGACCCGCTGCGTCCGCCGGCCCAGGACGCGGCGCTGCTCGAGAAACTCGCGCCGCTGAGCCCAAAGGAGATCCTCTGGGACCTCGACGGCAACGGCACCACCGACGCCCGCTGCCCGGGCTCCGCGCCGGTCCTGCGAACGATCTACCAGTGGAACCGCAACTGGCACCCGCGGGCCGTGATCCTCGACCAAAACGACGCGCCCGCGCACTTCGGCGACATCTCCTGGGACAACAAGGCCAGCGGGGACCCCGCGTCCACATCGCCCGGCGTGTTGCGCAACACCCAGGTGAACGTCTGCTCGGTCGCCTTCGACCCGCCGCCCGACAAGAAGCTGCCGTGCGTCACGAGCGGCGACATCGGCCGCGTTCACATCGCCAACGCCAACCTTTGCCCGGTTGACGAGCGCGCGATCGACCCTAATGACTTCGCGCAGCTGATCGACGGTGACGCCCAGGGTTACCTCCTGGCGCTGTCTCAGGCTCGCGTGGCGGGTGAGGGGACGGCGACGCAAAAGGACTCGACGCCAGGGGTCGGGACCACATGGGTGGGCTGGGACGACTCCCCTGCGGCGGCGCAGGGGAGCGTGCGCCTGGAGTCGGGCAAGGTCATCACCGGGGGGGATGTCAAGTTTCTGAGTGCAACCGTGGCGAACACCGCCGCCTCGCTGTCGACCCGTAACTCGCCGGGCGCGTACTCCGTTCCGAAGGACGCCAAATTCGTCAGTCGCGTGAAGTCACTCACCGACAGGTTCGACCCGGAGTTCGGCGGATTCGCCTCCAACCAGATCTACGTCGCGCGCGGAAGTGACGGGGGTAAGACGGGCAGCCTCACCGTGAACGGGGTCACGACGCAAGCGCTGGGGGACACTGCGGCGCTGCTCTTACCGACCGACATCGGGAAGGCGCTCCCCAACGTGCACAAGATGGCGCTCGTCGGCCGCGACGTGTCGAGCTACCTCGGGCCGGCGGTTCAGGGCCAGGGCATACCGCTCGCCATCGGCGGCCCCCAAAAAACGACACTAAACGAGCAGGTCTCAGACTCGGGGCAGCAGCTTCTGCGCGAGACGAACCTCGACCAGATGGTGAGTGACGCCCAGGCGCAGGGCAACGGTCTCGCGGACAAGCTGAGGGCGGCGCTCGACGTCAAGCCGTTCAAGATCTTCGGCGGCTCGAAGGTGATTCTCGAGAAGGACGGCACGGCCACGCTGCTTGCCCACGCGGAGCTGCCGGGGCTCTCGGGCCCGTCCCCGAGCGACAAGATCGGTGCGGACGTGACCATCCACGCCGACCTGGACGGGCGCATCAAACTCGACGGCATCCACCTGCACGCCGGCAAGGCATTCCTAGGCGGGATGACGCTCAGCAACGTCGATGTGAATTACGACCACACCACAGGGGTCGACATAACGGGCCAGATCATCTTCCCGCAGCTCGCGGGTCAGGGCGTTGCCATCAACCGCTTCGCGCTCTCGCCCAGCGGCGCGTTCCAGGAGCTCGACCTCGACTACCTCGCCGGCGCCGGCCAGGGGATCCCACTCGGGCAGGGCCTGTTCCTGACCGCGCTCGGCGCGGACCTCAACGTCGCCCAGGACATCTTCGGGGCGCACGTGGTCGTCGCGGCCGGCACCAGCGTTGGCGGGGGCTGCCCGGCCCTCGGCGCCGACGGCCAAATAACCATCAGCCTGCGACAGCCGTTCTACCTGGACGCGAGGGTCACCCTGGTGCTGCTCTGCCTCCATCTTGCCGACATCCATTTCCGCGTGGACCAGACCGGGGCGGTGGGGATCGATGGCAGCTGGGACTTCGAGGCGGGACCGGTCTACTTCAAGGGCGGTGTGGGCGGCAAGTTCCACTACCCCGATTGGCAGGTATGGGTAGACGCCGAGGGCGGCATCCACCACATTCTCGAAGGCGCCGTCCACGCCGTGCTCTCGAATATCGGGCTGGCCGCCTGCGGATCGATCAAATTGCTCTTCATCCGCCTCTCGGCCGGGGCGTCGGTGGACTTCATCAAGGGGCGCCCGCCGCTCAGTGCGCCTGAGATCCTCAACAACCTGTCGCTGTTCACCGGGTGCGACATCGGCCGCTACTACTCACTCGGCCGCGGCCGAGTGGTCACGCACGGCAAGCTCGCGGACTCGACGTCGTACGACATTCCCGCCAAGTCAGGCCCCACCCTGCTCTCGATCGAGGGCGCCGGCGATGCGCCGCTCGTCAAGCTGCACTCCCCGTCGGGCAAGGTGCTCGACTTCACCGACGCAACGGGTGACACGGGCAAGGAGCTGCCGAACGGCGCTGGCTGGGGCACCGTCATCGACGCCGAGGACCGCACGGTCGTGATCCTGCCGCCACCGGAGGCAGGCACCTGGACGGTGGAGACGGCTGAGGGCTCGCCTGCGGTGAGTCGCGTTCAGCAGGCGACGATCCTGCCGCCGGCCAAGCTCAAGGCTCACGTCTCAGGCCACGGGACACACCGCGTGCTGAGCTACGAGATCCCGAAGCAGGACGGCCAGACCGTGCGCTTCACCGAGTCCGCGCCGGGCGGCCTGAAGGTCCTCAAGACGATCAAGGGTGGCGGCAAGGGGAAGTTCGCCTACACCGTCGGGGACGCGACCGGAAGTAAGCGCGAGGTCGACGCCGACTTCTTCCTCGACGGGAAGCCGCGCGAGCGCTTCGTCGTCGCCCACTACAAGGCGAAGAGCCCGCCGGTCGGCAAGGCGCGCCACGTCACCGTTCGCCGCCACGGCGCGAAGGCCGTGATCAAGTGGCACAAGGCGGCGCTCGGCGAGACGTACCTCGTGAGCGTGGATTACGGGAGCGGCGACAAGATCGTCCTCGGCCCGACGCGTCGTACGCACGTGACCGCCCCGAACGTCGGCCGCCACGAGGGTCTGCGGATCCAGATCATCCCGTCAAGCGCCGCCGGACGCCGAGGCCCCGTTGCCAAGGCGACCCTAAAGGGCTCGATGCGCGTCGGAGCCGTCAAGAGCCTGGCGCCGTACAAGCCGCCGAAGGGGCATCACAAGCCCTAGCCCGGCCGAGAGAGGGATGGCGAGGGCCGGAATCGAACCGGCGACACCACGATTTTCAGTCGTGTGCTCTACCAACTGAGCTACCTCGCCCGCGGCGCGTAAGGCTAGGGGATCGCCGGGGAATTGACGCCTAAAGCGCTCGGCTTTGCCATGCTCGCGCGCTCTGGTGATCCGGCGTCGTGAGTTCCTGATCTCAGCGGGCGTGGGGGTGGGCGCGCTCGCGCTTGGCCCTGCCCGCTGGCAGCGGGCGCTCGCCGCTGCCGCGGAGGCGCAGACGGGTCCCGGGCCGTACGGGCCGCTGCTCGATCCCGACGCAAATGGCGTCCGCCTTCCCGCCGGCTTCAGCTCGCGCGTGATCGCCCGCGGCGGCGTCCCGGTCGGCAAGCACGCCTACCCGCTCCCGATCTTCCCCGACGGCGCCACGACCTTTGCCACGCCCGACGGCGGCTGGATCCTCGCGGTGAACTCCGAGGTTCCGGGAGCCGGCGGTGCCTCGGCGATTCGCTTCACCCCGGCTGGGGCGATCACCGATGGCTACTCGATCCTCAGCGGCACCTCGACCAACTGCGCGGGCGGGCGCACGCCCTGGGGCACCTGGCTCTCGGGCGAGGAGGTCGACCAGGGCTTCATCTGGGAATGCGACCCGACAGGGGCGACCGGCGGCGTGCGCCGCGACGCGCTCGGATGCTTCAAGCACGAGGCCGCGTGTGTCGATCCGATCGAGGGCCGCGTCTATCTGACCGAGGACCTGGGCGACGGCGGCTTCTACCGCTTCACGCCCGGGGCCTACCCCGACCTCTCGACGGGACTGCTCGAGATCGCCACGGTGGCCGACGACAACTCTGTCAGCTGGACCGCTGTCCCGAACCCGACGCCGACCGCCGACGAGACGCCGACGCGCCAGCAGGTCGCCGGCTCGACGCAGTTCGCCCGCGGCGAGGGCATCTGGTACGACGCCGGCGTCGTCTACGTCGCGACGACCAGCGACGAGACGATCCACGCCTACGACGTCGCCTCGCGCACGATCTCGATCCTCTACCGCCGCGCCGACACGGTCGACTCGCCGCTGCAGGGCGTCGACAACATCACCGTCTCGCGCTCTGGCGACCTCTTCGTCTGCGAGGACGCCTACGACAACGACCCCGACGCGATGGACGTCTGCATCATCAGCCGCGAGGGCGAGGTCGCGCGCTTCGCGAAGCTGACCGGTGCCGAGAACTTCCTCCCCGGCGACGCGGCTTCCGAGATCACCGGCGTCTGCTTCAACCCGAGCGGCGAGCGGATGTACTTCGGCTCCCAGCGCGCCGCGGGCGTGGGTGCCATCTATGAGATCAGCGGCCCGTTCCGCCTCGACCGGCCCGGCGACCCACCCAAGACCAACGCGTCAAACCCGCTCGGCGCGGCGATCGGGATCGAGTTCCCCCAGCGCGCGCCGCTGGCGCTGCTCACCGGAACGGGCGTGCCGATCGCGCTCACGCTCGACGACCCGGCAACCATCACCGTCGAGCTCACCAACGCCCACACGGGCCGCCGACGCAGGCCGAAGGTGATCGCCCGGCGCACCGTCCAACTCAACCGCGGCCGCAACCAGATCCAGCTCATCACCCGCGGCCGCAAGCGCCGGCACGCACTGCGCCGCCGCCATCGCACGCTCGTGGGCGAGCTGCAGCTGACGATCGCCAGCGGCTCGAGCCGCACCGCGGTCGGCCGCCGCATCAAGCTGACGGTGCCGTAAGCGCCGAACGTCGCTGAGACCGTCATATTTGACGGTCTGCGCGACGGTCGGTGGTCAGGGCCGCTCGTTGCCGTGCTTGTAGTTGCCGGTGGCGCGGGCCATTAGCTGCTGCGCGGCCACGTCAGACGCGTCAGAGGCTCGCGCGACGAACCGCGCGGCCCGCGGACCCGCCAGTGTGGTCACCAACCGGCCGCGGTGCGAGATCCGTACCTGCCCGTCCTTCGTGCGGGTCCACGCGAACCCCGACGGTGCCGGCATCAGCCGGCCGCCCGAATCCGCCGCCAGTCCTTCGAGTCGGCGCCCGGGCGGTACTTGCTGTCGAGCCGCTTGGCGACGATCCCGGGCAGGCCGAGTGCGGTGGCGCGCTCGCGCAGTGCGGCGCCCTCGCCGCGGTGGTTGCCGGGCGTCTGCCAGCCGTCGCCCTCGAGCTCGAGGCCTTCGAGCCGCTCACGGCGCTCGGCGTACGGCTGGTCGAGCAGCGAGGCGCCGTCGAAGTGAAGGACGTCGAAGAGCTGCAGCGAGAAGCGCGGGTCCGACTTGCGCGGGCGGGGCGACTTCTTCGTCAGCCGTCCCTCGACCGCGCCGGCCACCGGGAGGCCCTCGCTGCCGAAGGCCGCCACCACGCCGTCGAACACCGCCGCGTTGGAGCTCATCTGGCGATTGAGCCGGCGCACCTCCGGAAACTGAGCGGTGACGTCGCCGTGCTTGGGGTGCATGAGCCAGAGGCGCCCGGGCTCTGAGTAGGCGAGCACGCGCAGGCCGTCCCACTCGATCTCGTAGGCCCAGTCGGCCTCCTTGCGGGGCACCTGCTTGGCGACGGAGGCGCGCATCGGCTCGAGCCCCTCGGGCAGTGGCTCCCAGCCTTCCGGCGGTGGGTCCATGCGGTGGATCAGCCAGTTCTTGGCCTCCCGACCGGCCTGAAAGAGCGCGAACTGGTTGTCCACGCGCTCGCCGTGCAGGGTCACCACCAGCTTCTTCGGCTCCCACTCCTTCACCTCGTAGGTGCCGGTGTCCCAGACACGCATCCAGCCGGCGCCGTAGTTGCCCTCCGGGATGTCGCCGTGGAAGTCGAGGTACTCGAGGGGGTGGTCCTCGGTGTGCACGGCCATGTGGTTGCGCTTCGGGTCGAGCGGCAGCCCACGCGGGAGCGCCCACGAGACGAGCACGCCGTCGCGCTCGAGGCGCAGGTCCCAGTGCAGGGCGGTCGCGCTGTGCTCCTGGATGACGAAGCGGTTGCGGCCCCTGCCCTTCGCCGCCTTCTTGCCGGCCGGCTCGGGTGTCTTGGACGCCCTGCGCTTGCCGCGGTAGGTCTCGAGCTTGTCGGCCACGTCAGCGCTCGGCTGCGATCAGGTTGATGATCCGTTCCATCAGCTCGAGCGCGCCCGCCTTGTGCAGTGGCTCGTTGAGGTTGCCGCACTTCGGGCTCTGCACGCAGGAGGGGCAGCCGTGCTCGCACGGGCACTCGCCGATCACCCGTGCCGCGTCGGCCACGAGGCGGTCGAACTCGTCGAAGCCGCGCTTTGAGATGCCGACGCCGCCGGGATGGCCGTCGTAGATGAAGATCGTCGGCTCGCCGGTCTGGAAGTGGATGTTGGTGGAGAGGCCGCCGATGTCCCAGCGGTCGCACATCGCCAGCAGCGGGAGGACAGCGATCTGGCTGTGCTCGGTTGCGTGCAACGCGCCGAGCAGGATCTCCGGCTCGATCGCGTTGGGGCCGGCGAGCTGGTCGGCGAGCACGTACCAGAGCGCCTGCGTGGGGAAGTTCTGCTCGGGGAGGTCGAGCGCGACGAGGTCGATGACGCCGTGATCGGCGAGGCTCTTGCGCTGGTAGCCGATCACCTGCTCGGTGACCGAGACCTCGCCGAAGCGCAGCTCGAGCTCGCCGGCGGCGCCGATCGACCGCTGTTCGGTCTCGCTCTCGATGAAGACCATCGTCTCCTTCTTGGGCTGCGTGTACCAGTCGCCCTCGAAGGCGTCGACGAGCGCGCGGCGCGACTCGAGGTCGAGCTCCGCCACCTCGTAGGAGCGCCCGAGGTGCAGGTAGATCGCGCCCGGGTGAATGGTGGTGAACGCGCGCTCGGCCTCGACCTGACCGAGCAGCTCGCCCGACGCGCGCTCGACGACGGCGATCGAGTCAAGCGACGCCGAGCGCAGCGAGATCTCGCCTGCGGGGAAGCCCGGGCCGCGCGGCAGGTAACGGCCGTCGCGCCCAACCCGCAGCTTGCCGGCGCCGACGAGGGCGTCCGCGCGCTCTCGCCAGCGCCCGCCGAGGATCGCGTCGTCGGCGCCGCCCGGCTGCGCCTCGGTCCCGCCCAGCGGGGCCTCGAACGCGGCGGCCAGCAGGTGCGCGGTCTGGATCCGCTCGTTCTCATGGTCGAGGATCGCCGCCTCGACCGGCCGCGCCAGGAACTCGTCGGGGTGGCGGCAGAAGAACTGGTCGAGCGCGTCCTCGCCCGCGACATAGAGCGCGATCCCATCCGAGCGACGGCCGGCGCGGCCCCACATCTGCTTGAGGCTGGCGACCGTGCCGGGGAAGGTCGCGCAGATCGCGGCATCCAGCTCGCCGATGTCGATACCGAGCTCGAGCGCGTTGGTGGCGACGACCGCCAGCAGCTCGCCCGCGCTGAGGCGAGCCTCGATGTCGCGGCGCTGCTGAGGCGTGTAGCCCGCGCGATACGGCGCGATACGGCGCGCGAGCTCCGGCTCGCCGAGGTCCTCCAGGCGCATACGCGTGAACTTCAGGATGAGCTCGGTGCCGCGGCGGCTCTTTAAGAAGCAGATCGTCCGCGAGCCGTTGATGACCAGGTCGGCAAGCAGCTCGGCCGTCTCGGAGAGGACCGAGCGGCGGCTCATCGTGTCCTCGTCGATCACGGGCGGATCCCAGATCGCGATTCGGCGCTTGGCGCGCGGGGCGCCGTCGGTGTCGACCAGCGCGAACTCGGCCCCGGTGAGCCGCTCAGCGAGCTCGACCGGGTTGGCGATCGTCGCCGAGGCGAAGATGAACCGCGGGTCGGCGCCGTAGACGCGGGCCACGCGCCGCAGCCGTCGCAAAACGTTGGCCACGTGGGAGCCGAAGACCCCGCGGTAGGTGTGGGCCTCGTCGACGACGACCCAGCGCAGGTTGGTGAGAAAGTCGCCCCAGCCCTTGTGGTGGCCGAGCACGGCCATGTTCAGCATGTCCGGGTTCGTGAGGATGAGGTTCGAGCGCTTGCGGATCTGAACCCGGGCGTCGCGCGGGGTGTCGCCGTCGTAGATCGCGTGGCGCAGCGACGGTAGGCCGAGCTGAGAGAGCTTTCGCGCCTGGTCCTGGGCGAGCGCCTTCGTGGGATAGATGTAGAGCGCGCGGGTCTTGGGGTCGGCGACGATCGCGTCGAGCACCGGCAGGTTGAACGACAGCGACTTGCCCGAGGCGGTGCCACTGGTGACGATCACGTTTCCGGCCCGTGAGGCCTCCAGTGCCTCGAGCTGGTGCGTGTAGAGCCCGGACACGCCGATGCGCTCGAGCGCGCCCGCAAGGTCGCTGGAGATGTCCATCGGCAGCGGCACCGTGTGGGCGTCATGCGGATCCTCGACGCTGGTGGTGATGAGGCGGTCGTCGATCTCACCGGCCTCGAGCAGCCGCTCCCAGGCCAGCGGTGCGGCGGCAAAGATGTCCGTGCTCACGTGACCCCCGTCACCGCGGCGGCGACGTGCATCGCATCCAGCGCCTCGACATCGTGCAGCCGCAGCATCTCCGCGCCCTGCTGCACCGCGAGGGCGGTGGCCGCCAGCGTCGCCGGCCCGCGGTCGTCGGGCTCGAGTCGCCCGTCCCAAGAGCCGGCGACGATCGCGCCGAGGAAGTCCTTGCGCGACAGCGCGACGAAGAGCGGCCGGCCGAGCTCGCGCAGCTCACCGAGCCGGCGCATGACCTCGATCCCGTCGTCGGTCGTCAGGTCAAAGTCCAGGCCCGGGTCCAGGGCGACCCGCTCCGGATCGATCCCGGCCGCCGTGCAGCGCTCAAGCCCATCGGCGAACCACTGTTTGAGGTGCTCGACGACGTCGTCGTAGTGCGGCGCCGGGCGATCGACCCGAGGCGGCCCCTCGATGTGCATCAGGACGTAGCCACAATCCGAGCCGGCGATCGCCTCGAGCATCTCAGGCTGCCCCCCGCCGATGTCGTTGATCGCCGCCGCCCCGGCGTCGATGACGCGAGCGGCGACCTCGGGCGAGAAGGTGTCGGCGAGAACGGGAACGCCAGACTCAGCGGCGAGGCCCGCAATCGCAGGCGCCAGGCGCGCGGCCTCATCCTCCGGGGCGACGGGCGGACCGCTGCGCGCGGCGACGGCGCCCACGTCGAGGATCTCGAAGCCCGCCTCGACGAGCCGGAGCCCATCCGCGGTTGCCTGCTCTGGCGTACCGCTGCGCGCGCCGGAGAAGAAGGAGTCATCGGTGACGTTGACGATGCCCGCCGCCTGTGGCGGTCCGAACTCGAGCGTCGCGCCGGAAATTCGCCAGATACTCACCGCGGTCTAAGTTAGTCGGCCGATGCCGCTGCGATGCGTCTACACCGACCTCGACGGAACCCTGCTCGGACCGCGCGGGGCGCTCTTCCGCGACGCCGACGGGAACTTCTCCCTGATGCAGGCGCGGGCGCTGGAGGCCTGTCACCGGGCCGGCGTCGAGGTCGTGATGATGTCGGGTCGTCGCGAGTCGACGGTCGCCTCGGATGCGCGACTTCTCGGCCAGACCTCCTACATCTACGAGGCCGGGTGCGGGGTGATGATCGACGGCGAGCGCACCTATCTCACCGGCAGCTGGACTCCGAATGAGGACGGGGTTCCCGCCGAGCGCATGGTCGCCGCGGGCATCCCCGACATGCTGTTCGAGCACTTCGGTGGGCGGCTCGAGTGGCACTCGCCGTGGCACACCGGGCGCGAGCTCTCGCTGCTGATGCGAGGCAAGGTCGATGTCGATGAGGCCAACCGGCTGATCCGCGACGCCGGCCACGACGACCTGCGCTTCCTCGACAACGGCGCCATCGCCCGGCGCGTGGAGGCCGTCGAGGGGCCGGCGCACGCCTACCACCTGGTGCCGGGTGGAGCCAGCAAGGCCGGCGGTGTGGACTTCCACCGCTCCGTGCGCGGCTTCGCTCCGGAGGACTGCATCGCGATCGGCGACTCGATCGAGGACCTCGAGTCGGCCGCATCGGTGGGTCGTTTCTTCGCAGTGGCCAACGGCCCCGGTCGCGATGAGGAGATGCGAGCGGCGCTTTCGCGCTTCCCAAACGCCAGCGTGACCGAGGGTCAGATGGGCGACGGCTTTTACGAAGCGGTCGTCTCGACCCTGGCAATGCGCGGCTAGACTCGATCGCCATGACTCAGGATCACGCGACCGTCGCGGAGGAGGAGTACCTGCAGATCATGTTCTGGCTCGAGGAGGCCGGACTACCGATCACGGGTGCCAACATCGCCCGCGCGATGCAGCTGTCGCCGCCGACCGTCCACGAGATGATCGGACGCCTGGAGCGCGACGGCTACGTCAGCCGCGCCGACGACAAGTCGCTCGGGTTCACTGACGAGGGGCGCGACCACGCCCAGGCCATCGTGCGTCGCCACCGCCTGATCGAGCGCTTCCTCACCGACGTCCTCGGCATCCCCTGGGACGAGGTCCACGAGGAGGCCGAGCGGCTCGAGCACGCGATGTCGCCGGTGCTCGAGGAGCGGATGCTCGCCGCGATCGGCGACGCGACCACCTGCCCGCACGGTCACCCGATCGTCGAGGGCGCCCGCGAGCACGGGGCGCTGCTCGCCGACGTCGAGGACGGGGCCGACGTCACGATCCTGCGCTTCGAGAACGAGGCCGAGGAGCTCTTGCACTACCTCAAGGAGAGCGGGCTCAAGCCGGGACTGAGCGGCAAGCTCCACAGCTCAAACGACCAGGAGGTCGTCGTCGCCTCCGACGATGGGCAGCACTCCGTCTCGCGCAGCGTCGCCGAAACCGTGTCCGTACGTGCCGATCCGGCACCGGAGCCTCGCGCCCCATTGCCGGACCAGCTCGTGCTGTCGAGCGACCGCTACGGCCGCTAGGCCCAGCCCTCAGGCGACCTCGCGCGCGTCGTCGAACGCGCCACAGAGCTGCCGCAGGCGTCGGTAGAGCGCCAGGTCCTGCGGACGCATCTGGTACTCGTGCCGCCGCACGTTCGCCTCGTGTTCGCGCACCGCTGCCGCCAGCGCCGAGAAGCGCCGCTCGGCGAGGCGTCGCTCGCTAACGGGATCGAGCTTCCTACTTCCCTCGATGATCTGCATCGGGCTCATCACATCTCCTCGTCGCTGACTCCAAACAAGATTGCCGCACCCTTCGACGCAGCTTGATACCGGGATGTAAAAAGAGCCTAACACGTTCCCCACTAATTTGGTGGGGAAGCCCACTCCTCCTGCAAGACGGCCAGCATCACGACGTCGAGACGGCGGGCGCCACGCGCGAACCTAGGCGGGGGTGGCAGCGCGCACGGAATCGAGCGCGCGGACGAGGCGGCCGACGCCGTCGGCGATCCGCTCGGCGGGAACGCTCGCGAAGCTGAGGCGCAGGCTCGACGTCCCGCCCTCGAGCAGGAAGTCAGGGCCGGCGACAAAGGCCACGCCCTCGTCCTTGGCGGCCTCGAGCGCGGCGACCGTGTCGTAGTCGTCGGGGAGGTCGATCCAGAGGAAGTAGCCACCACCGGGGACGACGAACTCGGCCTCGGGCAGCTGCTCGCGCAGTGCGTCGACGAGCGCGTCCCGCCGCTCCGCGAGGGCCTCGTTGACGATCGCGATGTTCTCGGCAAGCGCGCCTGAGCGGCAGAGCTCGAGGACCATCGACTCGGCGAGCATGTTCGGCGAGATGTAGTGCTCGGACGCGCGCTTGGCGAGCGTCTTGATCTGGTCGGCCGGGCCCGCCAGGTAGCCGACGCGCACCCCCGGGCTGACGGTCTTCGAAAACGAGGACGCGTGGATCACATGGCCCGAGTCGTCGATCGAGAGCATGGTCGGCGGCAGCTCGTCCGCGCCGAACTTGATCAGGCGATAGGGGTCGTCCTCGAAGGTCCAGAAGTCGTGCTTGGCGGCGAGCGCGACCAGGCGCTCGCGCTTGGCCGCCGACAGCGTGCAGCCGGCCGGGTTGTGGAAGTTCGGGATGATGTGGGCGAGCTTGACCGGGCCCCCCTCGAGGGCCGCCTCGAACGCGTCCATGTCGACGCCGTCGGACTCCAGCGGGACCGGGATGAGCTCCGCGCCCGTCCGGCCGAGCAGCAGCAGGGTGCGGTCATACGAGGGCTGCTCGACGATCACGCGATCGCCCGGCTCGACCATGTAGCGGAAGAGCAGCGCCGCCGCCTCCATGGAGCCATTGGTGAACATCACGTTCTCGGCCTCGAGGCCGTGGAACTCGCGCGCGGCCCACTCGCACAGGCCCGGATGACCGATGCCGGTGCCGTAGGAGAGCGCCTTCTCCCAGTCGCTCTCGAGCGCGGCGGCGATCGCCTTGCGCACCGCCTCGACGGGCAGGATGTCGGCGCTCGGAGCGCCGCGGGCGAAGCTGATCACGTCGGCGGCCATCGTCAGCCGACGATAGCGATACTCCGCGTGGCATGAGCGACGCGGCAGATCTTCTAGCCCTCGCCGAGTCGCTTGCCCAACGCGCGGCCGGCGTCGCGCTCGAGCATCTCGGAACCCACCTGCGCGTCGCGACCAAGTCGAGCGCGACCGACATGGTCACGGAGGTCGATCGAGAGGTCGAGCGGCTGATCGTCGACGGCATCCTCGCGGCGCGGCCCGACGACGGGATCCTGGGCGAGGAGGGCGCCGACGTCGCGGGCACGAGCGGTCACCGCTGGATCGTCGACCCGATCGACGGGACGACCAACTACCTCTACGGCCATCCGGGCTTCGCGGTCTCGATCGCCTGCGAGCGCGACGGGGAGGTCGTCGTCGGGGTCGTCAACGATCCGCTGCATCGCGACGTCTTCACGGCAACGCGAGGCGCCGGTGCGACCCGCAACGGCGAGCCGATCCGCTGCTCTGAGGAGACCGAGATCGGGCACGCCCTGGTCGCCACCGGGTTCGCCTATGACGCCGATCGGCGGCGCGAGCAGGGGGCGGTGATCGCCCGGACCATCGGCGAGATCCGCGACATCCGGCGGATGGGCGCGGCGGCGGTCGACCTCTGCTCGGTCGCGTGCGGGCGCGTCGATGCCTACTTCGAGCGCGGCCTCAACCCCTGGGACCTCGCGGCCGGCGAGCTGATCGCCAGCGAGGCGGGAGCTGCGATCGAGGCGATCGAGGGCGGCCCGGCCCGGCCCGGATCCGTGCTGGCCGCGCCCCCCGCTCTGGTCGAGCCGCTGCGCGCACTGCTCACCACGTAGCGACTACCGTTCCGGGCGATGCCGAAGCCCCACGTGATCGTCCTCTTCGGCGCCACCGGTGATCTCGCGAAGCGCAAGCTCCTCCCGGGCATCCTGCACCTCTCACAGACCCAGCTGATGCCGGAGTTCAGGGTTGTCGGCACCTCGCTCGAGGACCTGGACGACGACGCATTCCGCGAGTTCGCGCGCGAGGCGGTCGAGTTCTCGCGCCACCCGGTGTCCGACTCGGATTGGAACGAGTTCGCTCAGCGTCTCGCCTACGTCCCGCACGACGCCGGGCCGGCGGGACTCAAGGACGCGGTTGACCGCGCCGGGGCTGAGCTTGGCCCCGACCACGGCTTGCTCCATTACCTGAGCGTCCCGCCCGCCTCCGCCGCCGATGTCATCGAGATGCTCGGCGACGCCGGGCTCGCCGAGCGCGCGCGGGTGATCATGGAGAAGCCCTTCGGGACCGATCTGCAGAGCGCGCGCAAGCTCAACGCGATCGTCCACTCGGTCTTCGAGGAGGAGCAGGTCTTTCGCATCGACCACTTCCTCGGCAAGGAGGCGGCGCTCAACATCCTCGCGCTGCGCTTCGCCAACGGCCTTTTCGAGCCGATCTGGAACCGCAACCACATCGACCACGTCCAGATCGACGTGCCCGAGACCCTCGATGTCGGCACGCGCGCCCGCTTCTACGAGGGGACCGGGCGCCTACCGGGACATGGTCGTCACCCACCTCATGCAGATCCTCGGCTTCGTCGCGATGGAGCCGCCGACCGCGCTCGAGCCGCGGGCGATCACCGACGAGAAGAACAAGGTCTTTCGCTCGTTGCAGCCGATCGATCCCCAGCACGTGGTCCGCGGCCAGTACGCCGGCTACCGCGACCTCCCGGGCGTCGACCCGAACTCCGACACCGAGACACTCGTCGCGCTGCGCGCCCATGTCGACAACTGGCGCTGGTCGGACGTGCCGTTCTACCTGCGCACCGGCAAGTGCATGGACGAGGGGGCGCGGATCATCTCGATCGCATTTCGCGAGCCGCCGCAGAGCATGTTCACGAAGTGGTCGGGGGTCGGTGACTACGGACCGGACCACCTGACCTTCGACCTCGACGAGTCATCGCGGCTGTCGCTCTCCTTCTACGGCAAGCGCCCCGGCACCGGCATGCACCTCGAGAAGGTCGAGCATGCAGTTCTCGCTTCAGGAATACGACCGCGAGAAGGAGACGCTGGAGGCCTACGAGCGCCTCATCCACGACGCCATGGCCGGCGACCACACGCTCTTCACGACCGCCGAGGGCATCGAGCGGCTGTGGGAGATCTCCGAACCGTTGCTGCGCAACCCGCCCCCGGTCCAGCCCTATGAGCGCGGGAGCTGGGGCCCGGAGGCGATCAACGACGTCATCGCACCGGACCGCTGGCGGCTGCCGTTCGAGCGCCGCTGGCGCGAGTTGAAGATCAGCGCGGTCTAGAGCTGCTGCATCGCCTCGACGGCGAGCTGCGCGGTTTCGGTCGGGCTCTTGCCGACGCGGACGCCCTTGGCCTCCAGCGCTTCCTTCTTCGCCTCGGCGGTACCCGACGATCCCGAGATGATGGCCCCGGCGTGCCCCATCTGCTTGCCCGGCGGAGCCGTGAAGCCGGCGATGTACCCGACCACCGGCTTGGAGACGGAGGCCGCGATGAAGTCAGCGGCGCGCTCCTCCGCGTCGCCGCCGATCTCGCCGACCATGACGATCCCCTCAGTCTCGGGGTCGTTCTCGAAGAGGGT
Source organism: uncultured Solirubrobacterales bacterium (assembly GCA_963796815.1). Lineage (GTDB taxonomy): Bacteria > Actinomycetota > Thermoleophilia > Solirubrobacterales > 70-9 > WHSW01. Next base: position 371,430 of record CAWCNF010000008.1, read on the forward strand.
GAGGATGTCGATGAAGTCCGAGCCCACGATCGGGTCGCCGCCGATGCCGACGATCGACGAGTTGCCCATGCCGGCCTGCTTGAGCTCGTTACCGATCTGGTAGGTCAGCGTTCCCGACTTCGAGACCACACCGATCTTGCCGGCGTCGAAGAACTGCGCCGGGATGATCCCGACGTTGGCCTTGCCGGGGCTCAGGACGCCCGGGCAGTTGGGGCCGATCAGGCGGGTCCCGGCCTCCTTGGCCTTCCAGTAGACGCGCAGCATGTCGAGGACCGGAATCCCCTCGGTGATCGCGATGACGGTCTCGATCCCCGCGTCGATCGCCTCCTCGATCGCCGGCGCCGCGAAGCGTGCCGGGACGAAGATCATCGACGTGTTCGCGCCTCGCTCGGAGCGCGCCTCGGCGATCGTGTCGAAGATCGGGACGCCGTCGACGTCCTGGCCGCCCTTGCCGGGCGTCACGCCCGCGACGAGGTCGGTGCCGTAGTCGCGGTTTCGCAGCCCGTGGAAGGTGCCCTCGCGACCGGTCAGACCTGAGACGACGAGCTTGGTGTCGGAGCCGACGATGATCGACATCAGGCCAACTCCACCACGCGCTGGGCGGCGGCCAGCATCGTCTTCTCGTTGTGCAGGTTCTCCAGACCGGCCTCGGCGAGCAGCGCCAGGCCCTCCTCGGAGTTGGTGCCGTCCAGCCTGACGACCACCGGCATGGTGATGCCGATCTGCTTCGAGGCCTCGATGATCCCCTTGGCGATCTCATCGCAGCGAGTGATGCCGCCAAAGATGTTGAAGAGGATCGCGGTGACGTTCGCGTCGGAGGTGATGACCTCCAGGGCGTCGACGATCGCCTCGGCCTTCGAGCCGCCGCCGGCGTCGAGGAAGTTCGCGGGCCGGCCGCCGGCCTGCGCGACGACGTCGAGCGTCGACATGCAGAGGCCGGCGCCGTTGCCGAGGATGCCGATGTTGCCGCCGAGCTTCACGTAGATGAGGCCCTTCTCCTTGGCCATCGCCTCCTGCGGATCCTCGGCCGACTTGTCGGTGAGCTCGGCGAGCTCGGGGTGGCGGTAGAGCGAGTTGCCGTCGATCGTGGCCTTTGAGTCGAGCGCGACAACGCGGCGGTCGACGGTGACGATCAGGGGGTTGATCTCGATCAGCGTCGCGTCCTCTTCGCCCACGACCTCGGCGAGCTTGACGAGGATCTCCGCGACCTGATCGGTGACGTCGTCGTCGATGCCGGCGTCGACGGCGATTTCGCGGCCGAAGTCGAGCGTGATGCCCTCGTTCGGGTCGATGTGGCGTTGAACGAGCGCGTCGGGGTCGGTCTCGGCGACCTCCTCGACGTCCATGCCGCCCATCCGCGAGACGATCGCCAGAAGCTTCTTCTCGGAGCGGTCGAGGATGATCGAGGCGTAGTACTCGGCCGCGATCTCGGAGGCCTCCTCGATCCAGAGGTCGTGGACGGTGAAGCCTCGAATGTCCATGCCGAGGATCGCGGTCGCGTGTGCGCGGGCCTCGGCCTCGTCCTTGGCGACCTTGATGCCGCCCGCCTTGCCGCGGCCGCCAATCGCAACCTGGGCCTTGACGACACACGGGTAGCCGATCTCGTTCGCGGCGGCGACGGCGTCGTCGACCGTGGTCGCGTGGCGACCGTTCGGCACGGGCACACCGTGCTTGGCGAAGAGCTGCTTGCCCTGGTACTCGAGAAGATCCATGGGGTGGCCCGCGAGGCGGGCGGCGCCGGAGACTACTCAATCGACTCGTGCCTACAATCCCGCGCCGCATGCCGCTCCCCAAGCTCAAAGACATCCACGTGGGTGACCACCGACTGCTATGGCACCCTGATCGATTGGGAGAAGGGCATCCTCGAGGCGTTCGAAAAGGAGGCCAAGCGCGACGGCTTCTCCTACGACGAGGATCAGTTCATCAAGCGCTTCCTCGAGGTCCAGGCGGAGATCATGGGTGGCTCCTACGAGCTCTACGCCGAGGTTCTGCGCCGGACCGCGGTCAAGGTGGCCGGCGAGCTCGGCTGGGAGCTCGAGCCGTCGCGGGCGCAGTTCCTGCCCGACAGCGTGGCGCGCTGGATGCCGTTTCGCGAGGCCAACGCCGCAATGGATCGCCTCGGCAAGCGCTACCAGCTCGGAATCATCTCGAACATCGACGACAAGCTGCTCGGCGTCTCGCGCCGGCACCTGCGCACCGAGCTCGAACTCGTCGTCACCGCGCAGCAGGTGCGCAGCTACAAGCCCGACCCCGCCCACTTCAAGGAGGCGCGCGCGGCGCATCGGCGGCAAGAAGGGCTGGGTCCACATCGGGTCCGGCTACGAGTCCGACGTCGCCCCGCTGCTGAAGATGAACGTGCCGGTGATCTGGGTCAATCGCCACGGCGAGAAGCTCGACGGACGCAAGAAGCCGACCGCGGAGGTCAAGACCTTCCGCGACGCGGCGAAGAAGCTCGGTGCCGGCGGCTGACGCCGGGCACTCGCCGGCTCCAGACACGGCGTCTCAACAGCCGCGCGCCTCAGCTCCGCTCGGAGCGATCCCGCCGACGACGCGATGGTGGCTCGTGCGCGCGAGCGGTTCGCGGGAGAGCGCCGCAAGCTCGTGAAGCCGCCGGCGCGAGGGCGAGCGCGACGGCGCGCTGCCGAACCTCATCGTCATCGGCGGCCTGAAGTGCGGCACGACGAGCTTGCACCACTACCTCAACCTGCACCGGCAATCGCGATGTCGCGACCGAAGGAGCTCAACTTCTTCGTCGCCGAGCTCAACTGGGAGCTGGGGCCGGAGTGGTACGCGAGTCACTTCGATCGCGAGGCGGCGGTCCGCGGCGAAACCTCGCCGCATTACACGAACCTGCCCCGCTTCGACGGGAGTGGCCCAGCGCATGCACAACGTCCTCGGCTGCCAGGCGCGGATCGTCTACATGGTCCGCGACCCGATCGACGGATGCTCTCCCACTACCTCCACAACGTCGGCGGCGGTTACGAGTCGCGGCCGCTCGCCGAGGCGCTGACCGATCCGGGCTCGGCCTACATGGACCGCAGTCGTTACGCGATGCAGCTCGCGCCGTATCTGACAGGCCTTCGACCGCGCCAGGGTCCTCGTCGTCGCCAACGAGGATCTCGCCGGCGAGCGCGAGGCGACGATGCGGCGCGTGTTCGAGTTCGTCGGGGTTGACGACAACTACCGCTCCGAGCAGTTCGCCCGGGAGTGGGAGACGGGCTCGGCAAGCAGGATGGTGGCTTCGAGCTGATGGACCGCGCCGTGCGCCTGCCGGGTCTGCGGGCGCTTCGACCGCAATTTCGACCGGCTGCCCGAATCGCTTCGGTGGCTGGTCGAGCGCGTCGTCCACGACCCCGGCGAGGGCGCGGCGCCGAAGCCGGAACTCGATCCGCAGGTGCGCTCGCGGCTCGTCGAGCTCGTCGCTGCCGACGTCGCCGATCTCGAGCGGCTCACCGGGCGAACGTTCGGGTGGCTCGAGTCATAGGCTCGGGCGATGAGCGGATTCTCCGGCGAGCGCTAGCGTCTGCGCCATGGCCCTCGGCCTACCCGACGCAATCAAGGCGTGCCTCTTCGACCTCGACGGCGTCCTCACGCAGACGGCCAAGGTCCACGCAGCCGCCTGGAAGCAGATGTTCGACGAGTTCCTCTCGGGCGCGAAGCGCGAGGGAGAAGAGTTCAAGCCGTTCGACAACCATGACGACTACGACGCGTACGTCGACGGCAAGCCGCGGGAACGACGGCATCCGCTCGTTCCTCGAGTCCCGTAGGATCAAGCTGCCCGACGGCTCGCCCGACGACCCCGAGGACGCCGAGAGGTCGCCGGACTCGGCAATCGCAAGAACGACCCTCGTCCTGAAGCTGATCGACGAGCAGGGCGTCGACGTCTACGAGGGCTCGGTGCGCTACGTCAAGGCGGCGATCGAGGCGGGCCTGCGCAGGGCGGTGGTCTCGTCGAGCACCAACTGCAGGCGGTGCTGAGTCGGCCGGGATCCTCGACCTCTTCGAGGAGATCGTCGACGGGCATGCGGCTGGCGGACGAGCGGCTCAAGGGCAAGCCCGCTCCGGACACCTTCCTCGAGGCCGGGCGAAGAAGCTCGGCGTCGATCGCTGCGAGGCGGCGGTCTTCGAGGATGCGCTCGCGGGGTCGAGGCCGGACGCGCCGGCAAGCTTCGGCTACGTCGTCGGCGTCGATCGCGTCGGGCAGGCGGAGGCGCTCGCCGAGCACGGCGCCGACATCGTCGTCTAGGATCTGGCGGAGCTGCTCGAGGGCAGCGGTGATCCGCCACGGCGCCTACGAGGTCGATCCCTGGGAGGTCCGTGAGAGCAAGCTCGACCTCGACGTCCTCGCCCAGTCCGAATCGGTCTTCGCGCTCTCCAACGGCCACATCGGACTGCGCGGCAACCTCGATGAGGGCGAGCCCAACGGACTCCCCGGCACCTACCTCAACGGCTTCTACGAGAGCGTCCCGCTTCCCTACGCGGAGGCCGGATACGGGTATCCGGAGTCCGGCCAGACGGTCGTCAACGCCACCAACGGCAAGCTCATCCGCCTACTGGTCGAGGACGAGCCGTTCGACCTGCGTTACGGACGGCTCGAGCAGCCACGAGCGCGTGCTCGACCTGCGCGCGGGAACGCTCGCGCGCGAGGTGATCTGGACCTCGCCCACCGGCGAGCGGGTGAAGATCACCTGCACGCGGCTGGTCTCGCTCGCCCAGCGCGCGATCGCCGCGATCGACTACCGCGTTGAGGCCCTGGACAAGCCGCTGCGCGTGGTCGTGCAGTCGGAGCTCGTCGCCAACGAGCCGCTCCCGACGCGACGGCGATCCCCGCTCGGCCGCGGCCGGGCTCGCTCGAATCCGAGTGCCACGTCACCCACGACCTGCGCGCCGTGTTGGTACATCCAAGAGGACGAGCGAGCTGCGCATGGCGGCCGGCTACGACCACGTTGTCGAGTCCGCGGCCGACGTGCGTACGTCTCGCAGGCGCGAGCCCGACTTCGCGCGCACGACGTTCTCCGCGCGGATCGAGCCGGGCCAAGCCGCTGCGGTTGGTGAAGTTCGTCGCCTACGGCTGGTCGTCGTTGCGGTCGGTGCCGGCCCTGCGCGATCAGGTCCGGCCGCGGCGCTGGTCGAGGCGGTGCATACCGGCTGGGACGACTCTGCCGCCCAGCGGGCGTACCTCGACACCTTCTGGGGCCGCGCCGACGTGGAGCTCGACGGCGAGGCGCGACTGCAGCAGGCACTTCGCTTCGGGATGTTCCACGTACTCCAGGCGGGCGCCCGCAACGAGGGCCGCGCGATTCCGGCGAAGGGCCTGACCGGCTCGGGCTACGACGGCCACGCCTTCTGGGACACCGAGACCTTCGTCCTGCCGATGCTGATCTACTCGGTCCCGGATGCCGCACGCGACGCGCTGACGTGGCGCCATACCACGCTCGACAAGGCGAAGGAGCCGCCCGCCAGCTCGGCCTGGCCGGCGCAACCTTCCCCTGGCGCACGATCGCCGGCGAGGAGTGCTCGAGCTACTGGCCGGCCGGGACCGCCGCCTTTCACGTCAACGCCGACATCGCCAACGCGGTCGCGCGCTACTGGGGCTCGACGGCGGACGAGGATTTCGCACAGGAGCCCGGCATCGAGCTGCTCGTCGAAACCGCGCGCATGTGGCGCTCGTTCGGCCATCACGACGCAAACGGCGACTTTCGCATCGACGGCGTCACCGGGCCCGACGAGTACTCCGCGGTCGCCGACAACAACGTCTACACGAACCTCTGCGCGCAGAAGAACCTGATCGATGCGGCCAACGCCTCCGAGCACTTTCCGGATGTCGCGCGCGAGCTGGGGGTCGACAACGAGGAGACCGCCGCGTGGCGCGACGCGGCCGAGGCGATGACGATCCCCTACGACGACGCTCTTGGCGTCCACCAGCAATCCGAGGACTACACCGACCACGCGGTCTGGGACTTCGCGAGCACGCCGGCCGATGCGTACCCGCTGTTCCTGCATTACCCGTACTTCGACCTCTACCGCAAGCAGGTCGTCAAACAGGCCGACCTCGTGCTCGCGCTGGCGGTTCGCGGCGATGCCTTCACCGATGAGGAGAAGGCGCGCGATTTCGCCTATTACGAGCCGATCACGGTCCGCGACTCGTCGCTGTCGGCGTGCACCCAGGCGGTGATCGCCGCCGAGGTCGGGCACACGAACCTGGCGTTCGACTACATGACCGAGGCCGCGCTCATGGATCTCGACGACCTCGAGCACAACGCCCGCGACGGGATCCACATGGCATCCCTCGCCGGCGCCTGGGTCGCCGCGGTCGTCGGCTTCGGTGGCATGCGCGATCAGTGGGGAACGCTCATCTTCAAGCCGCGGCTGCCGGATCAGGTGAGCCGCCTGCGCTTCCGCCTCATGTTCCGCCACCGGGTGATCGAGGTCGTGGTGACCCACGACGGCGTCACCTACGCGCTGCGCGACGGCGAGCCGCTCACCATCACCCACTACGGCGAGGAACTCGAGATCGCCGAAGACAAACCGATCGAACGGCCCATCCCGGCGCTGGACCCAGGGCCGGCGCCGAAGCAGCCCGCCCATCGCGGCCCGCTCGGCGCGCGCGGAATCGGGTAGAAGCCGAAATATCGGCGTGACCCCCCTCGACCTCGACATGCCCGTGCGCCGCCTGGTTCCCGACTGCGCGAAGACAACCATCGCCAACGAGGTCGACAGCCTCGACCTGGCCGCGCGGGCGCTGCCCGATCGGCCGTACGTGATCACGAACTTCGCGCTCACCCTCGACGGACACGCCACGATCTCCGGTCGCTCGGGCCCGATCGGCTCAGACGCCGACACCGCGATGCTCGTCGGCCTGCGCACCCGGGTCGACGCGGTCATGATCGGCGCCGGGACGATGCGCGCGGAGCGCTACGGACGGGTCGTCGGCGACCCGAGCAAGCGTCAGCGCCGCGAGCGCCAGGGCCTTCCCCACGACCCGCTGGTGGTCATCGTCTCGGGGCGGCTCGACCTGCCCTGGGACGCGCCGCTGTTCACCGAAGGTCATGGCCGCGTGCTGATCGCGACCTCATCCGACGAGGCTCTGCCCGAGACCGAGACCTCAGTGCGCGTGGTCCGCCACCCGGACGGCGTCGACCTCGCGGCGCTGTTCAGCTACCTGCGCACCGAGCGTGGGGTCCGCGCGCTGCTCTGCGAGGGCGGGCCCCGCCTGCACGGCCAGCTCGTCGCCCAGGGCCTCGTCGACGAGCTCTTCGTCACCCACGCGCCAAAGCTCGGCGGCGGGGTGGGACCGGGGCTGATCGCCGAGCTCGAGGAGGGTGAGCGCCCGCTCGACGTGGGCTGGGTCCTCTGCGAGCCCAACACCGGCGAGCTCTTCGGCCGCTACCTCGTCAAGTAGGGCCCGCGTCCCTCACCTCGGGGCCGCGACCGCGTACTCGCCGGTCTCGTCCGGGATCAGGCCCGCGCTCTCGGAGCGGCGCTCGCCGCTTCGCAGCATGCGCAGGGCGAGGATCGCCGAGCCGAGCAGGGCAGCGCCACCAAGGCTGATCTGGACGCTCAGCAGGCCCTCCGGCGTCCAGTAGACGTCCTCGAGCTGGAGCAGGAGCGCGGCCTCGTCGAGGGTGAGGCCGATGCCGGCACCGAACGGGAACGCCAGCGCCTCCTCGAGCTTCTCGTGCGAGGTCACGAGGCCGGCGCCGCCGGTCAGGAAGGCGATCGCGATCCCCGGGACGAAGTGGTGAACGTGGCGACCGCGGACGCGGACCTCCCCGGCGGGCCACCAGCCGTCGCGGATCCCCCAGGTGGAGACCCGGATGAAGAGAACGGCCGTGGTGAAGCCGGTGAGGATGTTGAAGAGCACGGCCTCGCCGCGGCTCGCCGCCGCAAAGCCCTCGCGGACGACCGTCACCGTGTCGATCGTGGCCGCACCGAGCGCGTGCTCGGCGGTCTCAAGCGCAGTGGCGGATTCCGAGGCGGTGGCGCTGCGTCGGCGGACGAGCCGGAGGAACTGGCCGCCCACCACCGTGCCCGTGGTCGCGAGCGCCGCGGCACCAAGGGCCAAGGTCAGCGTGTCCGGACGCCGGGTCCGCCTTCTGCGAAACGGCAGCGAGGCCACGGCCAGGCGCTCGCTCAGAGACGGACGACGTTGGCGGCGGCGATGCCGCGCGTCGTCCCGCGGAAGTCGAGCACCAGGGGCGCCTCCGCGACGACGCGCTCGAAGTCGATCTCCTTGTGCGCGGTCAGCACGCAGGCCACGTCGGTGCGCCCGAGCTCGTCGTCGAGCGCCCACGTTGCTGAGCCCGAGCTCGGGAAGCTCGGCGACATGGGGATCGTGGTAGCTGACCTCGGCGCCGAGCTCGCGCAGCAGGTGCGCGATCTTCAGCGACGGGCGCCTCGCGCATATCGCCGACGCCCGCCTTGTAGGAGACGCCCAACAGCAGCACGCGGGAGCCGCGGACGGGCTTGGCGACGTCGTTGAGGGCGCGACCGATGCGATCCACGCAGTAGTGCGGCTGCTGCTCGTTGACCTTGCCGGCGAGCTCGATGAACTCGGCCGGGAAGTCGTACTCGCGCGCCTTGAAGGCCAGGTAGAAGGGGTCGACCGGCAGGCAGTGGCCGCCCATGCCGGGGCCGGGGTCGAAGCGCATGAAGCCGTAGGGCTTGCTCGCAGCGGCGTCGATGACCTCCCAGAGGTCGATCTGCATCAGGTCGCAGAGCACCGCGAGCTCATTGACGAGCGCGATGTTCACCGAGCGGAAGATGTTTTCGAGCAGCTTGGTCATCTCAGCCGCCTCCGGGGTGGAGACGTCGACGACGGTGTCGCAGATCTCGGAGTAGAGCTCGTGGGCGCGGGTTCGGCAGGCCTCGGTGAGCCCACCGACGACCTTCGGGGTGGTCTTGATCGTGTAGTCGGTTCGGCCAGGATCGATCCGCTCGGGCGAGAACGCGAGGTGAAAGTCCTCACCCGCGGTGAGGCCCGACTCCTCGAGGATCGGCAGCAGCCGCTCGCGCGTGGTCCCCGGGTAGGTGGTCGACTCCAACACGACGAGCTGGCCCGCGCGCAGAACGCCCGCGAGCGCCTGACCTGCGTCGGAGACGTAGGTGAGGTCGGGCTCGCGCTGGTTGGCCAGCGGCGTCGGGACGCAGATCAGAACCGCGTCGCACTCGGCGAGAGGCGCCGGATCGGTGGTCGCCTGGAGGCGATCGCCGATCGCGGCGATCCGCTCGTCCGGCACGTCCTCGATGCGGCTGTGGCCGGCGGCGAGTCCTTCCACCGTGCGGCGGTCGACGTCGAGGCCGACGACCTCATGGCCCGCCTCGGCAAAGGCGACGGCAAGCGGCAGCCCGACGTACCCGAGCCCGATGATCCCTACTTTCATGCGCGCGAGTCTAGGACGCTGCGACGGCGAGTTGCGCCAGGACGCGCCCGTTCGGGGCTATCCGTCGTCGCGGCGGCGGTCGCCTCGACCGGGATCAGGAGCTTGGCGGCGACCAGGGCGGCCGCAAGGGCCACCTCCGAGTCGTCGGCAACCACGACCGCCTCCGGGCGCTCGGCCTCGAAAGCCTGCTCCAGAGCCACCAGAGCCGCGGCCAAGCGTGCGGTGGCGGCGTCGCCGCTCGGCTTGGGAATGCCCTCGTAGGTGTCGTCGACGGTGAGCTTCATGGCCTATCTCATACCAATCCAGTCAAGAAAACGGCTTGCTCAAGAGGATTTGCGGGGTGCGCAGTGGGTACCCTGCAAGGTAGATGAAGGCACTGCTCGTCCCCTTTACTCTCGGCGTCACCGCCGCCCGGCACCTCGCCTGGTACGTGAATTACCAGGTCACCGGGGAAACCCGGCCGGCCGACGCGCCCGCCGAGGAAGCCTCACAAGCGCCCGCTGCGTAGCGCCCGCACGGCCCGCAGCTCGAAGACGTCGTCCGGGATCTCGTCGATCGCCGGTCGCGGCGAGTCCAGCAGCTGCGTCGGCACGACGCTCTCCGACGCGTCCTCGCCGCCGTTCGGCTCGATCCGCCACACCGCCGGACCCTCGTGGCCGGTGAAGGCCTCCGCCACGGCGGTTCCACGGATGACGACTCCGGCGCCATCGTCGATGCCGTAGCCGTGCATGCCGCCCTCGGCCGCCCGGTCGAGCAGAGTCCGGCGGCGGTCGGCGTCACGGTGGTAGTGGACGCTCAGCGCCCCCGGCACGATCCCCAGCCCCGGCACGAGCCGTGCGGCCCCGGCCGACCGCGTGACACCCCATGAGAACCAGCACATCGCGCCCGCGCTCTGGCCCGCGAGCACCACGCCGCGGCGCCAGCACTCCACCAGCACCTCGTCGATGCGGTGCGCCCGCCAGACCGCGAGCAGGTTGAGCATGCTGCCGCCGCCGACGTAGATCAGGTCCTGGGCGAGAAGGTGGGCGGCCAGGTCGATGGCCTCGGTCTCGAGGCGAAACAGCGAGACGTGCGAGAGCGAGCAGCGCAGTCCGGCGAAACTCGACCGAAAGGCGGCAATCTGGTCGGTCGGGTCGCCGCTGGCGGTCGGCAGCAGGCAGACACGCACACGCCGGCGCTCGTCGCCGCCGGCGATCTCGAGGATGTGGTCACGGATCGCCTCGTTGCCCTTCTTACGCGTGAACTCGTGGCCGCCGAGGGCGACGATGGTGCGTTGGGCGAGCGGGAGCTCGTGGGCGGAGGCGGGCACCCCTCAGGCTTCGGCTAGCGCCGGGACTCGAGGGACCGGCCGGACGAGCGGCACCGACCCCGTGTCACCGAGGTAGCGCGTTGCCAGCTTGGTCGTGACGACGTGGCCGTGGCGAAGCTCGACGCGGTAGGCCCGCGCGCACGGGCGCGAGGCGACCACCTGCGCGACCTCCTCGCCCACGAAGTGAAGGGCCGCGCCGTCGTCAGCGGCGTAGGCCGCAGGCATCCCGTCATGGAGCCATTCATGCAACGCCTCGCGGCGATCCGGCTCGCTCGAATAGTGGACCGTGTTCGCCCACGGCAACAGCCCGAAGCCCTCGGTGCGCTGGACCGGGCCGTGGAAGTTCGAAACGCCCTCGGTGAACCAGCACAGCGAGCCGGCGGACAGGCCGCAGAGGATCACCCCGTTCTCCCAGCACTCGCGCAGGATCTCGTCGATTCCGTGCGCCCTCAGAACGCCGACGAGGCTCGTGACGCTGCCGCCGCCGACGTAGATCAGGTCCTGTGCCAACAGGTGCTCGCGCGGGTCGGCGGGCGCCCTCTCGCGGCGGAAGAGCGAGAGGTGCGACGCCTCGCACTTGTCCGCGGAGAAGTGGCGGTAGAAGCGCACGATGTAGTGGTCGGCATCCCCGCTCGCCGCCGGTAAGAAGCAGACTTTCGGCCGGGGCTTTCCGGTGAGATCGAGCACGAAGTCGTCGAGCAGGGGATTCCCCGCCTCCATTGAAAACCCACCGCCTCCGAAGCTGACGATTTGCCGCATGACTGGCCCTCCACGCGTTCACCGCAGGCAACTCTGAGAGCGAAAGTCTGCGGATAGCGGGGCCTGCGGTCTTTGTCCAGGTGTCGAGAGTTCGCGCGCGAATGCTGGACCGCTTGTCGAGGGGCCCGTCAGCTATTGCGACAGCGTGCGCGAGACGCCCTGCACGGCGGCGCTGAGGGCCGCAAGGCCCTGATCCGGCGAGAGCTTGTCGCTGAGGCCGCCGAGGCCGACCGTGAAGTCGCCATCGATCCACATGAACTGACTGATCCCGCCGCCCTCGACGGCGAGGACCGAATCCGGGTCGAGCCCCGGCGCGCTGCCGTCGAGCTCGTGGGTGCTCTTGTCGGTCCGCTGCAGGTTCGCCAGCGTCTGATCGGGGGTGAGCGTCGTCGTGCCCGCGGAGACGCTGACGATCACGGGGTGATCGGCGCCGGCGGGCGGCTCGATGGAGCAGATCAGGCGCTCCTGCTGATCGGGCAGTCCCTGCAGGTAGTTGTTCTGCGTGGCGAAGGTGACTTCGAGCCCGGTCGCGTCGCCGATCGCCTTCGCGGTCTCGTCGTCGGCGATGAAGCAGCCGTCGACATTGGTGCCGGCGGTGTAGTCGCGCTGGCGGTCCTTGCCGGCGTCCTTGTACGCCTGGGTGGCCAGGTCGTCGAACGAGGCGATGAGCGTCGTGCCGTCGGGCTGACTCGAGCTCGTCGTGGAGCTCGAGCTATCGCCGCCGCCGCACCCGGCGATGGCGAGGGCGGTTAGGCCTGTTGCCAGTGCTCCCCGCCGCATTGCCCGTATTGCTATCAGACGGCGGTCCGGTGCCTGTGGCGGGGACCGGAACTCAGAACGATGTGCACCTCGGCGCCCGACGCGAGGACGGTCCCGGGCTTGGGCTTGAGCCGAATCAACTTCCCGCGATGGACTCGCTTGGAATGGGCGCGGCTCACCTTTCCGGCTGCGCAGCCGGCGTCGCTCAGCGCTTGCTTGGTGGATCCCAGCGACGAGCCGGCCTTGATCGCCGGCACCGTGCAGGACAGCTGCGCGACCGGGCGGTTGTCCGTGGGATCGCAGGCATCACCGATGCCATCGCCGTCGATGTCCTCCTGGCCGGGGTTTGCGGTCGTGGCGCAGTTGTCGCTCGTATCGGCAACGCCATCACCGTCGTCGTCGGCGTCCTCGGCGCTCTTGCAGCCGTCGTTGTCGATGTCGTCGCCTGGACCAACCGCGCCGGCCGGACATGCGTCGGAGGGGTTGGCGACGCCGTCGTTGTCAATGTCGGGGTCGCAGGCATCGCCGATGCCATCGCCGTCGAGATCCGCCTGGTCAGGATTGGCGACCGACGCGCAGTTGTCGTGATCGTCGAGGACGCCGTCGTCATCGTGGTCGACGTCGACGATCTTGAAGGTCGCTCGCGAGTGCCCCGTATGTCCCGTGGCGTCGGACTGGGATACCTCGGCCGTGTAGGTGCCCGACAACAGCCGTGTCGCGGAAACCGAATACGCGCCGCCCGCACCGACTGTGGCCGTGAGGGTTTGCAGCAGCGCTCCCGATGTGTCGGAGCCCTGGTAGACCCTGACGGTCGCGCTGCTCGAGTCGCCGATATCGGTGCCGGCCGTCCCGGTGAACTGCGGCGTTGTGTCATTGATCGTCGAATTGTCTGTGGGCGAGTCGAGCGTGGGGCTGGGAGTCGCCGTGTCGATCCGGAACGTGGTTGTCGCGCTCTTGCCCGTGTTTGCTGCGCCGTCGCTCTGCGACGTCTGGGCGGTGTAGGTGCCGTCGGAAAGCGCTGCCGGGTTGACGGAGTAGGCGCCGCCGGCGCCGACGTTGGCCGTCAGCGTCTGCGACGGCGAGCCGGAAGTGTCGGGGCCCGAATAGATGTCAACCGAGACCTGATTCGAGTCGCCGGAAGAGGTGCCTGCGGTGCCCGCGAGTTCAGGTGTCGTGTCGTCGGTCGAGGAACCGTCGGCTGGCGATGTCAGCGTGGGTGCCGGGGCCGTGGTGTCGACCGTGAACGTGTTTGCGGAACTCTGGCCTGTGAGTCCGGCAGCATCCGTCTGCGAGGTCTGCGCTGTGTAGATGCCCTCGGTGAGCTCCGTCGTCGCGTCGACGGAGTAGGAGCCGCCGGCACCCGCCGTCGTGGGCAACGTCTGAAGCAGCGTCCCCGAGGTGCCCGAGCCCTGGTAGATGTTGACCGTCACCTGGCTGGGGTCGCCGGCGTCCGTCCCTGCCGTGCCCGACAGAGTTGGCGTCGTGTCGCTGGTCGAGGAACCGTTCGCCGGTGAGGCGAGGCCGGGGGCAGGGGCGGTGGTGTCGACGCGGAACGTACTCGCGCTGCTCTGCCCGGTGTTGAGCGCGCTGTCGCCCTGCGTGGTCCGGGCGGTGTAGGTGCCATCGGTCAGGGCTGCTGCATCAACGGTGTACGTGCCGCCACTCACGGTCGGAGTCAGCGTCTGCATCGGCGTCCCCAAGGTATTGGAGCCCTGATAGAGCTTGACCGTGACCTGGCCAGCGTCGCCCGTCGCGGTTCCCGCGGTGCCGGAGAGCGCCGGGGTCTGATCGGTCGTGATCGAGTTGTCCGCCGGCGTCTCCAGCGTGGGTGTCGGGGGGGTCGTGTCGATCCTGAACGTGTTGGCGGTGCTATGGCCCGTGTTACCGCCGTCGCTCTGTGATGCCTCGGCCGTGTAGGTGCCATCGGACAGGGTCGTCGCGTCGACGCTGTACGTGCCGCCGCTGCCCGCCGTCGCGGTCGGCGTCTGCAGCGGCGTCCCCGAGGCGGCGGAGCCGGCGTAGACGTCGACCGTCACGGTGCTCGAGTCGCCGGCGGCCGTGCCGGCGACGCCGGACAACGCCGGCGTCGTGTCGCTGGTCGCCGAGCCGTTTGCCGGCGCGGTCAGCGTGGGCGTCGGCGCGACGATGTCGTCGACGTCGAACGTGACTGCGCTGCTCTGGCCGCTGTTCGTGGCGCTGTCGCTTTGCGACGCCTGGGCGGTGTACTTGCCCTTCGCCAGCTCCAACGCGTCCACCGAGTAGGTGCCGGCGCTGGCGGTCGTGGTCAAGGTCTGCAGCAGCGTCCCCGAGGTGTCCGCCCCCGCATAGAGCTTGACCGTCACCGCGCTCGAGTCGCCGGTCGCCGTTCCTGCGGCGCCCGAAAGCGTCGGCGTCTGGTCGGTCGTGGTCGAGTTGTTGGCGGGCGAGGTCAGGGTCGGTGCCGGGGGGGTCGTGTCGACCGTGAACGTGTTCGCCGAGCTGTGGCCTGTCAGTCCCGTCGCGTCGCTCTGCGACGTCTGGGCCGTGTAGGTGCCCTCGCTAAGGCCGGTCGGGTCGACCGTGTAGGCGCCGCCGCTGCCAACGCTCGCGGGCAGCGTCTGCAGCAACGTTCCCGAGGTATCTGAGCCTTGATAGAGCTTGACCGTCACCTCGCCCGAGTCGCCCGTTGCGGTTCCCGCGGTGCCGGAGAGCGCCGGGGTCGTGTCGTTGGTCGCGGAACCGTTCGCGGGTGAGGTCAGCGTGGGGGTTGGGGCGGCGGTGTCGACGAAGGTCTGAAAGTCCTCATCTTGAATCGTCGTGTTGGTGGGCCAAGTTCGCCCCAGAGTCATTCGAAGAGCCCTCGTTTCCTCCGGCATAGAGGCTGCTGGTAAACGCTCCGCCGCGCCAGATGACGCAATTGGCGGCCGAATCGGAGAGCACGATCGCGTACTGCGTGCCTGCGACGACGTGTGGTTCAGTTGGGAAAAATGCGGAGACCAACGTGTAACCGCTGGAGCCCCACCCCGAGATGCTGCTCGAGGCCAACACCGTGGTTCCCGGAGCGCTCCCCGAAACATCCCGAATCTGCACGGTGGCGGCTGTGGAGCAGTGGGCTTGGAGATTGGACTGCAGATTGAGGCTGACCTGATCGAGGCCGCCCGTAATCCCGGCTGTGAATACCTGAAACCCCCAATTGCTCGTGCCGTAGGGCCCGCCGGTCAGATTGCCGTTTCCCGAATACGACTGATCCAGCGTTCCCGCCAATGCCGCCGACGGGAGGATCGCCAGCATCAGTCCGGCAACCACCGCGACCGCCTTACACCGCCCACCAGCCCGCCGTGCCATTCAGGTCTCCGTCCTTAGAGATACCCCCCTGAACGCGGACCTTAGCAACGACCGATGGGCGCGTCTGTAGCCAATTTGTTGATGCCGTACAGGGATCGAACGTGGCTAACGCTCGACGAGCTTTACCCGCGTGCGCTTGGTCGTAGCGTTGCCCGACGAGTCCGTCGCGGTGACCGCGATCCGCGCGGTCGCCTTGTCTCCGCCGTCGAACGCCCGGGCGATGGCCGACCGGATCGGCTTGCGGATCTTCAGCCGCACCGTGCCGGTCACCCCCGCCGCCAGCGAAATGGTCTTGGGCTTCAGCTTGAGGCTGTGCTTGCGCGCCGACCTGTCATGTCCGCCTCCGCCGGTCAGAGTGATTCGCCCGGAGCCGGTAGCCGTGCACGCCTCGTCGCAGGACACGCCCACGGAAAGGGAGCCGCCGACCTTCTGCTTCTTCTTGCCTGACAGCTCGAGGTCCGGCGGGGTCGTATCCGGGACGACAGGGGACGCGATGTCGATGTCCCGGGCGGTCCTCGCCACCCCGGACCCGTTGCACAGCGCGGTCTGGCCGGTGGAGATGAAGCTGGTGGAGCACCCTTCGTTGTCGGTCGCGGTGACCGTGACGTGATAGGTGCCCGGACCGGCGTAGACGTGTTCCGGGGAAACCCCGCCGTCCGCAAGCGTTGAGCCGTCGCCGAAGTCCCAGTCGTAGCGGGCCACGGTTCCGTCCGGATCGGTCGATGCGGATGCGTCAAAGGCACTCGGCGCACCGGCCAAACCGGGCGTCGCCGAGAACGACGCAATCGGAGGCTGGTCCGGTGGCATGGCCATCGAGAAGGCCTCAGATCCCGAGGCTGTCGTCGTGAACGGCCCGCCCGGCACGGCCGTGAGACTGCCGCCCGGTCCGACATCGAACCCGTACGTATTGCCGTTGAACGAAGCGCCCGCGTAGAGCCGTCGGGAATCGGGCGTGAGGGCAATCGCGTCCGTCGCCGCTGGTGCAAACGGGGAGCCTGCGACCGGGCTGAGCGAGCCGTCGGCGGCGACGTTGTAGCCCCAGGTTCCCTGTCCGGCTCCACCCGCGGTATTGGTCTCATAAAGGTGGCTCCCGTCGCCCGTGATCGCGATCGCCCGTGTTCCGGGACCGCCCGGGAACGGGGATCCGGAGATGGGTGAGAGCGAGCCGTCGGCGGCGAGCGAATATCCGTAGACCCCGGCGGCGGCCTGGGTGACTTCGTAAAGGTGGGCACCGTCAGGTGTGATCGCGAGGCCGAGGCCGCCGCTCGTCGGTGCAGTGAAGGGAGACCCGGCGAGCGGTGAGAGCGAGCCGTCGGCGGCGACGACGAAGCCCGCGATCTTCGCCGCGCCTAGAAGGCTCGCATAGAGCTTGCTGCCGTCGGCGGTGATGGCCAGCTCGAACGGCGACGAGCTCGCTCCCGTTGAGACAACCGGGCTGGGCGCCGAGAGCGCGCCGTCGGCGCCGATTGTGTGCATGACGACCCCGTTGGCGCTGGGGCCCGCCACGTACAGGAACTTCCCGTTCGGGGAGACGGCTATCCCCCGCGGATTGGTCGTGGTGGTGAAGGGGGACCCGGGCAGCGGAAACAACCCGCCGTTGTCGCCGACGCTGAACCCAGCCACCTGATTCGCGGAGATCAGGCTCACGTAGAGCTCGCGCCCATCGGGGGAGAGTGCGACGGCGTACGGTCCCCCGGCCTGCGAGGTGGCAAAGGCCGAACTCGGAGTCAGGCCACCGTCCGCCGTGAAACCGAACTGAAAAATCTCGTCGGTGGACGCGTCTCCGGTTCTGTAGAGGTTGCGGCTGGCGTCCGCGGAGCCGGCAATCACAACGGCGAGCGCCGCCGCCAGAATCACGGTCGCGCCCCATCTCATAGGGGAAAACTACTCCGTGGGATGGCCCGCAATCTAAAAATGGGCCGTGCAGGGATCGAACCTGCGACCTTGAGATTAAGAGTCTCCTGCTCTACCAGCTGAGCTAACGGCCCGGGCGCGGAATGCTAGCGACGCGCCTACGGGGTCGGCGTGACCGTGCCGCCGGCGGGCGGGGCGCTGCCGAGGCCGCCAAACGGGTTGTCCAGCGGGGCCGGCGTGCTGCCCTGGCCGCCCTGCTGTTGAGCCTGCTGAGCCTGCTCGAGCTGATGCTGGTACTTGATCGCCTGCTTTCGCAGGGAGTCGAGCTGCTTTTGCAGCGGCTTCTTCTGGTCCTTCGGCGCGACGGCGACGGCCTGCTTGGCGACCTTGTCGCCGGCGTCGATCTTGCCCGCGGCGTAGAGGTAGAGGACCAGCTGGTAGTAGGCGGTGGAGGTCTTCTGCGAGGCGGCGACGACGCGCTGGGCAACGGCCGCGTTCTCGGCGTCGTTTAGGAGGATGAAGACCTGGACGGCGCGGGTGGCGGCATCGAGGCCGATCTTCTGCGGCTTGGCCGCGAGGTAGTCGGACCAGGCCTGCGCGGCCTTCTCGAGATCGGAGCGCGCGCCTTCGGAGAGCGACTGCCGGCCGGTCTGCGGGTCGCGGCTGATGCCGGTGGAGGCCGACTGGTAGTAGGCCGTGATCAGCTCGGCGTACGCGTCGCCGTCGGTCGGGTTGGCCTTGACCGCGTCCTGGGCGTCGGAGATCTGCTGGGAGTACTGGGGGTCGGAGCTGTTCGAGCTGCCGCCGATTCCGAGCGCGTCGAAGAGCCCGCCGGCGCCATTTCCGCTGCCGACACCGAAGCCGACGAAGCTCACGAAGAAGATCGCCGCCAGTGCGCCGAAGACGATCTGGACCACGCGCCGGCGCTTGCCGCTCTTGAGATCGAAGATCACTGCTCTGAAAGCGTAGAGGTCTCGCCACCTTCGTCGCCGTCGTCACCGGACTGGCCGAACCAGCGCGCGAGCAGCAGCGAGAGCTCGAACAGCAGGTAGAGCGGGGCCATCGAGATCAGCATCGTGATCGGGTCGGTGCCCGGCAGCAACATCGCGATGATCGCGATGACCAGGATGGCGTACCGGCGGTTCTTGCCCAGCTGCTGCGGCGTGACGATGCCAAGGCGGGTCATCGCGAGGATGCCGACGGGGATCTGAAAGAGGATCCCCACGCCGAGCAGCGTCGTGACGAAGAAGCCGTAGTACTCGCTGCCGCGGATCTGGACGTTGAACTGGTCGGTGTTGAAGTTGAGGAGGAACTTCAACGCCGGGGGCATGACGACGTAGTAGGCGAAGACGACGCCGGCGATGAAAAGGAACGGGACCATCAGCAGCATCGGCAGCACGACGCGCCTCTCACTGGGGCTGAACGCCGGCAGCACGAAGGCGTAGATCTGATAGAGGATGAACGGCAGGGCGATCAGGATCCCCGCGTAGAACGAGAGCTTCATCGTGGTGAAGAACGGCTCCGTGGGGCTGAAGGTGAGCGGCTCGAGGTTCCGCGGCAGGGGCTTGTTGGCGATCTCGAGGAGCGTGTGGTTGAACACGAAGCACACGATCACCGCGAGCAGCAGGACGACGCCGCTGATGATGATGCGCGTACGCAGCTCGTCGAGGTGCTCGACGAGCGTCAGCCGGTCGTCGAAGCTCGCGCGTTTACGCCGCTTCTCACGCGCCACGGCGCTTTCCGGGGTACCTATGGGTTCGCTCGCTTAGGAGCGGTTCTCGGCGACGACCTCTGCCTCGACGGGCTCGGCGACCTCGGGGTCGGGCTGCGGCTGACTCGCCGCGGCCTCGAGCTTCGCCTGCTCCTCGTCGTCATCGTCGTTCTCGCCGGCCAGTGAGTCCTTGAACTCGCGCATACCCTTGCCGAGCGACTTGCCGAGATCCGGCAGGCGACTCGGGCCGAAGATCACGAGCGCGATGATCAGAACGATCGCCAACTCGAGTGGTCCGATATTTGGCATCGCTTAGATGCTACTCCGAGCGCTCAAAGTTCAGGTAAAAGCGCGATGCGGTGGGCTCGGTCTGTCCCTGGTACTTCGAGCCGGCCTCGGTCGAGCCGTAGGGCGACTCGACCTCGGCGTCCATGCGCATGAAGGAGATCTGCCCGATCGGCATCCCGTGGTAGATCGTGATCGGCAGGTTGGCGACGTTGGAGAGCTCGAGCGTGAGGTTGCCCTCAAAGCCGGCGTCGACGAACCCGGCGGTGCTGTGGATCAGCAGTCCCAGGCGGCCGAGGCTCGACTTGCCCTCGAGGCGCCCGACGATGTCGTTGGGAAGCTTCACGCGCTCGAGCGTCTGCCCGAGGACGAACTCGCCGGGGTGCAGGATGAAGGGCTGATCGCCCTCGACCTCCACCAGCTCGGTCAGCTCCTCCATGGGCTGGCGGACGTCGATGTAGGGGTAGCGGGCGTTGTGAAAGACCCTGAATTTGCCGTCGGCGCGCATGTCGACGCTCGACGGCTGGATCAGCGACTCGTCGAACGGATCGAAGACGATGCGGCCCGCATCGACCTCGGCGCGGATGGTCCTATCGGAGAGCACCACGGGCGGCCAGTCTATTCATTTGGGTCGAAACTAAAGGAACCTCGCGCTAGCGCCGATAACGCCTGCGAGATGGCGGACCGCCAGACCACAGACACGAATCGGCCCCGGAGAGGCCTTCACGCTGCCAGTTTCAGCCTGCCGCGCTCTGCCAAGCCGCTTCGGCACGGATACCGCGGCACTTCACGTCTGCCCGACCTGCGAGGCGCGCCTCGTCTATCCCGTCGACTGGGC
Source organism: uncultured Solirubrobacterales bacterium (assembly GCA_963796815.1). Lineage (GTDB taxonomy): Bacteria > Actinomycetota > Thermoleophilia > Solirubrobacterales > 70-9 > WHSW01. The sequence goes on from CAWCNF010000008.1 coordinate 391,652, forward strand.
TCCCGCCGATCAGCGGCGCTGGCGCGTCGACCTGCGCTGCCCTGATTGCGAGTGGAGCGGGAGCGGCGTTTACGCCCAGGAGATCGTCGACGCCTTCGACGAGGAGCTGGATCGCGGTACCGAGGAGCTGCTCGGCGACCTCACCGCGCTCTTCGCGCGCCAACATGGAGGAAGAGGTCGAGCGCTTCGTCACCGCGCTGAGCGCCGGCTGGGTCCTCCCCGAAGACTTCTAGGCCGCAGGGCGCTCGGTCTACGAGTAGCGCTCGACGACGCCGTCGGCGACGAGGGTGAGCAGCTCGCGCTGCTGATCGTCGAGAGTCCGGCACCCTCCAGAGCGCCTCCTTGGCCGCCTGTCGACCCGCGCACGCCGCGTCGGCGCGGACCGTATCGAGCACGCCGGTGGCGGCGATGCGCGTCGCAGATCACGTCGGCGGTGGCGGCGTCGAGGCTTGGCGAGGTCGATGTCCGCGAGCGAGGGGTCGGCCTCTCGGGCGAGGATGAGCGGCATCGTCACGGTGCCATCGAGCAGGTCGGTGCCGCGGGCTTTCCCGGTGCGCTCCTCGGGACCGCTGACGTCGAGGACGTCGTCGAGGAGCTGGAAGGCGAGGCCGATGTCGCGGCCGAAAGGCGATCAGCGCCTCGGTCGTCGGCCTGGCGATGATCGGCGCCGATCACGCAGGCGCACTCGAACAGGCGGGCCGTCTTCAGCCGGCAGCGGTCAGGTAGCGTCTGCGCGTCGATGCTGAGGTTGAACGCGTCACGGCGCTGCGCGAGCTCGCCCTGCGCGAGCCCAACTGAGGCGTTGCGAGCAGCGCGACGTGGCGCTCTTGGAGGCGGAGCCGAGGGGGCGGAGCCGATCGCGCCGCCGTTGAGGCGCCTTGGGCATCACGAGCTCCGCAAAGGCACGCGACGAGCAGCAGGTCGCCGACGGCGGTGGCGGTGTCGCGGCTGGTGCGCGCAACGACGGTTGGGCGGCCACGGCGCAGCGGCGCCGCGTCGAGGACGTCGTCGTGAACCAGCGTCGCCATGTGGACGAGCTCGATCGCGGTTGCCGCGCGGAATCGCACCGTCGCCGCCTCGGGCCCGGCGCAGACCAGGACCAGCATCGGGCGCAGGCGCTTGCCGCCGGCGGCCAGCGTCGCCGCCGCCTCGCACAGCGAGGCGATCGTCGCCCTCGCCGACGATCGTCGCCGAGCCGGGACTCGACCGCGCGCCATCAGCTGCGGCAGCCAGCTATGCGCGGCGTCGAGGACGCGGGTGACGGGTGGTGGGACGCTGATCGGGGCACGGCGGCTTCGAAGTCGTTCAAGGGCGGGCGCCGGAGTGGATCGCGATGATCCCTCCGGCGAGAACGGTGTACGCGGATCCGCTCGAGGCCGGCGCGATCCATGATCAGCGCCAGGCCCTCCGGCGGCGGAAACCGCTTGACCGACTCGGGCAGATACGTGTAGGCCTCGCGGTCGCCGGCGAGCGTTCCGAGCAGGGGCACGAGCCGGTCGAACCAGAGCGCGAAGAAGGTCGAGAGCGGCGGCCGGGTCGGGGTTGGTGATCTCGAGGATCACGAGGCGCCCGCCTGGCTTGAGCACTCGGGTCAGCTCGGCGATGCCGCCCGGCGAGGTCGGCGAGGTTGCGCACTCCGAACCCCACCGTGACCGCGTCGAACGAGCCGTCCTCGTAGGGCAGCTGGAGCGCGTCGGCCCACTCGAAGCGCACGCCGGCGCCCCGCTCGGCGGCTTTGCGGCGGGCGATCACCAGCATCTCCTCGGAGAAGTCGCAGCCGATCACACCGCCGGTCGGCCCGACGCGGGCCGGCGAGCTCGAGCGCGAAGTCGCCGGTGCCGCAGCAGACGTCGAGGGCAGCTGTCGCCCGGTCGAGCTCCGCACGATCGGCGGCGCGCTGGCGCCAGCCGTGGTGCAGGCCGGCGGTCATCGCCGAGTTCATGAGGTCATAGACGCCGGCGATGCGGTCGAACATCCCGCGCACCTGACCGATCGACCCTGGCGCCGACGCGAGACTGCGGCCCCGTCGCCCACAGCGGCGCCAAGACGGCGCGCCGACGACTCACTGCAACGAGGCGAGGAACTTGACGAGACTGTCGAACTTCTCCGGCGGCAGGCACGAGGCGGGGTTCGCGCCCTCGGATCCGCACGGCGCGAACACGGGCATGACTCCCTGACGGGTTCTGAAGGGTCCGTCTGATGCGCCTGGGCGGGCAGCTTCGCGCCGATCTGGGTCAACTCAGGGCCTGGCCCCGGGTTTCCGTTGTCGCCGAACTTGTGGCACGCGAGGCAGCCTGATTGGGCGGCGACCTGTTTGCCGGCCTCGAACTGCGGCGGCGACCGCGAGGTCGATCTGCGTCGGCGAGCCGGCCGAGGCGCCGAGATAGGTCGAGGAACGCCATCGCGACGATGGCCATGATCCCCGCCGTCGTCGCGACCGGGCGGCGCCATGGCAGCCGCTCGGGGTTGCGGTCGTAGAACGGCAGCAACAGCAGCAGGACCATGCAGATGGTCGGGATGCCGACGGTCGCCACCGGGACCAGCTCGTTCGGCTTGATCACCCGCAGCAGCTCGAAGAGGAAGAAGAAGTACCAGTCGGGACGCGGCACATAGGTGGTCGTCGTCGGATCGACCTTCGGACCCTGCTCGGCGCCGAGGATCAGCGACATCGTCGACGATCACGAGGGCGACGACGAACATCATCGCCGAGTCCTTGAAGATCGCGTAGGGGAAGAAGGGCTTGCCCTTCTTCTTCATCACCTCGTACTCGAGGAGGTACGCCTCCTTCTCGTGCGGCGTTCACGGCGAGCCATCGCCGCCATCGGTGCCGTTGTGTGCCGTTGGTAGTTCGCCCCGACCGTGTGCTCGCGCAGCGACTTCGGCTTCGACTCGGCGCGCATCCACGGCGGCGCGGTGGTGCCGAGCTTGACGACGAGGTACAGGTGCGCGCCGATCAGGGCGATGATCGCCCCTGGGACCAAGAGCATGTGGATCGCGTAGAACCGCGGCAGCGTCGTACCTCCGAACTCTGCGCCGGCGCGGAGGAAGTCGGCCAGGTACGGGCCGAGGATCGGGCCCGGAGCCGGTGATGTTCATCGCGACGATCGTCGCCCAGTAGGAGCGCTGGTCGAACGGCAGCAGATAGCCGGTCAGTCCCATGACCATCGTCAGGATCAGCAGGACGACGCCGATCACCCAGTTCAGCTCGCGCGGATACTTGTAGGCGCCGAAGAAGAAGGTCCTGCCCATGTGCAGGAAGATCAGGATCATCATCACCGTACGCGCCCCACTTGTGGAGGCCGCGGACGAACTCGCCGAGGAAGACGTCGTTCGTGATGTGGGTGATCGAGTTGTAGGCCTGGGTCGCCGAGCGGCATGTAGTACATCGCGAGGATCACACCGGTCAGCGCCTGCATCGCGAACGCGAACAGCGTTGCCGAGCCCAGCGTGTAGAACCAGTTCGTGCCCTTCGGGACCTTGCGCAGGAGCAGGCCGGTGAGGAACGGCGTCATGCCGGATGCGCTCGTCGAGCCAGCCGACGACATCGATGCCCCGCCTCCTTGGCGGTGTGCCCAGCTCGGGGCGGCGGTCGGCCTTCTCGTCGGGCGTCGGCAGGCGCGCCGTTACGCCGTTGCGCATTGCCGGCGCCGTTGGTGTGCGTGCCCGGCTTCGGCGGCTTCTGAAGAGCTTTGGGAATCGGGATCTTCGGCATCAGGGCGGCGGCGGCACGGTAAACCGCGGCGGGTAGAGGTAGTCCCAGATCCCGCCCGTGTACTCACCCGGGTCGCGGGCGCGGACAGGCTCGAGGCTGTTGGTGACGCTGTAACGCGGCCCGATCTCGAGACTGGCCGTCGCGCACGCGCGTCTGGAAATGATCGAGCGGGCGCACCGGCGGGCCGCCGATGACCTTGCCCTCGAAGTCGTAGACGCCGCCGTGGCACGGGCAGATGAAGGTGCCCGCCGCACCGACGAAGCGCACGGGGCACCCCAGGTGTGCGCAGCGGTTGGAGATCGCAATGAACGCGTTCGGGTCCTCGTCGAGGTCGGTGCTGCCCCTGCGGATGTAGACGGTCGTCTTGCCCGCGTCGCCGATGCCGTTGACGATCGTGATCACCGACTGGCGATAGGTGTCGCTGGTGAAGTCGTCTGGGCGGGCCGACCGCCTGCCACGTCTCCTCCGGGCGGTCGAAGATCGGCGCGACGGCAAAGCCAACGACGGGCAGCGCCACAACGGCAACGGCCGCGCCGCCTAGGGCCTGACCGCCCAGCGCGAACACGCGAGCGCCGGGTCATCGTCTCGCCCTCGAAGTAGCCCGCGGGCTTGGGCTTCTCCGGGGTTGTCTTCTTGTCCGCCTGCTCAGCCAACTTGGGGCCGGGAGTCTAGTTGAGCGGCGGCCTCGCCTAACGCTTGCGTAAAGCCGCCCGTCGACGCGCGTGCTCGCTCGGCAGCCGCCCGAAGCTCCGCAGCGGCCTCCGCCGCGCCCGCCTGGAGAGCGGCCTTTCCGTGCTCGTGAGCGGCTCCGCCGCCCGCGGCGATCGCGGCGACGGCCGCCAGCCAGAGCGCCGCCGACTCCGCCGCAACCCGCTCGGACGAGCCGTCGCGATCGTGCACCCGAGCGGCCAGGCTGATCAGGTCGGAGAGCTCGCGCACCGCGTCGAGGTCGCCGAGGCCGGCGAGTCGCTCGAGCCCGAGCGCGTAGAGGTAGTCGCCCGCGAGCAGCTCGAGGTCGCGATCGGCGCCCGCGACGACCCGGGGTTGGCCGTAATGCAGCTCATAGCCCTCGCGCACTGCCTCGACGACGAACGCGTACTCGGCGGCTGCGGCGCTCGTACGCGGACCCGGCGCGACGAGCGCGCCGAGGACCGGTCGCGCCGATGGGTTCCGACGACATGCGGGCTGATCACCGAGCCCTCGTCGTGCAGGAGCGCTGCGAGCGCGCTTAGCGCGGCCTCGGCGGGATCAGCCATCGAGGGCGGCTGCGAAGGCGTCGGCTGCGGCGGCGCAGGTGTGCTCGATCGCCGCCTCGTCGTGGGCGAGCGAGACGAACCAGGCCTCGAACTGCGAGGCGGGCGGGTAGACGCCGTGGTCGAGCAAGCTCGCGGCAGAAGCGCCGCGTAGGCGTCGTGGTCGCAGGCGGCCGCGCCGGCGAAGTCGCGGACCGGCTCGGCGCTGAAGAACGGGCGTCACCAGCCCGGGCACGGACACGACCTGGATCGGCCGATCGCCGGCGGCGTCGCGCAGGCCGGTCGGCGAGCATCGTCGGTGCGCGCGGCGAGGCGCGCGTAGGCGCCGCATCGTCGAGGTGCTCGAGCGTCGCCAGCCCGGCCGCCACGGCGAGCGGGTTCCCGGAGAGGGTCCCCGCCTGGTAGACGTCGCCGGCAGGCGCGACGCGAGACATCAGCGCCGCGGCGCCCGCCGTACGCGGCCGCCGGCAGGCCGCCGCCGATCACCTTGCCCATGATCGTGAGGTCGGCCTCGACGCCGAGCAACTCCTGGGCGCCACCGCGCGCGACGCGGAAGCCGGAGATCACCTCGTCGAGGACGAGCAGCGCGCCGTGTCTCGTCGGCGAGGCGGCGCAGCTCGGCGACGAAGCCCTCCTCGGGGGGAACGAGGCCCATGTTCGCCGGCAGCGGCTCGGCGAGGATCGCCGCAATCTCGTGCTCGGTCATGCGCCGCCTCGACGGCGGCCCGGTCGTTCCACGGCACGACGATCGTCTCCGCCGCCTGCGCGGCCGGCACGCCGGGACTCGCCGGGATGCCCTGCGTCGCGAGGCCGGAGCCCGGCGTCCGCCAGGAGGCCGTCGACGTGGCCGTGGTAGGCGCCCGCGAACTTGAGGAGCTTCTCGCGACCGGTTGCCGCGCGCGCGAGGCGCACGGCGCTCATCGTCGCCTCGGTGCCCGAGTTGACCATCCGCACCATCTCCACCGCCGGCGAAGCGGTCACAGATCTCCGCGGCGAGCTCGACCTCGCCCTCCGTCGGCGCCCCGTAGCTCGTGCCCCGCGCAGCCGCATCGGCGACGGCGGCGACGACGTCCGGATGGGCATGGCCGAGGATCAGCGGGCCCCACGAGCAGACCCAGTCGACGTACGCGGTTGCCGTCGACGTCGATCAGCTCGAATCCCTCGCCACGCTCGACGAAGATCGGATAATCGCGGCCGATCGAGCGCATCGCCGCGCACTGGCGAGTTGACGCCGCCGGGAATCAGGCCGACGGCGCGGGCGTACAGAACTTCGCAGGTGCGGGTGTCGAGGCCGGCGATGCGGCGCAGGTTAGGCGACCCTCAGCGCGAGTGCTCGCGCTCCCAGTCGGCGTACTCGTCCGTGAAGTAGTGCAGGCGGATCTTCTTGTACTCGGTGGAGGAGTAGAGGATCGCGCGATCGTCGCCGTGGAGGTCGTGCTCGTCGGCGATCGACTGCAGGATCGCGTCGCACTCCTCCTTCGAGCGGCCGTGGGCCATCGTGAAGACCGAGTAGGGCCAGTCGGCGTAGGTCGGGCGCTCGTAGCAATGGGAGATCCCGCGCACCGCCGCCATGCGCGTGCCGGTCTCGAGGATCTTGTCGTCGGCGACCTTCCAGACGCCCATCCCGTTCGCCGAAAAGCCGGCGCGGCGGTGGTAGAGGATCGCCGCGACGCGGCGCAGGATCTTGCGATCGACCATGCCTCGAGGTGCGTCGAGCAGCGCTCGGTGCGTCATCGCCGACCTCGGCCGCCGCCGCGTCGTAGGGACGGTCGACGACCTCCATCGGGCCCTGCAGCGCGCGGATCACGGCGATGTCCGTGTCGTCGTACGGCTGGCGCTCGAGCTCACGCGGCGTCGCCGCTTCGGCGATCAGCGGCGAGGCGCGTCTGTGCCCTTCTCCATCTCGAGGTTCATGTTGATCTTGAACAGCTTCAGCGTCGGCAGCTGGCGGATCGACTCGGCGCCGGTCAGCTCCTGAAGGACCTCGAGCGTGCCCTGCAGGCCGAGCTCGGAGTCGGGCGGCGTCGCGATCGTGAACCAGAGGTTGAACTCGTGCGTGCGCAGGTAGTTGTGCGAGACGCCCGGGATGCGAGTTGATGATCTTCGCCGCCCGCTGGGGATGCTCTGAGTCGACCTTGGCGGCGACCAGCATCGAGTCGAAGCCGAGCGCGCGGGTGTCGAAGATCGGCGTGATCTCGCGGATGATCCGCTCGCGCACCAGGCGGTCGGTGCGGGTCATCAGGTCGTCGAGGTCGAGCTCGTGCTCGGCGGCGAGCTGCGGCGAAGGGCTCGGCGGCCAGCGGGAAGTTCGACTGCAGCAGGTTCATCAGCCGCTTGTCGGTGTCGTCGAGCGGGATCGCCGCGCCGTCCTTGCGCGAGCGGGTCTTCGGCTGCGGCGCTTCGCTACTCCGCAAGCCATGCCGCCGCCTCCTTCGCGAAGTAGGTGAGGATCACGTCGGCGCCGGCGCGGCGGATCGAGGTGAGCGTCTCGAGCGCCGCGGCCTTGCCATCGAGCCAGCCGTTCGCCGCGGCCGCCTGCACCATCGAGTACTCGCCCGAGACCTGGTAGGCGGCGATCGGCATGTCGGTTTCGGAGCGGACGGTGCGGATCACGTCGAGATACGGGCAGGGCGGGCTTGATCATGACCATGTCGGCGCCCTCCTCGATGTCGAGGCGGACCTCGCGCAGCGCCTCGCGGGCGTTGGCGGGATCCATCTGATAGCCGCGGCGGTCGCCGAACTCCGGGGTCGACTCGGCCGCCTCGCGGAACGGGTCCGTAGAAGGCGGAGGCGTACTTCGCGGAGTAGGCGATGATCGCCGTGTCCGGATGGCCCTCCTCGTCGAGCTGGTGGCGGATCATCCCGATCCGCCCGTCCATCATGTCCGAGGGGGCGACGACGTCGGCGCCGGCCTCGGCATGCGAGATCGCGGTCTTCGCGAGCAGCTCGAGGGTGACGTCGTTGTCGACCTAGCCGTCGCGGACGAAGCCGCAGTGGCCGTGCGACGTGTACTCGCAGAGGCAAACATCGGTGATCACGGTGAGGTCGGGGTGGGCCTGCTTGAGCGCCCTGACCGCGAGCTGCACGACGCCCTCGTCGTCGTAGGCGCCGGTGCCGGCCTCGTCCTTCGCGTCGGGGATCCCGAAGAGGATCACCGCCTCGATGCCGACGGCGATCAGCTCCGAGGCCTCGGCGACGAGCTCGTTGATCGAGAAGCGATCGATGCCCGGCATCGACTCGACCGGCTCGCGGACGTTCTCGCCGGTGACGACGAACAGAGGCTGGACCAGGTGCCGCGGCGAGAGGTCGGTCTCGCGAACCAGGTCACGAAGCGCCTTCGTTCGCCGCAGGCGTCGCATGCGCGTAGCGGGGAAGCTCACCGGGCTGATTCTAGGGCCGCGCTCTTAAGCGTTGTGGGCGTCGCCCGCGAGCGCAGCGGTGACGCCAAGGCCGATGTAGACGACGCCGGCGGCGCGCGAGAGGCGGCCGCGGCCGGTGAGCCGGGTCCGCAGCGTCGAGCCCGCGCTGGCGATGAAAAGAGGAGGATCGTGTGGGTGGAGGGCACGGTCGGGCTCGCAAATCGGCGAAGCGCCGCAGGCGACGCGAGCAAGCACGCCGTAGGCGACGACGATCGCAGCAGGTGAACGAGGGGCAACCCGACCGAGGGTCCGGCCGAGTCCAGCGCGCCGTTCATGGCGTCGAGCGCCGGATCGAACGGGAACAGCGCCCGCACGACCTCGATCACATGGAAGACGCCGACGCTGACGGTGCCCGATGGCACCAGCGAGAGGAACGCGATGGGCAGCGAGAGCATGAACGCGAGCAGCGAGCTCGCGCGGACCTCGCGGGCAGCGCGCGCCGATCGCGGCGCCGAAGGCAGCGAATGCCGCTCCGCCGGCCCCGATCGCAAGCAGGATCAGCGGCGCTCGGCCCCAGTCGATCGTGCACCAGCGCCGTCAGCGCCACGAGCAACAGCAGCGTCACCGCAAACGAGGCGATGATCCCGAGCGCGAGCTTCTCGACGAGCAGCCCCGAGGCGCCGACGCGGCCGCGAGTGATTCGCGCGAACGCGTTCTCCTCGCGCTCGAGCGCGAGCGACCCCGCGACCAGCAGGACGGTCACGAACATCAGCGTCACCGTCGCGGCAACCGCGATCGCGAAGACGTCGAGATCCGAGGACTGGCCGGCGACGACCTCCTTGTCGACGGTGATCGGCTCGGCGATCGCGCCGAGCAGCGGCAGGGCGAAGTGGAGGTTGTCTGGCCGGCGAGGTCGGCGAACTTGACGACGCGGTCAAGGGCGTCGGTTGCCGGGCGAGCTCTGCGGCAAGCTGGGTCACCGACCTGGCTGAGGATCGCCGCGGCCTTCTCGAGGCCCGAGGATGTCGACGTCGCCGACGACCGGCACGCTGAACGTGCCGCCCTTGACGATCAGGTCGAGGTAGTTCGCCGCCTCGTCGGAGATCTTGCGCGCGAGGATCAGGTTGGCCTCGGTGATCAGGGCCTGGATCCGGTCGTCGACGAGGCTCGCCTTGACCGGGTCGTCCTGGTTGACGAGGACCTCGACCTGCGGCTTCTGCGGGTTCAGCGTCGCGAGCGAGTTGAGCTTGTCGAGCAGGTCCGCCGGGAGGATCAGCGCCGCGATCACGTCGCCGTCCTTGACCTTCTGCTCCGCCTCCTCGCGCGACGAGACGTCGACGCAGTCGACCCGCGAGCAGAGCTCGTTGCGGGCGAGGTCGCGGTCGACGGTGTTGTTGCCACTGCCCACCTGGAACTGGGCGGTGTCGGAGATCTCGTTGAGAAAGGCGACGCGGGGCTTGGAGTTGTCGGTGGAGAGCGCGAAGCCGATGAGGACGCCGAGCACGATCGGGTAGGCGATCAACAGGCCGACGATCAGCGGCGAGCGGCGCAGGATCTGCAGGTCTTTGAGCAGCAGCCAGCGCATCGGCTAGTGCCCGCGCTCGGCGAGGAAGCGGACGAACGCCGCCTCGAAGTCGGCCGGCGCTGCCGCGCTCGCGGCGTGCAGCTCCGCGGATGGTGCCGGTGAAGATCCGCTCGCCGTCGGCGAGGACGAGCAGGCGGTCCGCGTAGCGATCCGCCTCGTGCATGTGATGCGTCGAGTAGATGACCGTCGTCCCGGCGCCGGCGCGGCCGAGGACGAACTCCCACAGACGCGCGCGCTGGCGCGGGATCGAGGCCCGTCGACGGCTCGTCGAGGAGCAGGACGGCCGGCGATGCCAGCAGCCCGATCGCGATATTGACGCGCTGCTGGTTGCCGCCCGAGAGCGTCCGACCTGGTCGTCACGACGTTCGGTGAGGCCGGTCTGCTCGAGCATCTCCTCGACCGCGCCTCAACGTCGTCGAGCTCCTCGAGCCGGGCGAACAGCCGCAGGTTCTCGGCGACCGTGAGCCGGCGGTAGAGCCCGGTCGACTGCGGCACCCAGCCGACGTGCCCGACGATCCTGACCGCGCCCTCGTCGGGCTCGCGGATTCCCGCGAGGATCGAGAGCAGCGTCGTCTTGCCCGCCCCGTTCGGTCCGATCACCGCCATCAGCTCGCCCTTGGCGGCGGAGAACGTGATGTCCCGAAGGGCGGGGCGACCGTTGAAGCTCTTGGCGAGCCCGACGACCTCGATCGCCGGCTGCGCCTCGGCGCTGGTGCCGCTCAAAGGATCATGGCCTGCCGCCCGCTCACGCGGCGGAACGCTACGCGACGGGCGGCCCGGGTACCGTAGGCCGATGAAGGTGCTCTTCGTTGGCGACGTCGTGGGCAGCCCGGGGCGCGCCGGGCTGCGGCGCGCGATGCCCGGTCTGCGCGAACGTCATCGGCCCGATCTCGTCATCGTCAACGGCGAGAACTCCGCCGGCGGGCTCGGGATCACCGAGAAGACCGGCGCGGACCTCTTCGGGATGGGCGCCGACGTGATCACGCTCGGCAACCACGCCTTTCGCCACCGCGACGCGTTCGGCTACCTCGACCGCACCGACGCGGTCATCCGCCCCGCGAACTTCATGACCGGCAACCCCGGGCACGGCCAGACGATCGTCGGAGGTCGACGGCGCCCGCGTCTGCGTCATCAACCTGATCGGCCAGGTCCAGCTGCGCGCCGCCCGGTCGCCGTTCACAGAGGCCGACTCGCTGCTCGACCGGCTCGAGCGCGACGTCGACGTCTTCTTCGTCGACTTCCACGCCGAGGTCACCTCCGAGAAGGTGGCGATGGGCTGGCACCTCGACGGGCGTGTCGGGGCCGTCGTCGGCACTCATACGCATGTGCCCACGGCCGACGCCCGGGTACTGCCGAACGGGACCGCCTACATCAGCGACGTCGGCATGACCGGCTCGCGCGCGAGCGTCCTCGGAGTCCGCTGGGAGCAGGCGCTCGAGGGCTTTCGCACGCAGATGGCCGTGCGCTTCACCACCGCCGAGGACGACCTGTGGATCAACGCGGTGGTCGTCGACATCGGCGACGACGGGCTGGCCCGGTCGATCGAGCAGGTCCTCGAGCCGGCGCCGGACTAGAAGTCGTCGGGTGTCAGAGTCGGCTGCAGTCGTGCCGTAGAGCCACTGCTGGAAGTAATCGTCCAGCTTCGTCAGGTCGGCGCCCGTCAGTCCCGAGCGCTGCTCGGCGAAGTCGATGAACTGCTGGGCGTCGATGTTGCCGTGGGCGAACTGCGCCTGCAGGGCCGTCGCGAACGTGTCGAATGCCGGTGCGCCGACGATCTCGCGGTAGCCCTCGAGCATCATTCCCGGACGCACGTAGGTCGGGAAGCTCGCAAACATGTTCGCCGGATCGCCGCCGAGGGTGGCCGGCGGGATCGACCAGTCGTTGCCCGGCTTTGCGAACTCCGTGTCGAAGTGCTGCTCGGGCGTGTTCGGGTCGGTGCCTGAGTCGTGGCCCCAGATCCACTCCGACAGCTGCGCCCAGCCCTCGTTGTGCCAGACGTCGTTCCAGTCGTGGAGGGTCACCGAGTCGCCCCACCACTGATGTGAGAGCTCGTGCAGGTAGGTGCCCGGCGCAACCGGCGCAGAGGAGAAGTGCGACTTCGTCTGCACCTCGAGCTCGTAGCCGACGTCGGGGTTTTCGTCCCAGAAGGAGCCGTAGGAGTCGAGCGGATAGGCGCCGTAGTGCGCGGCGAGGCTGTCGATCATCGCCCCGTCCTGGGAGGTGAGGGCCTGGATGCCGCCGAGCGCGGGGAGGGCGCTGGTGGCGACGGTGTCGTAGATCGGCAGGCTGCGCCCGTCGGCGAGATTGACGAACGACTGCGCGAACTGAGAGGGCGCCGGCGTCGCCGCGACGCTCGCCGTGACCAGGTAGGTCGCGGTTGGGGAGTCCTCGCTCCAGCCGAAGGAGTGGGTGCCGTCACCATTGTCACCGTCCCCCACCAACTCGCCGACGCCCAGCGCGGTGTTCCCGCTGGGCACGGTGATCTGGGTGTCGAAGCTCGCCTTGTCGGACGGGTGGTTGTTGGACGGGAACCAGGCCTGCGAGCCCATCGGCTCGCCGACGACGAACGAGGAGCACCCCGCTCCCGGGCAGGTGTTCGGGTTCTGGATCCAACCCTCCTCGGAACCGTCCGGGTCGGTGAAGACCCGCGGGGTTCCGTGGTAGTCGACCTCGACCGTGAACGTCGAACCGTTCGTGATCCCCGTTCCCGGATCGACGACGAGCTTCATCGGCTGGGTGCCGCCGCCGGCGAGCGCGGGCGTCGCGTCGAGCTGGGTGAACGCGGCCGGCGCGCGATTGACCAGGACCCTGTCCACCGGCATGTCCTGGAAGTCGAGGCTGAACTCGGAGAGATCCTGGGTTGCCGTCGCGCGCATCGTGGTGACCGCGCGGCTGAAGCTGTTCGCGACCGGGTCGTAGTTGAGCGCGATGTCGTAGTGCTGCGCGTCGTAGCCGCCGTTGCCGATCTGCGGCAGCAGCGGGTCGTGGAGCGTGCGGGGTCCCGGGGTGAAGTCGGCGGCGGTCGGCCCGGGCCCTGGAACGGTCGAGCCCCCTCCGCCTGACACGGTGACCGTGCCCTGGGCCAGGCCGCAGCGCAGCGGTCCGTCGTGGCCGCGGGAACGGACGCAGGCCAGCAGGCGGTATTCGCCCGAAGGGAAGCTCTCGGGAATCTGGACGTGAGCTGTGAAGTCGCGCTTGCGCACCACGCGGCCGACCCGCACCGATCCAATTGGCATGCGAGTCGAGCGCCCACCCGGCTCGAGGAAGAAGCGGACGCGCGGGCGGCGCACGTGGGTGCCGCCGTTGCTGACGGTGCCTGTCGTCCGGAAGCTCGCGCCGGCGTCAGCCTTGGCGGGCGGCGAGCTGAGCCCGAAGACCATGAGGCGCACGTTCGGACGCTCACTCGCAGGAGCCGATCCGGCGATTGCGATCGCCAGAACCGCGGCCCCGATGCCAACCGCTGCCTTCAAGGCGGCCAGGATGGCAGGTGAGGACGCGGATTACGAACGCCTGCGTGCACGCAGGGGGCACGAGCCGGGCGACCCCGGCTCGTGCCGCCGCGTCAGCTACGGACCGACCGGAGCCTCGTCGTCGCCGGCGGACTCGTCGTCCTCGGTGACCGGCTCTTCAACGGGTGTCTCTTCCGGAGTCTCCATCTCGTCCTCCTGTGTTGGATGGTTCTGCCCTGCCGGGCCGTCTACCCCGGCGAGCAGGGCGATGAACAGTCCTGGCAAAAACCACGGGATGTAGAGGTAGAACCAGTGGTCGACGGCAAGCTGGAGGCCGATCAGCACGGCCGCCGACAGCGCCGCGACCTGCGGGAGCGTGCGGCGGCGCGGGACGAAGGCAAACGCAACCGCGAGCAGCGACACCGCCACGAACACCGCCGTCTGCAACCACTGGATGCCGTCGACCTGGCCCCAGACGCTGAACGGTGATGTGCGGTCGATCTGGCTGACGACGGTGCGGTCGAAGAACGTCCCCAGGCCAGGATCGATCGCCGGGTTGGCAAGCAGGATGGCGGCGAGGACGGCGAACGCCCCCGCGAAGAGCAGCGGCGTCCGCAGCGCCGCGCGCCAGTCGCGGCTGAAGACGCGGCCAAGCCCCTCGGTGCCGCCCGCGTAGAGGGGAGCGAGCGCGAGCGGGTGCGAACTTGGTCATCACCGCCCCGGCAAGAAGGGCGCCGCGGGCAAGCGGGCGGGCAAACAGCGCCAGCGACCACGCGAGGAAGGCCGCCAGCAGCGAGTCGTTGGAGTTCGACTGCAGGGCGAACGTCGTGTACGGGTAGGCGACCCAGGCGAACGCGAGGAGCGTTCCGAGCCGCCGGCCTCCTTCGCCACCGATGAGGCGCAGGCCGAAGAAGAAGAGGCCGAGGATCGTCGCGAGGTCGAATGCGATCGCCGCCGCGTGCGATGAAGGCAACTCGTCCCAGCTGCCGCTCCACGGCAGCGCGAGTTCGAACGGCACGTAGGCGTAGTAGTTGGCCGGGCCGTAGGTGTCGCCAAAGCGGTTGTCGTCAGGGAACTCGCCCTCGCCCCAGACCGTCTCGCCGTGTGTGATGCGGTCGGCCCCGATCGTGCCCGCGTAGCCGACGTCGATCACCCCCGAGTCGGCGATGTTGATCGTCACGCGGAATGCGACCAGCACGACGATCGCGAGGGCGAGCCACCGCCATGGGATCGAGGGCCGCAGGCCGGTCCGCGGCCCGCCGCGGAAGCCGATCCAAATCGTGCGGGCGAAGAGATAGAGCAGCGGTGGGTAGGCGAGCGGAACCGAGATCCCGATGTCGGCGCTGTTGAAGAACGCCTGCGAGATGCCGAACGAGAGGAGCACGAGCAGGTCGAGGTGCGCGAACCGCAGTGGCTTGCGAAAGTCGAAGAGGCCGACGAGAAAGATCACCGCGAGCGGGATCCAGACGTACGGCGCGTTGAGGATGTGGCCGAACTGGCCCGGATTGCCGCGCGCCATCGGCCACGCGACCTGGTAGCCCGTCCACGCCTCGGTCACCGCACCGCTGAAGCCGTCGACCTTGACCTGCGCGACCTCGTCGTCGTCGTGGTCCTTGTAGCCGACCTGCCACACCACGTTGTCGGTCACCTGCATGGCGATCGTCAGGCGGCCGTGGCTCGCCGTCATCGCCGCCACCACCGGGTTGCGGCCCGCGATGTCGAGCGCCTGCTCGCCCGAGATCTGGAAGTTGTCCGGGGTCGGCGGGATGTAGTCGGGGCGCACCGGCGCGGGCGTCACCCCCTGCGCTGCCGCGGCACTCGGGACGATCAGGCAGAAGACGATCCCGAGGACGAGAGCGAGCGCCCTCAACGTTCTAGGACCCGAACGTCCACAACTTGTTGCCGACGTAGTTGATCGGCGTGACCAGCGCGACGGCGAGAGCCTGAGCCGCGAGCTCGGGCATGTCGACCGAGCTGACGAAGAGCTCGAGCAGGACCAGGTTGAACCCGAGGCCAACGAGGCTGACGATGAAAAAGCGCGCGGCCTGGAACCCGGCGTGGCCGTCGCCAGCGCCGAAGGTCCAGTGGCGGTTCCACCAGAAGTTGTTCGTCACCGCGACGACGAACGCCCCGATCGCGGCCACGATGTGATGGACGCCGGCGTAGTGAGTGAGCAGGCCGAAGACGACGAGGTTGACGACGTAGCCGGAACCCCCGACGAATCCGAACTTCGCCAGCTGCATCCAGTTGTCCGGCTTGCGGGCGCCGTGGTGGATGCGGCGCACGACGTTCCCGGGTGGCGCGGCAGGCGGGGGAGCGACCTCCTGGGTCGTCATGCGCCGCCCTCGACGGCGCTCAGCGCCAGCTCGCGCTCGGGCGTCGCGACCCCGAAGTGCTCGAGCACCAGCTCGGCCACGTCGCTGATCGCCCACTGCTCCCGGCGCGCCTCGATCCCGTCCGTAAAGCCGCAGAGCAGCAGCGGACCGAGCGAGTCGCCGGCGGCCAGCGCGCCGTGGCTGCCCCCCGGACAGTGGGTGACACCGCCCCAGTCGACGAACTCATAGCCCTCGGCGGCCGAGATCAGGATCTCCCCGGCATGCGGCGCGGTCAGCGCGGCCCACAGACGTGCCAGCGCATCCGGGTACTCGCTCGACTCAAAGCGGGAATCGGAGCCGCGGATCTCCCCGAGCAACGCGGCGGGATCGCCATCGACGTCCCAGCGCACGCCGCGGGCGTCGACCACGACCGAGCCGGGCCGAAAGCGCATCACCGCGCCGTCGCGCTCGACGACGGCCTCAGACCGCCGCGGCGGCGGCCCGTCGGCATCGCCGCGCAGCACCGGCTCGCCCTCGTGCTCGAGCCAGGCGAAGAGGTCCACGCCCTCGAGACGGCGCAGCCGCTCGCGCACGTCGGCGTGTGCCGCACGGGACCGATCGCCGGCGACCACGTAGACGGCGGCAGCGCGCGAGGTCGGGCTCACGGCCAGCTCGGCGTTCTCGGGATCGCCCTGGTTCGGCTCGAGCACCCGCCACCTCGCGGCGAGCTCGGCGGCGAGATCGAGCTCACGGTCGACCGCGGTCTGCGCGTGGTCGGCAACGACGATCACCGCATGCTCGGTCAGGAATTTGTTGAGGCCGCCGCAGGCGTCGATCAGCTCGCCCAGCGCGGCGTCGGCGCGGGAGATCGATTCGGGCTGCCCATCCGGTCCGTGCTTGTGCGAGTGGAAGTCGTTGTCGGGCAGGGAGAAGAGGAGGAAGTCATACAGGCCGTTCTCGGCCAGCTCGCGCGCGCAGCACGCCGTGTATTCGTCGCGCGTGCCCGGCCGGGCGAGCGTCGGCTTGCACGGCACCTTCCGGCTCGAGTACAGCTCGCCGTAGAACAGTTCGTCCGGTCCCCAGGTCGCGTGGTGAAACGTCGCCGCGACCGCGACGCGCCGGAGCAACCCCTCGAGCCCGAGCTCATGGCGGGTCCGGCCGCGATAGATCAGAAACGGCGTGCACGCGGTGCGGACTCCCTGGTCGGCCAGCCGCTCGAAGATCGTCTCAACCTCGTCGGAGAGGTGGGACATGTTCATGTTGTAGACGGTGTCGTAGAGGGAGCGGAACAGCCCGAAGGCGCGGGTCGCCTCGAACGAGCTGCCGTACTCGACGTAGCGGCGCTCGGCGCGGTGATACCAGTTCATGCCGCTGATCCAGTGCCCGTCCGGCCGTCGCCCGGTCGTCATCTCCGAGCAGCACACAGGGGTCACCGAGGGGAACGAGGAGACGCAGTCGCCGATCAGCGTGCCGCGGTCGAGCAGGGCCGCGAAGTTCGGCGCAAGCCCGTCCTCGACCGTCTCGATGAGCTTGTCGGTCCGCAGGGAATCGACCATGCAGAGGACCAGCTTGCGAGGCGGCTGCCGAGCCGAGCCGCCGTTGAGGCGCCTGGTTCCAGCGGTCACCGGAGGGTCCGCAGGCCCTCGTACTTGGTCGCCGCGCGGCGGCGGCGCCCAAGCCAGAGGTAGACGATCCCGGCGAGGGCGACGAGCCCGACGGCCCCGAAGAGCAGCGACAGGCCCGCGACCGCCAGCGCCGCGAGGATGATCGCCACCGCGATCACGTCGTTGCCCTCGGCGCGCTGGGCTGCGCCAGCCGCGAAGTCGGCGATGACGAAGAACGTCCCGGCGGCGATCAGCCCGCCGACCGGCCAGCCCGGCCATGCCGGGTGATCCTCGGTGGCAAGCGAGGCACCGAAGAAGATCGCGGCGCCGACGACCGCGAGGGCGAGCATGAGGTAGCCGACGCCGTCGCGCTTTCCCGGCGCGCCGGCGACCATTCCGGCCGCCACCGCCAGTCCGACGCCCTGACAGGCTGCGAGAAAGAGGTCCATCGGCGCAGGAGCGTACCCATCGGAGTGTCCGGGCAAATTACGCGCCTCAACAGCGGCGCAGCCTCGGCTAACGCCTCGGTGGGCGCATCCGCGAGACTGCGCACCGATGGCAGCCAAGGATGGTCACGGGCCCTGGCCGCGCGCCGACGGCGCCTTCCGCGCCGCGTACGCCGACGCCGAACGGGTCCCGTTCTGGCTCGACTCCCCGCAGCGCCCAGCCCCGCGGCCGCCGCGCTCGAGGGGCGGCAGCGGCGCGGACCTCGCAATCGTCGGCGGCGGGCTCAGCGGTCTCTGGGCGGCGCTGCTGGCGAAGGAACATGACCCGGGCCGCGAGGTGATCCTGCTCGATCAGGGCCGCATCGCCAACGCGGCCAGCGGCCGCAACGGGGGCTTCTGTTCCGTCGTTTCTCACCCATGGCGTCACGAACGGGATGGCCCGGTTCCCGCAGGAGATGCAGACGCTCGAGCGTCTCGGACTTGCGAACTTCGACGCGATCGGCGAGACCATCCGCCGCCACTCGATCGACTGCGCCTTCGAGACCGGGGGCGATCTGGACATCGCGGTCGAGGCCCACGAGGCCGCCTGGCTCATCGAGGAGGCGGAGGCGCTGCGGGCGCTCGGACATGAGGTCGAGGTTCTCGATCGCGCCGGCGTTGACGACCAGCTGCGCTCGCCGCTGCCCGTCGGCGGGCTCTGGCGGAAGACCGGCGCCGGGCTCGTCGACCCGGCGCGGCTTTCCTGGGGCCTGGCCCGCGCCGCCGAGGGGCTCGGGGTGCGGATCTGCGAGCAGACCGCGGTCGAGGCGCTAGAGCGTCGAGGCGGCGGGGTCGCCATGAGGACTCCGGAGGGCGCCGTCGAGGCGCGACAGGCGCTGCTCGCGACTAGCGCCTTTCCCGGCCTGGTCGGGGCCATCCGCCGGCGGGTCGTGCCCGTGTGGGACTACGTGCTCGTGACCGAGCCGCTCACCCCGACGCAGCGCGAGGCGATCGGGTGGCCGAACCGCCAGGGCATCGGCGATATGGCGAACCAGTTCCACTACTTCCGGCTCACGCAGGACGACCGGATCCTCTGGGGTGGCTACGACGCGATCTACGACTTCGCCGGCACCGTCGATCCGGCGCTCGAGCAGCGCGAGGCAAGCTTCGACCTGCTGGCCGGGCACTTCTTCGCACGTCTTCCCGCAGCTGGAGGGCATCCGCTTCACCCACCGCTGGGGCGGCGCGATCGACACCTGCAGCCGCTTCTTCGCCTTCTAGGGCACCGCTCTCGGCGGGCGGGTCGCCTACACGGTCGGGCACACGGGGCTCGGCGTCGGCGCGAGCCGGTTCGGCGGCGCAGGTCGCACTGGACCTGCTGGACGGACGCGCGAGCGGAGGCGACGTCGACTGCGCGCTGATCCGGCTCGAAGCCGGTGCCATTCCCACCCGAGCCGTTTCGCTTGGGCGCGATCGAGCTCACCCGCAACCGCCTGGCGGCCGCCGACCGCAAGGCCAGGGCAGGCGCGGGCCTCTGGCTACGAACGCTGGACCGCCTCGGGCTGGGCTTCGACTCTAGCCGTCAGACGGCCGCGGTTACTGACGAAGGTCTGTTTGCGGTGACAGCCCGCCAGCGTGACGGTCACGGGCCCGTCGGTCGTGACGTCGAGCTTGGCTCGGCAGTCCAGCTTCGCGCGGCGCGGGTGGACGACGATGCGGCTGAGGTTGGTGGCCGTGATGGTCAGCGTGTCTGACTTGGTCGCCTGCGAGCCGGGCCCCAGACCTTGCTCTGCTCGGCGTAGGCGAGCGGGCCGGCGTTGCCGCCGGTCAGCGTTCCCGCCCCGGTCTGGGTTGAGCCGGGATCGGGTCGCCTTGCCGAAGGCTGCCGAGATCGCGTCGACCTGGCCGAGCGGCGCGTTACCCTCGCGTCGCGGAGCGTCAGCCCCGAGAGCCAGTAGGCGTGATTGGCGACGGTGTCGCGGTTGGCGAAGTCCATCGTCGGGTTGACCACGTAGGTGACGTGGAACGGGTTGCGGTCAACGCGCTGGTTGCCGAGGAAGTCGGCCGCCGGCTGGTAGGAGTCGTTGGAGGCGAGCAGGAGGTGGTCGGAGTCGCGAAGAGGTCGAAGGCGTAGCGGTAGCCGAGGTCGTCGAACGTCTGGGCCTGCGCGACGGGGCCGGGGAGCCGGCACGAGCTCGTCCTCGGCGCCGTCCCAGATCAGGAACGGGACGTTTCGCACCGACGCGAGCATCCGGTTGGTGTTCGAGCCGGGGCCACCGGGCACCGGCGCGTTGGGCGGTAGCCAGATCCCCTGGCCGGGCGGGCCTACGACGGGCTGGGCCGCGGCGAACAGGTCGGGGTACTGGGTCGCGAACTTATACGTGCCGTAGCCGCCCATCGAGTAGCCGGAGATCGACGTGTAACCGGGGTCGAGCTTGTAGTGCTTGGCGACGTCGGCCCACACCTCGAAGGTGTCCGCGCCGGCTGCCCCGTAGTACCAGCCGTCGGTGCCACGACCCGACGGCGTGATGACGATCGAGCCGGTGCTGCGCTCGCCGATCTGCGACTGGTTGCGCGAGCCGGTGAACTGGTTGTAGTTCGCGCCCAGCGAGTGCAGCAGCAGCGTCAGCCCGTAGCCCTTCTTCGGCTTCGGCTTCTTCGGCAGGTAGACGGAGTAGGGAAGGAGCCGGCCGAGCAGCTGGCTCGAGCAGTCGTCGTTGCCGGCGCAACCGAGCGCGTAGTCGGCGCCCTGGCCGAAGTTCGAGTGGCTGCTGAGGATGCGGTTGATCGGGCCGCTGGTCGGCACGCCGCCGGGCTTGCCGCGCAGGTCGTCGCGCTTGCCGGCGACGAGCTTGCCGAAGTTGACGTCCGCGTGAAACTCGGAGATGTCGCCGCCGGCGAGCGCGTGGGCCTGCTCGTGGTCGCGCCACCACGACGGGTCGGTGAGCACCGAGCTCGCGGTCGCCGACCTGCGGGGCCGGCTCGTTGTAGCGGAAGGCGACGTTGAAGAACGCGGGCGGGTTGGCGATGCCGCCGGCGCCGCCGGGCGTCGTCGCGGTCGCCTGCGATCCGGGCGATGAGATAGGCGCCGGTCGCGTCGTCCCAGAGCCCGGTACCGGCCGCCATCCGCACCACTGACGTCCCCGGGTCCCAGGCCGCGTGCGGGAGTACGACCTCGACCTGGTCGCGGCGCTTGTGGATCTTCACCTTCGCCGCGGGTGCGATCGGCGTGGTCGGAGCCGGCCGCGAGCAGCTCCGCGCTTGTTGCCGTGGACGGTGAGGAAGAACTGTGCCGGCGCGACGACGTTGGCGCCGTGCGGAAACTCCTGCGGCTGGCGGTGAATCGCCGAGCGCGATCGTCGTCCCGACCAGCTTCGGGTCGGTCATCGAGTTGAAGGTCAGCCTGAAGGCCGTCGCGTCGTCGAGCGCCTTGACGCGGAACTCGACGAGGTCAGCCACGTTCTCGACGTAGGCGTCACCGGTCGGGTAGTCGTAGGTGCCGTCCCACCGCGCGAACGTGGCGCTCGCCTTCGGGTCGTTGGGGTCGGCGCTGCCGCGCGCGCCGCTGTCGTCGTAGAGGTAGTCCTGGTAGAGGAACTCGCCCTTGCGGTACGCACTGGCGCCCGAGACGAGCAACGGCTTGGCCTCCCAGATGCCGGCGTTGCGCAGCTGCGGCGCGGTCTTCGGCGCCTCGTAGAGGACGTCCGGCCCGGGCCGCGGCGGTGGGCCCGAGTAGAGGGAGTGCTTGGCCGCGTCGGCGGCAGCCGGCGTCAGCGCGGCAAGCGATGCCCACAGCACCGCAATCGCAATCGCCCGCCTCCTCACCCCGCGAACCTTACGCGAGCCAACCTGCGCCACACTCCAGTTCAGATGGCCGAGGATCCGCGTCACGAGACCGCAGACGGCAGGCCGCAGATCGCAGGGTCCGGGCCCCACCGCCGCTCCCACACGACCTCGGCCGACCTCGAGCGCTACGCCGCGCTGTTCGCGAGCCGCACCCGCGTCATGCGCTCGAGCGCGATGCGCGACCTGATGGAGATCACAGCTCGTCCCGAGGTCATCTCGCTCGCCGGTGGACTCCCCGACACCTCCACGTTCCCGCCTGAGAGCTTCGCCGCGCAGATGACCAAGATCGCGCAGGAGAGCTCGGCCGAGGCGCTGCAGTACGGGCCGACCGGGGGCTTCGCCGAGACCAAGGAGTGCATCCGCCAGCTGATGCGCGCCGAGAACATGGACCCCGACCCAGACGACATCGTCGTCACGACCGGCGGTCAGCAGGCGATCGACCTCATCGCCAAGACGCTCGTCGACCCGGGCGATGTCGTCATCGCCGAGGCGCCGACCTACCCGGGTGCCGTGCCGGTCTTCTGCTCCTACGAGGCGCTCACCCTGCAGGTCGAGGTTGACGAGGACGGGATGCGCATCGACGCGCTCGAGGCCCTGCTCGACCGCCTCGCCAAAGAGGACACGAAGCCGAAGTTCGTCTACACCGTCCCGAGCTTCCAGAACCCAGCCGGGGTGACGATGTCGGCCGAGCGCCGCCATCGCCTGGTCGAGATCGCACGCGAACGCGAGCTGCTCCTTGTCGAGGACAATCCCTACGGCCTACTGCGCTACGAGGGCGAACCGCTCGAGACGCTCTACTCGCTCGACGGCGGCGACTACGTCGTCTACCTCGGCACCTTCTCGAAGATCCTCTCGCCGGGGATCCGCCTCGGCTGGCTCTGCGCGCCGCCGCCGATCGTGCAGAAGGTGGTACTCGGCAAGCAGGCCGCCGACCTCTGCACCTCGACGCTCACGCAGTACTTCGTCCACGAGTACTTCGCCGAGGGGCGCTGGCGCGAGTACATCACCGACCTCTGTGGCGTCTACAGCGAGCGGCGCGATGCGATGCTCGAGGCCCTCGAGCGCCACTTCCCGCCCGGGGCAACGTGGTCGGAGCCCGACGGCGGGCTCTTCCTCTGGGCGACGCTGCCCGACTACATCGACACCACCGACCTGCTGGCAAAGGCGCTGGGCGAGAACGTCGCCTTCGTCCCCGGCGCCGCCGCCTACGTTGACGGGCGCGGCGGCTCCTCGATGCGCCTCAACTTCTCCGCCTCACAGCCGGACGAGATCCGCGAGGGCATCCGCCGCATCGGCGCGGTGATCGCCGAGCAGGTCGGGCTCTACGAGAGCGATCACGCAGGAACACCAAATCCCCCGCCCTCCGGCAGACCCCGGCACCCCCGGAGGCGAAGCCGAGGAGGTGGCCGGGCAGGTGTTCCCGTTTACAACGGCGGACCTCTTGAGAGGTCGCCGTTCTAAAGGGTGGGCGGGGGCTTGAGCGCCAGGTGTCGCTGCGCAGTGGCGCCCGCGTTGAGGATGCCCTCGCCGCGCTCGATCACGAGGTGGTGCCGATCGACGTCGGCTCCGACCTCGTCTCACGGCTGCGCGCCGAGCAACCTGACGTCGCCTTCGTCGCGCTGCACGGTGTGGGCGGCGAGGACGGCACCGCGCAGGAGCTCCTTGAGATCCTCGGGATCCCATACACCGGCCCGGGCATCCGCGCCTGCATGCGCTCGATCGACAAGGTGGCCGCCAAGCAGGAGCTCGTGGCCGCCGGGATCCCGACGCCCGAGTGGGCCGCGTTCAACGCGCTCGCCTTCCGCGAACTCGGCGCGGCTGAGACGCTCGACGAGATCGGCGAGCGCCTCGGCTACCCGCTCGTGATCAAGCCCGCCCGCGGCGGCTCGTCGCTCGGCGTCCGCTTCGCCGGCTCCGCGCAGGAGGTGCCCGCGGCCCTCGTCGCCGCCTTCTCCTACGACGACCGCGTGATGCTCGAGCGCCACGTCGACGGCCGCGAGCTTGCCGTCTCGCTGATCAACGGGATCGCGCTGCCATCGGTCGAG
This sequence comes from uncultured Solirubrobacterales bacterium, assembly GCA_963796815.1. Taxonomy (GTDB): domain Bacteria; phylum Actinomycetota; class Thermoleophilia; order Solirubrobacterales; family 70-9; genus WHSW01. The sequence continues at coordinate 415,245 of CAWCNF010000008.1, forward strand.
GCTCGCCCGCGCGAGGCGGACCGGTTCACCTACGAGGCCCGCTATGAGATCGGTCGCACCGAGTACCTCTGCCCGGCGGCGCTGGGCGCCGCCGAGGGCCAGGTGCTCGACGCCGCGCTGCGCACCTGGGACGTCCTCGGCTTCGACGGCTTCGGCCGCGTCGACATGATCCTCGCGTCAGACGGACCGCAGGTGCTCGAGGCCAACGCGATCCCCGGCCTCACCGACACCTCATTGCTGCCGATGGCCGCAGAGGCGGTCGGGATCGACTTCGAGCGCCTGGTCAGCCGTCTGCTCGAGCTCGCCCTCGAGCGCGCCGGGGTCGGCGAGCCACTCGGCAACTAGCGCGCGGCCAGCGGTCCGGTGACGATCGTCTGCGCTGTGAGCTGCGTCGTTCCGCGATCGGCGAAGTGCAGCGCGCCGATCAGCACCGGGGCGGTCGCGGTGCGGTCGCCGCGGCGTAGCTGGACGGTGACGTCGAAGCGCGCTGGAATGAGGCTGGCGATCCAATCGAGCCGCTCGCTGGCGACGACCACGCCCCCGCTGTAGCCGCTGCCGCCGAGCGCTGCCTCGGTGCCGCCGAGTGGCCGCGTCACCACTCGCAGCGTGTCGCCGCGCGGGCAGACATCGAGGCGGAACAGGTCGTCGACGAGGATGAGGACGCCGCGAGCGCCCTCCTCGAGCTCGACGCTGCCCGAGACGACGAGTCCATCGCCATCCGCAAGGCGGCGGACCACCCGATCCATGGCGTCAATCGCCCCCGGCGAACGTGACCACGGCCCACCCGTCGAGAATTCGCCGACTGACCGGGTCGAGCGAGAGTGCCGCGTAGGCGTCGACCAGCGCCTGCGCACCGTCGGCCGGCACCCCGCTCGCGATGATCGTGCGCGGCCGAGCGCCGGCGAGGCGGGACGCGATCTCGGCATGCACCAGCAGCGGCACGTTGGCGACAAGCGTTTGCGCGGCCGGCGGTGGCTCGGCGGCGAGGTCGAGCACGCGCGCATCGACGTCAACCGCGTTGAGCGCCGCGTTCGCGCGTGTCGCCTCGATGCTCGCCGGATTGAGATCGACGGCGATGACGTGGCCCCAGCCGAGCAGCGCCGCCGCCACGGCGACCACGCCGGAGCCGCAGCCGAGGTCGGCGAGTGATGCCCCAGGCGCGAGGGCCTCGACCGCCTCGAGGCAGCCGCGGGTCGTCGGGTGGGAGCCGGTGCCGAACGCGTTCGCGGTATCGAGAACGATCTCAACGCGCGGAGGCGAATCGTCAGCTGGTGCAGCCCAGGACGGGCGCACGACGAGACCCTCCCCGATGCGCTGCGGCCGGTGGGTGTGCGAGCGCCTGTCTCGCCAGTCGCCGGGCGCGTCGGCGGAGGTCAGACTCTGGACCAGCGGCTCGCGGGCGGTCAGCTCCTCGGCCCCGGCGAGCTCGTCGGGCTCGCCGTACAGCAGCAGATCCGTCGTCGTGTCGCCCGGCAACTCGTGGACGCCCCGGGGCGCGATCAGCACCAGACGATCCAGCACCGCCTCGACGTCTTCCGGGCGAACGCTGACCGTCAGCGACCGCAAACGGGCTCGCTACCCGCCCGCGCCGAGCAGCGCCTGGCCCGAGAAGTTGGTCGTCCCTCCGTCGGGGATGGCGCTGAGGGTCAGAGTCGCGATCTCCGGCGGCGAGCCTTCGCTGATCAGCTGCACGGTGACCGAGCCACCGCCGTTGCCGGAGATCAAGATGGTCTGCTTCCCTCCGGGCCCGATCACGCCAGCGGTGCCGCCGGTGGCGTAGTGAAGCGGCGTCGTGCCGAGGTTGATCAGATTCCCTTGTATGGCGTTCTGCCCGGCCGTAACGACACCCTCGGCGCGAACGATGCTGGGAAGCTCGAGCACGGTCTGAGTGCCCACGCCGGACTGCGCCTCGAACCCGGTGAGCACGCTGCCGTCGCCCTGGATGAACTGATGATTGGCGTCCGCGATCTTGACGAACGTGTTGTTCGCGTCGTCGAGCTTGACGAAGGTGTTGTTCGCGTCCTCGATCTTGACGAACGTGTTGTTCGCGTCGTCGAGCTTGACGAAGGTGTTGTTCGCGTCATCGATCTTGAGGAACTTGTGGTTGACCTGGTTGTCCGAGTAGACCTGGCCGGCCTTGAAGTCCTTGAAGAGCAGCGACGAGTTCTTGATGTCGGCCGACGTGATCGGCGCCAGATGCGGTTCGGCGCCCTTCTCAGTGCCCGCCGCGGCCCCGGCCGTCTGATCGCGAGCCGCGAGGCCGCCGAGGATCGCCGCTACCGCCAGTGCGACGCTCAGCTTCGCGTTTCTGAGCTTCCGCTCCGCGTACTCCGCCATGCTGACCCTCCTTGTTTCGCGCCAGCCCACCCATGGCGGGCCAAGACGAACCCGACCCTACCCCCAACCGCTCGGCTTTCCAAACCTTCGGCTGCCGTCAGGGCAGCAGCTTCATCGTCCACTTCAGGCGCCCGCTATCGCAACCGCCGCCGGAGATGCGGGTGTAACCGGTCACCTTCGATGTGGTCGCCCAGCTGCCCTTGAAGCGGACGTTTCGCTTGGCACCAGCAGAGCCGATCGGAGCCTTGCCCTTGAAGTCGAAAGCGCCGTTTTTGACCTTGATGCTTGTCGTCGGCAGGTTCGCGTTGAGCTGGTTGCACTGGAAGTCGCTCGGGGCGAGGATCTGCGCGACCTCGATCGGACTGCCGCAGAAGCTCGAGTTGCCGACAGGGACGATCTTGTTGTTCTTCAGCCTGAAGAACCCCTCTCCCTCGTTGCCGCCGCAGTTGGTGTTCGGGCTGCCGTCGAGGACGCCGTGATAGACGCCCGCGGTTCCCTGTGCCGCCAGCGCGCCAGCGCCGAGCAACAGGGCGAGGACGGCAGCCAGCACAACTCCGCCAAGCACGAGACCAGCCGATTTGTGAGCACTCCGGTACACGGACCCGTCCTCCTGTCGTTTGCTGCGCGGTTTGGCCGACCCTAACCGCGGATGTGGGCCGGCGCAAGCTGGGTCGTGACCGCGGCGACCGTCTCGGATAGGGTCGGTCCAATGCGGCTGCTCCCAAAGATCGCGCCCGTCCTGGCGGCAGTCGCAGTCGCCACGCTCGCGATCAGCGGTGCGACGAGCGCCAAGCCCGGCGGCGGGCCGATCAAGGTCATCTGCGTGAACAGGGACCTGAGCCGGGTCACCTTTGAGCAGTCGCCCAGGAGTTGCATCCTGCTTGCCCGCCAAGGAGGCGCCAGCGAGCAGATCGAGCTGAGCTCGATGAAGTGGAAACAGTGGGGCGGCGCCCGCGCTCGAGGGACCGGAAAGTTCGGCGACCCGAACGCAACGCCGGCCAAGGTGACGCTGAGCAAGCCGGCAACCGTGTGCGGGCACCTCGCCTACACACGCAGCAAGGTTCGAACGCCTGAGATCCCGGGGCTCGGGCAATCCCTGCTGCGGACGCTCTTTCGCACCTGCGAAACGGGCTAGTCGACGAGCCGGCGCTCGACCGCCCAGCGGCTCAGCTCGTGGCGGTTGGAGAGCTGCAGCTTGCGCAGCACCGCGCTCACGTGAGCCTCGACCGTCTTCGGTGAGATCGAGAGCTCGAGGGCGATCTCCTTGTAGAGATAGCCGCGGGCGATCAGGCGCAGGACCTCGCGCTCGCGGGTGGTGAGCTGGTCGAGCTCGGGGTCGACCTCAGCCTCGGTCAGCTGTCCAGCGAAGGCGTCGAGGACGAACCCGGCAAGGCGCGGGGAGAAGACTGCGTCGCCGTCGCGCACGCGCCGCACGGCGTCGGCCAGGTCGGGGCCGGCGATCGTCTTCGTCACGTAGCCGCGGGCGCCGGCGCGTACGACGGCGATCACGTCCTCGGCGGCGTCTGAGACCGACAGCGCGAGGAAGCGCTGGGCGGCGTTCTCGGCGCCCGACGCGGCGGATCACCTCGACCCCGCCACCGCCGGGCATGTGGACATCGAGGAGGACGACGTCGGGACGCTCGGCGAGGATCGCCCGCACCGCCTCCTCGACGGAGCCGGCCTCCGCGCGGACGTCGACCAGTCCCTCGAGCTCCGTGCGCACGCCGCTGCGAAAGATGCGGTGATCGTCGACGATGACGACCGTCGGCAGGGCGCTCATCGGCTCTCGCCTCCCAGGGCGAGCTCGACCTCGGTTCCCGCGCCCGGGGTGGATCGGATCGTCGCCTTGCCGCCGTGTCGTTCCATCCGCGCGATGATCGACTCTCGCACGCCCCGGCGGTCGGCGGGGATCGCGGCAGCGTCGAATCCCTGGCCCCGATCGCGAACGAAGACCTGGGCGGCCGCGTCGGTCATCTCTGCGTAGACGGCGACCGGCGCGGAGTCGCCGGCGAACTTGGCGGCGTTGGTCAGCGCCTCACGCGTCGCCGCCACGAGCGCGACGCAGTGCTCGTCGAGCTGGTGGTCGCCGACCGCGACGACGTCGATCGGCACGCCGTGCGCGTCCTCGACCTCGGCCGCGACCTGCTCCAGCGCGGCGGCCAGGCTGTCGCCCGGCCGAGCGGCGTCGCCGTCGAAGAGCCAAGCGCGAAGCTCGCGCTCCTGGCGGCGAGCGAGGGCCGCAACCTCCTTGGGATCGTCGGCGCGCTTCTGCATCAGCGCAAGGGTCTGCAGTACCGAGTCGTGCAGGTGTGCGGCAACCTCGGCGCGCTCCTGGGAGCGGATCCGCTCGCTGCGCTCGGTGGCGAGGTTGCGGCCGAGTCGCCAGAGAAACGGCAGCAGGATGAGGGCGAGGGCAGTTCCCGCGACGACGACCGCCAGGACGACGTCCCGGGCCTGGCCAAGCGCTCCGTTGGCGTAGAGGAAGAGCAGCGCCGCGCCGACGACGAGGGCGATTCCGAAGCCGCCGCGGTAGACGTCCGCGAGACGGGTGCCGATCGCCGCGGTCCCGCCCGCCGATTTGGCGATAGCTCGTCCCTGAGCTGACCCGGGCGCCCCCGGAGGCGAAGCCGAGGAGGCGGGCGGAACGTTCGTATTCTGGCTCCACAGCAGCGCTCCGCCCGCCGCAGCGAGGATCAGCGGCCAGACCAAGGCGTCCGACCACCAGAGCCCGATCTCGCGCAGGACGAGCAGGAAGGCGAGGGTGAGGAAGCCGACCCCCGCCGCGATCCGCCAGTTGGCAACGCGGACCCGGGCGACCACCGCCTCGACCCGGTTGACATCGCCGGGAACCGGTTCGCGATCGCCCTCGTCCATGAAGACCCAGAGCAGGACGTAGCCAGCCACGGCGCCGCCACGTGTTGCGACGGCGAGGACGACGAACGCGATCCGCACGATGACGGGGTCGATCCCGATCCGCCTCGCCAGCCCCGAGCAGACGCCCGCGATCACCGCATTCGAACGATCGCGGGCGAGACCGCGGCGGCGTGGGCGGGTCTCAGCCGCCATCTCCACCTTCAGCGAGGCCGCTGGCGATCAGGATCACGCCCAGGACCGCGGCGACCACCGCCCCGACGATGCCGAGGCTGAGGTCGATCACGTCCTCCTGGTCGAGCAGGAGCAGGGCGCCGACGGTGATGATCGCGAGACCCGCGACCAGCGAGACGCTGTCCACGCGCCGGCTCAATTCCCCTTCCCGTCGCCCGACGGCTTCTCGGGCTTATCGGGGGTGTTTGCCGGCGGGGTTGGCTCTGAGGGCGTGACCGGGGCCCCGCAGGCCGACTCCAGATTGGCCGCCATCTCTGAGCGGCTCGGCCCATTGCCGTGGAAGCCGCGATGGCCGATGTCGTAGTTGTCGTCGTTGATCACGCGCAGCTCGCCGAAGTCAACCTCTCCGGTGAGGTTGAGCCGCGGGGTCGCCGACGCGCCGGCGTTCACGTTGCTGCGAACGTCGAATCCATCGGACTGGTTGCCGGCGATGACGTTGTTGCCGGCGCGGGTCAGCGTGTCCGTCGTGACGCAGACGTTCGAGGGCACGGCGACGACCGCCTCGCCGACACCGAGGTCGACGTTCAGGTTGACGACCGAGTTGGGCTTCCAATCGAGGCCGCGCAGGTCGACCGCCAGCCGCCCGATCCCCAGCTCGTAGCCGTCGGCCGGAATCGCCTCCGCCGCAAGGGGTCGGTACTCGCGCTCGCCGACGCCGTCACCAAACGAGATGTCGGCGGCCGAGACCGCGCCGAGCGGGATCGCCAGCGCCAACGCGGGTGCGATCAGCCAGCGAGCTCCGCCGCTGAACGCAGCCGCGGCGAGAAGGACGCCGATCGCGATGACCGTCCCGGCGATAACGGCACCGTGGCCGGTCGCTCCCGCCCACGCGGCGGCCAGGGCGATGACGCACAGACCGATGAACGCCCCGATTGCGATCAGCGTGGTCGCCAATGCGCCGCGCGGACGGCTGCCCGAGAGCATGCCACCGCGGCGGGCGATCACGATCGCGCCTGCGACCAGAGCCACGAGCAGCAGGCCCGGGCCGACGAAGAACCCATGCCAGCCCCAGAACGGCCCGTCGAAGATGCCCCAGCTCAGCGCGATCACGACGATGGCGATCCCAGCGCCGATGGCCACGGCCCGCGAGCGCTCCACCGGCGCGGGGCCGACCTCGCCGTCCGCGGCCGGCGCGGTGGGAACGAACAGCGCCAGGGCGACGTATGCGAGAACGCCGAGGCCGCCGATCAGGATCGAGATGGCGAACGCGATCCGCACGATGACCGGATCGATACCGAAGTAGCGGCCGAGCCCACCGGCGACTCCGGCGATGACGCGGTCGTTGCGGGTGCGCAACAGGCGCCGCGGTCCGCGGTCCCCGCGGTCCGGTTCCTGGTGCACCTCGGTGGTGCGGTCCTGATCAGACATTTTCAGCCTCCAGATGGTCTAAGGGATGTGACCATTTGATGCTGGACGCCAGAGGCCGCGGCGTCTATTGGGGATCACCCTCGCCGATCCCCCTACTTACCCCCGGGGCTACCCCTCTTCTGAGGCGAAGTCCTCCGGGGAGACCTCGTCGAGGAAGTCCTTGAAGCGCTCCACGACCTCCTCCTGGTCCTCGACCTCGTGCTCGAACTCGATCGAGGACTCGTCGATGACCTCCTCTGCGGCGAAGATCGGCGCCTGGCAGCGCACGGCCAGTGCGATCGCGTCGGAGGGGCGGGAGTCGATCTCGATCTCCGAGCCGTTGACCGAGATCGTGATCGACGCGTAGAAGGTGTTGTCGCGCAGCTCGGTGACCGCCACGCGCTCGCACTTCGCCTCGAGCTGCTCGAGCATGTCGTTGAGCAGATCGTGCGTCATCGGGCGCGGAGTCTGGGCGCCCTGGAGCTTCATCAGGATCGCGGCAGCCTCGGGATGGCCGATCCAGATCGGCAGAAAACGGTTGCCGTCGACCGTCTTCAACAGAACGATCGGCTGCTTGCCGACCATGTCGAAGCTGACGCCGTAGATCTGCATCTGCTGCATGCGGGTGTGCCCGGCCTGTCCCTGGGTCGCTTGCTTGCCAGGCGATTATAGGTCTGGCCCTACCCGGCCCCGGTGCGAGAATGCAGGCATGTCCCTCTGCAGGCTCCAGGGCTACATCGAAGCGCCCGTGGATGTCGTCTGGGATCTGATCTCCGACATCGAGCGCCACCCCGAGTGGTGGCCCCGCGTAATCGAGGTTCAGTGCGACGGCCTGGAGGAGGGCTGCACCTATCGCCAGATCACCCAGACGCCGCTCGGCAAGGACGAGATGAACCTCCTGATCGAGAACCGCGACGAGCTGCGGCGGCTGCGAATCCGCTGCCTCAACACGGGCACCTTCGTGCGCTTCGAGCTCACGGGTGCGCGCGGCGGAACATTCGTAGACGGCGAGATGGGGATGGAACCGCAGGGCGTGAAGGCGCGCATCATCGACGCGACCGCGGGCCGCCGTTACTTCAGCGACTGGATCGCGCAGACGCTCGCGGCGCTTGATCAAGCCGCTCAGCAGCGAACCGCGGCCTGAAACCGCAGCCCGGCGGCCATCCTGGTGTTGGGGGGACCGAGACATCTCAGGCGGGGGGCCTGAGCAACCAACGACTCATCAGGAGGTGGGACCGGATGAGGATCAGGAAGCTGCGCCCGAGCCCGGGCGTACTCATAGGAACCATTGCGCTCGTCTTCGCGCTCACGGGAGCTGCGGTGGCGGCGAACAAGATCCAGACCAGTGACATCGCCAAGAAGGCGGTGACCGGCAGCCGCATCGCCAAGGACGCGGTCAAGAGCGGCAAGATCGCCGACCACAAGATCAAGGCGCGCGATCTCCAGAAGGGAGTCATCCCGACGGTGCCGACATTGGCCTACGGCCGCGTCGACAAGACCGGCAGCAACGTCGCGCCCGTCGCGGGAGCGGTGGGGATCACGGGCGTCGCCAGCGGCGGTGCCGGGGTGATCTGTTACGACCTCGCCGCGCCACCGGTTTCGGGCAGCGCGACGCTCGCGACCGACACGAACTCGGCCGGGGCGACCGTGTCGATGCTGATCGGCGCCGGCGCCGGCTGCTCGGCGCCGTACATCGATGCCCAGACCACGACGGTCTCGGCGCCGACGCTGTCGGGCACCAACCCGTACCAGGAGGGTTCTCCGGCAAACCGCGACGTGTACGTCACGTTCGTCGGCGGCTGAGCTGACGCTCGTTTCCGGGGCGGTGCTCGGCGCCGCCCCGGAGCCCCGATCCGAGCAGCGGGAGATGGGCGATCCTGGATTCGAACCAGGGACCTCGTCCTTATCAGAGACGCGCTCTAACCGACTGAGCTAATCGCCCGCGATTGACCTATTGGGGCATTCTAGGGGCCGACATGCCACGCCGACCAGACATGCCGGAGCTGCGCCGTAGCGATCTGAACCCGGATCCGATCGTTCAGTTCGAACGCTGGTTCGAGGATGCGAGCGAGGCCGCGACGCTTCCCGAGGCGATCACCCTGGCGACCGTCGACGGCGATGGGTTGCCGGACGCGCGGATGGTCCTGCTCAAGGGAGTCGGCGCCGACGGCTTTCGCTTCTTCACCAACTACGAGTCCGTGAAGGCCGACCAGCTGGATGGCGGTCGGGTGGGCGCAATCGTCGCCTACTGGCGCGAACTGGACCGCTCGGTCCGCGCGCGCGGAGACGTCGAGCGGCTGGGCGCGGCCGACTCAGACGCCTACTTCGCGACCAGGCCGCGGGCCTCACAGCTGGGCGCCTGGGCATCGCCGCAGTCGCGGCCGGTCGATGACCGCGAAGAGCTCGATGCGGCCCTGGCCGACGCCGAGCGGCGCTTTGAGGGCGCCGACGTCCCGCGGCCGGAGCACTGGGGCGGCTATCTGCTGAAACCGCGCACGATCGAGTTCTGGCAGGGCCGCGTCGGCCGCCTGCACGACCGCTTCCGATACAGCCGCGAGGACGGCGGCTGGCGGATCGACCGGCTCGGCCCGTAGTGCTGGGGTGGCCATGTCGGAAGAGGTCAGGCGGAGCGGCGCTCGGGACGGCGGCCCTCGCCGGCGGCCCGGGCGAACTCGAGGAGCTCGTCGAGGTCGTCGAACTGGATCTCCGCGCGCAGACCGCGGCGGGTGGAGCGCACTCGCACGCCCGTGCCCAGCGCCCGCTCGAGCGCGTCCTCGGCGCGGGTCAGCGCCGCCTGCTGGTCGGGGTGCGGCACCACCTTCCGGGTGCGGACCTCGTCAGACCGCCTGGCGCGCTGCTCGGTCTCGCGCACCGACCAGCCCGCGGCGACGGCATCGCGGGCGAGGCGACGGCGCACGTCGTTGCCCTTGGCGATCAGGATCGCGCGGCCGTGACCCTCGGAGAGCTCGCCCACGGAGAGCAGCTCGAGGACGTCATCCGGAAGGTTCAGGAGCCGGACCAGGTTCGAGATCGACTCGCGCGAACGCCCCAGCCGCCGCGCGAGCTCCTCCTTGGTCAGGCCGAGGTCCTCGACGAGCGCGGCGCATGCGCGTGCCTCGTCCACCGGGTTGAGGTCCTCGCGCGCGACGTTCTCGATCAGCGCCGTCTGCATGCGCGTCGCCGCGTCCTCGTCGCGGATCAGCGCCGGGACCACCTCGAGCCCCGCCTCCTGCGCGGCGCGCCAGCGACGCTCGCCGGCGATCAGCTCAAAGCGGCCGTCCGGGAGCGGGCGCACGAGGATCGGCTGGATCATCCCCGCTTCGGACAGCGACTCCGCAAGCGTCGAGATCGACTCTGGATCGAAGCGCCGACGAGGCTGGTTCGGGTTCGGCCGCACCATCTGGGTGGGCAGCTCGCGGTAATCGGGGTCGCCGACGCCCGTTTCGGGCAGGATCGCCGCCAGGCCGCGCCCGATCCCGGCTCTTGGGGTCACAGTAGGCGCCTCAACGGCGGCGCACCTCGGCTTCGTCCTTCGGACTCCGCCTCACGCTGCCACCGGGCGCTCGGCGGCCTCGCGCGCCTCGAGCTCGGTCACGAGGGCCGTGTAGGCCTCGGCGCCGCGGGTGCCCGGTGCATGCTCGATGAGCGGCCTGCCGTGGCTCGGCGCCTCCGCGATCCGCACGCTTCTGGGTATCACCGTAGCGAACACCTGTTCGGGTAGATGGCTTCGCAACTCCGCCTCGACATCCTGGGCGAGGCGGGTGCGCTCGTCGTGCATGGTGATCAGCACGCCGGTCAGAACCAGGGTCGGATTGAGGCTGCGCCGAACGAGCTCGAGCGTCTCGAGGAACTGGACGAGGCCCTCCAGCGCGAGGTACTCGGCCTGCACCGGGACGATCACCCGATCGGCGGCGCAGAGGGCGTTGACCGTGATCGGCCCGAGCGATGGCGGGCAGTCGAGAACGGTCATCGCAAAGCGCTCGCGCACGGGGCCGAGGCCGTCGCGCAGCCGCTGCTCGTAGCCCTCGATTCGCGGCAGCTCGATCGAGGCGCCGGCCAGATCGCGGTTCGCGGGAACGATCCAGAGGTTGTCGGGCCCGGCAGGCCGCGCGGCGACCGCGACCGACGTGTCGCCCGTCAGACACTCATACGCCGACGGCGCGAGGTCGCGGTCGAGGCCGAGCGCCACCGTGGCGTTGCACTGCGGGTCGAGGTCGACCAGCAGCACCTGGCGGCCGGTCGCGGCGGCGCAGGCGGCGAGGTTGACGGCGGTCGTGGTCTTGCCGACCCCGCCCTTTTGGTTGGCGATCGCGTAGACGGCGCCCATCCCGGCCGACATTAGCGGGCGTCCTAGATGACCTAGATGCGCCCGAACGGGCGCTTCTTCGCGATTCCCGCACGACGCGGCAAACCCGTGGGGGTGGGGCCCGCTTTCACGACGACGTGCAGGTGGCGGTGCTCGAAGCCCGCTGCGCCGCCGGCGTCGCGGATCTCCGCGGGCTGCATGGCCAGCGCCTCGGCGGCCCGGGCGAGCTCTGCCTCCTCGTCGGGATCGCGCTTTCCCTTCCAGGCGACCAGCCTGCCGCCGTCGCGGAGCAGCGGCGAGGCCAGCTCAGCGAGCGTCGAAAGGCGGCCGACCGCCCGTGCGGTGACGACGTCGTAGGCCTCGAGGCCATCACCCGAGGCCCACTCCTCAGAGCGGGAGGCCACCGCGCGGGCGTTCTCGAGGCCGGCCGCGTCGATCGCGCGCTCGATGAACCCGGCCTTGCGCCCGACGGACTCGATCAGGTCCACCCGCGTCTCGGGCAGCGTGGCCGCGATGACCAGGCCGGGGAAGCCGGCGCCGGCGCCGACATCGGCAAGGCTCTGCGGCGTGCCGACCAGCTCGATGCCGCTGAGGGAGTCCTCCACGTGCACGCGCCAGCGGTCGGCCGCGGGCACCGAGCTCAGCGAGGCGGGATCGGTGCCGAGCAGGTCGAGAACGGGCTGCAGGCGCGCCCGCAGCGCAGCGGTCGTTTCACGTGAAACGTCGGCCACGCGGCCGCCTCCGCCTACTCGCCGACGAGCGGCGCGACGATCACGCAGCGATCAGGCTCGTCGCCCTCGCTGAAGGTCTCGATGCCCGAGCGCTCGGCGAGGCGATCGTGGACGACCTTGCGCTCGGCGGCCGTCATCGGCTCGAGCTCGATCTCCTTGCCTGACTCGAGCGCGCGCTCGGCGGCGCGGTCAGCCTGGCGCTCGACCGTCTCGCGGCGCCGCTCGCGGTAGCCGGAGGCATCGACCGAGACGCGCTTGCGGTCGGCCCTCCCCCGGAAGGCGATGCGATAGCAGAGGAGCTGGATCGCGTCGATGGTCTGCCCGCGACGGCCGATCAGCACGCCCAGGTCCTCGCCCTCGATGCGCGCGGCGATCTCGTCCTCGCGGTCGTCGACGGCGACCTCGGCGGGCAGGTCGAGGGCGTCGACGATCTCGTCGAGAACGGTCTCGACCCGCTCGACCGGGTCCTCGGAGAGGAACTCCTCGCTCATCGCCGCTTCTTTCGCTTCCGCGGTGGGGGCGGCGGCGGTGCCGTGACCTTCTTCGCCTTGGCCTCCTCGGGCGAGGGCGGCTTGGGCATCGGCATGATGCGCTGCACGACCACCTGCTGGCCGAGGCTCCAGAGGTTCGTGGTGACCCAGTAGAGCCCGAGCCCGGCCGGCTGGTTGCCGATCACGGGCACGAACAGCAGTGGTAGCGCCAGAAAGATGTAGCGCTGCGGCCCGCTCGTCGTCTGGGTGGTCGCCGTCGTGTAGAGGAACGTCGCCACGGTCGTGACCAAAAAGAGCACCATCAGCGCGATCTTCTCGGCACCCTCGGGGTGCTCGATGATCGAGTTGATGAAGAGGAAGCCCTGGCCGGCGCCGCTGTTGGTCACGTCGGTCGCGAAGGTGTCGGAGCGCAGCAGCCCGTAGACGGCGATGAAGAACGGGATCTGCAGGAGGAACGGAAAGCAGGAGGCGAGCGGGTTGACCCCGTGCTCCTTGTAGAGGGCGAGCATCTCGCGCTGCTGGCGCTCGCGATCGTCCTTGTACTTCTCCTGGACCGCCTTGAGCTCAGGGGCCACCATCTGCATCCGCCGCATGGAGCGGATGCCCGTCAGCGACAGCGGCAGCGTGAACAGGCGCACGGTCAGCGTGAGCAGGACGATCGAAATGCCCCAGCCCAGGCCCACGGTGCCCTCGAAGAACTTGATGATCGCCTCGGCGAGGTCCTCGAACGGCTGGAAGATGACGAGGATCGCGAGCACGTTCATGCGTGCGCCTCATGCTCGGCGCAGTCGTGCGCGGCCTCGGCGAACAGGCGCCGGTCGCTGAGTTCGTCGACGCCTCCGGCGCTCCATGGGTTGCAGCGGATCACCCGCCACGAGGCGACGATCATGCCCCGGAAGATGCCCAGCTCGCGCACCGCCTGCACCGCGTAGCTCGAGCAGCTCGGGTAGTACCTACAGCGCGGCTTGAGGTTCGGCGAGATCAGCCACCTATAGGCGTGGATGGGCAGGAGAAAGGCCTCGCGCAGGGCTGTTTGGAGGCGTTTCACGTGTTACGCCCCGATTCCCGCTTCAGCAATCAATTCCCGCAGCGCGGCGTCCACGCCCGGGGTGCCCTCACGCTCAACCAGACCTGCAGAGTCAGGCCTGGCCACGAGGACGAAATCGTGATCGGAGGGCAGCGACTCCTCGCCAATCCCCCAAAAGGCCTCGCGCAGAGCCCGCTTGACCGCATTGCGCTCGACAGCGCCGCCGACCTTGCGGCTGACCGAGATCCCAAGGCGCGTCTGCTGATCGCCCTGCGGGGCGTCGTCTGAGCGGGGGAAGGTGTAGAGGACCAGGAAGCGGTTGGCGTGCGAGCGCCCGTCGCGATACACGCGGTCGAAGTCCCCGCTGCGCGAGAGGCGTCCGCGCTTTCGACGCTCGGCCATCAGCGGACCGTGGGGTTGACCGCGGGCATCTACGGGGTCAGCCGCTTGCGGCCCTTGGCGCGGCGCCGGCGGATCACGTCGCGGCCGGACCGGGTGCGCATCCTGCCTCGGAACCCGTGGGTACGGGCACGCTTGCGCTTCTTTGGCTGCCAGGTGCGCTTCATCGGATCGGGCAGTCTAGAGGAACATCAAGCCGCCTCAACGGCGGCGGGGCTCCGCTTCGGCCTGCGGCCTCCGCGATCGCAGGCGGCGGCCTTCTTTCCCGCGAATTGCGGGGTAGGACGGAAGCGAGCGTGACGGCCGAATGTATGGTCGAACGCGGTGGCAGGCGAAGCACGCGATGACGACCTCTCGGCCCTCTGGCGGCGCGTGCGCGACGACCTGGAGGCGTCCTTCCCAGCGTCCACCTTCGATCTCTGGTTCGACCCGATTCGCGCGGTCTCCCGCCAGGGGACCACGCTGTTTTTGAGCGCGACGCCCTCGGTTCGCGCCTGGGTCGAGCGTCGCTACCGCGACCGTGTGCTTCAGGCGGTCGCGCGGATCGCACCGGAGGTCTCCTCGATCGCGTTCGTCGACGCGACCTCCGCCACCGATCGCGGTGACGAGCGCCCTCGCTCACAACCCCTCGACGCCGATCACACCTTCGAGCGCTTCGTCATCGGCCCGAGCAACCGCCTTGCCCATGCGGCCGCCCTGGCCGTCGCCGAGCTTCCCGGCGAGGCCTACAACCCGCTCTTCCTCCACGGCCCACCCGGCCTCGGCAAGACGCACCTCCTCGGCGCGATCGGCGAGTACATGGAGCGCAACCACCCGGAGCTGCAGATCCACTACACGACCGCCGAGCGCTTCACCACGGAGTTCGTGACGGCGCTGCGCCGTGACGGCCCCGAGGCCTTCAAGGCCCGGTATCGCGAGCTCGACGCGCTGCTGATCGACGACGTCCAGGTCCTCGAGGGCAAGAAGCACACCGAGGAGGAGTTCGTCCACACCTTCAACACACTCCACGCTGCCGGTAAGCAGATCGTCCTCTCCAGCGACCGCCCTCCCGATGCGCTCGAGAGTCTCGCCGAGCGGTTGCGCGATCGCTTCGACTGGGGCCTGCGCGTGGAGCTCGAACCGCCCGACCTGCGGACGCGCATCGCTGTGCTCTGGCGGATCGCCTCCGACTCGAGCCAGGTCGCCGAGCCCGGGATCCTCCAGGAGATCGCCGGGGCCGTCCCGTCCAATGTCCGCGCGCTCGAGGGGGCGATGACCCGCGTGATGGCCATGGCCTCCCTGCTGCGCGAGCCCCTGTCGCCACCCCTCGTTCGCCGCGCCCTGGGACGTCCCTCGCCAGACGTCGCCGCGCCCACAGCGCAGCCGCCCACGCTGGACGCCATCCAGGAGGCGATCTGCACCGTCTTCGGGGTTCGACGCACAGACCTGCTCTCCTCCTCGCGCGCAACGAAAGTTGTCAAGGCACGGCAGATGGGGATGTATCTGGCCCGCGAGCTCACCGCTATGTCACTCGCCGAGATCTCCCGCGGGTTCGAGCGCGATCACTCGACCGTCGCGCACTCCATCCGCGCGATCGAGCGCGAGCTCAAGCCCGGCTCGGAGACCTCGTTGCGTATCCACACCGTCCACGCGGCGCTGGGTACGCGGGCCGCGACACTCGGTCCGTCCACCGATGATCGGCATGATCCCCAGTCCGGCTCCGACTGATCCACAGCCGCAAACCGCACCACCAAGCGCAATCCCGACCTTTTCCCAAACAATCCACGAAGCAGATACATCTGATCTAGTTAGGAAGATGAGAGATTCCCGATGAAGCTTTCCGTCCCACGTGATTCCCTCTCGGGCGCCCTGCAGCTGGTCGGGCGCGCGGTATCGACCCGCGGTGCCCTGCCCTCGCTCGGCGGGGTCCTTGCCGTTGCCGGCAGCGACGGCCTGACCCTGCGCGCCACCGACATGGAGCTCGCCCTCACCGCCGGCGCGGACTCGGCGACCGTGGAGCGAGAGGGAACGGTGCTGCTTCCGGGCCGGCTGTTCGCCGACGTGGTGCGCAGCCTGCCACCGGGTGAGGTCGCGCTCGAGCTGCGCACCGAGCAGCGCGACGTGGAGATCGCGGCGGGCGGCGCTCGCTTCCATCTCCGCACACTGCCGGCCGAGGACTTCCCGCGGCTGCCGGAGATCGAGGGCGAGACCGTGAAGCTGCCGGCGGGCCCACTGGCAACCACGATCGACCTGGTTGCCCGGGCGGCGTCACGTGACGAGGTGCGCCCCATCCTGACCGGCGTCCTCGTGCAGACCGAGGGCGCCAAGCTGACGATGGTCGCGACCGACTCGTACCGCCTCAGCGTCAAGCACACGGCGCTCGAGGCCGAGGTGAGCCAGCAGCTCGACGCCAACGTGCCGGCCCGCGCGCTGCGCGAGCTCGCAAGGATCATCGCCGCCGACGGGGCCGAGGAGATCGAGATCGCGCTGCCGCGCAACCAGATCGTCTTCCGCGTGGGCGCGACCGTCCTGTCGTCGCGCCTGATCGAGGGCCAGTTCCCTAGCTGGCGCCAGCTGATTCCCGAGACCTTCGAGCATGACGTGCGCCTCCCGCGCGAGGAGTTTCTCGAGATTGCCCGGCGCATCAGCCAGCTCGCCCAGCGCAACGCGCCCCTGCGGCTCGCCTTCGAGGAGGGACAGCTCACCGTCGCGGCCGAGACGCCGGATATCGGCGACGCGAGCGAGGGAATGCCGGCTCCGTACTCCGGAGAGCCGCTGGAGATTGCCTTCAACCCGCAGTTTCTGGTCGAGGGTGTCGAGAGCGTCGACACCGAGCAGGTCGCGATCCAGCTCAGCTCGCCGTTGCGGCCGGGGCTGTTGCGGCCGGTCGACGGCGACGAGTTCAGCTACCTCGTGATGCCGATTCGACTCAACGTCTAGGCCTAGGCGTGGGCGCGTGCATGTCGAGTCGGTAAGCGTCCTCGACTTCCGCAACCTCGCGAATTCGAGGTGGGGCTGGGCCCGGCAGA